>JBFWYC010000001.1:0-286636 GCA_050186805.1 Hyphomonadaceae bacterium
CCGCGATGCCGATCGCACCGGGCGACACGCCGGAAACGCTGGCGCAACGCATTCTCGCACTCGAACACGACCTCTACCCGCGCGCACTGGCCGCTCTTGCCCGAACGTTCAACTAAGGCGTCCCATTCCGGCGAGACGCCACGTTTGGGCGATCTATATTGGAGCCGAGGAGACTGCCCATGGCGGAACGTGACTATGTGCTCGGCACGCACGATGACGAAATCTATCGACTCGGCTTCCAGCATCGTGTCTGGCGTCCGCGTGCGCTCGATGCGTGGACACGCGCGCGCATCGGCGATGGGGCCAAGGTGATCGACTTCGGCGCCGGTCCTGGCTTCGCGACGATGGACCTTGCCGAAATCGTTGGCCCGTCGGGCGCGGTGTACGCCCTCGAACGCTCACGCCGCTTTCTCGATACGCTGGAGGCGCAGGCCAAATCGCGCGGCATGAGCCAGGTGCAGGCGTTTGAGCTCGATTTCGAGACTGACGCGCTGCCGGTGAAAGATGTGGACGCCGCCTGGGTGCGCTGGGTGCTGGCGTTTCTACCGCATCCAAAGCCGGCGCTGAAAAAACTGGTCGATGCGTTGCGTCCCGGCGGCGCGCTCGTGATCCACGAATATATCGACTACCAGACTTGGCGTCTGGCGCCGCGAGCGCCGAACTTCGAGCGCTTCGTCGATGAAGTCGTCGCCAATTGGCGCGGCTCCGGCGGCGAGCCTGATATCGGCCGTGACTTGCCGGACTGGTTGACCGAAATGGGTCTGCGCCTCGAGAGTTTTCGACCCTACGTCGATATTGTGTCGAAGGACGACAATGTGTGGCGCTGGCCGATCGGCTTTTTCGACATCCACATCGACCGCCTGCTCGAACTCAATCGCATAACGCCGCAAATGGCCCAAGACATGCGTGACGAGTTCGCGCGCGTTTCGCAACGGCCGGGCACATTGATGGTGACGCCGCTAGTGATCGAAATCATCGCGCGCAAATAGCTGGACGAGCGGACGCGCACGGTCGTAGCGTTTGCATCCAACCACCAAGGAGAAACCAGATGAGCAAGCCGCCGGATACAGGCCCGAAGCCGCCGCCAGGCTCAGGCAAACCAACGCCGTCGAAACCAGGCGGCGGCTCCGGGCCGATGACGCCGATGCAGGGCAATCCTGATCTGGGCGACAAGAACCGAACCAAGAAATAGGCAAACAAAAAGGGCGCTCGCCAAACCGGCAAGCGCCCTTCGCATCTCATGCAATCTTGCAATCAGCCGACGATTTCTTGGTCGGTGAAGAAGAATTCGATCTCGCGCGCGGCATTCTCGGCGCTGTCGGAGCCGTGCACCGAATTGGCTTCGATCGATTCCGCGAAGCGCTTGCGGATCGTACCTTCGGCGGCGTTGGCCGGATTGGTGGCGCCCATGACATCGCGATACTTAGCGACGGCGTTATCGGCCTCGAGCACTTGCACGACGACCGGGCCGGAAATCATGAAGGTGACGAGATCGCGGAAAAAAGGCCGCTCTTTGTGGACTGCGTAGAAGCCCTCGGCTTGGCCTTCCGACAGCCACAGCCGCTTTTGCGCGATGATGCGCAGACCCGATTCTTCGATCACGGCGTTGACCGCACCGGTCAGATTGCGCTTGGTCGCGTCCGGCTTGATGATCGACAGGGTGCGTTCGACGGGCATTGGTTCACGGGCTCCGGGAGGATTGGAGCCGGGTCTATAGCCGCAGCGTCCCTCTGAGCCAAGTGCGTCAGAAACACCCGATGACGATCACCCGGCCCTCGCCACCGAGGATCAAATTGAGCCGCTCTGGCCGATACTCCAACGTGCTGACCATGTGGGCGTTTACGATGCGCGTCTGCGCCGGCAGCGACGCCTGATGAAGTGTCACAAATTCGCGCCCAAGGAGATGCGCGTAGCGGCTCGCGCCGCAGGCGTCCCCCGAAACAACGAAGGGATCGGAGCGACGCAGCGCCGCCGGCGCCGGTTCGGCGTGGCCGTCAGCGCTAAGCGCGAGCGCCAGAAGCGCGGCAGACACAATCGCGCGCATTTCAAAAACACCTGAGCGACCCGACGCGGCCGTCCGTGCCGGTGATGATGTTCAGCCGCTCGGCCGAAAAATCCATTGTAACGGCCATGTCGGGGGTGATGATGCGTGTGCGCGGCGGCAATGTCGTTCGATCGATGTCGGCCGCCGGCGTACCAATCAGATGCGCGAAACGCGCCGCGCCACACGTGTCCTGATCGGTCGCTTCGTCCGCGCTTTGCGGCGGCGCCGCCGGCTGCGTGGCGCAGCCGGCGACAAACACGAGCGCTGCGAGCGCCGCTCGCATCAATAACACTCGACCGACGTGATCACGCCCTGCGCGTCGACAAGAATGTTCACCCGATCGGCGCGGAAATCTTGCGTGACCATCGTATCCGGCATGATCGTGCGCACGCCTTCCGGCACGGTGACCGCGGCGATCTGCTGGCCAACCAGGCTGCGATACTGCGATGCGCCGCACGTGTCTTGCGCGGTGGCTTCTTCGCGCGTCTGAGGCGCGGGCGCCTCGGCTGTTGGCGTTTCGGTTGCGGGAGAGGCCGTCGTCTGGCCGCAAGCGGCAAGGACCAACAACGCCGCGGTCATCAACATCACACGCATGGTTTCCACTCCTATTGGTTCGCCTTTGTCAGCCGCAGCCAAGGCTTGCAACTTTGCCATCGGCCCCAAGCCGCAAGTTAAGCCGCTCGGGCACGTGGTCCATAGTGACGGCGCATCCGAAACACACGACGCGCGCGCGCGGCGGCAGCGAAGCCTGATCAATAGACGCGCCGTCGCGGCCGATGAAGCTCTGATACTCCGCCATGCGGCAAGTATCGGCCACGGCTTGGCGGGAGCCGGCGTTATACTCACGCTGGTAATCGCGGCTGATCCGGTCGAGATCGCGATAGGTTTGCGGCTGCTCCGCGCATCCCGCCAACAGCATTGCCATGAGGGCGATCGCTGACCGCATCATGCCTGCTTCTCCCATTTGCCCACGCCGTTCTCGCGCCAATACGAGGCGGTGACGCCTGTCTCCTTCGCCTGTTTCCAGCGCGATCGGGCCGAAACCAAGGCGACTTCATCCCGGCCGTCGAAAATCAGGCAAGCGCGTTCGAAACCGGAAATGTCGCCGGGGTCGGCGTTGTCGACCAGGAACAGCGCTTGCGCGGCGTTTGGATTGCCGGCCTCGGTTGTCAGCCACACGGGTTGGCGCATGGCGTCGCCCTCGCGGCCGTGGGGCAGGAAGCTCTCGTCACGATAGGTCCAAAGCGCGCCATCCAGGAGGTCGAGCCGCTCTTTCGACCCGACACGCACGAGCGCACGCCAACCGCGCTGGAGGCACTTCTCCAGCAACGGCGGCAACGTCCGCTCCAAGTCGGAATGCTCCAGATGATAGAACCAGAGCTCCGCCATTATTCCTCGTAGCGGCTGGCGATCAGGCGATTGAGCAGGCGCACGCCGTAACCGGTCGCCCAGGCCGGCGAAATCGGGTCATCGTACGGGCCAGATTTCCAGGCCGTTCCCGCTATGTCGAGATGCGCCCAGGGCGTGCCGTCCTTGATGAAGCGCTTGATGAACTGCGCCCCGATAATCGAACCCGCCACCGGCTTGCCGGCGATGTTCTTCATGTCGGCGTTCGGGGTGTCGATCAGCTTGTCGTAGGCGGCGCCAAGCGGCATGCGCCACACCGGCTCGCCTTCGGCGGTCGCGGCTGCGGTGAGGGCGTGGGCGAGATCTTCGTCGTTGGCGTACATGCCCGCATGCTCGCTGCCGAGCGCGACGATCACCGCGCCAGTCAAAGTCGCGAGATCGATCACCGCCACCGGATCGAACTTGTCCTGCGCGTACCAGACGGCGTCGGCCAGGATGAGGCGGCCCTCTGCATCGGTATTGAGCACTTCGATCGTCTGGCCGGACATGGTGGTCACGATATCGCCGGGACGTTGCGCATTCGGGCCTGGCATGTTCTCGACCAGCGCCACGACGCCAACAACGTTCGCCTTGGCCTTGCGCAACGCAATGGCCTTCATCGCGCCCGCGACGGCGGCGGCGCCGCCCATGTCGCCCTTCATCTCGTCCATGCCCGCGCCAGGCTTCAAAGAAATGCCGCCTGTGTCGAAGGTGACGCCCTTGCCGACCAGCGCGATCGGCTTGGCCTTTTTCGACGCCGCGCCGCTCCAGCTCATGGTCACCAGACGCGCCGGACGGGCGCTGCCTTGCGCGACGCCAAGCAACGCGCCCATGCCCAGTCGTTCCATCGCGGTTGGGTCCAGCACATCAACGTCGACGCCGATGGTTTCAAGGTCGCGAAGGCGCTCGGCGAAGCTCTCCGGATAGAGAACGTTCGGCGGCTCGCTCACGAGATCCCGGGCGAAGAACACGCCTTCGACCACTGCCTCGTCCTTCTCCGCGCGCGCTCGGGCGGCGGCGGCCCCGTCCATCGCGATTTCAACGGCTGCCAGCGTGGGCTTTTGTTCGGGCTTGAGCTTGGTGCGATACGTATCGAAACGGTAGGCCGCGAGGCGCGCGCCCAGCGCCGCATGCGATCCCGCTTCGGCCTTTGAGACGCTCGGCAGGCCATCGGGCTGCAAGACCAGCTTTTCAGCGCCGGAGGTCAACGTGCGCTTCACGGCGTGCCCTGCCCAGCGCTCCACCGCCAAACCATCCGCGGCCTCGGCCTTGCCGACCCCGATCACCAGCACGCGGGCGAAATCCACGCCATCCGGCGCCAGCACGTCGGCCACCTGACCGGCGCCTCCGGTGAAGCGCGCGGCTTTCATTGCCTTTTCGATCCGACCGCCCGCCGCTTTATCCAGAGCTTTGCCAGCCTCGAACAGCGCGCCGCCTTCTCCGGCCATGATCGCCACAACATCGCCGCTGCCGGCGCTCACAAAACGGACGTCCATACGCTCCCCTCGGGAAAAATGGAGGAAAGCCGGGCCTCGCGCCCGCTTCAACCTCGCTCCGCGCAGTGGTAGCGATGCGCCGGACGATTGAAAAGCTGACGGGCAGCCTTAGGCAGGCGCGAGCGGGGCGCGAAGGGACGGGATGAACACAGTTTCAACATACGTGTTCCGCCAGGCGCTGGGACCGCTCCTGGCGATCCTTGGAGCGCTCGCCGCCATCGCGATCCTGACCCAGGGCCTGAACCAGCTCGACATCATCGTCACCAACAGGCGCGCCGGACTCGCTTTTGCGTGGGTCACGGTGCTGGCGCTGCCGCAGCTCGTCTCGCTCATTCTGCCGATGGCGATGTTCATCGCCACCGTCTACGCGCTCAATCGGATGCAGAGCGAGAGCGAAGTCGCCGTGCTCTACGGCGCCGGCGTTTCGCGCCAACGCATCGCGCGCCCCATCCTGCAGCTTGCGACGCTCGCGGCGCTTGTTCACTTGCTGATCAACGTCATCGTGCAACCAGCCGCCTTCGAAGAGCGTCGGCGCGTGTTTTTCGAGTTGCGAACGGACATTGCGTCGAGCCTGATTGAAGAAGGATCGTTTACGTTTCCGGCTGAGGGCCTCACCCTCTATGCGCGCTCGCGCGGGAGCGGCGGCGAGCTGCGCGATCTCTTGATCGATGACGCGCGCGCCGACAGTTCGATCACCTATTCCGCGCGCGCCGGCGCCATCGTCACCGAAATCAAGGACGGCGAGCCGGTTCCAGCGATCGTGATGCGCGATGGGCAGGTGCAACGGCAGAACGAAGATGGCGGCGTAGATGTGCTGGACTTCGATCGCTACGTACTCGAACTCGGAACAGGCTTCGAATCCGCGGAAATTTTCTATCTGAAGGCCTCGGACCGCACGCTGCATGAGCTCTTCCTGCCGGACCGCACGGCGCACTACGACCAGCGCAACATCGATCAGTTCGCCGCCGAAGGGCACGCGCGGATCGCCGCGCCGCTCTTAAACATTGCTCTCGCCATGATCGCGCTCACCGGCGTTCTAGTGGGCGAATTCAGCCGGCGCGGCTACGGCAGGCGCATCATGATCGCCGCCATCATTGCGTTGGTGGTGCGCTTGGCGGCGCTTGGCATGCAGGCCGCGGCGGAAGACGATCCAGCGCTCAACGTGTTGCAATACGGATTCCCGATCACTGTGATCCTGATTTGCAGCGCTATGTTGGGTGGCAAGCGCGGGCGCAAGAAGCGACATTCGATCGGCCCTTCGGTCCTGGCGGAGGCGTGAGCGGATGGCGTTCTTTTTTTCTCGCCTGGGGCGCTACGTCATTTCGCGGGTGATCGGCGGCATCGTTGTCGCGCTGATTGCGGTGCTGGCGTCGATCCTGCTGATCGACTTCGTCGAACAGATGCGCACAGTCGGCACGCGTACGGACTTGAGCGGCTGGGAAGCGCTGCGCCTAACACTGCTGAAGACGCCGATGCTGGTAGAGCAGACGCTGCCGTTCGTCGTCCTCGCCGGATCGATGATGGCGATCATCGGCCTCAACCGATCGAGCGAACTTGTCGCCATGCGGGCGGCCGGGGTCTCCGCCTGGCGCTTTCTGGCGCCTTCCGCCTTCGTCGGCGTGGTCCTTGGTTTGATCGCGATCACAGCGCTTAACCCGGTTGGCGCATACCTGTTCAAGCAGTTTGAGACCGAACGCGAAGACGCGCTCTCCGCCTACGCCAGCGCGAATTCCGCAAATGGCGTTTGGTTGCGGCAAGGCGATCAACAGGGCCAAGTCGTCATTCATGCCGAGGGCGTCGGCGACAGCGGCGCGACGTTGCGCGGCGCCACTTTCATGTTCTTCGAGGTGCAGCAGGACGCCCTGCGGTTCACCAGGCGGATTTACGCCCAGCAAGCGGAACTGCGGCCCGGCTTTTGGCAGCTCACCGATTTGACCGAGGCGACGCCGGGCGGGCGCCCGGTACGCCAAACCCACCTCGCCATCCCCACCGATCTGGACGCCGCCGAATTGATCAACCGGTTCGTGACACCCGCCTCGCTGTCGTTCTGGGCGCTGCCGGGATTCATCGCCGACGCGCGGCAAGCGGGCTTTGCCCCGGTCCGCTACGAGCTCAAATGGCAGAGCCTTTTGGCTTATCCACTGCTTTTGGCGGTCATGGCCGGGCTCGGCGCGGCCTTCTCCCTCCAACTCCAGCGCCTCGGCAACCTGGCCCGTTGGGGTGCGGCGGGGGTTTCGGTCGGCCTCTTCCTGTTCTTCTACAGTCAACTGGCCGGTGCTTTCGCCATTACCCAAACCGTTCCGGCGATTGTGGCGGCCTGGAGCGCCCCTCTGGCGGGAATGTTTATCGCGCTCGCCATGGTCGCGTTCCTGGAAGACGGCTGATTGGCAACATGTCTCCGAAACGATTCCCCCGCGCGGCTTCGGACGCTGGACGCCTTGCGGGACAGCCGGTTAGGTAGTTCCGGGGGAGTCGCAACAGAGGGTTTGCGGATGAGCCGTTCGGGGGAGCAAGCGGAACGGACGCCGTTCGGCTGGGCGGCGTTAGCCGCCGCGCTCGCCATGGGCGTGAGCACGTCCGCCTTGGCCCAGGGGACAGGCGCGCCTGCTCAACCGCAGGCGCCGGCCGAGCAGACGGAAGCCGTCGTGCTTGAGGCCGACGAACTGATCAACGACGAGGCTGCAGGCGAGATCACCGCACAGGGCGACGTGCAGGTGCGCTACCAGGGCCGGACGATGCGAGCCGATCGGCTCGTCTACAATCTCAACACCGGCGACATTCGCGCGGTCGGCAATGTGCAGATTGTCCTGGAAGACGGCTCAACCACGTTCGCGGAAGAAGTTCAGGCCGACGAGGAAATGAATGTCGGCGCCGCGCGCGAACTGCGCGCGCGCATGGGCACGACCGGGACGCTCGCCGCGCGCGCCGCTCTTCGCCATGGCGAGGGCGAGAGCGAACTGCGCAACGTCATCTATACGTCGTGCCCCATCTGCGAGAATGGCGACCGCCCGCCGACCTGGAGCCTGCGCGCGCGGCGCGCCATCCAGGACCGCGAGACGCGCACGGTTTCATATCAAAGCGCCGTGCTCGAAGTCGTGGGCATCCCGGTTCTCTATATCCCGTTCATCGCGCACCCCGATCCAAGCGTGGAGCGCGCGTCGGGTTTGCTGCCGCCGGACATCGGCCGCAACCGCCGCCTCGGCGCCTTCTACGAGCAACCGTATTACTGGGCGATCTCGCCTTCGTCGGACATGACCGCTTCGCTGCGCTTGCACGAGCAGGTTAATCCGCTGCTCGGCGTAGAGTATCGCAAGCGTTTCTGGTCCGGCGAACTCGAACTTGAGACCACGTTCACGCAAGAGCGCTTGTTCAACAGCGACGGCGATCGCTTTGGCGACGACCTGTTCCGCTACAGCGCCTTCGGCCAAGGCCGCTTCCAGATTGATGATTACTGGGATTGGGGTTTCGGTCTCGAACGCGTCTACGACGACGAGTATTTGCGCCGTTACGATATTGACGGCGCAGGCGAACGCCGCGGTCCGTTCATCGGCCAGGACACACGCCTGATTTCGCAACTCTATGCGATCGGGCAATCCGGCAATTCGTACAGCTCGGTCTCATTCGTCTCGTTCCAGGGTTTGCGCGAAACCGACACCTCGGATCTGCTGCCATTGATCCTGCCGTTTGCCGAGACCGAGCACGTCATGCCGATGCTCGGCGGACAGATGCGGCTGCAGGCAAACACCGCCGTGCTGCTCCGCGACGACAACACGGCGACGCCTGCGTTCGAAGGCAGTGACGGGCGCGTCTCGGTCAGCGCGATTTGGCGGCGCGACATGCTCTTCGGCCCGGGCATGCTGTTCAGCCCGTTCGGCCAAGTTCGCGGCGACATCTATAATGTCGAGACGACAGAGGACACGTGGGAAGCGTTTGGGCGCGGCCTCGGCATGGCCGGCGCGGAAGTCAGCTGGCCGTTCATGCGCCCAGGCGAGCGCTTCGATGTCATCCTTGAGCCGGTCGTCATGGGCGCGATCGCGAGTGACGACGCAGACGACACGCGCATCCGCAACGAGGACAGCCTCTCGTTCGAACTCGACGACTCCAACCTGTTCCGTCCCAACGCCGCGCCCAACTACGACTTGTGGGAACCGGGCGCGCGCGTCAGCGCCGGCGTCCGCGCTACGGCTCGCGCCCGCACCGGCGAAAGCGCCACGCTCATGTTCGGCCGGCGCTGGCGCGACGAGCAGGCTGTCGGCTTTACCGATCGCAACAATCTGGGCGGCGAGACGTCCGACTGGGTGGCGGCGGCGCAGACCGATCTCGGCAGAAATTTTGGCGCGGAGGCGCGCCTGCGCCTCGACGACGAGACCCTCGATGTGCAGCGGATCGACGTCGGCGTCCGCGCCGCGGCAGGCCGCTACAGCGCCCAGGCCCGATATTTCAGCATCGACGACCAGTTCATCACCGATCCGGACGCCCCCAGCGCGGAACTGATCGGCCTGGTCGGGGTCGACCTGGCGCGGGGCTGGCGGATGCAGTTCGGCGTCACCCGAGACCTAGATTCCAACATAAATCTGCGCCAGGACATCCGCGCCATTTATGAGGACGATTGCACCTTCCTCGAGATTTCCTACACGCGGTCGGAAACTCGCCGGGGCACGATCGGTCCGGATGAAGGCCTGCAGATCCGGGTCGGTCTGCGCTCGCTTGGGGTTTTCGGCGGCAGCTGAGGCGGAGCAGACGAGATTATGAACTGGAAGTTCCTCACCGCCGCTGCGGCGTTGGCCACGGCAGCCTTTGGCGCCGCGCCGATCGCCCTGGCGCAAAACGCCGAGGGTGTCGCAGCGATCGTCAATGACAACGTCATCTCGACGTTCGACGTGCGTCAGCGCGCGACGCTCTTGCTGGTCTCCGCCGGCCTGGAGCAAACCGCTGAAATGCAGCAACGCGCCCGCGCCCAGGCGCTGCGCGATTTGGTCGACGAGCGCTTGCAGCTTCAGGAAGCGGCGAAGTTCGAAATCACCGTCAGCCCTGAGCAAGTGACGCGCCGTATCACGGACATCGCGCGCCAGAACCAGACAACGGCCGAAGGCTTGACGCAGCAGCTCGCGAACAGCGGCGTCTCGATCTCGACGCTCCGCAGCCAGATCGAAGCCGACATCGCCTGGCAGCGTTTGATCGCCGGCATGTATGGCTCGCGGGTACGCGTGTCCGAGGTTGAGATCCGCGAAACCCAGGAGCGCATCGCCGCGAACGCGACGCGGCCGCAATATTTGCTCTCGGAAATTTTCCTGCCGGCGGAGTCCGAGCAGGAATTCTCGGAAATGCAGCAAGGCGGCATGCGCCTGCTTGAGCAGATGCAGCGCGGCGCGCCGTTCCCGATGGTCGCGCGGCAGTTCTCGCAATCGCCCTCGGCTGCGGCCGGCGGCGACATCGGCTGGATCGCGGCCCCAGAGCTCGCGCCCGAACTTCAAACGGTCGCCGAGCGGCTGCAAACCGGGCAAGTGTCGTTGCCGGTGCGCACGCGCTCGGGCGTCTATATTCTGGCCATGCGCGACCGGCGCGAAGGCGCGGCCGCGGGCGCGACTTCTATCGCCTCGCTGCGGATGATCAGTGCGCCAGCGGCGCGTCAGAACGCTATGGAACGCCTGCAACGCCGCGTCGATGGCTGCAACAATCTGGACGACAGCGTCGCCGCCATCGAAGGCGCCTCGCTGACCGACCTGGGCCGTATTCAGGAATCCGAACTCTCCGACGACGTACGCAACCGCATCAGTGGCGTAGATAACGGCCGCGCCTCGGCGGTTGCCGCCAGCGGCGAGCAGATTTCCTTCATCGTCGTGTGCAACCGGGAAACCGGCGGCGGCGGTGTGCCCGGGCGCGAAGAGATTGAAGGCCGCCTGCGCGAGCAAGAACTGACGATGCTAGCCGAGCGGTACCTGCGCAACCTGCGCCGGGAAGCCACCATCATCACCCGCACGCAATGAGATGAAGCCGCTCGCCGTTTCGATGGGCGATCCCGCCGGGATCGGTCTCGAATTGGCGGCGCGCGTCTGGGCCAATCGCGCAGACGCAACACCTCCATTCTTCCTCGTTGGCGATCCCGACGCGTTTGAACGCGCAAGCGCCCGGGTGGGCCTCTCGAAGCCCAAGCTGCGCGTCGTTGATCAGGCGTCGCAGGTTGACGTAGGCGGCGATGCACTGACTGTGCTCCACGTCCCGCTCGCGATGGAAGAAACGGCTGGCGCCCCCGATCCCGTAAACGCGGGCGCCACGATTGCAGCCATAGAGACGGGGGTGTCCGCTGTGCGCGACGGCGCCGCCGCCGGCCTGGTGACGCTTCCGATCGCCAAAGCCGTACTACACACCGCCGATTTCGGCTTTCCTGGGCACACGGAATTTGTCGCACATCTGACCAAGGACGACCCTTGGCCGCAAACGCGCGGTCCGGTGATGATGCTGGCCGGCCCGTCGCTCAAGATCGCGCTCGCCACCATCCACACGCCGCTCGCGGACGTGCCGAAGGCTCTCACGCGCCAGCGCATTGTTGAAGTCGGCCAAGTTGTGGGCGAAGCGCTTGCGCGCGATTTTGGCATTGCCAAGCCGCGGATCGCGCTTTGCGGGCTGAACCCCCACGCCGGCGAAAACGGTCACATCGGCCGCGAAGAGATCGACGCGATCAACCCCGCCGCCGCTACTTTGCGCGCCCAGGGTTGGGACGTCAGCGACGCCCGCTCCGCCGATGCGATGTTTCATGACGCGGCGCGGAGCGGCTACGACGCCGCCATTGCGCTTTACCACGATCAGGGCCTCATCCCGATCAAGACGCTGCACTTCTGGGACGCAGTCAACGTCACCCTGGGTTTGCCGATCATCCGCACCTCGCCCGATCACGGCACCGGCTTCGACATCGCCGGCAAGGGGGTGGCGCGCGCCGACAGCTTCCGCGCGGCGCTCACGACGGCGGCGCACATGGCTGCACAACGCGCAATGGCCGGCGCGTGAACGCCGACGACCTGCCAACACTGCGCGAAGAACTCGAAGCGCACGATCTGTGGGCCAACAAGGGCCTAGGCCAGCACTTCCTGCTCGATCTCAACATTACGCGGCGCATCGCACGTACGGCCGGCGAGATCGCTGGCAATGCGGTGATTGAGGTGGGCCCAGGCCCT
This sequence comes from Hyphomonadaceae bacterium, assembly GCA_050186805.1. Taxonomy (GTDB): domain Bacteria; phylum Pseudomonadota; class Alphaproteobacteria; order Caulobacterales; family Aquidulcibacteraceae; genus Vitreimonas. The sequence continues at coordinate 12,099 of JBFWYC010000001.1, forward strand.
GGCGGGCTGACCCGCGCGCTGTTGGAGGCTGGCGCCGATCCCCTGATCGTCATCGAAAAGGACGCGCGTTTTCTGCCGCTGCTTGAGCCACTCAAACAATGGAGCGGCGGCCGCTTGCAGATCGTGCAGGGCGACGCGCTGGATGTGGACGAAGCGACGCTTGCCACGCGCGCGTCGGTCGTCTCAAACCTGCCGTACAATGTCGGCACGCCGCTGCTGGTCAAATGGCTCAAGGCGGGCGCTTGGCGTAGCGAGATGACGCTTATGTTTCAAAAAGAAGTCGCGCAGCGGATTGTCGCCAAACCTGGCGACGATGCGTATGGACGCCTCGCCGTTCTGGCTCAGGCGCGATGCACGGCGCGCCTCGAATTCACCGTGCCAGCGCGCGCCTTTACGCCGCCGCCGAAGATCGCCTCCGCCATCGTGCGCCTCACGGATCGCAGCGATCCCTACCCACATCTCGAAGCGCTTGAGCGGGTGACCGCCGCGGCGTTCGGCCAGCGCCGCAAGATGCTGCGCGCCGCGCTGAGGGCGCTCACGCCGGAGGCGGAAGCTCTGCTCGCTGACGCGAAAATCACGCCCACTGCCCGTGCGGAAGAGATTGACCAATCCGGCTTTCGAGCGCTGGCTGATGCGTGGCGCAATCGAATGGGAGGAAAGCCATGAAGCTGTCGGGCGGATGCTATTGCGGCGCGGTGCGTTACGAAGTCGAAGGCGATCCGATGATGAAGGCGCAGTGCCATTGCCGCGAATGCCAATACATCAGCGGCGGCGCGCCCAACTTGTTCATGCTCATGCCCGCGGATGGCTTTCACTACACCCAGGGCGAGCCGAAAACGTTCTCGCGCAGCGACATCGACAACCCGGTAACACGCGAATTCTGCCCAACCTGCGGCACACACATCGCAACCCGCCGCCCCGGCTTGCCAGCCGTTGTGCTCAAGATCGGCACACTCGACGATCCGAAACAATTCCAAGGGCCAAGTGCTGCGATCTACACGATCGACAAGCAGCCGTTCCATGTCATCCCGGAAGGCCTGCCCACATTCGAGCGTTTGCCCGGCCGCTAGCGTTACGTGCTGAACCATCCGACGCGAGACTTCACGCTGGCCAACGGCCTGCGCACACGCTTGCTCGATACTGGCGGCGACGGCCCGCCCGTCATCCTGCTTCACGGTCTCGCGCTTGCGATCGAAATCTGGGGCAAGGTCATTGCCGACCTCGCGCGCGACTGGCGTGTCATCGCCTTCGACCTCCCAGGCTTCGGCGCCGCGGATCGCCCCGACGCGGCCTATGATGGCGCCTTCTTCGTCGCCCAAGTGGTCGCTGCGATGGACGCGCTTAGCCTTGAACGGGCCCACATCATCGGCAGTTCGCTGGGCGCTAGCACGCTTGTGCGCATGTCGGCGCAGCACCAGCATCGCATCGATCGCGCTGTGCTCATGGCGCCCGGCGGCTTCGGTCGCGACGCCAATCTTGCGCTCCGCGCGCCGACTTTGCCGCTGATCGGCTATCCGCTTGGAAAGCCCACTTGGCTTTCGAATGCGTTCGCGCTCCGCCTCGCCATGGCGGACACACGCTTTGCCACACGCGATCTCATCGACCTGATGAACGGCTACACGCAGCGCCCTGGCTCGCACCGCGCCTTTGTGCGCACCGTGAAAGCGGGCTTAGGTCCCTTTGGCGTGCGCGAGCGCCCAAGCTTCGCGGCGGCGGCGCGCGCTTTTCATCGCCCTGTTTTGGTGCTGTGGGGCGAACAAGATTGGGTTTTTCCCGTCGCGCAAGCCGAGATCGCGCGCGCGCTCCTGCCGGATGTGCGCGTCGAACGCCTCGACCGCTGCGGTCACTATCCGCACTGGGAGACGCCCGATCGTTTCCTGGCCCACGTGCGCGCGTTTTTGCTGGCGCGAGCAGGCCGATAGCTAGCCCGATCCAACGGCGCGTTCATCACAGGGGAACGTCGCGCGGCGGAAGTCGGCTCCCCATCCGCGAAAGCCTCGTGCATCCAGGTGAAACCTCTGCCCCGTATAAATTCCGAGGCCAATGCGAGCCTCCGCACCAGCCCGGGCGTGGATGGGGCACAACGTTTGGATCAATCGCTCTCGGCTCACGGCGCGATCCGCGGGAACGAGATCTAAAGCGTAGAACCCGCGGTGCGCGCTTAACGGCGCTCCCCGGACGCAACGATTGAAATTTTCGTCCCGATAGGCGGAGACGACCCTTACGTCACCTATTGAATGCTTCACTTGATCCCGGACAAACCGCAGGACCGGCACGATGTTGCCCCAAGCATCCTCCGGAGGCGGTGTGAATGGCGCCGTTACACACTCGCGGCGCAGTTGGTCGGTACGCCAAAGCTCATGGGCAGGAACAACATTCAACACACCCTCTCGCTCGAGCAACAATTCAAAGCGCCGAAACGCAGCGGCCCGAGGAGCGTCCTCCTCAAGCCAAAGATGAAACGCTGCCTCACTACTTGGTGAGGGGTTGGAACATGCCGCGAGCAGGAGCGCAGCAACAGCGGCGCAGCAGCGACGCATTGCTCTAAATTCCCTGCTTCAGACGCTCCACGTGCAGCTTTAGCCACAGTTGCCGGTGGCGTTTGAGGCGTTCGGCAGCGAGGATTTGCTTCACCTGGGTCAGCGTCTGCTCGAGCAGCGTGTTGACCAGCACGTAGTCATACTCTTCCCAGTGACTGATCTCGTTGAGTGAGCGCGCCATGCGGCTTTGAATGACCTCTTCGCTGTCTTCGGCGCGCGCGCGCAAGCGCCGCTCCAGTTCCGCCATGGATGGCGGCAGGATGAAGATGCCGACCACATCTTGAGGTTCGGCCGCGCGCAACGCCCGCGCGCCCTGCCAGTCGACGTCGAACAAAACGTCGCGCCCTTGGATCAACATGGCCTCGACCGGCGCGCGCGGCGTGCCGTAGTGATTGCCGAACACCACCGCGTGCTCAAGAAACTCCCCGCGATCGGCCATGTCCTCAAACTGCTGCTTGGCGAGGAATTTGTACTCGCGCCCGTCCACTTCGCTCGGACGTGGCGGGCGCGTCGTGGCCGACACCGACAACGACATATTGTCGTCGGCGTCCAAGAGCTTTTTGGCCAAGGTGGATTTGCCGGCGCCGCTGGGGCTCGACAAGACGAACATCAGGCCACGCCGCGCGACATGCTCATTCAACATTGGCGGCTTGCTCCTTGATCTGATCGACCACGGTTTTGAGATCGAGGCCAATGCGCGTCAGCTCGAGATCGGCGGATTTCGAGCACAGAGTATTGGCTTCGCGCGTGAGTTCTTGGCTGAGGAAGTCCAAGCGCCTACCCGCCGGCTCGGGCTTGGCGAGCAAAGCCCGCAATTCGAGCGCGTGCGCGGCGAGCCGCTCCAGCTCTTCCTGCACATCAGCTTTCGCCGCAGCAATCGCAGCTTCTTGCGCCACTCGCGCCGGATCGAGCTGAACCTCGGGTGAGAGCGCCTCTAGCCTCTGGCGGATACGCTCCAACGCGGCTGCAGGCGCGGCCGCAGCCGAAACGCGCGCCGCGGCGATAAGCGCGTCCATGCGATCAGCCGCGTCGGTCAACGCCGCGGCGAGCATACGTCCCTCGGCCTGTCGCGCCCGCGCCAACTCGCCGAGCGCATCGGTGAACCCACGCACGAGAGCTGCTTCGAGCGCGGCGCGCGCTTCTTCGCTGAGCTCGGCCGCATCCTCGCTCTGCACCACGCCGCGAACGCCCAGCAAACCGTCCCAGCGCGGCGGCGCCACGCGATCGCCGAATGTCTCGCCGGCCTGCAGCAGGCGCTCCACCAGCGCGAAGTCGATTTTGATTGGAGGCGCGGCGGCCACATCGCGGGCGAAGGTCAGCGAAGCCTGTAACGAGCCGCGCTTGAATCGCTGCGACGCTGCTTGCCGAGCGAGGGGCTCAAGTGCGTCGAAGCCAGAGGGCGTGCGCAGTTTGAGATCAAGTCCGCGCCCATTGACGCTCTTCACTTCCCAGATCCACCGTAATCCGGCGTGCTCGCCCTCGGTGCGGGCGAAACCTGTCATGCCTGAAATGGTCATGGCCGCCTTGTCGCGCATTTGTGCCGTAAGTGTCACGCGGGCTTTATCGGAATCGGCCAAAAGCGGCGCCAGGCAGCGACCTTGAGGAGCCGGGTCGGATGACAATGGCGCCAGCATTTTCAGGCGAAGAGAGCGTGCGAGGCCGTCGGCGCGCCCGCCGCGTCAACAGCGTGATGCTGGACCTCGCGCTCCTGCTCGCCGCCTGCGGGGTATGTGCCTCTCTAGCGTTTCAGGGTGGGCTGGAAGCGCTCATAGGAGCCGGCATTGGCGCCCTCATGGCGGCGCGGCGCCCAGCGGAAGCGGCGGAGGTGACGTCGGGCGCCTTCGCTGGTCTGTGGGTCGGCGTAGTATTCGCGGCCTTCTTTCACGAGGCGCTCGCCTCGGTCTTTATCGCGATTTTCTAAGACAACGCCCCGGACGGAGGTTTCTCCGCCCAACTAGGCCCTCGCGCACGCCCCGCTGCGAGGGCCTTTTGTTAGGGCGCCCGCAGGATCAAACCCGGCCGCGTCCAGCTTTGCGGCCAGGCGCCGGACTGAACGATCTCACACAGCTGACTAACCGTGAGCGAGTCGCCGATGAACAATTGCGCGGGCTGCTGCTTGCCGGCGGCGTCCGCCACAGTCGGCCACTTCAGATCGCGGTCCTTTTGAATGCCCTCCAGCACGCGCTGCAATTGCGCCGGGTTGGTCAGCGTAAGAACGACAAGGTCCGCGTCAGGGCCGTAGGTGGTCGGCACCCATCGCAGCGCATGCTGCATGACGAAATCGAGAGTGTTCTTATCGACCATGGCTGGAGCCTAGTTCGCGCGCTCTTCAGCGAGGCGCTGCGCCTCAATTCGGCGCCAACGCGCGACATTGGCATTATGCTCCGTAATAGTCGCCGCGAAGATGTGACCGCCGGTCCCATCGGCCACAAAAAACAGCGCGTTTGTCTGCGCTGGATGCGCCGTTGCTTCTAGCGCGGCACGCCCCGGATTTGCGATCGGCGTCGGCGGCAAACCGTCGATGCGGTAGGTGTTGTAGCCGGTGTCCAGAGCGATCTCGCTTTGGCGGATGGTGCGCCGATTGCCCTGCGCATCGACCAGCCGGCCATCGCGGCAGCGCTCCGGGTGGCGCAGGCACACGCCGTAGATGATCGTTGGATCGGTTTCCAATCGCATGGGAACACGCAGCCGGTTCAAGAATACCGCCGCCACCAGTGGCCGTTCGCTCGGAACGCCGGTCTCGCGTTCAACGATCGAAGCAAGATTGACGAGATCATCCGGCGAACTCAGCGGCAAGCCTGGCTGGCGCCCTTCCCAGATTTCGGCGACGGCCTGGTCACGCGCGTCGCGCATCTGCTGCAACAGCGCCGCGCGCGTCATCCCACGCTGCACGTGATAGGTTTCTGGGAGAATCGAGCCTTCCGGCGGCGCCTCCGGCACATCGCCAGTCAGGACGTCAGACTCCTCGATCACCCGCATCACTTCTCGGATCGTGATGCCTTCGCGGAATGTGATGGCGTGCTGCAGCGCCGCACCGCCCGCCATCATCTCGATGATGTCCTGAACCGAAGCGCCAGCGGGAATGTTGTACTCGCCAGCCTGCAAAGTCTCGTCGCGCGCAAAGACGAGATTGCCGACCCGGAAGAGGCGCGCGTCGCGGATCAAGCCTTGCGCTTCGAGCGCGGCGCCAATGCCGGAAACCGAAGAGCCGCGCTCAACGACGAAAGCCGTGTCGGCGGTGTTCGGGCCAGCACGCGTGGCTTCGTTCAAGAACACAAACGCCGCGATCGCAGCGACGGCAAGCCCGAGCGCCGCCAGCATCAGCAGCGTGCCGAAAAACCCACCGCCGCTTCTGCGTCTGCGCCCGTCAACGGGGCGAACCCTCGCCATCAATCCACCGCTGTCAGAATCACGGCGGCATTCGTGCCGCCGAACCCGAACGAGTTCGACATCGCCGCCTTGACCGGCCGCTTCTTGGCCTTGAGGGGCGTCAAATCTATGGCTGTATCGACCGAGGGATTTTCCAGGTTCAGCGTGGGCGGGATGACGCCGTCGCGGATCGCCAACGCGCAGAAAATCGCTTCCACAGCGCCAGCCGCGCCCAGCAAATGGCCGATCGCAGATTTGGTCGAAGACAGCGAGAGGCCGGTGGTCGACGAGCCGAACAGGCGCTCGATCGCCTTCAATTCGATCTCATCGCCGAGCGGCGTCGAGGTGCCGTGAGCGTTGACGTAGTCGATGTCGGCTGGCGTCATCCCGGCATCGTTCAGCGCCGCCGTCATGGCGCGGAAGCCGCCATCGCCATCATCAGACGGCGCGGTGATGTGATAGGCGTCGCCCGAGAGGCCGTAGCCTTTCACTTCGGCGTAGATTTTGGCGCCCCGCGCTTTGGCGTGCTGGTACTCTTCCAGCACAACGCAGCCGGCGCCTTCACCCATGACGAAGCCGTCGCGATCCTTGTCGTATGGGCGCGACGCCTTCTCCGGCGTGTCGTTGAATCCGGTGGAGAGCGCGCGCGACGCGCAGAAACCCGCCATGCCTAAACGGCAGATCGCAGCTTCGGCGCCGCCCGCGACCATAACGTCAGCGTCGCCGTGCACGATCAACCGCGCCGCATCGCCGACAGCGTGTGCGCCGGTGGCGCACGCCGTGACCACCGCGTGGTTCGGGCCTTTCAGTCCGTAGCGGATCGAAACCTGACCAGAGACCAAATTGATCAGCGCACTTGGGATGAAGAACGGGCTGATCTTGCGCGGGCCGTCGCGCTCAAGAACGAGCGCATTGGCTTCGATGGTGTTGAGACCGCCGATGCCTGACCCGATGAGCACACCCGCGCGCACCTGCTGCTCGGGCGTTTCCGCCTTGTAGCCAGAATCGGCGATCGCCTCATCGGCGGCCGCCATCCCAAACAGGATGAAGTCATCGACCCGGCGTTGTTCCTTCGCCGACATCGTCTTGTCGGGATCGAACGCGTGCGGATCGCCGGCGCCGCCGCCTCGACCGTCCACACGAGGCACGATGTTGGCGATCCGGCACGGCAGATCGTCCACTTTGATGTGTTCGATCCTGTTCGCGCCGGACTTGCCCGCGACAAGCCGCTCCCACGTGGCTTCGCGGTTCGCGGCCAGCGGGGTGACGAGCCCTATGCCTGTGATGACGACGCGCCGCATGCGCGTAAGCAGGGCCTTAGCCCTGCTTCTCCGAGATGAACTTCACCGCATCACCCACGGTTTGGATGTGTTCGGCGGCGTCGTCCGGAATCTCGATGCCGAACTCTTCTTCGAACGCCATGACAAGTTCGACATTGTCCAAGCTGTCGGCGCCCAGATCGTCGATGAAGGAAGCCTTCTCGGTGACCTTCTCCGGCGGGGCTTCGAGGTGCTTGATCACGATCGCCTTAACGCGCTCAAAAACTTCCGACATGCACGCCTCGCCAGTGCTGAGTGTAGATGATTTATCCGCCCGGAAAGGGCGCTTGTAAGCGGCCTTTTGACCACAGGTGCGCCCGGGCGCAAGCCCTTTTCGCTTCTCCGGCGCCCTTGAAAGCGGTCAGATCATCGCCATGCCGCCGTTCACGTGCAACGTCTGGCCGGTCACGTAGGCGGCCTCTTCGCTAGCCAGGTACACGGCCGCGGCTGCGATATCAGAGCCTTGGCCGAGCCGGCCGGCCGGGATTTTTGTGAGCAGCGCCGTCTTCTGCGCCTCGTTGAGCACGTCCGTCATGGGTGAGGCGATGAAGCCGGGCGCGATGCAGTTGGCGGTGACGTTGCGGCTGGCGACCTCTGCGGCCAAGGCCTTGGTAAAGCCAATCATGCCAGCCTTTGACGCAGCATAATTCGCCTGTCCGGGGTTTCCGGTGACGCCGACAACGGACGTGATGCCGATGATCCGCCCCCAGCGGTTCTTCATCATCGTCTTGAGCGCGGCGCGCGAGAGGCGGAAATAGCCCTCAAGGTTGATCTTCACCACGGTTTGGAAGTCATCGTCCTTCATCCGCAGCAAGAGACCATCCTTGGTGATGCCGGCATTGGCGACCAGGATGTCGAGCTTGCCGCCGAGCGCCTGCTCGGCCTGCCCGATCAGCGCATCCACAGCAGCCGGATCGGAGAGGTTGCAGGGCGTGATGGGGTGATCGGCGCCGAGTTCCGCGCGCACCGCCTCAAGCGCCTCGACGCGTGTCCCCGAAAGCGCCACGCGCGCGCCCTGCGCCGCCAAGCCTTTGGCGATGGCCGAACCGATGCCACCCGAAGCGCCCGTCACGAGCGCGGTTTTTCCGCTGAGATCGAACATGAATGCCCTCGTTTGTGGGGCCGGCTTATGCCGCGCGCGCCCGCACCGCAAGCCAAGCGCATTTGCCGCCGGCCTGCGCCGGCCTAAGCTACGACCCGGAGGCCCAGCATGCACCAACGCCGCATCCTTGCCGTAGCTGCACTTTGTGCGGTGCTGATGGCGCCCCCTGCGGCCGCGCAAAGCAATGTGCCGGTCGCCCCGGATCAGACTTACGTTCACGCCGCCAGCGGCATGAGCTTTCCGCCAAGCGTCGGCGAGTTTCGGCGTGGCCGCGTGGCTCGCTACGCCGAGGACGGCAGCGACGAGAGCGTGGGCTACGGCCGCATCGCACCGGGAGGCGAGATCATCGTGACCGTGTATGTGTACCCGGCGCCTCAAGTCATAGACCTGGGGTCTGCGCCGGACACGATCGTGGCGGCGCGTCTGCTCGCCTGCTCGAACGAATTTGACACGGTGCAGGCCCAGATCGAGCAGGCGTATCGCGACGAGCAACTCGTTACCGAGACGAGCGCCGACCTCGTGCAGGCTGGCGCCAACCATCTCGGGTTTCACGCGACCTACACGCTGACCTCGCCGGATTTCATGGGACGCCGCCACGAGCCGCTGCGATCCGAGGCCTACCTCTTCTGCCATGTCGGCGGCGCATGGTCGGTCAAGTATCGGATTTCCTATCCTGCCGCCTACGACGCGAGCGCTGAGATCGCCGCCTTCATGCAGGCGCTGATATGGACCATTGGGCCGGAGGCCACGCTCTAGGGCCGCACAGCCGCGGCGAGTTTCAACACTGTATTCCAGTTGCGCGCCGTGCCCACCTTCGGAAGCTTGAGCTTCGAGGGTCCCTGGCCGCGGGGAAATTTGATGTAGAGGCAGAACTCTCCCTGTTTAACCTCCTCGCCGGTGAGCGCCGTCTTCGCCATCGCCTCCAACTCGACCGCTGACGCGGCGCCGCGCATGAAGTTGACGACCATGAACGTCGAGTTTGTTTTGGTGAACGCCTTGAACGGATTGGCGGCAATGACCGCGTCCAGCTGATCGGCGGTGCGGACGAACACGTCCGTTTTCAAACCGAGACCTTCGAGAATCACGCTTTCCAGTTTGCTTTCGATTTGGCGCCGGAGAGCTTGGCGTCGAGCACAAGGTTGCCGCTGGCGAGTAGCGTACTGACGTTCGTAAAGCCCGCCGCCTCGCAGACGGCGCGCAACTCCGACATGATGACTTTGCGCTTGCCGAGATTGACGCCGCGCAGCAGCGCAACTTGGCGCATCAGAGCGCCTTCGCGAAAGCTTCCAAATCGCTCGGCTCATTCAGCGCCAATGCTTCCGCATCCGGCGCATTGCGTTTGACCATGCCGGAAAGTTGCTTGCCGGCGCCGACTTCGACGAAGCGCGTGACACCGCCTTCGCCGGCCATCCACTCGATGCTTTCGCGCCAGCGCACGCGCCCGGTGACTTGCTCCACCAGAAGCTTGCGCACTGTCGCCGGTTCGTTGACCGGTCGCGCGGTCACGTTGGCGACGATTGGCGCAACCAGCGGCGCGATGGCGGCTTTCGCCAATGCGTTCGCCATCACGTCGGCGGCAGGCTGCATCAGCGGCGAGTGGAAGGGCGCAGAGACGTTGAGCGGGATGGCGCGGGCGCCTTTGGTCTTGGCGTAAGCCAGCGCCGCGTCGACGCCTGCCTTCGAACCGGAGATCACGACGTTTCCGACATTGTTGTCGTTGGCGACAACAACGACGCCCGCTTCCGCGCCCGCCTTGGCGATCTCTTCAGCCAGCGCGACATCGACCTTGCCGATCAGCGCCGCCATGGCGCCCTCGCCGATCGGCACGGCCGCCTGCATGGCGTTGCCACGAATGCGCAGCAGACGCGCAGCGTCGGTCACGCTAAGCGCACCGACCGCCGCCAGCGCCGAATACTCGCCCAGCGAGTGCCCCGCCGCGAACGCCGCCTTCGATGCTGCAACACCGAACTCCCGTTCGAGCGCCCGCATCGCGGCCAAGCTCACAGCCATGAGCGCGGGCTGAGCGTTGGCGGTGAGGGTCAGATCGTCCGCTGGGCCTTCGAAAATGAGCTTCGAGAGCCGCTCGCCGAGCGCCTCATCGACCTCCTCAAACACCTCCCGGCTCGCGCCGAAGGCGTCATAAAGGCCTTTGCCCATGCCCGGCCCCTGGCTGCCCTGACCGGGAAAAATAAAAGCTATCGTCATGGGCTGGCGAATTAGAGCAAGGCTCGTTCGCTCACAACCGCCCGCCGGCTCTTCACCCCTTGCTTCCGCGACCGAAATGCGTATTTTCCGCGCCTTCGCGATCCGCGGCCCCGGGGGCATCCGCCGCCCGGGGTCCATCGTTTTTGCCGGTTCTTCCCCGGCAGGGGCGCCGCGGATTCAACGGAAGAGGAAAAAATGGCGTTCTACGAGCACGTGCTGATCGCACGTCCCGAAATCTCGCCCCAGCAGGTCGATGCGCTGGTCGAGGATGTTACCAAGACAATCAAAGACTTAGGCGGCCACACCAGCCGTACCGAGTATTGGGGTCTGCGCAACCTTACCTACCGGATCCGCAAGAACCGCAAGGGCCACTACGCGCTCATCAATATCGATGCCCCGGCCGCCGCCATCCACGAGCTGGAGCGGCGCCTGCGCATCAATGAAGACGTGATGCGCTTCAAGACCATCCGCGTCGAGGAACTGGACGAGGAGCCCTCGCCCATTCTCGCCCGCCGCGACCGCGAGGAGCGCCGCCGCGCCCGCCGCGAAGGCCGCGACGGTGAGGACGGTGGCGATTTTGAAGGCGGGGAGGACTGATCATGGCCGCTAAAGCTGCAAAAGGCGCCCCGAAGTTCAACATCTCGAACATCCCGGCCCGCCGCCCGTTCGGGCGCCGGCGCAAGGTGTGCCCGTTCTCCGGCGCCAACGCCCCGAAGATCGACTACAAGGACGTCAAAATGCTCCAGCGCTATATCAGCGAAAAGGGCAAGATCGTCCCGGCGCGCATCACCGCCGTCTCCGCCAAGAAGCAACGCGAACTCGCGCGCGCCATTAAGCTGGCTCGCGAACTCGCGCTGCTGCCGTTCGCCGTTCAGTAAGGAGACAAGCCCATGCAAGTCATCCTGCTTGAACGCGTCGAAAATCTCGGCGCCATCGGCGACGAAGTGAAGGTGCGCGACGGCTACGCGCGCAACTTCCTGCTGCCGAACAAGAAGGCGCTGCGCGCTACCGACGCCAACAAGAAGCTGTTCGAGGCGCGCCGCGCCGAGATCGAAGCTCGCAACGCCGAAGCCAAAGCCGCCGCCGAAAAGGCGTCCGGCAAGATCGACGGCTCGTCCTACGTGCTCATTCGCCAAGCCGGCGAAGCTGGCCAGCTCTATGGCTCTGTCTCTTCGCGCGACATCGCCGAAGAGATCGTCAAGGCCGGCGCCAAGATCGAGCGCAACTCGGTTGTCCTGGACAAGCCGATCAAGACGATCGGCCTCTATGACGTGCGCGTTCGCCTTCACGCCGAAGTCTATGCGAACGTGAAGGTCAACGTCGCCCGCTCGACCGACGAAGCCGATCGCCAAGCGCGCGGTGAGAACGTCATCGCCTCGGCCATCGAAGCCGAACGCGCCGACGCCGAGGCCGCCGCCAAGGAATTGGCGGCCGCCTCGATCACCAACGACCCGGCCGCGCGCGCCGAATAAGCAACGCCCGACAATAAAGCCACGAAGGCCCGCGCAGCGATGCGCGGGCCTTTTGCTTTTGCGGGCGACTCAACACTTTGTGGTCCTGCGGACAACGCAACACATCGGCGAAACGCACCGGCGACTCGTCGTTCCGCGTCAACAATAAATTCGCGCCGACGACTCGGGATATCACTGCGCGGACGAGTGGCCGTTAGTCATTTCGAAGTCGAATCGCAGCATCGTCCGCGCCCCATGTCGAACCAACCGACCCTCCCGCTTGCCGTTCCGCCCGCGCCGCCGCAGCCGCGCGTGGCGCCTCACAATCTGGAGGCCGAGCAAGCGCTGTTGGGCGCCATCTTGTTCGACAACGAAACCTACAACCGCATCACGCCCCTGTTGCAGGAACGGCACTTCTACGATCCCGTCCACGGCCGCATCTTCTCCGCCTGCGCGCAGATCATTTCCGCAGGCGACCTCGCCGATGGCGTGACCTTGAAGGAACGCTTCGCCCGCGACGGCGGCATCAAGGAGATCGGCGGCGCCGTCTATTTGATGAAGCTGATGGAGATGGCCGCGCCGCTCTCGGCGCAAGCGCAATCCTATGCAGAGCTCATCTACGATCTGGCGCTGCGGCGCGAACTGATCCGCGTCGGCGGCGTCATCACGGACCTTGCCGAAAATCCGCCCGAGGATCACGACGCCAAAGACATCATCGAAGAGGCAGAGCGCACGCTTTTTACGCTCGCCGAGAGCGGTTCGGCGAGCCAAGGCTTCTCGCCGTTTTCGAAGGCGCTCACGGCTTCGATCGAAAGTGCGGCGGCCGCCTACGAAAGCAAGACCGACGTTTCCGGCATCGCCACCAATTTCGAAGATCTCGACCGCATGCTGGGCGGCTTGCATTCGTCGGACTTGATCATTCTCGCCGGCCGCCCCTCCATGGGCAAAACCGCGCTCGCTCTGAACATCGCCTTCAATGTAGCGCGCAACCGGCTGATCTGGGAAAACGCGCAAGAGCACGAAAAGCCCGAGGCGAAGGGCGGAATCGTCGCCTTTTTCTCGCTCGAAATGTCGGCCGAACAATTGGCCACGCGCCTCCTTTCCGACGCGGCCGAAATCGAAAGCGACCGCATTCGACGGGGCAAGATCAGCAAGCAAGAATACGAGCGTCTCGCCGACGAAGCGGTCAATCTGCAGCGGCTGCCGCTCCACATCGATGAGACCGGCGCCATCGGCATTGCCCAATTGCAAGCGCGCGCGCGCCGCTTGCAACGCACCTCCGGCCTCGATTGCATCGTTGTGGACTATCTGCAGCTCGTCACCTCCTCATCCAAGAAGAGCGAAGGCCGGGTTCAGGAGGTCAGCGAAATCACGCAAGGCCTGAAGGCGCTGGCGAAAGATTTGAAGGTCCCGGTTATCGCCCTGTCCCAGCTCTCGCGTCAGGTCGAAACCCGCGAGGACAAACGCCCACAGCTTTCTGACCTGCGCGAATCCGGTTCGATCGAACAGGACGCAGACGCCGTGCTGTTCGTTTATCGCGAAAGCTATTATCTAGAGCGTGCCGAACCGCGCGAAGGCTCCGACGAGCACATTGCGTGGATGCGGCAGGTGGACGAAGTGCGCAACCAAGCCGAAGTCATTATCGGCAAGCAGCGTCACGGTCCGATCGGGAAAGTGAAGCTTTTCTTTGACAGCCGCTACACCAGATTCGGCAACCTCAGCTCCCGCTCCTAGGCCGCGCCTGGCGCGGCTGACGGTCGATCACGCCGCTATCGTCGAGAACTGGCGCTTCTTCAAGAAACAGGCGCCCGGCGCCGGTGTCGCGGCGGTGGTGAAAGCCGACGCATACGGGCTCGGCAGCGTCGGCGCGGCGCGCGCGCTGGCGCAAGCGGGCGCACGCGTGTTCTTCACCGCAACGTCGGCAGAAGCGATCACGGTGCGCAAAGCGCTGGGCGAGGGCCCACAGATTTTCGTGCTGAACGGTCCGTTGGCTGACGATGCCGAGAGCTTCGTGGCGGCGAAGCTGACGCCTGTTCTCAACTCGCTTGCGCAGATCAAGCTCTGGGATACGCGTGGCCCGGCTGCGCTTCACATCGACACCGGCATGAACCGTTTGGGCATCGGCCCGGAAGAACTGCCCCACGCCGCCGTGGCGCTCAAAGGCGCGTCGCTTGCGCTGGTGATGAGTCACCTCGCCTGCGCGTCGGACGTAAAGCACGAGATGAACGCGGTGCAGCTTCGCCGCTTCGTCGATGCCTCAATGCTTTTCCCGAAGGCGCCGCTCAGCCTCGCGTCCACCGGCGGCGTCTTGATCGGGCCCGACTATCATTTCGACCTCGTCCGCCCCGGTATCGGCCTCTACGGCTCGGGCGGCCTCGATGCCGACAATCCCGCGCTTAGCGCCGCCGCCACTATCGAAGCGCCGATCCTGCAAGTGCGCGACGTCGAGGCCGGAGAGACCTTTGGCTATGGCGCGACCTTCACGGCGCCCAAAAAGATGCGCACGGCGACAATCGCGATGGGCTACGCCGACGGCTACTTGCGATCGTTGAGTGGGCGCGGCTATGCGGTGCTTGGCGGCGCCAAGCGTCCGCTTTTGGGGCGCGTGTCCATGGACTTGACCATTCTCGATGTGACCGGCTGCCCCGAGGCGCAGCCTGGCGCCATGGTGGAATTTCTCGGGCCGAACGCGCCGCTCGACGATATCGCCGCGCTTGCCGAGACCGCCCCATACGAAATGCTGACCACCTTCGCCGGCACTGTGCGCAAAAGCGGGGTGCGCGGGTGAACCCGTTCGCGGCGATTGGACGAGGCACGCTTTCGCTGCTGGCCGAGATCGGGCGCTTCGCCGCGTTCACCGGCCGCGCCGTGAGCGCTTGCTTCACGCCGCCGTTTTTCCTCGGCCAGTTTCTGCGTCAGTGCGCGCAGATTGGCTATTTCTCGCTGCCGGTCGTTGGCGTCACGGCGGTGTTCATCGGCGCCGCCTTGGCGCTGAACATCTATGTCGGCGGCGCTCGTTTCAACGCCGAGCAATTCGTTCCGAACATCGTAGTGCTCGGCATCACGCGCGAACTCGGCCCGGTGCTGGCGGGCCTCATGCTCGCAGGCCGCGTCAGCGCCGGCATCGCCGCCGAGATCGGCACTATGCGCGTCACCGAGCAGATCGACGCCATGACCACGCTCTCGACCAACCCGTTCAAATTTCTGATCGCGCCGCGCGTTCTCGCCGCGACATTGACGCTGCCGATTCTCGTGCTGGTCGCCGATATTATCGGCGTCATGGGCGGCTATCTGGTCGCGGTGAACAGCCTCGACTTCAACGGCGCGACTTACCTGCGCAACACGTTCGAATTCATGGAGCCACAGGACGTGGTGTTGGGCTTGGTCAAGGCCGGCGTGTTCGGCTTCATCATCGCCACCGTCGGCGCCTACCAGGGCTTCAACTCAAAGGGCGGCGCGCTCGGCGTCGGCCGCGCCGCGACCAACGCCGTGGTCGGCGCCATCGTGCTGATCCTGGCGGTCAACTACCTCATCACGGCGTTCTTCGTGGAGTGATGCGATGACCGCGAAACTCCAACTTATCGGCATCAAGAAGCGCCTTCGGGGCCGCCAAGTGCTGGATGGCGTCGATCTCGACGTGGCGCAGGGCCGTTCGCTGGTGATCATTGGCGGCTCGGGCCAAGGCAAGTCGGTGACGCTGAAGTGCGCGCTCGGCCTGATGAAGCCTGACGCCGGCCAGGTCCTGGTCGACGGCGCCGACGTCACGCGCATGCCCGAAGAGCTTCGCGCCAGCGTCATGCGCAAATTCGGCATGCTGTTTCAGGGCGGCGCGTTGTTCGACAGTTTGAGCGTTTGGGAGAACATCGCCTTCCGCTTGATCTACGCCGACAATCTAGCGCGCAAGGACGCACGCGAGCGCGCCATCGAGACCATGCGCAAAGTGCGCTTGGCGCCCGAGTTCGCGGACGTGCGCCCGATCGAGCTCTCTGGCGGCATGCAGAAGCGCGCTGGCCTGGCCCGCGCCATCATCGCCAAGCCGGACATTCTGTTCTTCGACGAACCCACCACCGGCCTCGATCCGATCACCGCCGACGCCATCAACGATTTGATCCGCGAGATGGTGGACGATCTCAAGTGCGCCGCCGTCTCGATCACGCACGACATGCCGAGCGCGCGCAAAATCTCCGATGAAATCGCCATGCTCCATGGCGGCAGGATCGTGTGGCGCGGCCCTACGGCGAGCCTCGATACAAGCGGCAACGCCATGGTCGAACAATTCGTCGCCGGCCGCGCCGTCGGGCCGATCCAGGCCGTGGTGTGAGGCGCGACATTTGCTAAGGTCGCGCTATGGGCGACATTGGGCCACCCCTGCGCGAGCCGCATTATTTCGACAATCAGCAACACAACTGGCCGCTCGATCAATGCGCGCGCAATCTGCTCACAACGCTAGCCGGCTTCGTTCATCGTCCCACTGACTTCAAAGGCGGCGCCAACGGCCATGCCTGGATCGCCCACCGCGATGACGCCAATGCCCGCATCGCCTTCACCTCGGACAAAGGCGACGGCCACGTTCTACTCTCGGCTCATGATAGCCATTGGGTGAAAATCGAAGTGTTCGTCTCGGGCGCGCGGGTTTTCCGCGCCTGGGTGGACGAACCCTACGAAGAGAAGGAAGTCTGGCCGGACAGCGCCGACGGCCTCGTCCTCCCAGACGGCGACCCGCCCGGCCGCATCTCCAAGCGCGGCGCATGGCTGCAGCTTCGTTGCGAGAAATTTCCGCACATGCCGATGACCGCGAGCGGCTATTGGGATCTCGAAATCGCAGACTAGCTTGCCGCCGATTGCAAGGCGTCGCGCACGATGATCTCATGATCGAACGCCAGCGGCGTGCCGCGCCAATTCTCAATGAACGCGGCGTCCTCCGCATCGTCGCCGCTGGTCACCAAGTCCGTGATTGGTTTCACCAGAAACGCCACGCTCACCGTTGGCCCGCGCGGATCGCGTTTGGGATCGGAATACACGCCGATCAAGCGCTCGATTTGCCCCACCACGCCGGTCTCTTCGCGCAACTCGCGCAACGCCGCGGTCTCTACCGTTTCGCCCAGGTCAACAAAACCGCCAGGCAGGGCATAGCGTCCTTTGAACGGCTCGCGGCCGCGCCGGATGAGCAGCAAGCGTCCCGCGCCATCGAAGACCACGCAATCGACTGTCAGCGGCGGCCCCTGATTGTGCATCAGGCGAGCCTGTCGATCACGCGATCGAGCGCCTCAGGCTTGGTCGTCGGCGCGAAGCGGGCGCGCACGCGACCTTCGCGGTCAATCAGGAACTTGGTGAAATTCCACTTGATGCTTCTGGTGCCGAGAAGGCCGGGCTTCGCCGAAGTGAGATGTTTATAGAGCGGATGCGCGTTGGCGCCGTTCACATCAACCTTGGCGAACATTGGAAACGTGACGTCGTAGGTGAGCGAGCAGAAATTCTTGATCTCCTCAGCATCTCCCGGCTCCTGCTTGCCGAACTGATTGCAGGGAAAGCCGAGCACCTCAACGCCGCGATCGGCGTATTTGCGGTGCAGCGCCTCCAAGCCCTTGTACTGATAGGTGAAGCCGCATTGGCTCGCCGTGTTGACGATCAGCAGGACTTTGCCGCGATAGTCCGCGAGCGCGCGCTCGTTGCCGTCGATGTCGCGGGCTGTAAACTCATAGACGCTCGTCATGGATGGCCTCACATGGATGGGCGGGGCTGCGCCTTGGGCGTCGGCGCCAGCACGACGCCGGCTGTGAACATCAAAGGACCGATCAGGAAATAGATGAAGCCCGCGAGCGGCGCCCAAGCCAGAGGCAGTAGCGCCGCCGCCAGCACAACCGCGCCGCCGACACACACATGCACCAGCTGCGCCCACAACCCAAATCGCGTGAGCTGCACCTCCCGTGCATTCAATTCGAGCTGCGACGCCTTTCCGAGTGCGTGTGCGTACAGCAGGGCGAACATGGCAAACACCAACGCATAGCCGCCGGACATGATGATCAGCGCTGCGCGCGCCTCCGCGAACGACATCGGCGCCGACGCATCGCCCGCCGCCACGGAAGCGATCCAGAGCGACAGCATCGTGGCCAGGTATTTCAGCGGGTACACAAAAAACAGGATGATGAAGAGAAGCGCCGCATTGAGCGCAGTCGTCCAGCCATCCTCAAGCGCGTAACGGCGGAAGAAAATGTAGTGCGAGTGCCAAAGCAACAGCAGGATGGCGAACGCGGCGGCGAACCCCGGGAAGCCCCAAAGCTGCCTCTGTAACTCTGCAAACGAACCGGGCGGCGCGCTCGACACGACAAGCAGGGTCAACGCGAACGCGAACACCATGTCGGTCAGCGCTTCGACCCGGCTGGGGTCGCCGCCGCGCCAACTGAACTCGGCTTCGCCCTTCAAGGGGTGGAGTGATCGTATGCCCGCCATCGCCACAGGCTAGCAAAGCGCCCGCATCAACGCCGCGCTTTTCAAAGCGATGCAGATGTTCTATATTTGTTCGCCGCCTTCCACGTACACTGGGCTTGGAGATTCGGACCATATGGCCAAGCCCGACCACGTATTCACCTGCCAAGCCTGTGGCGCGATCTGGGCCAAATGGGCCGGCAAGTGCGACGCCTGCGGGGAATGGAATACGCTGGTTGAAGAGGCTGCCCGGCCGGTCGTTCCCGGTGCGCTCGCCGCCCCCACGGGAAAGAAGAGCAAGGCGCTCTCGTTCGTCGATCTCGCTGGCGAGGCCGATCCGCCGCCTCGGCTCGCCACCGGTATTTCAGAGTTCGACCGTGTTTGCGGCGGCGGCTTGGTGGCCGCTTCGGCAATTCTGATCGGCGGCGATCCTGGCGTCGGCAAGTCGACGCTTCTCTTGCAGGCCGCCGCCGCCCTCGCCCGCGGCGGCGCCGCAGTCGCTTACGTCACCGGCGAAGAGGCGGAAGCGCAAGTGCAGGAGCGCGCGCGCCGGCTCAAAGCATCCGACGCCAATGTCAGCCTCGCCGCCGAAACCGATCTGCGCAAAATCCTCGATGGCTTGAAGGCGCTGAAGCCGGACGTAGTGATCGTGGATTCGATCCAGACATTGTGGGCTGATGGCGTCGAAGCCGCGCCCGGCACCGTGGCGCAAGTGCGCGCATGCGCCCACGAGTTGGTGCGCTTCGCCAAGAAGAGCGGCGCGGTGCTGATCCTGGTCGGCCACGTCACCAAGGACGGACAAATCGCCGGGCCCCGCGTTGTCGAGCATCTGGTCGATGCGGTGATCTATTTCGAGGGCGAACGCGGCTTGCCGTTCCGCATCCTGCGCGCGGTGAAAAATCGCTTTGGGCCCACCGACGAAATCGGCGTGTTCGAGATGGTCGAACTAGGCTTGGTGGAAACACCCAATCCGTCCGCGCTCTTTCTGGGCAATGGCGGCGAGCGTCCCTCCGGCGCGGCTGTCTTCGCTGGCGTGGAAGGGTCGCGACCGGTGCTCGTGGAAATCCAGGCGCTGGCGGCGCCGACGGCGTACGGCACGCCGCGCCGCGCCGTGGTCGGCTGGGATTCCGCACGGCTGGCGATGATCCTCGCCGTGCTCGAAACACGCTGCGGCCTCTCCTTCTCGGGGCGCGACGTCTATCTCTCCGTCGCTGGCGGCTTGCGCATCACTGAGCCGGCGGCGGACCTGGCGGTCGCAGCCGCCTTGATTTCCGCACTCGCGGATCGGCCGCTGCCGCCGCAAAGCGTGGCGTTCGGAGAAGTGGCGCTTTCCGGAGAGGTGCGGCCCGCTGGTCGCAGCGATCTGCGTTTGAAAGAAGCGGCGAAGCTAGGCTTCACCAGCGCCTTCGCGCCACCGCAAAAGAAAAATGGCGCGAGCGCAGGGGTGAAAGTGCGCCAGATCACCCATATCGCCGATCTCGCGGCGGCCATCGGTGTTGACGCTGCCGACTAGGATGCCTGGCAGTCGGGGCTTTTGCCGCCATTTTCGCGCAGGAAGCCGACATAATATTCCGCCATCTGCGCTGACATAAGCCGCGCGCGTTCGCCACCGGCCGAGAACGGCGCCATGGCCTGCGCCCACGCCGCCGCGCACTGCGCCGCCGCCGCCTCGCTCTCGGCGCAGTCGACAAACGCGCCAAACGCTGTGCGATAGAGCGCGAACTGAGCGCGATCCATCGGCTCGCCATGCCCCGGAATCGCAATGCGAAATGGGGTGTCCCAGACCTCGTCGAGCGCCGCGCGCCATCGATCCGGACACGCCGTCTCGAAGAACGGCGCCGGCAAGGTTACGAGATCGCCAAGCACGGCGACGCGACTTGCGCGGTCATAAAACCATATGTCGGCATCGGTCACGGCGCCGTCCGTCACGTGCACATCCAGGCGCCTGCCGCCGATGCGCATGCGTCGGCTCGTCTCCACCGTGATGTCGGGGCGCAGCAGGTCTGCTTGATCCATCGTTGCGATGAATATCTGCACTTCCTCGCGTTGGATTTCGCTGAGCTCACCGCCGAGCGTCTGCCGCGCGCCGTCCAGATTGCGCGTCAAGAATCCGCCAGGCGCGAGCACGCGATCCACGGCGTTGGTGGCGTGCACTTGTGCGCCCGGGAACACCGCCTTCAGCCGGCCGTTGCCGCTCGAATGGTCCAAGTGCCAGTGCGTGTTGACGATCGCTGTCACCGGCCGCGCGCGTGACTGCGCGTATGCGATGATCGCGTCGCTGTGCCAGGCGTGCCGGCCAGTATCGACAACGATCAGCCCGTCACGCCCGTCGAATATAACGCTATTACCGTCCGGCCCCCGTCCCGGGAGAAAGCCCCCAGGCAACAGCGTCACCCCCGCAGCGATCTCGCGCGGCGGCGGCGCTGCTGGCGGCGGTGCGCCTTCCAGCGCGAGCGCCAGGATCATGGGCAGCATCATTTCGCAAACGCTCCAAACATTTCACTTCGCCTCGTGCGCCTAATCCAAGCGCGGCGCTCGCGTTCATCGACCAGGGGTTGCGGGTTCGCGACGTCCGCCGGCGCCGGGAACCCTTTCCAAGCTGCGGCGGGCCGTCTATCCGTGAACCCGCTGACGCACCCTTCACGAAACGAAGCGGCGCGGGCGCCGGCGCGCGGACCTCCCTCGGAGCGCCGGAAAGTGGGGAGCGGCGTGAATGGATTTCGGCTTCACTTGGTTCGACTTTGCAGCGCTGGCCATCGTGGTTCTGTCCGCGGTCATGGCGTTCGCACGCGGGCTGATCCGGGAGATTTTCTCCGTGATCGCCTTCGTGGCCGGCATTCTGGCGGCTTTGGCGCTTTTCTTCATGGGGATCACGCGGCCCCTGGTGGAGCAATTCACGCCCTTGAGCGGCGCCATGGCTGACTTGGCCGGCGGCCTCGTCGTGTTCCTGCTTGTGTTCATCGCCATCACGGTGATCACGTCATCGATGGCCAAGACGGTCCACCAATCGACCGAAATCGGCAGTTTCGACCGCGCGGCGGGCCTCGCCTTCGGCATTCTGCGCGGGGTGTTGTTCGTGGCCGTATTCTTCGTCCTGCCGGTGCGGGTCATGATGCCGGAGGACGACCAGGAGGAGCCCAGCCTTTACCGCGACGGGGTGGTGCAGGCGCGAACCTACCCTATCTACTCAGGCGTGGCGTCAGCGCTTCAAGTGCTGCTGCCGCAGGCCCGCCAGCGGGTCCATGATATAGTTGATGGCCAGAAGGGCGAGTCGGCGCCAATACCACCAGCCGAGGCACCTGCGCCCGCCGAGCCGGCCCAACCCTGAGGATTCATGACCGCCGAGCGCCCCTCCCTCCACTTCCAGACGGCGCCGGCGGACCCGGCAGACAAATGGGAATTCGACGATAAGCCGCGCGAAGAGTGCGGCGTTTTCGGCGTCTTCGGCTCTGAGGACGCCTCCGTCCTGACCGCACTCGGCCTGCACGGCCTTCAGCACCGCGGACAAGAAGGCTGCGGCATCGTCAGTTTCGACGGCCGCTTCCATCACGAGCGTTATCTCGGCCTCGTCGGCGAGCACTTTTCCGGCGCGGACGTGCCCGAACGGCTCCCCGGCAACTCCGCCATCGGCCACACCCGCTACGCCACCTCCGGCGGCACCATTTTGCGCAACGTCCAACCGTTGTTTGCCGACCTCGCGCTCGGCGGCTTCGCCATCGCCCACAACGGCAATCTGACCAACGCGCGCTATCTGCGTGAACGCCTCGTCGATGAAGGCGCTATCTTTCAGTCCACCTCCGACACCGAATGCATCCTGCAGCTCATCGCCCGCTCCAAGCGGCAGAAGGTGGTCGAGCGTTTCGTTGAGGCGCTGCACGACATCGAAGGCGCCTACGCTTTGGTGTGCCTCACCGAAAACATGATGATCGGCGCGCGCGACCCCATCGGCATCCGCCCGCTGGTGCTGGGCGACTGCAACGGCGCCCCTATCCTCGCGTCGGAGACCTGCGCCCTGGACATGATCGGCGCCAAGTTCGTACGCACCGTCGAACCCGGCGAAGTGGTGGTGATGACGCGCGAGCGCAACGGCGCGCTCAGCATCGAGAGCCACTTCCCGTTCCCGCGCCGCAAAGCGCGACCCTGCATTTTCGAGTTCGTCTATTTTGCGCGGCCAGATTCGGTAATCGACGGCCGCTCCGTCTATGACATCCGCAAGCGTATGGGCATGCGCCTGGCGCAGGAAACCGGCGTTGAGGCCGACGTCATCGTGCCGGTGCCGGATTCCGGCGTCCCTGCCGCCATGGGGTTCGCGGCAGAGAGCGGCGTTCCCTACGAACTGGGCATTATCCGCAACCACTATGTCGGCCGCACCTTCATCCAGCCAAAACAGGAAATCCGCGCGCTCGGCGTCCGCCTGAAGCATTCCGCCAACCGTGACGTGCTCAAGGGCAAGCGCGTCGTGCTGGTCGATGACTCGATCGTGCGCGGGACGACCTCGCGGAAGATTGTGCAGATGGTGCGTGAAGCAGGCGCCCGCGAAATCCATTTCCGCAGCGCCTCGCCGCCGATCAAGCACCCGGACTTCTATGGCATCGACATGCCGGCGCTCTCCGAACTGATGGCGGCGCAAATGACGCTTGAAGAAATGCGCAAGTCGCTCGCCGTCGACACGCTGGGCTTCCTCTCGGTCGATGGTCTCTATTGGGCGATGGGAGAAAAGGCCCGCAACGCGGCCAATCCCCAATTCACCGACCACGCCTTCACTGGCGACTACCCAACCCCGCTGTTGGATCAGTCCAACAACCGCGCCACGCGTGACTTCCAACTCTCGCTGCTGGCGGAAAACGCGGCGGAATAGCCTCTGACGGGGGCGCGGTTTCGCGCCTATAGGCTTGGCGCATGAGCACGGACAAACCCACAGCCCTGGTGACCGGCGCCTCGCGCGGTATTGGCAAAGCCGTGGCGCTCGAAGCGGCCCGGCAGGGCTTTCGCGTCATCGCCGTCGCGCGCGCGCAAAAGGCGCTCGAGAATCTGGACGACGTCATCAAGTCAGAAGGCGGCGAGGCCGTGCTCGTGCCGCTGGACCTGCGCGACTACGCCGCAATCGATCAGCTCGGCGCGGCATTGTTTGATCGGTTCGGCAAACTCGATGCGCTCGCCGCGTGCGCCGGCGCGCTTGGCTCGCTGACGCCCGCGCATCAGGCGACGCCGGCGATCATGGATGAAACCATCGCCGTCAACTTCCTGGCCAACCAGTGCCTGATCCGCTCTCTGCACCCGCTCTTGCGCGCCGCCGACGCGGGGCGCGCGGTGTTTCTCACTTCAGGCGCCGCTCGTGACCCCAAAGCGTACTGGGCGCCCTACGCGGCCTCGAAAGCGGCGCTTGAAGCCCTCGTGCTCTGCTACGCAGCCGAACTGAACGTCACGCCGATCAAAGCAAACCTGTTCAGCCCTGGGCCTGTCCGCACCTCAATGCGCGCGAAGGCTTTTCCAGGCGAAGACCCGATGACGCTGCCGGCGCCCGAAGAGGTCGCGCCGCAGATTGTCGCCATGATGCGCGCGGACTACGCCGCCAACGGCGAAACCGTACGCTTTCAGCGCCGCTGAATCGCCTGGCCATGCGCTACGACGCCATCATCATCGGCGGCGGCGCTGCGGGGCTCTATTGCGCGATGCACGCGGGGCGGCGCGGCAGGCGCGTGCTGCTGCTGGAGCACAACAACGAAGTTGGCGCAAAAATTCTGATCTCCGGCGGCGGCCGCTGCAACTTCACCAATCTGGAGGCGGCGCCTGATCGTTTCCTCTCCGCCAATACGCATTTCGCCCGATCGGCGCTGGCGCGCCACACGCAGCACGATTTCATCGCGCTCGTTCAAAAGCACCGCATCGCCTATTATGAAAAAACCCTCGGCCAGTTGTTCTGCGACGGACCCCGCTCGTCGCAAAAAATCGTGCGCATGCTGCTGGACGAATGCGCGGCTGCCGGCGTCGACGTCCGCACCGGCTGCAGACTTGTCGGCGTTCACAAAAGCGAGCACTTCCGCGTCGAAACCGGCCAAGGCGTGTTCGACAGCGAAAGCCTGACAATCGCGACTGGCGCGCTCTCGATCCCAAAGCTCGGCGCCACGGGCTTCGCCTACGACATCGCCCGGCGCTTCGGCATTCCAATCACGCCCACTCGCCCCGGCCTCGTGCCGCTCACCTTCGCCGAGAGCGATCTCGCCTGGATGCGCCCGCTCAGCGGCGTCTCCGCCACGGTTCGCGCCGGAGCAGGCAAAGCCCAATTCCGCGAAGCAGCGCTCTTCACGCACCGCGGGCTGTCGGGGCCGGCCATCCTGCAAATATCGTCGTACTGGACGCCCGGCGACCGCATCTCAATCGATTGGCTCCCTGATGCGCCAGAGGATGTCATTGCTCAGCGCAAGCGCGACAGGCCCAAGGCGCAATTGAAGAGCGTGCTCGGCGAACTTTTTTCTGATCGCCTCGCCGCCGCACTCAGCGCGCAACTCCCGCAAGGGGCAATCGGCGACATCAAGGATGCCGCGCTGATCGAGGCCGCGCGTGTCTTGAAAGCGCAGCCGCTCACGCCGATCGGAACCGAAGGCTACGCCAAGGCGGAAGTCACCGTCGGCGGCATCAACACCAACGCGCTGTCACAACAGACGATGGAAGCGCGCGCCGTTCCGGGGCTTTTCTTCATCGGCGAAGCCGTTGACGTCACCGGCTGGCTTGGTGGCTACAATTTCCAATGGGCGTGGTCGAGCGGGTGGGCGGCGGGTCAAGCGGTGTGACGCAAGGCGCGCTTGGCGATGAGCGCGATGGGCAGACCCACAAGCGCCGTGTGCGTCAAGATCGTGCCCCAGATCATCCAGGGATAGTTCGCGGCGCCGCCGCGCACCTCGCTGAACGCGCGCTGCATGCGCTCGACCGCCTCGCCAGGGCTGCCAGCGAAATGTCCGTACGCGCCTGCAGCAGAGAGCGGCACGACGACATAATTCATCGCCACATAGAGCAACAAACCATAGACCAGACCCGACACCACTGCGTTTCGTGTCAACGCCGTGACACGGCTCGCCGCGACCGCGAAAACCGCGGCCATCAGCGACGCAATCAGAAAGTGCGAGCCTAAACCGAGGGCCGCCGTTTCCATGCCGCCCGCTCGCGCCGCATCGCGGCCAATCCAGCCTGCCGCTACCGAGTGCAGCACATCCACCGGCGAAAGCCCAAAGCTCAGCGGGCCGTAGACAACGAACGCATAGAGAATATCGAGCGCGCCACCCACAACGCCGCCGAGCAGGATTGCGCCCAGAAGTCTCATCATTGCGATCACCCCGCCGAAGCAAACAAGGCGTGCGCCGACAGCCACGCCAGCTTTAATCGATGAACGGCGGATGCAAACCCGCTAGCGGCGGTTCCCCCGCCGGTATAGCGTCCTGCCCATGCGCACGATCCTGTTCTCGCTCGCCCTGTCGTTCGGCCTGCTGACCGGCCCGGCTTTCGCTCAAGAGCCCACGTCGCCGGCGGCGGCGACTGCGGCACCCGTATCCGAGGCGTCGCTCTCGGCTGCACGAGATCTGACGACGGCGATGCTGGTCGATTCCGGCATTTTGCCGACGGCGATCCAGCACGTCTGGAATCAGTACTTGCCGCAGCTTCGCCAACAATACGGCTCGCTGCCCGGCGTAAGCGAACCACGCCGCCAGGCCGCTGTCGCGTTCTTGGAAACAGTGCCGGCCATCCTCAACGAAGAGGTCAACCGCGTGCTGCCGCGCATCATCAATGACGCCGCGCCGGATATCGCCGCGGTCTTCACCGAGCAGGAATTGACCGACATCGCCACCTTCATGCGCGATGCGCGCACGCGTTCGCTGCTGACACGCATGGTGACGGGAAACGTGGCCGGGCTGACCAATGAAGAGCTGGCCTTCGCCAATGAATTCTCGCAATCGCCAGCAGGCCGCGCAATGGACGCGAAGGGTAACCAACTCACGGCGGCGCTCGACCGCGCCATGCAGAGCGCGTCGCAGGAGCTGCAGACGACGCTGATGCGGCGGATGTTCCAGGGGCTCTGCGGCGCGCTCGAAGAGGAATGCCCAGCCCCGCTCCGCACAATGGCGAACGCCCCGACCTGAGGTCCCCATGAGTAGCTTCTGGCAGTCCGTACGCACCGCGTATTCGGGCTGGTGGACGTTGCTCGGGCTGCTCGCGGCGTCGGTGAGCGGCTTCAATCTGCTTCGCAAGCTTCTCGATATCGGCCTCGCGGAAGCGCTTCAGCTGATCGTCCACGCCTACCAAAGCGTAGTCTATCCGCCCATTCTCGCTCTGGTGCGGCTGATGGACATAGCGCCTCCGCCAGAATGGCTGATGGACATTGGGGTCTTCTGGCTCCTGATCGCCGGCGTCGTCTTACGCAGCGCGTGGGCCATACGCGCGGCAACCATCCGCGACGGCGTCCGTATGGGTGGCACATCAAAGTTCTGGAGCTCGCTCATGCAGGAGCGGCTCACCCTGCCAATCTTTCTGCTGCTGGCACTGATCGCTTGGCCCTACATGGTCTGGATGCTGCTTTCCGCTCCGCATGTCATTCGATACAAGCGCTCACGGTCATTTGCTCCGCGCACGCAGCTTGGCGAAACCCTCCCGCGCGGATCCGAGTACTACTGCGACATGCGTGTCGTACTGGGAACGCACGCCCTGACCGCCATTGCATGCGTTGCGGCGTGGGGTGCGCTAAACGTCCTCCTCCACTAGCGATCGTCGTCGGCGAACGGGTTCTTGCCCGCTTTGACGATGAGCCGGATCGGCGCCGCATGCAGCTCGAACGCGTCGCGCAGGCCGTTCACGAGATAGCGCTTGTAGCTCTCCGGCATTTCGTCGGCGCGTGATGAGATCAGCACGAAGGTCGGCGGTCGGGCTTTGATCTGGGTGAGATAGCGCGGCTTGATGCGCTTGCCGCCAACCGCCGGCGGCGGGTGGCGCGCGATGGTGGCGTAGAGCCATTCGTTCAGGTCCTTGGTTTTGACGCGCGCCGTCCAATCCTCGTGCGCCTCCTCGACCGCCCGCATCAGCCGATCGAGGCCAACGCCGGACTGCGCCGCCACCGTCACGATCGGCGCGCCGCGCGCCTGCGGCAGGCTTTCGCGCGCGACCAGTTTCATCTCTTCAAAGTGCGCGCGCGGATCGGCGACCGTATCCCACTTCGCCAAGACGAAAACGAGCGAACGGCCCTCGCGAATGACCAAGTCCGCGATCGTGAGGTCTTGACGCTCAAACGCCTCCTTCGCGTCCATCACCAGCACGCATACGTCGGCAAAGCGGATCGAATGCAGCGTGTCGCCCACCGACATGCGCTCGAGCTTGGCCTGTACCTTCGCCTTTTTGCGCATGCCGGCGGTGTCGACGAGGCGGTAACGCTTGTCGCGATAGCGCCAGTCAATCGAGATCGAGTCGCGCGTGATGCCAGCTTCCGGGCCGACGAGCAGGCGGTCCTCCCCAATCAGAGCATTGACCAGCGTCGACTTGCCGGCGTTGGGACGGCCCACAATGGCGAGGTTGATCGGCCGCGAGGCCTTCTCATCGGCGCCATCCTCCGCCGTACGCTCGTAAGCGACGATGGCGGCGTAGAGTTCGCTCATGCCTTCGCCGTGCTCGGCCGAAATCGGAACCGGCTCGCCGAGGCCAAGCGCGTAAGCTTCGTTCACACCTGTCTCGCCGGCGCGACCTTCCGCCTTGTTGGCGGCTAGCACGACCGGTTTATCGGCGCGTCGCAGCAAGCCCGCGAAATACTCATCCAGCGGCGTGACGCCGACGCGCGCATCGACCAGGAACAGGATCACATCCGCATCGCGGATCGCGAACTCTGTCTGCTGGCGCATGCGCGCTTCCAGCGACGAGTCCGTCGCGTCCTCAAAGCCCGCAGTGTCGATCAGCGTGAAATCGATATCGCCGAGGCGGCCTTTCGCTTCTCGCCGGTCGCGCGTGACGCCCGGCGTGTCATCCACGATCGCGAGCTTCTTGCCCGCGAGCCTGTTGAACAGCGTCGACTTACCTACGTTGGGACGCCCGACGATCGCGAGCTTGATCGTCATGGCCAGCCATCATCAGCGCAGAACGACGAGCCGCGCCTCGTTCGTCACAATGTAAATCTGATCGTTTGCGGCGATCGGCGGAATGAACACGGGCTGATCGACGTCGGCGCGCGCGACGGTCTGGCCGTTCTCCGGCGACACCGCGATCACCTCGCCTTCGGAGTTTGCCAGCACCAAACGCCCGCCGACCATGATCGGGCCCGTCCATGACACGCGGCCTTCGCGATCGTCTTCGTCGGCGTAGCGGCGCAATTGCGAGACCCAATAGACGTTGCCAGTTTGGCGATCGAAGGCGGCAAGTTCGCCATCGACGCTGACAGCGTAAAGCACGTTGCCGGCCACCCATGGCGTCTGCGTCGATGCAAAAGCGCGCGCCCAGCCGCGTTGACCGCTGCGCAGATCGATCGCCGCCAGCACGCCCGAATGGCTCGCGGCGAACACAACGCCGTTGTCCAGCACCGGCCGGCCGGCGATGTCGTTGATCGCCGATAGAGACGTCAGACGGCCGGTCCGCGAAAGCGAGTCCGACCAGAGGCGGCGGCCATTGGCGCCCAGCAGCGCCACGAGCTCGCCCGATGCAAACGGCGCCACCACGGTCTCGCCATCCACCGCTACGCTCGGCGCGGAGAGAATGCGCGCAGGCTCAGCGATGGCCTGGTGCGTCCACAACACGGCGCCCGCGGTTGCGTCCAGCGCCACCAGTTCGCTGTCATTGGTGATCGCGTACACACGCCCGCCAGCAACAGTCGGGGCCGACTGCAACGGCGCATCCAGCGTCGTCGCCCAGATTTCGTCGCCGCTATTGGCGTCGAGTGCAACCACAGTGCCGAAGCCGGTCGAAACGTAGAGACGCGTACCGCTGGCCGCGACGCCGCCGCCGCGCGCCACGCGGTCACGGCTGCCGCGCGGGCGGACAGAATGCGTCCAAAGACGTTCGCCATCGCGCGCACTGACCGCGTGCACACGGTGATCAGCATCAAGGAAGTAGAGCGCGCCATTGGCGATCACTGGCGGCGCAGCGATCTGGGAGCGATTGTTCGAGCCGGCGCCCAGACTGGTGCGCCAAGCTTGTTGCAGAACAGCCGCGCCGGCTGAATGCGGCGGCGAATTGTCCGCCGTTCCGCCCGGCTGGCTCCACTCGACAACGGATGTCGTTGGCGGCGGCACGATCCGTTGCGCGGCGAGCGCGGGATCGGGCGTCAGTTGCTGTTCGAATGCAAGGATCGAAACCCGGCCGTCTTGCGGCGCGGTTTGCGTCGGCTCGTCGCCGCCGTCGAACGGCCACACCGCGTCGCCGACCCGCTGCACAGTGGAGCAAGCCGAAAGCGCCGCCGCAGCCGCGAGGACTGCGATTGGCCCCAAACGGGTCGTAGTGCGGCTCATTTGCTTTCTCCTTCGGAGGGCGCAGGCGCATCTGTCGCGCCATCCGCTGAGGGGGTTTCGCCTGGACCGATCACGGCGAGCGCGACTTGCGCGCGCTGGCGCACCGCGTCCGGCGCATCAAAGGCAAGCGTCAGAGCCTGCAGCCCTTCGCGCGCGGTATCGATTTGCCCGGCTTTCCAGGCTTCGATCGCCAGCAACTCGCGGGCCAAATAAGAGAAGCGGCCGCCATCATCGATGATCGGCTGCAAGCGGCGTTGGAGGCCGGCATAATCTTCCGTCTCCGCGGCGATGTAGGCGGCGCGCATCTGCGCTGACTGGCGCATGATCGGATCGTTGGTTTGCGAAGCGGCGCGATCGAACTCCGCCACCGACGCTTCGAGATCGCCTTGCAGTTCGAGCAGCGCCGCGTGCTCCATCATCGCCATGACGCGATAAACCTGCGGCCCCTCATTGCTCAGCCGTTCGAACGCGGCCTTGGCGCCGTCAAGGTCGCGTGATTGCACCAATTGCTGTGCGGCGGTGAAGTCCTCCGCATGCGCGCGCGCCGCGTTGGTCTGGACCCCGCGCCACGCCTGCCATCCGCCAACGCCGATGATCACCGCCACGAACGCGCCAAGCAGCCAGGGGCCGTACTTCTTCGCCAGCGCGAGCATGCGATCCTGGCGCAGGCTCTCCTGGACTTCATTGACAAAACTGTCGGTTTCGTTAGTCACGCGCCCGTCCTACTGCCGGCCCGGCGAACGAGCCGCGCCCCCCTCTCAAATCGCGCGCAAGCTAGCCGCGCTTGTCGCTTCCGGCAACGCGGGGCTGCTGCGCCTTTCTGGCGTTCAGGGAGTACGTCTCAGCTGAGGCAGGAAAACGGCGGGCGCGGACGTCCGCAGCGTAACCGGCCACGGCCTTGTCGATCTCGGCCTTCAGGTTGGCGTAGCGACGAACAAATTTCGGAGTCCAATCGAAAAGCCCCAGAAGGTCATCCACAACCAGAACCTGCCCGTCGCAGTCGGCGGATGCGCCAATACCAATGGTCGGGGCTTTCACTGCGGCGGTTATTTCGGGGGCGAGCGTTTCATCCACACCCTCGACGACGATGGCGAAGGCGCCGGCTTCGTCGGAAGCGCGCGCGGCGGCCAAGATCTGCTCCCGTTCCTCGGCTGTGCGGCCCTTGGCGCGGAATTTCCCGTCCATATTCACCGCTTGCGGGAGCAAGCCGACGTGGCTCATCACCGGAATGCCGCGCTCGACCAGGAACTTGACCGTCGGCGCCACGGTGGCCCCGGCCTCGACCTTCACGGCCTGTGCGCCAGTCTCCTTCAGAATCCGGGCCGCATTTGCGTAAGCAATCTCAGGACTGGCTTCATAGGAGCCGAACGGCATATCAATCACGACCATGGCGCGCTTGGCGGCGCGCATGACTGCCTGCCCATGCATGATCATCATGTCCATGGTGACGCCGACCGTGTTCGGCAGCCCATGCACCACCATGCCAAGGGAATCCCCCACCAGGAGCACGTCGCAATGCTGGTCCAGAATTTCAGCGACCGGGGCGGTGTAAGCCGTCAGCACGACGATCGGATCGCCGCCTTTTCGGGCGCGAATGTCGGGCGCGGAGAGGCGGCGAACGGGCGTTTCGGTATGTCGCGACATGCGGGCCCTCCTATCGTGTGCTGCACCGCGGCGCCAGTGGCGACGCCAGCTTGGCGAGCCTGAAAAGCCAAGGGCGGCCCAGTTGCCCGGACCGCCCCGCCTAAATAGTCGCTCTTTGCCGCTGCGTCAGTCCTGCGTTGCGCGATAGGCGACAGCGCCGCCAGCCAAAGCGGCCGTGATCAGCAGGATTTGCGTCATGCCCGCGCCGACGGATTGCATCAGGCCCTGGGCGGCGCCGCTCATCGACGGCGCGGTGCTGAGCGCGCCATGGGCGCGGGCCACTTCGAGGCCGGCCGTCGCCATCATTTCCTGGCCGAACGTGCCGGCAAACGAATAGAGGCCGTAGCAGATCGCGGCGCCAGCGGCGGCCATCCCGACCTGTTGGGCGATTGCACGCGTCTTGGCGGCCGTCTCGCGGCGGGCCACAACGTGGCCGACGCGGACGGAAAAGCCGTCATCCGCAGGCTCGTGCGCTTCAGCGAATTCTCGCTTCAAGAGGGCGTCAAAATCAGTCATTGCGCCGGTTCCAATAGCCGTCTCAGTTTTTCCGTCCCCCTTAGAACGTGTGATTTCACCGTGCCGAGGGGAAGACCGGTGATGTCTACAATTTCCGAGTGACTGAGCCCTTCTCCGTGGTTCAGCGTCACACACAGTCTCTCAGCATCCGATAACCTGGCAAGAGCCTTTTCGAGGTCGATCTTGGCGCCCGCCGCTGCTTCCGGCGTTGAATCCTCCGAAGCGATTGGGGACGCGTCGTCTATTTCCTCAAACACGGCCTTCTGGCGACGTTTCGCCATCAGGAACGTGGTTACCGCAATCCTCCTGAACCAACCCGGAAAAGCCGCCGGGGTTTCCAAGTCCTTCAATCTATCCCACGCCTTGATGAACGCCTCTTGAGCCAAGTCGTCAGCTTCAGCGTGGCTGTTGCACATTCTCCTGAGCAGCGCCCGCGCCCAGCCCTGCCGCCGTTTGACCAGCTCACCGAAGGCTGCCTGGTCCCGGGCCTGGGCCGCGACGATCAGCGCGGCCTCGGTCGCCTGAGCCAGATTGAGGAACCCCCGTTGAGCCACCGATCACCACTCACTGGTCCTTCTTCTTAGCCGCATAGTCGACAATCGCGAGCAGGATGAAGGCCAGTCCAAGCGCGCCGAGAATGGCAGCCGGCACCATCATACCGTTTTGCGCAGCGCCGGAGGGGTCAAACCCGTCCATAACGAAGCCCGCCGCCACAAAGCCGCCGGCGAGCGCCAACAGCACCACGCCGCTGCCCAGGCTGCGCCGCGCTTTATCCTGCTGCGGCTTCGCCACGCCTTCGGTCAGCTGGCGCATAACCGTGGGATCCAGCTGCTGGCCCTTCTCCAGAGCCTGCGCGATCAGCTGGTGGGCGGACTGCTTAGTCCGCTCCTTCAGCCAGATCGGGACCAGGATGACGGCCGCCAAAAATCCGAAAAAGACAAACGGAACAAAGACATCCGCGTCCATGAGGTACTCTCCATAGCCCGGGGTCTTTGCCCCTTTGCGACTTAAGATGCGCCGCCATTGGCTCTTGGATGCAGGAGTCTAGCGTCCGAGTACAGTGTCCGCGCGCCGCGCCATCAGCCGCGCCAGCCAAACCAGGGTCAGCACCCCGGCAATCGGCAAGGCGATTGAACCGACCGCGCCCGGGTTTTGGCCGGCCCAGCCGAGCACCGGCGGCAGCAGGGACGCGGCCGCGGCGGCGATCCCCGCCCCCCTCAGAACCGACAACACCGCTTCCCGCCGGAACCGTTCCGCTTCCGCCGCTTCGATGACGCTCAGCGTGAAGGCCGGGTCGCGGCGCGGCGCTGCCGTCGCCTGCAGGGCGCGCATGAGCCGGGCTTCGCTATCCATCGTTCGTCTCCAGGGCGCGCACCAAACGCTCGCGCCCGCGCGTCACGTGTGACTTCACCGTGCCGAGCGGCAATTTCAAGATCGCAGCAGCTTCGGCATGGGAGAAGCCTTCCCCCAAACACAACGCAACGGCCGCACGCTGATCTTCCGGCAGGACCGCCATCGCGCGATCGAGCGCGATCAAATCTTCCACCGGCGCGCCCGCCGCGCGCTCGTCCTGATTGGACAGCCAATCGCTTTCTCGCGCACCCGAGCGCGTGTGCGTTCGCTTAGCGTCACGCGCAATGCGAAAGCCAATGCCCGACACCCACGAGCGAAAACTCGACCTGCCTTCGAAGCGATCGAGCTTGCGCCAAGCGGTCACGAACGCCTCCTGCGCGATGTCGTCGGCATCAGCCCAATGCCCCGTAAACCGCCGCAAAAACCCGCGCACGGCTTGCTGGTGCGCATCCACCAAGGCCGCGAAAGCGCGACTGTCTCCGTGGCGCGCGGCGCTGATGAGACGCGCTTCGTCATTCGGCGTCATCGTCTTTGCCGCGACCAGGGCGCATGATCGCAAGCGCCAAGCAGCCCAACGCCGTCACCGTCATGGTCGATGCGATAACGAGAAATGGCGTTTTGTCTTCGAGGTCGGCGTTGGCGTAGGCGACCCAAAAGCCGAACCCCAACGCGCTGAACACCACCACCTCGCTCCACGGCGCCTTGGTTTCGTTCGATTTGCGGATTTGCTCGTAGAGAATGGCGGGCGGTTCGCGGCCCGCTTCAAGCGCGGCCTTGATGACGTCCATCGCCTGCTTGCGGCGCTGGTGCTCCAAATACTGCGACCAGCCCGCGCCAATCATACCCACGGTGACGGCGCCGAAAATGAGCACCGCCACCATCCATTGTTCCATTCCCTGGCTGAGCATGCCCGCGACTCCTGTTTCAGCGAGTATGCAGCCACGGCCAACCGATTTGGATGCGGCCGCCGCTTGCCAAGTCATACTTAAGTGTCTACTTAAGTGTCATGTTTAGAGCGGAAGCCGCCCTCGACCTCGCCTTTCAGGCCCTGGCTGACCCCAGCCGTCGCGCCATGGTCGATCGCCTCGCCCAGGGCCCGGCCACCGTCAGCGAACTCGCCAAACCGCTCGCCATGAGCCTGCCGGGCGTCATGCAGCACTTGGCGGTGCTCGAAGCGAGCGGGCTGGTGGTGTCCGAAAAAATCGGACGCAGCCGCACCTGCCGCATCGAACCGCAAGCTTTCACTCAGGCCGAACGCTGGATCGCTGAACGCCGCGCTTTGTGGGAGCGGCGCCTCGATCGCCTCGGCGCGTTTCTCGAAGAGACCAAGGACGAAGACTAATGCTCACGCTTTATGGCCACCCGATCTCGTCCTTCACCTGGAAGGTGCTGACCGCGCTCTACGAAAACGGCACGCCGTTCGAAACGATCACCGTCGATCAAACAACGTACGCCGATTTCATCGCGAAATGGCCGATGGGCAAGTTTCCGATCCTGCTCGACAGCGATCGCAAAACGATGACCACGGAGACATCGGTCATCATCGAATATCTCGACATCCACTATCCCGGCCGCACACGCTTCATACCGACGGACGTCGGCACAGCGCTTGAGGTGCGCCGCTGGGACCGGGTGTTCGATCATCTCAACACGACGATGAGCAAAATCGTCGTCGACAATATCCGCCCCGAGGGCCAACGCGATCCCTATGGCGTGGAAGAGGCCAAGCGCATCATTGCCGGCATCTACAACGTGATCGAAGCCCAGTTGGGCGAGCGCGAGTTCATCGTCGGCGACAGCTTCACCATGGCGGATTGCTCAGCGGCGCCGGCGCTCTGGTATGCCACGCGCAACGCCCCTCTCGCCGGTGGCTTCCGACGCATTGGGGCCTATCTTGAACGCTTGAAGCAGCGACCGTCCTTCGCGCGCGCGGTGAAAGAGTCCGAACCGCTCTTCCACATGTATCCGGGCGCCTGAGCCATGACCGGCATCGCTCACGCCACCATCGTCATGGAGCGCACCTACGACGCCTCGCCAGCGCGCGTGTTCAGGGCTTGGTCCGACGTCGAGGCGCGCCAGCGTTGGTCGGCGCCGGCGGAGAACATTCGCATCGAGTACGAGGCGGCCGACTTTCGCGAAGGCGGACGCGATATCTCGCGCTGCATCGAGCCCGGCAACGCCGACTACATCGCCGCCGTCACCTATATCGACATCAAGCAGGACCAGCGCATCGCCTTCGTGGAAGACATCGCGCACGGCGCCACGCGCGTCTCGGCGGCGCTGATCAGCGTCGAGCTTTCGCCCAGCGGGGGCGCCACGCGCCTTTTGCTCACCCTGCAGATCGCCTCCTTCGACGGGGCAAACATGGAGCAAGGTTACCAATTCGGCTGGAACGCCGCGCTCGACAATCTCGCCAAAGAATTCTCGCAATGACGAAACGCTCAAGCACGCACGCCACATTCGTCATCGAACGCGACTACAAAGCGACGCCCGCGGAAGTATTCGCCGCCTTTGCCGACCCGAAGCAGAAGGCCCAATGGTTCGGCGGCCCCAGCGAATGGGAGTCCGAGCACAGAATGGATTTCCGCGTCGGCGGCAAGGAACTCTCACGCGGCGGCCCGCCTGGCGGCGTTGTCCACACGATGAACGGCGAATACTGGGACATCGTCGAAAACGCGCGCATCGTGATGGCGTATGAATTGCTCCTCGACACGACACGCATCTCCGTTTCGCTGGGCACAACGGAGATCAGGCCGAGCGGCGCGGGCGCGAAGCTCATTTACACCGAGCAAGGCGTCTACCTCGACGGCTACGAAGATGCCGGACAACGCGAACACGGCACCCGCGCTCTGTTCGATCAGCTTGCCGCGTTCCTAGCCAGCTAAGGAGCCGCTCATGACAACGACAACGCACGGCTCTTTCATCGTTGAGCGCCGTTACTCGGCCTCCCCGGACCGCGTATTCGCGGCCTGGAGTGATCCGCAGGCCAAACGTGCTTGGTTCGCTGAGGGCGAAGGGTGGGACATCAAAAGCTACGAACTCGATTTCCGCGAAGGCGGCGCCGAGACAAGCCAGTTCCGCTTCGAAAAGGGGCAGGAAATGTTCGGCGAAGAGACGTGGTTCGGCAACGACACGGTCTTCAATGAAATCATACCGAACGAGCGCATCATCTATACCTACGCGATGGACCGCAACGGCGTGCGCTTCTCGATCTCGCTCGCCAGCGTCGAGTTCAAGCCCGCGGACAAAGGCACGCGGCTCATTTTAACGGAACACGGCGCCTTCTTCGATGGCGGCGATGGCGTCCAGATGCGTGAACAAGGTTGGCGGGAATTGCTCGGCAAGCTCGACGAATTTCTGCGCAAGGTTTGAGGAGAGGCACAGTGAAGCACTTCATGGCCGTGTACACCGGGACCACCTCCGCACGCGAACGCTCGGGCTGGGACGAAGCGAGCGAGGATGAGCGCAATGAGCGCATCGAAAGGGGGCTCAAGGCCTGGGCCGCCTGGGGCGAGAAGCACAAGGCAGCCATCGTTTACACCGGCGCCCCGCTCGGCAAGACCAAGCGCACCGGCCTCAACGGCGTCACCGATATCACCAACACGCTCGCCGGCTTCATTGTCGTGCAGGCGGACTCCCACGATGCGGCAGCCCGGATGTTCGAGGGCCACCCGCACTTCACAATTTTTCCCGGCGACAGCGTCGAAATCATGGAGTGCCTGCCGATCCCCGGCGCATAAGATGCCGCGGTGAATAGCACTGACATCACGCTCCAGCTCGCAGGAGGCGCCACGGTTTCCGGTCTGTGGCTGGCGCCTCCGGACACGAGAGCCGCCTACGTCTTCGCGCACGGCGCCGGCGCAGGCATGGCGCACAAGTCCACGGCCGCGATCGCCAACGGCCTCGCCGATCGCGGGATTGCGACGCTACGCTTCAACTTTCTTTACATGGAGCGTGGATCGAAGCGGCCCGATCCGCCTGCGCTTGCACATGCGGCAGTGCGCGCCGCCGTAGCTGTCGCGCACGACCTCGCGCCGGAGCTGCCGCTCTTCACCGGCGGCAAATCCTTCGGCGGACGCATGACGTCGCAAGCCCAGGCGTTGGCGCCGCTTCCGAATGTGTGCGGGCTCATCTTCTTCGCCTTCCCGCTCCATCCGGCCGGCAAGCCCAGCGACGAGCGCGCGGCGCATCTGAGCGACGTCAAAGCGCCCCTGTTGTTTTTGCAGGGTACGAACGACGCCTTAGCGCAGCTCGATCTGCTAAAATCTGCCGTCACGAAGCTCGGCAAGAGCGCGACGCTCAAGCTTTACGATCACGCAGACCACAGCTTCCACGTTCCCGCAAAGTCCGGGCGCAAGGATGCTGACGTGCTCACGGCAATGCTCGATGACACAGCAAGGTGGATCGGCGGGCTAACCTAAGGCCTTCGCATACGCATCCGGTTTGAAACCCACCGTTAGCGCGCCGCCGACATCCAGAACCGGCCGTTTGATCATGCTCGGCTGCGCCAACATCAGTGCGATGGCTTTTTTCTCGGTGACGTTTTCCTTGTCCGCGTCCGGCAGTTTTCGGAACGTCGTCCCGGCGCGATTGAGCAGTCTCTCCCAGCCGACTTCCCCGGCCCATCGCTCCAGCGACGCCTTGTCGATGCCTTCGCTCTTGTAGTCGTGGAAGGTGTACGCGACGTCATGCGCGTCGAGCCAGGCGCGCGCCTTCTTCATCGTGTCGCACGCTTTGATCCCGTAGATCGTTATCTGCTTGCTCTTGGCCATGGCGCTTCTCTAATGGGACGCCGACGGAGGACGCAATGGCCGACACGCTCACCTTCTACACCAACCCGATGTCGCGAGGGCGCATTGCGCGCTGGATGCTGGAAGAGGTCGGCCAGCCTTACGAAACCGTCGTGCTCGACTACGGCACGAGCATGAAGGCGCCCGAGTACCTGGCCATCAATCCAATGGGCAAGGTTCCCGCCATCAAACATGGCGATACGGTCGTCACTGAATGCGCGGCGGTGTGCGCCTATTTGGCCGACGCGTTTCCGCGGTCGCACCTCGCGCCGGCCCCCGGCGATAAGCTGCGCGGGCCGTATTATCGCTGGCTCTTCTATGCCGCCGGCCCATTCGAGGCGATGGTCGGCGTCAAGGCGCTGGGCGTCGATCCGCCAGCGGAAAAGCGCGGCATGCTTGGCTTCGGCACGGCCGACGACGTGATCAACAC
Source organism: Hyphomonadaceae bacterium (assembly GCA_050186805.1). GTDB lineage: Bacteria > Pseudomonadota > Alphaproteobacteria > Caulobacterales > Aquidulcibacteraceae > Vitreimonas. Next base: position 50,715 of record JBFWYC010000001.1, read on the forward strand.
GCTCGATCAGCAACTGTCCAAGAGCCCCTATCTGCTCGGCGAACACTTTAGCGCGGCGGACGTCTATCTCGGCGCCCAAATAGGGTGGGCGCTGCAATTCGGCACGATCGAAAAGCGTTCGGTGTTCGGCGAGTATTTCGCGCGCCTCGCCCAGCGCCCTGCCGCCGTTCGCGCCCGTGAAATCGATGACGCGCTCGTTGCTGCGCAGAAGAAGGCTTGATCCGATGAAGAACCTGTTTTCGCTTGAAGGCCGCGTCGCCCTGGTGACCGGGGGATCGCGTGGCATTGGCAGGATGATCGCCGAAGGCCTGCTGCACCACGGCGCCAAGGTTTATATTTCCGCTCGCAAAGGCGGGGCGCTGGAAGAGACGGCGGCTGAGCTTTCCAAAATCGGCCCGTGCATTCCCCTCGTGGTCGACGCCGCAGGCGCGGACGGCGCGCGCAAAATGGCGGACGCCTATCTCAAGCATGAATCGAAGCTGGACATTCTCGTCAACAATGCCGGCGCAGCGTGGGGCGCCGATTTCGATGAATTCCCGGAATCCGGCTGGGACAAAGTCATGGACCTCAACGCCAAGACGCCGTTCTTCCTCACTCAGGCGCTGCACGGCGCACTCAAAGCAGCAGCTGCGCCAGATCGCCTCGCCAAGGTGATCAACATCGCCTCAATCGACGGCATCTCGGTCAACATGCAGGAGACGTATTCCTACGCCGCCAGCAAGGCCGGGCTAATCCACCTTACCAAACGCATGGCGATGCGGCTCATCCAGGACAACATCGCGGTCTCCGCCATCGCACCGGGCGCATTCGCGTCAGACATGAACCGCATCGCGCGCGATCATGGCGACATGGTCGCTCAGCACATCCCGGCCCGCCGCATTGGCGCGGCGGAAGACATGGCGGGCGCTGCAGTTTATTTGGCCTCGCGCGCCGGCGATTATGTCGTGGGCTCAACCTTGATCGTGGACGGCGGAGTCACGCACGCGCGCGGCTAGACTCACGTCTGCGCTGGATCGACGACAATCTCAGGCGAACCGCCGCGCGCGCGAATAAGCTCGACCATATCGGCGCCGGCTTTCGTGAGCGCGGCGTCATCGGCCGAACGCGCCACAAGGTGCAGACCGAAATCGCCCGGCATGAACCACGGATAGGATCCAAACGCCACCTTGCCGTCGCTCGCCGCTTCAAGCGCCTCCAAGCCCTTGGCGATATCGCCCTCCCGCACGCCCTTGCCGCGCACGGTGACGGAGCGCACCACCGCGCCGCCTTCCAAACGTGGCCCCACGTCCTCAAGCATGCCGCGCATGATCGATGGCACGCCCGCCATCACGAATACATTGCCGATCTGGAAGCCGGGCGCGCGGGAGACCGGATTGGCGATCAGCGACGCGCCGTCGGGAATGCGCGCCATCCGTAACCGCGCGTCGTTCAGGTTCGACGCGCCCTTATAGTGCGCCTCCAAGATCGCCCGCGCGTCGTCGCGCACATCGATGCCGACGCCAAAGGCCGCGGCCATTGCATCTGCGGTCTTGTCGTCATGAGTCGGGCCGATGCCGCCTGTGGTGAACACGTAGTCGTATTTGGCGCGCAACGCGTTGACGGCGGCGACAATCTCTTCGGGCGCATCCGAAACCACACGCGCCTCGGCGATCTGCACGCCGAGCGGGGCGACGAACTTCGCGATGGTTTGCAGGTTCACATCCTGCGTGCGGCCCGAGAGCAGCTCATCGCCGATCAGCAGGACGGCGGCTTTGACTTGGCGTTGCGTCATGCGCGCATGATAGCGCCGCAATCCGTACGAGGCATCCCGTGAGTGAAATCGATTACGTCACACCTCTGACCGACCGCCAGAAAGATCATTTGCCCGATCACCTGGGCTTGCAGTGGAGCGAAGCCCGGCCCGGCTTCGTCGCCGGGCGCTTCGAGGTCCGCAAACATCACATGGCGCCCAACGGCTTTCTCCACGCCGCAAGCGTCATCGCGCTGGCCGACAGCGCCTGCGGCTATGGCTGCGTGATCTCCAAACCGGAGGCGGCCAGCGGCTTCACCACGATCGAGCTGAAGGCCAACTTTCTCGGCACGGCGCGGGAGGGCGTGGTGTCGTGCGAGGCTCGTCTCGTCCACGGCGGGCGCACCACGCAAGTCTGGGACGCCACCGTCAAGGACGAGGCCACCGGGCAGACCATCGCCCTGTTCCGCTGCACGCAGATGGTGCTCTATCCGAAGTAATATCTAACGCAGTTCCACCAAATGCTCGCCGATCTCCAACAGGCGGCGCATGGCAGGCGCACGCGCTAGAAACTACGCCTCGAATGGCCGAAGCTTCATGTTTCCGCAGCGTATCCAGACAACTTGGACACTCCGCTCGCGCATCGCGCGAACGGCGAAGTCCGCGTCCTTGCTGACAACGATCATCTCTCGCGAACGAGCCAGCTCCCAGATGGCCCCATCCAACGCGCCAGGCGCTAGCAGCTCATCGACATAGGCCGCCTGATCAACACCTGTCCCTAACCAGCTGACCATCGTAGCCGGCAGGTTGGCATCGACGAGGAAGTTCACTTGGCGGTGACGACCGGATGATCAAACTCACGCGCGGCATAGGCCAGGGCGGCGCGAATATCATCGGGGGAAAGCTGAGGAAACGCCTCGATTATGTCGGTTTCGGCCATGCCAGAACTGAGCATTTCCAATAGCTCGACCACAGTGATCCGCGTTCCGGCGACTGTTGGGCGCCCGCCGCGCAATCCCTCAATCGTAACGATGCGTTCCATTGGAGCAGCTTAGCACGTCCACGCGTCGTCGCCCACGCTGCGGCGCCCGGGCCCACGGATATTGGGCGTCCTACTTAATCTTACCTTCGACGAACTCGACGTGCTTCTTCGCAATCGGGTCGTACTTCTTGAACTTGAGCTTTTCGGTCTTCGTGCGCGGGTTCTTCTTCGTCACGTAGAAATAGCCCGTGTCCGCCGTCGAATTCAGACGGATTTTGATGACGGTCGGCTTTGCCATGGGTACGGGCCCGGAAACTCAGGTTTAAGGAAGCGGCGGAAAATACGGGCGCCGGGCGCAAAGTCAACGCCTAAGCCGTTCCATACTGTGCGCGCCCCGGCTCCAGCGCAGAAATGGGGGCGCTATCGGTTCCCCAGCCAGGCGGGCCTTGACCTCGTTCAGCACGAACCGGGTGATCGATGGCAAATCAAGGGTCATCGCCTCGGCCAGGCTAAACCATTTGGTATGCAGCAATTCTTCCCCGGCCTGGGGTTCGTCGTGGGCGAGCACGGCCTCGGCGTCGGCCAGGAAAAAACGCGCGTCGAAGCGCCGGGGCCGGTACGGCGGGGTGATGGCGCGGGCGACAAACGCCAGCTTGGACAGGTCCGGGCCCTCCGGCCCGCCGAGCACCAGGCCGGCCTCCTCCCGCGTCTCCCGCACGGCCGCCATGGCGAAGGCGCGCGGTGGTCGACGCACCAGCCCGCCCATTCGCAGCAGCGCGTCCGTCTCCTCGCTGAGCTCATGAGCGGCCGGCAGCCGGGCGTCGCCCGGATCAACCCGCCCGCCGGGAAACACCCACTTGTCCGGCATGAATACGTGGCCCGACGCGCGCTGCCCCATCATCACCTCGCGCCCGCCCCGCACCAGGATCAAGGTCGCGGCGTCGCGCGGACGCGTGGCCTTGGGCCGTTCGGCGTCGGGCGCATCGAACGGCTTCTCGTCGGCGTTAAGTTTGAACTCGGGAGACTTCGCCATACCGGGCGCTTTCTAGCACAGGCCGCCGTTGCGATTGGAACCGGCGCGCGCAGGGCGTATCGTCGCAAAAACGTGCGGAGGGGGAAGCCATGGCGCGACGTAAACCGGGAGAGGGTCAAACCGCGCTAATTACCGGCGCCTCGGCCGGGATCGGCGTCGATCTCGCGGAATGCTTCGCACGCGACGGCTACGATCTTATTCTCACAGCGCGCAGCGAAAGCGCGCTGCAAGATGTGGCAAGCCGCATTGCCGCGGCGCACGGGATCAAGACCCATACGATCGCACAAGACCTCGGCGCGCACGGCGGCGGCTCGGCGGTGGCGAACGCGATCGCGCAGAAGGGCTTGAACGTAGATGTCGTCGTCAACAATGCCGGCTACGGCCATGCCGGCGCGCTGACCTCTTCCGATCTGCAAACCCAACTCGGCATGATCGATCTCAACGTGCGGGCGTTGGTCGAACTTACATACCTCTACTGGGACCGCATGCTCGCCAACAAGCGCGGCGGCGTCCTCAATGTTGCATCCACCGCAGCATTTCAGCCAGGCCCGCTGATGGCGAACTATTATGCCTCGAAAGCCTATGTGCTCTCATTCTCGGAAGCGCTTTGGGAGGAAGCGCGCGGCACTAGGGTCCACGTGAGCTGCCTCTGCCCGGGCCCCACCGTATCTAAGTTCCGGGAGCGCGCCGGCACCGGCAAAACCAAACTGGCCAAGAACGCCGGCGCCGCGATGCCCTCTATGCCGGTTGCGCGCGCGGGCTACGAGGCCTGGAAAAGCAATCGCCGCGTCATCGTCACCGGCGCGCGCAACGCCTTCCAAGCGGGGCTGGTGAAATATCTGCCGCGTGAGACACTGCTCAAGATCGTCCGCAACGTGCAGTCGCCGGCGACCTAGCGAGCGCCCAAGTCTCATCCATAGTCCAAGGAGCGCGCCTGATGAGCCTGCACGGGGCATACGACGACAACAACCTATTCGCCAAAATCTTGCGCGGCGAGATTCCGGCGGTGAAGGTCTTCGAGGACGACCAAGTGCTCGCCTTCATGGACATCTTTCCCCAAGCGCGCGGCCATCTGCTGGTCATTCCCAAGAACGTGCGGGCGCGCAATTTCCTGGAGCTGCCAAGCGACCGCGTCGGCCCGCTGATGGAGCGCGTGCACAAGCTGGCGATCGCCACTGAAAAAGCACTGAAGCCGGACGGCGTGACTGTGACTCAGTTTAACGGCGAAGACGCGGGCCAAACCATCTTCCACCTGCATTTCCACATCATCCCCCGCTACGCGGGCGTGCGCCTCGCCGGCCATGGCCACGGCAACAAGGCCGATATCGAGGAATTGCAAAAAGTGGCCAGCCAGATTGCGGCGGCGCTGTGAGCCCACGTCAGCTGGCGCATAAGCCGGCTGAAATCTCGCTCGCGCTGCGGCGATCTTCGTTCTTTTTCTCGACGATCAGATAAGTCGCGGTTTCGTCGCCGACGTTCAGCGCTTCGTGGATCAATTCCGCATCGCTCGAAAAGCCGCCACCGGCGCGCACTGGCCGGTCAACCACGCCTGCATCCGTGGTGATCCGCATCGTGGTCTGCCCGGAAAGAACGTAACCGTAGTGCGGCGGATGGTAGTGCCGCTCATGGCCAACGCCCGGCGCAAAGGTACAGCGCAGCACCCGGATGGTGGCGTCCTCATGCAAGAGCTCGCACACGCGCTCACCTTGCCAACCCGCGCAAAGCGCCATCGGCAGCGGCGTCACTTGCGCGGACGCCGTCGCGCACGCGCTCAGCGCCAACACGCTCAGAATGCCGGACCCGCGCATTTCGCCTCCCTAGCGCCGCGCCAGCACTCTATCCGGCGCGGCCGCAAACAGGAACGCCAAGCTGGGCGTGCGCCTGAGAGCGGCATCCGCTTGATCGAGCAGCGCGCGAAAACCGTGACGCACCCACACCTCGCCAAAAGCGGAAATGACATAGGCCGCCGCCAGCGCGCCGGTGATCGCAACGGCCAACGCGAGCCAAGCATCGACGCCCGCCGCGACCAAGCTACGAATGACGGCGGCGCCCAGCGCGCTATGAATCAGGAACAACGGATACGTCATCAGGCCGATGCGCTTCAGAGCGCTTTGTGCACGCGCGCCCTTTATCGTGAACCAGTGCGGGCGCAGCGCCACAGCCGCAATCGCCGCACAGGCCGCAAACCACAGCAGCAACGGGATAATTGGCGGATAGGCGGCCTGGAATGTCACTTCGCCGCCTGCGAGATCATGCGCGCGTTGCAGCGTCTCACGCGCACACAACGCGATGGCCACAAGCAGCCCCGCAAGGCGCGCCGGCGATAAGAGCTGCTCGCTCGCCATCCACAGCCAAACGCCCACCGCGAAGAAGGAGCCATAGCGCAAAAGCAGCGGCTCCGAGTAAGCCTCGATGAACCGCTCCGCCGTCGGCGGCATCACATGCGCGCCCATAAGCGCGGCCTCATGAAAGACACCGTAGAGTAGCGAAAGCGCCGTCAGCAGCCACGGCAACATAGCGAGGCTGAGCACGCGGCGTCCCATCAGCACGCCAAACACAAGCGCGTAGAACACCACCTCAACAGCAAGCGACCAGTAGACGCCATCGATCCACGGCCCCCGCACCCAAAGCGTCATCGATCGCAAGTATGGCCCTAGCGCATCGCGCAACGGCGTCGCGCCGACGAGAACGACTCCGATCAGCGTCAGCGTCGCGCAGATCCAAGCCGCGGGGTAAAGCCGAAGCAGTCGGCCTTTAAGGAACGCCATCGGTGAAGCCTGCGCCGCTGAGTTCGCGATCACGAACCCCGAAATGACGAAGAACACTTCGACACCGACCCAGCCAAACCAACTAAATGGCGCCAGCGCCTCGTAGCGGGCCGCGCCGTCGAGCACGCGCGCAACGGCCGCGCTGTCCGACGCCCAGGCGTAAAAGCACAGGTGAAACACCATCACGGCGAAGGCCGAAATGAAGCGCAGCGCGTCTAGTGGATAGAGATGTTGGCGCACGCCGCCTCCGAAACCGCCCGAACCTGCGAGTTCGCCGGCCAGCTTTCAACTGGCCGCGCGTGCGGCGCGTAGCCTCCCCGTGCGACTAGCCGGAAACGAAAAAGCGGCGACCGATTGCTCGGCCGCCGCTCGTATTCGCTCATCGGGACGCGGCTTAAGCCTTTTCCGGCCGTTTGCCGAAGCTCAACAGGCCGCGCGACTCCTGCTGGTAGGTGAACTTCAGTTCGTCCTTGGCCGGGTCGAGATCGATTTTCACGATGCCGCCGTCCTTCAACTTGCCGAACAAAAGCTCGTCCGCCATCGGCTTCTTGACCTTCTCTTGGATCAAGCGCGCCAACGGGCGAGCGCCGAAGCTTTCGTCATAGCCCTTGGCGGCAAGCCAATCGGCGGCGCGATCGGTGATCTCGATCTGCACATTGCGTTCGGCCAGCTGCCCTTCGAGCTGGATGATGAACTTCTGCACCACGTTGCGGACGACTTCCGGCGGCAGGCCGCCAAAATGGATCACCGCATCGAGCCGGTTGCGGAATTCCGGGGTGAAGAGCCGTTTGATCGCCTCTTCATTCTCCTCGTTTTTCTTGCCGCGACCGAAGCCTATGCCTTGCTTGGCCGCATCGGCCGCGCCGGCATTGGTGGTCATGATCAGAATGACGTTCCTGAAATCGACCTTCTTGCCGTTCGCATCGGTGAGCGAGCCGTGGTCCATCACCTGCAGCAGAATGTTGAACAGGTCCGGGTGGGCCTTCTCGATTTCATCGAGCAATAGCACGCAATGGGGATGCTGATCGACGCCATCGGTGAGCAGGCCGCCCTGATCGTAGCCGACATAACCCGGAGGCGCGCCGATCAGGCGGCTTACGGTGTGCCGCTCCATGTACTCGGACATATCGAAGCGCAACAGTTCGATGCCCATGATGTTGGCGAGCGAGCGGGCGACTTCGGTTTTGCCGACGCCCGTCGGGCCTGCGAACAAATATGAGCCAATCGGCTTTTGCGGTTCGCGCAGCCCGGCGCGCGCCATCTTGATGGCGGCGGCGAGCTGATCGATCGCATCGTCCTGACCGAACACCACCCGCTTCAGATCGGCCGGCAGCGACGACAGCATTTCCGCGTCGTTCTTCGACACCGACTTCGGCGGGATGCGCGCCATGCGCGACACCACCTCTTCAACCTCGGTGACATCGATCACCTGCTTCCGCTGGTTTTGCGGCAGCAGCATCATCGAGGCGCCGGACTCGTCGATCACGTCGATGGCTTTATCCGGGAGCTTGCGATCGCCCATGTGGCGCGCCGACAGCTCGACTGCGGCCTTCACCGCGTCGTCCGTGTACTTCACCTTGTGGAATTCTTCGAAGTACGGCTTCAGCCCCATCAGGATCTTGATGGCGTCGGGGATCGACGGTTCGTTGACGTCGATCTTTTGGAAACGCCGCGCCAGGGCGCGATCCTTCTCGAAGTGCTGGCGATACTCCTTGTAGGTGGTCGAGCCCATGCAGCGCAGCTGGCCGCTTTGCAGCGCCGGCTTCAGCAAGTTCGACGCATCCATAGCGCCGCCGCTGGTCGCACCCGCCCCGATCACGGTGTGGATTTCATCGATGAAGAGGATGGCGTCCTTGTGGTTTTCCAGCTCCTTCATCACGCTCTTCAGGCGCTCTTCGAAGTCGCCGCGATAGCGGGTGCCCGCCAGCAGCGAACCCATGTCGAGCGAGAAGATCGTCGAGTTCGCCAGCACCTCGGGCACTTGCTTTTCGTTGATCTTGCGTGCCAGGCCCTCGGCGATCGCCGTCTTGCCGACGCCGGGGTCGCCCACCAGCAGCGGGTTATTCTTTTGCCGGCGGCACAGAATTTGGATCGCGCGCAGCACTTCGGCTTCGCGACCGATGAGCGGGTCGATTTTGCCTTCGCGCGCCTTCTTGTTGAGGTTCACGCAATAGGCGGCGAGCGCCTCGCTGCCTTGTTTGACGACGCGCTCGCCCTCTTCCTCGTTTGCGCCGCGCACTGGCCGCGGTTGCGCCGCGCCCGCCCGCTTCGGCATGCCGTGAGCAATGAAGTTCACCGCGTCGTAGCGGGTCATGTCCTGCTCTTGCAGGAAATACGCGGCGTGGCTCTCGCGCTCGCTGAACAGCGCGACCAGCACGTTCGCGCCGGTGACTTCGCGGGCTCCGCTGGAATCGACATGCAGCATCGCGCGCTGCAGCACCCGCTGGAAGCCAGCCGTCGGGCGCGGCTCCTCATGCTCGCGGTTCGGCACCACGAGACTGTCGAGTTCGGTTTCCAGATACGCGTCGAGATTTGAGCGCAGCTTGTCGAGATCGACTTTGCAGGCATGCATCACGCCGGCAGCATCGTCGTCGTCAATGAGCGACAACAAAAGGTGCTCGAGCGTCACGTACTCGTGGCGGTGCTCGTTCGCGAGCGAAAGCGCGCGGCGGAGCGTATGCTCGAGCGTACGGGAGAATGTCGCCATCCGACTTTATTCCTTTTCCATCGTGCATTGCAGCGGGTGTTCATGCCGCCGCGCGAGATCGAGGACCTGAGCTACCTTGGTTTCGGCCACCTCATACGTATAAACGCCGCACACCCCGACACCGTTCTGGTGGACGTGGAGCATGATCGTCGTCGCCTCCTCCCGTGTTTTCTGGAAGAAGCGTTCGAGCACATAAACGACGAATTCCATCGGCGTGTAATCGTCGTTCAGCAGCAACACCCGGTAGAGCGACGGCTTCTTGGTGCGGGTGAGCGTCTTCGTGCCGGCGCGGCCTTCGGCCCCGCCGTCCGGATCGTCGTCGTTCCAATAGTCGTCGCTCATCGACGTCCGTTCATGCGCGCAGCGTGAGCCGAGTCGCCCGGAGGCGAGCCTGATCCCTTCATGCTGAACAATTTATGGATCGCTGGCGCGTATGGAAGGGCTTGAAACCGGCGCGGGTACAGTTCGCGCCGGCGCGCATACAAAACGGGCCCGGCTCGCAGAGCCAGGCCCGTCCGTTGTTCAGCCCCTCGGGACAATCGTCCCGAAGCCGGATCGATTAGCGGGTCGCGCCGGTTTGGATCAGTTGACCCACGGCAGTGACGCGATCGTTGATCGGCGCCAGGGTTTCCTTGGCGACGCCGGACACGAGTTCAGAAACCGACGTCAGTTCCGCGACATAGGCCTCGAACGAGGACTTCGCGTAGTCGTTCTGCTTCTCGACGAATTCCTGGACGCTCTTCGACGTCATCAGCGCCTTGGCGGCGGCGACGTGCTTTTCCATGGCTTCCTTTTGGAAGGCGACGGTGCGGGCCGAGATCGCCTCGAAGCCCTTTTGAGCGGCGGAGGCCGACGCCAGGAAGGCTTCGACGTTCTGCTTGCCGAAAGCGGTGGCTTCCGAGAGGGCGGCGATGCCGCGGTCGATGTTCTCACGAACCGCTTCGCTGGAAGCGGCGCTGACTTGTTCAAACGCCTCGGTGGCCGTCTTAGTGGCGCGGGGGGCGGTCTTCGCGGTGGCCATTGTGGTCTCCTAATAAGCGCGGGCGTTCGCTCGCCCATTCTGGTGCCGGACCGCCGAATCCGTTCCGGCGAATCTGCACCCTATATGTTATGCTGCACCTGCGAAGTCAACCACTTTTTGCTGCAGTGCAACATGCAGCTGAGAGCACCCGAAACGCAGCTAGGCGCCTATTCATTCAGCACCGATTCAGGCAATTTTCCACAATGTAGGCAGGTGGTTACGGCGCGGGTTACGCTCTTTAGAGAGTGATTTCTCCGCAACGGAAACACTCGCTTAACCGGCAATAATGAATCTGTAAGCTGCACGGCACGCGATTTGCCTGACAATCGCCGTGGTGATGCGGGATCGGACGACGATGACATCAGCTAGGCGCGGCCTGTTCTGTTTTGTTGCGGCTGCGGTCGCTCTCATCGGTTTAGGCACAGCCGCCCCGGCGGCAGCCCAGGACCGCTATGCGGCGATCGTCATGGACGCCCGCACCGACGAGGTGTTGCTGGAAGATCAGGCTGACGAAGCCCGCTTCCCGGCATCACTCACCAAGATGATGACGCTCTACATGCTGTTCGAGGCGCTCGAACGCGGCGACGTCACCATGGACACCCGGATTACCGCTTCCCGCACCGCCTCGCGGCAGCCGCCTTCTCGGCTTGGCGTCCGCCGCGGCGACTCGATCACAGTTGAACAAGCGATCCGCGCACTGGTTGTCCAATCCGCCAACGACGTCGCCACCATGGTTGGCGAACGTCTCGGCGGTACGGAAGCCCGTTTCGCCGCAGCCATGACCTCCCGCGCCCGCGAGCTGGGCATGGCCGACACCCGCTTCGTCAACGCCAGCGGCCTGCCTGACCCGCGTCAGCGCACCACCGCGCGTGACATGGCCACCCTGAGCCAGGCCCTTTGGCGCGATTTTCCTGAGCATTATCATATCTTCCAGGATCAAAGCTTCTCCTGGCGCGGCCGCAACATCCGGGGTCACAACCGGCTTGTCGGGCAAGTCGAAGGCGTCGACGGCATCAAGACTGGCTACACCCGCGCCTCCGGCTTCAATCTGGCCACCATGGCCGAACGCAACGGGCGGCGCGTGATCGTCGTCGTGCTCGGCGGCGAAACCGCCGCGGCGCGCGACGCTCAAGTGGCCTACTTCGTCGAAGGCGCGTTCCAGGAATTCGCCCGCCGCGAAGATCCGAACCAGGCCGCTTACGCCAGCCTGCCGACCAACCGTCTGGACGTTCAGCTCGCCCCCGGCGCGATCACCGCCCAGTCGCCGGCAACGCCAGCCTCGCCCTACGCCACCTACCAAGGTTTGGTCATCGAGACGCTGTCGCCGGTCCGCACGCCGATCGATCCGGTCGGTCAGGGCGATGAGACCAATTCAACCGAGGAAATGGAATAAGCCGCTAGCGGCGACGTCCTAACAAGCGGTCCCGCGCGGCGACGAGCCGTGCGGCGTCCGCATGTCTGCCGCCGCGATCCGGGTGCGCCTTGGCGATCCTGTCCCGGAATGCGCGGCGAATCTCTTCCTCGCTTGCGCCGGCGGCGACGCCGAGAAGGCGGCGCGCTTCGACGTCCGCAGGATCTTCGGGCGGCGGACCTGGCGGCGGAGGCGCGCGATACTGGCGCGGCCACAGCATCCAAACTACGACCGACAACGCGGCCAATCCGATCGCTGGCCCGTAGGCGCCGCGGAGACCGATTGCGATTGCTGCGAGCGCTAACAGCACGGCCGGCCAGCGCGACAGCCATTGCAAGCGCCCGGCGGCCAGAAGGCGCAGCGCGAACAGGAGGCAAAACAGCCCCAGAAGGACGATGATGACATTGAGCACGGGCGCGCGACCCTATGGGCCGGCGCATCCTCTGGGAACCGCCTTCGCTTTGCGGGTAGCGCAGCGCGCGAGTTTTGGCGCAGGATAACCCCAGGCGTCATCGGGGGAGAGCATGCCGGTCCTTGAGTCCGTTTTTCATTTGGTGTTCGGCCGCCGTGGGCCGCGCCGCACCACAAGCGCCAGCCCACACACTGGCGCGCCCGCAGCGCCGCCGGCCCCACCGCCTGCTGCGCCCCCTGCCGCTCCGCCACCACCGGCGGCGGCGGCGCCGCCTCCTCCGCCCGCCGCGCCAGCGCCGACACCCGCGCCAGCGCCGGAAGCGGCCGCCCCAGAGGCGCCGGCCGAACCGATAACCGCGCCCGGCGAGTCGCCCGGGACGGTCGACACTTCAGCCCCAGTTGAAGCTCCCGGTGAGTCGCCCGGCACAGTCGCTGAGCCGCCGACAAGCGAAGCACCGCCGCCAGCGGCGCCTCCACCCCCGCCAGCGCCTGAGCCCATTCCGGTCCCGACACCGCCCATCGCCACGCCGACGCCGCCGGCGCCGCCAAGCGATCAGCTGACGCCGCATTTCCGCTTGCGCGAATTCACCGTCACCAGCACCGGCTTAGCCAACGACCCAGACGCCGAAGAACTCGAACGCATCCGTTTCTCAGCCGAGCGCATGGAGAAGGTGCGGACACTGCTCGGCGGCAAGCCCATCACCATCAATTCGTGCTTCCGCTCCTTCGCGGTGAACCAGGCCGTGGGCGGCGTTGAGAACAGCGCTCACCGCAAAGGTTACGCGGTCGACTTCACCTGCGCTCAGTTCGGCACGCCCTATCAGATCGTCGAATTCCTCAAGGAGCAGAGCGAGTTCATGACGGAGGTCGATCAGCTGATCTTCGAATGCAGCCGCTGGGTTCACATCAGCTTCGAGCCGCGTCCGCCACGCAAGGAAGTGCTCACTGGCTATTACAAGCCGGGTCAGGGCAAGAAGGTCTTCTATCTGCCGAACCTGCACGTGCTGCGCGATGACGGCCATCTGCCGGATCCGCCGCCCTAGAATTTCAGCGGCTCGCCTTCCAGGCCAGGCAGTTTCAGGGTGATGAACAGGTCGCGCAATTCCTGGCGTGCGGCCAAGTGGGTCATGCGCATTTCGCTGTCGGCGGCGTTGCCGTCGAGATCGAGCAGCGTCAGCCCCTGCAGGAAAAGCTCGCGATAGATCACGCGCTCGGACAAGCCGGGGGCCAGCCGGAAACCGATGCGGCTGGAGAGCGTCTTCAGCGCCTCGCCGACCTTCTGCTTATTCTTCGCTTCAATGCGGCTCGCGGACGTGCGGTTGCGCATGACCACCCAGTCGATCGGCGTGCGCAGGTTCTGCGCCTTCTTCTTGCGGCTCTCCCACACCATCTCGCTATAGATGGAGGGGCGCACGATGTCGGCGCAGTCGGGATCGATATCGCCCAACAGGTCGAAGTCGACGAAGCTATCGTTGAGCGGCGTGACCAGCGTGTCGGCCCAGCCGTGCGCGAGCCGCGCCAGGTACGAGTCGCCGCCCGGAGAATCGATGACGATGAAATCGCAGGTCTCGGAGAGCCGCCGCAGCGCGGCGCGGAAATTCGCCTCCTCCTCAGCTTCGGCCACATCGAGCTGACGCTGCTGGCTCTCCTGCAACTCCAAGATCTGCGGCGCCGCAATCTGCACGCCGCGCTGGGCGATCCAGCGGCCGCGGTTTTCGATGTAGCGGGTCAGCGAACGCTGGCGCACGTCGAGGTCGAGCACGCCCGTCCGGCGCCCCATCCGCATCAACGCGACAATGATATGCATCGCCACGGTCGACTTGCCCGCCCCGCCCTTCTGGTTGCCGACCACGATCACGTGGGCGCGGCGCGGGGCAGCGACAGCGTCGAACTCGTAGGCAGCGCTCATCGTTTTCGCCCGCCCACACTGGCGGGCGCTGCTGTCCGCCGAAGAGACGCAACGCCGAAACGCATACTCCAACCATCGGCGGGTGCGGTTAAGAGCTGCTTAACTACGACGGCGCCAGCGCAGTGGAGGGCATGAGAACTTGGCAATGATTCGCAAATCGGGCTGGCAACGGCGGCGTTGGACGGCTTGACGCCCGCGCCCGCACGGCGGATGCGATGCGGATGAGCGAGACGTTGTCTGTCGCCCGTTCCGTCGCCGAACTGCGCGACGCGGTCACCGCTTGGCGGCGCGCCGGCCTTCGCGTCGGCCTCGTGCCGACCATGGGGGCGCTGCATGAGGGCCACTTGTCGCTCGTGCGGACAGCCAAGGAAAGCTGCGACCGCGTGGTCGCCAGCCTGTTCGTGAACCCGCGCCAGTTCGCCCCGCACGAGGATTTCGAGCGTTATCCGCGCGACGAAGCGGGAGACTCCAAGCTGCTCGCCAGCGCCGGCTGCGATCTCCTGTTCGCGCCCGAACGATCGGTGATGTACCCCGAGGGCTTCTCGACCAATGTCATCGTCGCCGACGTCTCGACGCCGCTTGAGGGCGAGTTTAGGCCGCACTTCTTCGGCGGCGTTGCTACGGTGGTGACTAAGCTCCTGCTGCAAGCGCTGCCGGACGCCGCCTTCTTCGGTGAGAAGGACTACCAGCAATTGCTCGTCATCAAGCGCATGGCGCGCGATTTGGACATTCCCGTCGAGATCGTCGGCTGCCCCACCGTGCGCGAGCATGACGGCTTGGCCATGTCGTCGCGCAACGCCTATCTTAGCGCCGACGAACGCCGGATCGCCGCGCGCCTCAATCACATCATGCACGACGCCATCAAGGCCGCGCGCGCCGGCGCTTCGATCGCCGATGCGGAAGCCGAAGGCGCCCGCCATATCGTTGCGGCCGGCTTCACGAGCGTCGATTATCTCGCGATCCGCGACGCCGCCTCGTTGGGCCCGATCGTCGATCTTGCGCGCCCCGCCCGCATTCTCGCGGCGGCATGGCTCGGCAAGACCCGCCTCATCGACAATATGGCCGTCTGATAGGCGAGTTTTGCCTCTGAAAAGCGGCGCTTTTTCCCCGCAAAGGCGTTTGTGACGGCAGTTCATACGCCTCAAGCGCATGGTTAACGCTTGGATTTTGGCGGCTGGAGAAACCGCACGCCAAGACCACGCAGGAGGGGACCACATGACCAAGAAGCGCAGCCTTTGGCTGTCGGCGGTGAGCGCTGTCGCGATCGCCGTTGCCATCGCCGCAACGCCGACCACGGCGGCGGCGCAAAATTCCGAGTCCGAAGAGATCGTCGTCACCGCGACGCACCGCGCATCGAGCAT
This sequence comes from Hyphomonadaceae bacterium, assembly GCA_050186805.1. GTDB lineage: Bacteria > Pseudomonadota > Alphaproteobacteria > Caulobacterales > Aquidulcibacteraceae > Vitreimonas. The sequence continues at coordinate 66,047 of JBFWYC010000001.1, forward strand.
CCAAGACGTACCGTTCTCGGTGAACGCGCAAACCGCGGAAGACATCGAGCGCACGGGCGCGCAATCGATTGAAGACATTTCCCGCAACGTCGCCGGCATGTCGATCCAGAACCTCGGGCCAGGCCAAAGCCAGGTTTCGCTGCGCGGCGTCTCCGCCGGCCAGATCGTGCGCGACCAGCCGGGCGTGAAAGAGCAAGTCGGCATCTATCTCGACGATTCCGTGATCTCGCTCTCGCTGTTCACGCCGGACCTCGATCTCTACGACTTGAACCGCGTTGAAACGCTGCGCGGCCCGCAGGGCACGCTGTTCGGCTCCGGCTCAGTCGGCGGCACGGTGCGCTACATCACCAACCAGCCCGACCCGAGCGGCTTCGCCGGCTCCATCGAAGGCAGCCTCAACACCGTCACCGACGGCGGCGAAGGCGGGCATTTGAAGGGCATGATCAATATTCCGCTGAGCGAGCGGATGGCGCTGCGCTTGGTCGGCTATCACACCGAGTATGCCGGCTTTATCGATGCGCTGCGTGAAGGCGGCGGCCGCGACGAGGATGTCAATGACGGCACGCGCACCGGCCTGCGCGCCGCGCTCTCCATCGAGGCGACGCCGAACCTGACGATCACGCCGCGCGTGGTCTATCAGACGGTGGAATCGAACGGGTTCAACCGCCAAGAGGTGTTCAACCTCTTCGCCAACCCCTTCACCACCACGCGCCCGCCCGTGACCTTCAACGAGCGCGAGCAATTCCTGCTGCTGGACGAAGAGTTCAGCGACGAAACCCTGCTCGCCGACGTCACCGTCAATTGGGACATCGGCGGCATGGACCTGACGTCGGTCACCACCTTCGCCAACCGCTCGATCCTGGTCAGCCGCGACGCTAGCGCCCTCACCGGCTCGGTCTCGGTCGATCTGGGTTTCCCGGACGCGGCGGTGCTCTTGCCCTCAAACCTGCGCGACACCACCGACCTCGAGCAATTCACGCAAGAGGTGCGCCTGGCCTCCGACAATGACTCGCGCTTCCAGTGGCTCGTCGGCGTGTTCTATTCCGACGTGCAGCGCGAATATCACCAGCGTCTGCCGACGCCCGGCTACGACGCCTTCACCGACGCTGCATTCGGCGCCGGCACATCGGCGGCGGTGGCGAACGGCTTCCCAGCAGATTCGCCGTACAATTCGGACTTGCCGTACGACATCCAGCAATTCGCCATCTTCGGTGAGGCCAGCTACGATCTCACCGATCGGCTGACCGTCACCGCCGGCGGCCGCTGGTATGACTTCGAAGAAGAGCGCCGCTTTACGTCTGGCGGCCTGTTCTCGAACGGCGACGACCAGACCGACTCCACCTCGTCGGACGGCTTCACGCCGCGCGTGCTGGTCAGCTACGAGGTCAACGACAACCTCACGCTGAACGCGCAAGCGTCGCAAGGCTTCCGCCTCGGCGGCGTCAACGATCCGCTCAACCTGCCGCTCTGCGATGGCGGCGTGCCCGGCGGCCCGGATGCGCTCACCTACGGCAACAATCCGACGTTCCAGGACGAAACGCTGTGGAACTACGAAGCCGGCTTCAAGTACGCGAACGGCCGGATGACGTTCAACGCCGCGGCCTACTATTCGGACATCACCGATCTGCAGGTCACCGCTGACGCCGGCTCTTGCTCTTCGCGTGTTGTGTTCAACGCCGATGCGCACACGGCCGGCCTCGAAGCCGAATTCTCGGTCACGCCGATGGACGGCCTCGAACTCAGCCTCGCCGGCAGCTTCGTCGAAGCCGAATTCGACGAGACGGTCACGTCGGTGCTCGGCAACGTGCTCGCCGGCATGCGCGACGGCAATCGCCTTCCGTCAGTGCCGGAATACACGATCGCAGCGACCGCGGCGTACTACTTCCCGATGGAACGCTTCGGCACGGGCATGGAAGGCTTCGTCGCCGCGACCGCCCAACACTTGGGCAGCCGCTACACGCAGCCGGCCGACCAAGAGCCGGGCGTGGGTACGTTCGTCTCCGGCCTGCCGTTCGGCGGCGCCACCGGCGCGGACGCCACCGTGCTCGATCTGGAGCTCGACTCGTTCACCGTCGTGAACCTGAACGCCGGCGTCCAGAACGACACCTGGGGCATCACGCTGTTCGTCAACAACGCGTTCGACGAAAACGCCAACCTCGCCTTCGACCGCGAACGCGGCGGGCGCGCGCGTCTGGCGTTCCACACCAACACGCCGCGCACAGTGGGCGTCACAGTGCGTCGCGCCTTCTAAAAAACTGACCTGCCAAACTCAAAGGCCGCGACGCAAGTCGCGGCCTTTTTGTTTGCGGCGCGGGGTGACAGGGAGGGTGACACACACGCCCTTCGCGCGTGTGTGTCACCCAGCACTGTCCGACTTGCGGTGACGCCGGGCCCGCCAGCGGCGCGCATAGGCAACGAAGAGTTCATACTCGCGCCACAGCGTATCGAGGTCGCCAAAGCGCCTGTCGCGCCAACGGATGAACGGCTCCAGCCGCTCGAAGTTGGTGATCAGCGTGTTCGCATACGATTGAAGGAAAAGAGTTCTATCGATCCGGCGACGGCGCGCGAGCAATCCCGCAACGCCGAACAAATGCCCAACGCCGACCAAGGCCGAGCGATCTTCGGCGGCGATCTGCTCGAAGTCATCATTCTTAGCTTGAGCCTCCGCCATGATCCGGCGGACATTGAAACGAGCTGAGCGAGCCTCCGGCGCTTCAATACGATCGATGATGTGAAGCGTGTTGTCGAACTGCGCTTTGCGCAGGCCGAGCCACATTTGAACGCACGCAATGAGCACGCCCGAAGCGGCAATCGCGAGACTGGGCTCTAAAGTGGGAAGCGGCACCCGCCATCATTCGCAAGCCCGCCCCGGCATGTCGACGCAATAATGCCCGCTACGTCGATTTGAAGAAAAGTGCGGATAGAGCACCGCTCTATCCCACACTTTCGACCCCGCAAGCCGCTGAAAACATTCACGACAGAGGCCAATCAATCCGACTGATCCGCCGCAGCCCTTATGCTCGGCGCAAACAATGTTCATCGCCCCCGACATCTCCTGCAATCGCGCCGCACCGCCTGCTCTTTGGCGCATGATGCTGCGGTTTTTGCGGCTGGCGTTTTATGCCTGCGGCGGCGTCGATGCGCTGACCAAGCGGCGCTGGCTCGATCCGAAGACGCATGCCTTCATGCTGAGCTGGGTGCGCAACGCCGAGCGCATGATGCGGCGCCTATTGCTCGCCGAAGCCGCCGCCCTTGGACCGCTGGCCCGGATTGCGCCTGGGGACCCACACGCACGCGCAGCGGCGAAAACTGCGCGCTCGACAGCGCGCCGCGCGTGTCGGTCGTCCGGTTTTGTCGTGCTGCCGCGTTTGTGCACGGCGCGCACCGGGCCGCGTCGCCGCTACAAACCCAAGCGCCGCTACTCCGCGCTCGGCATCGCTGCGCGTCTCGGCGCGTTGCACCGCGTGCTTGCTGCACCTCTGCCCTACGCCAAGCGGCTGGCGCGCACGTTCAAGCAGCCGGGCCAAATCTTCCGAGTCAAACGCACGCCGCCTCCTCCGGGCGCCGCCCCCGCTGAATACGCCCAACTCAGCAAGATCGCCGCCTTCGCTGCAGCCTTGCTCAATTCGAGTTGAGGCGCGGGCGCGGCGATGCGCTAGTGTCGAGCTACGGAGGCGCCATGAGCTGGAACAAGGACATCGAGGAGCTGCGTCGGCGCGAGGCGCTGGCCGAGCAGATGGGCGGCGAAGAGCGCGTCGCGCGCCAAAAAGCCTCCGGCAAGTTGACGGTGCGTGAGCGCGTCGTCGCGTTGCTCGATCCCGACTCTTTCCATGAGACCGGCAAGATCGCTGGCGCGGCCAATTACGGCGCTGACAATCAGCTCGCCAGCTTTCGCGCCTCGCCTTTCGTTGTCGGACGCGGCGAAATCGGCGGCCGGCCGGTTGTGGTGCAGGCCGACGATTTCAGCGTCCGCGGCGGCGCCGGCGACGCCGCCATCTGGCAGAAGCTCGTCTTCGCCGAGCAGATGGCCAACGAATATCGCATGCCGCTGATCCGCCTGGTCGATGGCACCGGCGGCGGCGGTTCGGTGAAAATGCTGGAGAAAGACCCGCGCACCTACATCCCGCAGACGCCGGGCTGGGAATGGGTCGTCGCCAACATGGCCGCCGTGCCCGTCGTCTCATTGGCGCTTGGCCCGTGCGCCGGCTTGGGCGCGGGCCGCGTGGCGGCGAGCCATTACAGCGTCATGGTGCAGGGCTTAAGCCAAGTCTTCGTCGCCGGCCCGCCCGTCGCCAAGGCGATCGGCGAGGACGTCGACAAAGAAGGCCTCGGCGGCGCCGACATCAACGGCAAGAACGGCGTCGTCGATGATATCGTCGCCAGCGAAGCCGAAGCGTTCGCGGCGGCGCGGCGCTTTCTCTCCTACCTGCCGTCCTCGATCCACGAAACGCCGACGCGCGCCGCCAACGGCGATCCGGCCGATCGTCGCGATCCGACCTTGATCGACGTTGTGCCGGCCGACCGCCGTGTCCCGTACAAAATGCGCCGCATCGTTGAAGCCTGCGTCGATGCCGGCTCGTTCTTCGAGACCGGGCGGCAATGGGGCCGCGGCATCATAACCGGCCTTGCGCGCATAGACGGCTGGCCTGTTGCGGTGATCGCCGGCGATCCGATGTTCCTGGCTGGCGCGTGGACGTCAGATGTTTGCCGCAAGGTGATCAAGCACGTCGATCTGGCGCAGACTTTCCATCTGCCCGTCGTGCATTTCGTCGATTGTCCGGGCTTTGCGGTCGGCATGAAGCACGAGCGCGCGGCGGTCGTGAAGCTCGGCGTCCAGGCGATGGCGGCTGTGTATCAGGCGACCGTGCCATGGTGTTCGATCGTGGTGCGGCAGGCCTTCGGACTTGCGGGCTCAGCCATGATGAACCCCACGCGCGTGAAGTATCGCTATTGTTGGCCGTCGGGCGATTGGGGCTCGCTGCCGATGGAGGGCGGGATCGAGGCCGCCTACAAGCGCGATATCGAAGCGAGCCCCGATCCCGAGGCGCGCTTGCGCGAAATACGCGCTTGGGCCGAAGCGCTGCGCTCGCCGTTCCGCACCGCCGAAGCTTTCTATGCAGAGGAGATCATCGATCCACGCGATACCCGTCCATTGCTGTGCGAATGGGCCAACCTCGCCCAGCGCGGCAACGAAGCAGGACCAAGCAGCTTCGGCATGCGGCCATGAACAAAAAGGCCGCGACTTTCGCCGCGGCCTTTCCGTTTCGTGTGTCAGCGCGACGTTACGGCGTCGTGGCCGGCGTGGGCGCTTCGGTTGTTGTCGCCGGCGCTTCCGGCGCCGCTTCCGCGGCTGGCGCCTCGGCGGCGGCGGGTGCGGCAGGCGCAGCCGTTGGCGGCGCGATGGCGGTCAGCCGCGTCACATCCACGGTCGAAGGCACGACATAGTAGATGGTGCGATTGCGCGAACCGCCCGCCTGGGTCGGATCGTCGTGGTAGACTTCCATCGTCGGCCAGTCGTCGCTGGTGATCGACGGATCATCCAACCGCGCCGCAGCCAGCAGCGCGTCGAGGCGATCATACACTTGCGGCACGACGTCAGCTTCCGTGCCCGTGTACTCCACTTTCAGCGCCACACCCGACGGCGTCTGGCCTACGCGTGTGAACGCTTGCGGACCTGGCGTTGCGCCGGAGTATGGATAGCCGATCTGATAGCAATATTCGTTCTCCGCCACGCTCGGCTCAACTGCGATCGGCGGGCCAGCTTGCGCGAGGCCGAGATCGCCCATCACCGAGCGGGCGCCGTTCAACGCCTGACGCAGCACCGAAGTGATCGAGACGTCATCGGTCGGCGAACAATTTTGCACATAGAGGAACGGCTGCGGCGCCAGTTGCTCCACTGTGTAAGCGATCGGCGTCACGTCAGCTTGCAACGCACTGAGCGAGGCGGACGCGGTTTCGACCGCCGCCGTCGCCAATTGTGGCGCGTCGCCGCCGGTAACGGCCTGCACGCGGTTCAGCGGATTGAAGCCGAGATCGCGCTCAAGCTGCAGCGCAACGTGCGCGCGGTTCGGCTCCGCTGGATCCGGCGTTACCGTATAAGTGACCTGGCCCGTCGCGCCGTCTGCGAACGCAACATTGGCGACCACGACGTTATCGTCGTGCGAAACCACTTCGGTGACCGTCACGCCCTCAGCGACTGGCGCGCCCGCCGGCGCCGACGCCAGCCACGTCACCACCGTTTGCGGGGCGCGATCCACGGTGAACTCACCGCCGCCGCGCGCCTTCGATCCGACCAGGAAATACGCCGCGCCCACAGCGATGAGCACAACAATAAGAACAATGCCGATTATGCGTCCCACAGCGCCCATCCGCCTACCCTCCTTGGCTTCTGCCCCCAGGCTAGGGATTCCCTAGCAAATCAGTTCGGCGCGCCAAACCAAAAAACGCCCCGGACGGCCAAACTCAGCCCTCCCGCGCCGTTTTCGCCGCACTGGCCATGCTCTAAGGTTGTGAATCAATTGGAGGAAGCCGCGCGATGAGCGACAGCGTCACCTATGGCGGCTATTTGCGGCTCAGCGAATTGCTGGCCTGCCAGAAGCCGCAAACCGGCCAACACGACGAGCTTCTGTTCGTCATTTTGCACCAGACCATGGAATTGTGGATGAAGCAGGTCATCCACGAATTGGGCGCCGCACAGAGCGAAATCCGCACCGGCAACCTGGTGCCCGCCTACAAGCATCTCGCGCGCATATCGCGCATTCAGGCGGTCATGACCCAGGCGTGGGACATCCTCGCCACCATGACGCCGGCCGACTATCTCAATTTCCGCGAGATGCTGGGCACGAGTTCTGGTTTTCAATCCGCGCAATTCCGCGTGCTCGAATACAAGCTCGGCATTAAGGACGCGACGTTTCTCAAATACCATTCCCATGGCAGCGCCGATCGCCAGATGCTGGAAGACGCACTCTCTGCGCCGACGCTCTACGACGATGTGCTGATCCAGCTGGCCAATGCCGGCTTTGCGATCCCGCAGAGCGCCTATCAACGCGCGCCGGGCGCCCCCTACGAACCGAGCGAAGCGGTCGAAACTGCCTGGCTCGCGGTGTACCGCGACACGGCCAAGCATTGGTCCCTGTACCAACTCGCCGAGAAACTGATCGATCTCGACGACGCGATGCTGACCTGGCGCCACAAACATGTGCTGACAGTTGAACGCATCATTGGGCGCAAGCGCGGCACTGGAGGGACCGAAGGCGTCGGCTATCTGCAGCAAACGCTGATGCGCCGCGCGTTTCCGGAAATCTGGTCGCTTAGGACCAAACTATGAAGAGCTACAAGCATCTCTTTTCGCGCGCGTTCGCTGCAGCGCCTGGGCGGCTCCACTTCGCCGCGCACTCGCACCATCTCTGGCCGGACGCATCTTACGAAGGCCATCTCGCGGCTTGGGACGATGCAGCCACGCTCGCCGACCGCAAGTGGGAGAAGGTGTTCGGCGAAGTCATGCCGCGCGCACAGGAGAATATCGCGCACGAACTGCACTTGCCCGATCCGCGCACTATTTCATTCGCGCCGAACACGCACGAATTGCTGGTGCGCCTTTTCTCCGCGAAGCAGGGCCGCGCGCCGCTCGACGTGCTGACGACGGATGGCGAGTTCCATTCTTTCCGCCGTCAAAGCGGGCGCTGGGAAGAAGACGGCCGCATCGCGCGCCGGATCGTGCCCTGCGAACCGTTCGATACTTTCACGCAGCGCTATCTCTCGGCGCTGCACGAAAAGACACCCGACATCGCTTTTCTGTCGCACGTCATGTTCAAGAGCGGGCTGCGCTTCGATGGCGTCGATGAGTTGGCGCTGCACACGCGCCCCGAGGGCATGTGGGCGGTGCTTGACCTCTATCACTCCTTCATGGCGCTGCCGTGCAATTTTTCCAAAGTTGCTGATCGCGTGTTTCTGCTCGGCGGCGGCTACAAATACGCCATGGCCGGCGAAGGCGCGGGCTTTCTGCATGCGCCCCCAGGCTTTGCGCCGCGCCCGTCCAACACCGGCTGGTTCGCCGATTTCGGCGCCATGGAATTGAAGCAGGGCGAGGTCGGCTATGGCGGCGATGGCAGCCGCTTCCTGGGCGCCACTTACGATCCGACCGGGCTCTATCGCCTCAACGCGGTCTGCGCGATGCTGATCAGCGAGGATATCGACACCGCGGCGATCACTGACCGCGTCGCGCGCCTGCGCACGCTGATGGAGACTGCGATCAGCAACGGTCAGGCGGGGCGGTTGTCGGAAGCGGAAGTGTTGAGACCCAACGCCGAGGGGCCGAACGCCCGCTTCATCGCCCTGCGCCATCCGCGCGCCGTGGAATGGAAATCGGCGTTGATGGCGGCGAACGTCATCACGGATGCGCGCGACGATGTCTTGCGCATCGGCTTTGGCCTCTATCACGACGAAGACGATATTCCCGCCTTCTTCGGCGCCGCGAGGGCCGCGCTTGGCTAGCTTACCAGGCGCCCAGCTCGACCAATTGCCGGCGCAAATGCTCCGGCAGATCGCCGCCGCCTTGAGCTGCGCTCAAATCCGCCGGCGCATCCTTCGCTTCGAGATAGCGCCAACCCTGAAACGCACGCCGCGGCTGCGGCGCGGTGCGATTGAGATGGGCGTCAAGATAAAGACCGCAGCGCGGACCGTGATCGTCGGTCACGTCATCGATGGCGACAATGCGTTGGCGTACGCTGATGACGCCCTTGATCACCCAATAGAGCGACCCGCCCGCGAGCACGTCCTCCACCCGCTTCGGCCACATGCGTGTGCCGCAGACAGGGGCGACGATTTTGCGCTTCTCCTCCTTGGCGCGCTTGATCTGGCCGATCTGCCACTCCGCCAGGTCTTCGACACTGTCAGCGCCGACGCAGAGTTTGACGATGTGGATGGTCATCAGGTTCCGTCCGGATCGTCGCCGATGGCGCGCTCAGCGCGCATCAGCGCTGCGACCTCGGCGGCAAGCGGATCGACGCTCTGTTCAAGGCCACGCGCGACGCCCGCGACATCCGCTGCGCTCTTGTTTTGCGAAAGCTTGCGCTTGGCCTCGATGCGCTCGACGTGCAGCGTGACGCCGACAATGCCACGCAACAGTGCGTCGATATATGTGCGCGGCGCGTCGTCAATGCCCCACGGTTCGGCGCGATCTCGTTCATGGAACGCAGAAAGATCGCGTACGACGGCTTCCAAGCGCGCCGCATCTTCGAACCATTCAACCTGGCCGGTCAGATGCACGGCTTCGTAGTTCCAGGTCGGCACTGCTTTGCCATGCTCGGCTTTCGACGGATACCAGGACGGCGTGACGTATGCTTCCGGTCCGTTCAACACAAGCAGCGCCAGCCCCGGCCCCAGCGTCCAATGCGGATTAGCGCGCGCTACGTGGCCCGTCACGATCCGGCGCTCAGCATCCCACAGAACTGGCAAGTGGGTGCCGACGGGCGCCCCATCGCGCCCAACGCTCACCAGCACGCCGGCCCAGCGCCGCGCGAGGCGCGCGATCAACGCGTCAGCGTCATCGGTCGCGAAATGCGCGGGAACGTACATCTACTCCGCCGGCACGGCCGCGGTTTGCTGGCGCGCGGCCCATTCGGCTTTGATCGAGGCGCTGGTCTTGCGCGAGCCATCCGGACTCCAGCCCGGCGGGCCGAACGTAAAGCCGAGCACATCGCGCAGCGACTTCGCTTTGCCGAGATCGCGGAAAATTCCGCTCCATTCGTGGAACGCGACGCGGAACGGATTGAAAGTGCCCAGCTGCGAAACAACGCCGTAGCGCGGCTTCTCCCTATCGTCCTCGGGCACGAAGGAGCCAAACAACCGATCCCAGATAATCAGTACGCCGGCATAATTCGCGTCGAGATACTTGGCGTTGATGGCGTGGTGGACACGATGGTGCGATGGCGTGTTCAACACCCATTCGAGCGGCCCCATGCGCCCGATCATCTCTGTGTGAATCCAGAACTGATAGACGAGACTGAACGCAGAAAACATCAACACCATGCCGGGCGGGAAACCAACCCACACCAGCGGCAGCCAAAAGATGAAGTTGAGGCCGAGGGCGCCGGTCCAGGTTTGGCGCAGCGCCGTCGTCAGATTGTAGTGCTGCGATGTGTGATGCACGACATGGCTGGCCCAGAAAAACCGCCGTTCATGCGCCACGCGATGGAACCAGTAATACGCCAAATCCTCGGCGAAGAAACACGCGACCAGCACCGGCCACGTCCAACCGAGATCGAACAAACGGTATTCGTAGACGGCGAAATAGCTCCAGATCGCCACGCCACTGAAGAGGATGCCAGCGATCTGATTGCCGAACCCCATCGACAAGCTCGTGGCGCTATCGAGCGCATCGTAGCGCCCACGCCGCGACAATCGCACCGCGACCATCTCGATCAAAATAAGCAACACAAAGCCCGGCACCGCGAGGGTAATGATCAGGTCCTTGTCGAGCGCTTGCAGCGCCGCGAGAAAGCCCTCCGAGGTTTGCGCAGTTGCGATCGTCACCGTGGCTCTCCTGCAGCCAGTTCCACTAGCCAAGCCGGCGCATCCGGCACACGCATATTTAGCGGCGGATACCCTACATCAGCAAACGCGACGCTGAGCTTTTGTCCGCTCACCCGCACGCGCGCGGATGACGCAGCGGCGACGCGGGCGCTGACATCGCCGCCCATGACGCGGGCGACCATGATCTTGCCGCCGCTCAAGCGCGCGAAGGCCGATTTTTTGTCACTTGCGATCAGCGCCGCCTCGACACGTGCGCCCTCCTCGGCTGCGAGCTGTGCGAGCGCTGCGTCGTCCAGCTTGGCCTTGGGGCGAAAACCGAGCGCCAGCGCCACGCTCACCATCACCACGATAACGGCCGCCGAACCGGCCAGCACAGGGAGCTTTGCGATCACCCCGCCAGCCCCAGAACGACGATGGCGACAATGAACAGAACCAGGATGATGTTGGCGAAGATCAGCATGAAGAAGCTGCGCCACAGCGCCGACCACCAGCCGAGCGCGTACGAGCCCTTAAGGTGGAAATAGGTGTGGATCGGCAGGCCAACAAGGATGAGCCAAGCTGGAAGCCAACGCGTCCACGGATGCTGGGCGCTCATCACCACTGCAACGAACAGCAGCGACGCGAACGAAAGCGCATACAGCGCATAGACGACGTGATCGTAAAGCGTGACGCCGCGCTTCCACAGGAACAGGAAGGCGATGAACGGCAGCGATAACGGCGCGAGCAGGAATGAAAATTTGTAGGCCGTCTGCTGGATTTTATAGAGCGCGAGGTCTGGGTTCTCGAACTTGTGGCGGATGCGCTCGTTGAGCTCCGGCATGCCGTCGATCACCACGAAATTTTCGCTCTCGGCGATCTCGCGCATCGCATCCTGCCAGGTGCTTGGCCCGGACTCTTCCTCCATCGCCGGCGTCTCTGCTGCGGCGGGGGGCGCCGCTTCGGCTGGCGTTTCCGTGGGCGCAGATTCCACCGCGGGCGCCTGGCGTGCTCGCGAGGGATCGTCGCCGACGCCAATCTGCACGATCGCACGCTCACGCGCCTCGACGCGCTCTAGCGCCTGTTCGCGGCGGCGGACTTCGGCGCGCGACGCTTCAACCGCCTGGGCCGTCACCGTTTCGGCTACGCCGACGTCATCACCGCGCGCGGCCTCGGCGCGGATTTCAGCCAGCGCGCCTTCGGTTTCGCGCAAGCCCTCGCGCGCTTCCTCCAGGTCGCGCACCGCTTCGGCGCGCGTCTGCGGCGCTTCATCTAAATTAATGTCCGTCGCCGGCTGGGCGAAGGCGAACACGAAGAACATAAAGAAGATCGTGAACAGGAAGAGCGCAATCGGGCTGATGTAGCGGGCGCGCTTTCCGTAAACGTAATTGCGGGTCAGCGTGCCGGGGCGAAAAATCACCATCGGCAGCGTGCGCCACGCTTTTGTATCGAAGTGCAGAATGCCGTGGACGAGTTCGTCCAGCACGTGCGTGAGCTTGCGGTGCGGGTGCGTCGCCTGCCCGCAATTGCTGCAGAAGCGGCCCTCGACCTTCACGCCGCAATTCAGGCACAAGCCCTCGCCGGCCTCACCCGAGCCGCGCCCCTCTATCGCGCCGCCGACGATCCCCGCCGTCGCCAATGCGCCGGCTGCTTCCAGTTCCCCGCTCATGGCTTAGCTGTGTCGCGCTCCGGGCGCGCGATCAAGCCCGGGCGTCGCGCCGGGTGGCGCCGCCGGCTTCGGCCTCGCCATCGACGCGGGGCAAAAAGCCGAGTTCGCTCCGCGCCATCGCCATGGGCGAACGCCGCGGCGCGGCCGCCGGCGGGCACTTCTTCGCATCCGCGGTAAGCGTCTCCAGGCCCTCTTCATCGAGCGCCAGCGCCGCCAGCCCTTCGGCCTCCTCGATCGTGCGGGCCCAAACAAACACGGCCGTCACGGCGGTGGCGGCGTCTTCCGGCCAGTCGCGGGCGCGGCGGGCGACCTTCGCTTCCACCACGACGCGCCAGAACGGCATGTGCGCGCGCGCCAGCCCGGACCTGAACATGAAGGCCCAAAACCCGCTCAGACCGCGCTTCAATTTCACCCGTTCCACTCCGGCTTGCGCTTGGCGAGAAAGGCCGCCAGCCCTTCGCGCCCCTCCGCCGACGCGCGGCGCTTGGCGATGCGGCGGGCGGTCTCTTTCATAACATGCTCGTCAATTGCGTGCGACGAACCGGGCACGAGATTACGCGGCCGCGTTACGTCGTCGATCAGAAAATGCACAAGCGCCTTGGCGTCCGCCACCGCGCCAGGCGCCGCAGCGAAGGCGAGATTGCTCAAATGCTCCTGCATGGCATTGAGGCCAGCGCCGTCCTCTACCGTGTATTGCACAAGGCCAATCTTCTCAGCGTACTCGCCATCGAAGCCTTCGCCAGTCGCAAACAACGCCTTAGCCCAGCGCGGTCCGATGGCCTGGACGACGTAGGGCGAGATCGTGGCCGGCGTCAGGCCAAGCCGAACCTCGGAGAAGCGGAACTTCGTGTCTTTCACCGCGACCGCGACATCGGCGGCCGCCACGAGGCCGGCGCCGCCGCCCATCGCCGCGCCATGGACGAGCGCGACCGTAAGCTGCGGCAGATCGTGCAGGTGCTTCAGCATACGGGCGAGATCCATCGCGTCGGCTTCGTTGTCTTCCGGCAACCGTTCACCGCCTCGACGCATCCAGTCGATATCGGCGCCGGCGCAGAAACTCGCGCCGGCGCCACGGATGAAAACCGCGCGAACGTGATCGGCGCCCTTCAAGGTCTCGAACGTGTCGCTGAGCGCAGCGATCATCAGTTCGTCGAAGGCGTTCCGCTTGGCGGGGCGATTGAGCATCACCACCGCCACGCCCTCGGCCGAAGTTTCCATCAGCACTGGCGCGTCATCGTCTGAGACAGACATTACGTGGCTCCCAGGACTTGGATTAGCGCCTGCGGCCGTTCGGCCTCAGGCTTTTCAAACAACTTCAGCGGCTGCACGCCAGCGAAGAAATACTCGAAATCCTCAGGCGGTTCTGCGTCCTCGATGAATACAGGCACCAGCTTTTTCTTGTAGCGGTCGGCCAGATAGATTTCGCGCTTCACGTGGTCGCTTTCGAACGCCGCCTGCGAGCACATAACGATGACGCCCGCGGCGCTGCGAATAGCGCGCACGATCTCGCCGGCCCAGCCTTCATTGCCGCCCATGCTCTGCTGATCGAGCCAGAACTTACGGCCGGTCTTCTTTGCATCAGCGATCACCGGCAGCACGAACGTCTCGTTCGCCCGCGCGTAGGAGACGAACAGCACGTCCGTCACCTTCGGCGCGGCGCTCTTCTTGCGCGGACGCGGCGCCGGAGCGCTTTCAGCCGCCATAGGGCGCGGCGCAAACAGGCGCGCCACCAGCAGGCCCATCGCAACGAACATCAGCACGATGGCGGCGACAAACAGCCACTCGGTGACGCCGCTTGGCAAGCCGAAACGCATGCCGAACTGATCGACGCCCGCCCGCAATTCCGGCAGGCCGCCCGGCGTCGGTCCAATGCGGTTGACCAGCCAGATCGCGCCACCCGTCACCAGCGCGCCGATCCCGGGCAGGAGCGCGAGCAGAAGCAGCACCGCGCTCGGGCCGCGACCGCGGGCGGCCCCGGCGCGCGGCGGCGCCGGCGCCGGCACATCATGCGCGTCATCCTCCTCGGCAGGCGCGGTCACAGGCGCCTTCAGCTTCTCCCGGATGTCGTCGGCGACATCGTTCCATTTGAACTCGCGCTGCGCCTCGAACGTCGCGTCGATCATCGGCAAATCGCGCAGGCCGACCGGCGGGAATCCCTGGTCGAGCTTGACCATGATCAGCCGCCCGCTCGCCCACGCATCGAGCGCGCGCTGCTCAAGCCGCAGCCGCGCCGTCGCGAAACTGAGCGCTTGGGAAACCACCAGAACGAACACGTCGCCGCCGCCAACGGGGCGGAGCGCGGTCTGGCCATCGTCCAATTCGACGAAGTGGCCGCGCCGTTCGATGACGGCCTCCAGGGCCTCGGCAGTCGTTCTGTCGGCCGGGGCATGAGCGATAAAAACGGTCATGCGCCCCTCTTAAGGCCCCCTCGTCGGGGCGGCAAACCGGGGCTGCGACAGCCTCACAGCTTCTCATTGCACCTTAACATTCGGGTTTTATCTTGGTTTTCGAGACATCCGATGAAGCCCAGCCTTGCCGAAATTGTAACGCTCAAGGGAGCGCCCGCCGATGTGATGGCGGCGCTCGATGCGGTTTCGGAATGGTATTCGCTCCCGGCGGGCTGGCCGCTCCTGCATGCGGGCGAGCCGCCGGAGGGGGTCTGGTTTCTGGTTTCCGGCTCGCTGGCCGCGTTCAAGCCGACCGACCGCGGCGGCCACCGCCTGCTGGGTTACATCCGTCCCGGCGAGCCGGTCGGCGAAATGTCGATGATCGCGCGCGAGCCCCACTCGTCGAGCGTGTTCGCGATGCGCGACAGCGAGTTGTTGCGTTTGCCGGCGGCGGCGTTCGACCTCTTGATCCACGCACATCCCGCCATGATGGAGCACATTGCCCGCATCATGCTGACGCGTGCGCGCGCCAACGGCCAATCGAGCCCGCGCGCCGATCCGAAAGTGTACGCGCTTATCTCCACATCGCCGACGATCGATCTCAAGCTGCGCGCGAAGGCGCTGCAGGCGGCGCTGAAGCGGCTCGGCTGCCGGGCGGCCATCATCACCGAAGAAGACGAGCGGATGATGAGCGGCGAAGGCATGAACAGCGCCTGGTTCGATGCGCTCGAAGCCAAGAACGACGCCGTCTTCCTGGTGACCCCGATCGCCGACACGCGCTGGTTCCGAACCTGTTTGCGGCAGGCGGACCGTTTGTGGTTCTTCGCCCGCGCCGATGCGCGGCCATCGCTGCCGCTGTTGCCGCCGGAAGAGCCGTCGCCAGCGCGGCAATTCCGGCTGATCGACGTTATCCTTCTCCATCACGGCATGGATCGCAAAGCCGCGACCACCAATGAATGGCGCGTCGCTTGCGAGGCGGCGCGGCTTTTCCATTGGCGCGGCGTCGAAGATGAAGACGCGGCGCGGCTAGCGCGGGTGATCGCGCGGCGTTCGATTGGGCTTGTGCTCTCCGGTGGCGGCGCGCGCGCCTATGCGCATATCGGGGTCGTGCGGGCGCTGCGCGAAGCGGGCCTGCCGTTCGACGTCATTGGCGGCACCTCAATGGGCGGCGTTGTCGCCGCGTGCGTCGCGATGGGCTGGGACAACGAGGAGATCGAACACCGCATCTCCAAGGCGTTCGTCGAAACCAATCCGCTTGGAGACTACGTTCTCCCTGTCGTCGGACTTGTGCGCGGCCGGCGCGTGGACGAACGTCTGCGCGAGCATTTCGGCGAGACGCTGATCGAGGACTTGGAAGTTCCCTTCTTCGCCGTCTCCACCGATCTCGTCGCGGGCGACATTCGCGTACATCGCGGCGGGCTGCTGCGCAAAGCGCTGCGCGCCTCGATCTCCCTGCCCGGCATCCTGCCGCCTGTGGTCGATGGCGATCACGGCTTGCTGGTCGATGGCGCGGTGCTGAAGAATTTTCCGGTCGATATACTGCGCGAACTGCATCGCGGCCCGATCATTGGCGTCGACGTTGCGCGGCGCGACGGCATTGATCTTGAAGACTTCCGCGATCCGCCGGGCTTCTTCGGCTGGATCGCCGCGCACGGCTTTCAATCGCCGCCGCCGATCGCTTCGCTGCTGATGCGCGCCGCCACGCTGGCGATCGATCCTTGGGAGGGCCGTTCCGGCGCCGACGTTTTGATCGCGCCTGAAATGCCCGACATCGATATGCGCGACTGGAAGCGCTTCGATGAGATCGTCGCGGCCGGCTACGAATCGGCGGTCGCTGCATTGCAGCGTCCGCATGGCTTGTTCCAACAGCCGGCGGAGGACGCCATCGGCGCTCTCACCGCCACCGACACGCTCGAAGCGGCGGAATAGACTGGCGCCGACGTGTGCGCGAGCTATGGTCCGGCGCGACTCGAAGGGAAATTCATGCGGTTGCTGTTTGGCGGCGTTGCCGCGCTCGCACTGTGCGCCTGCGGCCAATCCAACAACGCAGCTTCGACTGAAGCGTGTGCGCGTAGCGTCACGCAAAGCGTCGAGTGGACCAATCCGGGCGCGCCCGACACCATCACCGCGCGCGCGGACGGACCAAGCTGCGCGCAAGCCGCCGTCACTTTTGTTATCCGCAACGCCAATGGCGATCCGCTTTGGGCGTTCGCTTCGACGTATTTCGATATGACCGCCGGCGGCGTGCCGCCCGAAGGCGCGCCCCCCGTATCGATTGAGGAGATGGATCGTTTTCTCAGCGGCTGGGCCACGGTTGAGCTGCAGCAGAGCGGCGCGTTCTTGCCGGAATGGCGTGAGGGCGCTGCCACATTGACGGAAAGCGCGACGACATTCGCTTATGACACGCCGTTCGAGCGCGATGCGTATGAAATGCTGCGTGCGCGCGATCTGCGTACGCTCTGCTATGCAGCGGCGGTGGAAGCTGTGCAGTGCCTTGTCGTCGATCCGCTTTCGAACGCACCGACCATGATCGTGGCGTACGGGCCGTGATGCGCGCGCTCATCGTTGCACTGATCGTGCTGGCCAGTTGCGCGCGCCCGGAAGCGGCGCGCTGCGACCTCATCTTCACCCGCGACATCGCCTTCACAGGCGCCGCCACACCCGACAAACTCACTGTGCAAGCCATGGGCGCGAGCTGCGATAAAGCCATCGGCCTGCTGACCATTCGCGATGCGGAGGGCTTTCCGCTCTGGGCCTGGACTTCGCCGCTTGAGCGCGCGTTCGGGGCAGTGTTTGCGGCGGACGCGCCGGAACACATGCAGGAGTTCCTCGAACGCTGGGCCGAGCCGGTGATGGGAACCACAAGCGGCGCGCCTGCGTGGCGTGAATTGGCCGCAGGACAAACCACGCTCGATCAACTCACCTACGAAGACATCCGCGCGCGCGACCTGCCGATGTTATGCCACTTTTCAGGAACAGCACGTCAGACCTGCGTGTTCTGGGAGCCGGCGGCGGGCGGCGCTGGACACCTGCTGGACCGCGATATTGAGGAGACTCCCTGATGGTGCGTGCGTGCTTGGCTCTGCTGGCTTTGACTCTGGCCGCGTGTTCGCCGCCGGCGCCAACGACGCAGACCGCCGAAATCCCCACGCCCGAAACCGCTCAACAGCCCGGCTGCAGCGCGCAGGCTTCGCGTGATTGGTCGGCGGTTGGGAGCCAGTATTACATCATCGAGGCGGAAGCCGAGGGCGACGATTGCGCGACGGCGACGGCGACGATGCGCATCAAATCGCGCGACGGGGCGACGCTGTTCGAGCGCGGCTATCAAGTCGCGCAAGTGCC
The DNA here is from genome assembly GCA_050186805.1 of Hyphomonadaceae bacterium. Lineage (GTDB taxonomy): Bacteria > Pseudomonadota > Alphaproteobacteria > Caulobacterales > Aquidulcibacteraceae > Vitreimonas. The sequence goes on from JBFWYC010000001.1 coordinate 83,954, forward strand.
GCTGGCGTTCAACCCGAACGGCGACCGCACCACCCTGCGCTCCGACCTCGAAGCCTGGACGCAGAACACGGCGGAGACGCCAACGGCGGATTGGCTGCCGGCATGGCCGTTGCGGGAAGAGCGTCCGCCGGGCTTTCAGCCGGTGGTGACGCGGGGCCAATATGAAGCTGCACGCGGGGCCCAAGGGCCGCTGTTCTGCTTTCCGGACGGCGGCGAAAGCAATGCCTGCATCGCCATGGCCGGCGATCGCGCAACGCTGCTTGGCTCCCTCACGCCTGAGCGGCCGTGATCAGTCCCGCTCGTACTCTGTAAGGACGAGCACCATCGCGCGCGTTGCGGTTTGCTGCGAAAGACATCCCGCGAGCACCACGCGTGCGCCCGAGCCCTCGCCCCAGCGCGCGACGCGGTAACTGCACTCAGCATCGCGGAACGACTCCCACGCGATCTGCGATGCTTCGAGCGCGCTTTGCGTTTCGGGTTGCGCCTCGGCCAGGCGAAGTAGCGACGCCTGCATGACACGCGCCCACGCATCGGCCTCGCTGCTCAAACACATGACCATGCCGTGCGTGGTGGCGCCGCCATCGGTTTCCATGCAGGGGTTTGCGGCGGCGCCCTGACAGCCGTTGAGCATCGCCGCATCGCCCGCTGCGGCGCTGACGCACTCAAGCACGCGCTGGGCATTGTCCGGGTTCGCCTCGTCGGCGCGCGCGCCGCTCGCGCCCGCCGCCAGCAATGCCGCCGCCATCAGCAGATGCCGCATTTTCGCCTCCATGTGTGCACGCCGCCACGCCTGCTCGCCTCGTGCATCACGTATTAGCCATGGCGCTTTGAAGAAGCGACGACACACCCTATCTTTGCGTTTCCCCGCCGGCGACTGGCGCTGGCTGTTAGGAAAGGAGGTGATCCATGTCTCATTGTCACTCGTTAGGGGCATTGTCGCAGCTATGGACCACCTCGAGCGACGGCTCGGCTGGGGTTCGTTAAACGATTTTGCCCTGTTAGGGGACTGACAATGGAAGGGCCGCGCCGAGATCCGGTGCGGCCCTTTTATTTTGCCCGCTTCTTCTTCGCGGTTTTGCGCGGCGCCTTCTTCTTGGCGTTCTTCGCACGTGTCGCGGCGGCTTTCTTCGCGGCGCGCTTGAGGGCGGCTTTCTTGGCGGGGATGGGGCTGTTTGGCGCGTAGTCCGGCTTGCCTTTGCGCTTGGTGGAGGCGAAGTCGTCGAGCTGTTTTTCGCTCATTGAGTCGTACATCTGACGCGACGCCCCTTTGAGATCGGCGCGCTTGGTTTCGCCGCGCTTAGCGGCGAGCGCTGCGCCGGCGGCTTTCTGTTGGGCTTTCGACTTGGCTGGCATGGGTCGCCTCCTCCTTGAGGCAAGCGGCCAACCCGCGCGCGAGATGTGAGTTCCAGACAAAGTAAGGGGCGGGATCGCTCCCGCCCCTCAAGGCTCACCAGCAAAGGAGTTTCGGATCAAGCGCGCCCGGCGTGCGGATTGCGCCAGAGGCCAATCGCGGCAATCAGCACAGCGCCAATGCCCGGCAATGCGAGGCCCGCCGCGGCGAGCATTTCCAGCATGCCCAGCTCGCCGTCGAACAAGAGCGAGCCGCCCACGCCGACCAACACGAAGCCGAACAGCAAGAGGCCGATCAAACCCGCGTTCTCGACCAGCGGCGTGAAATCGACATTGGCCCACGGCATGCGCGAATTGGAGACGCCGCGGCGCAGATTGCCGATGCGGCGATCGACCATCTCCTCGGCCGGTTGCGGCTTCAACATGTCGAGCACACGACGCTTCGGCGCGGCTTGAGCTTCGGCATAGGCCCGACGCGTGGCTTCGCGAACCTGATCGAGCGAGCGCGCGACGGGCTTGGCGTGCGCGGTGACGATCTCGTCTTCGTCAGCTTCTTCCATCGCCACCACCTGCGTCAGCAACAGCGCTTCGGTGGCGGGTTCAGCCTTCAGAATTTCAGTCAGACGCTGCGCGGGCTCGGGCTTCGGCGGCACGACTGGGATCGAGCCAACCGCAGGTGCGGCGACGTAAGCCACCGGAGCGCCGAGAATCGACGCGGCGTGATCGAGCGTGGCGCGCATGAACGCGGACGGCGCGGCGTCATGCGGCATGTCCTTCAGGAACAGCGCCTTCTCCGCCGCGCGGCGGCGCACCAACACGTCCATGACAACAGCTTCGCCGGTGACCTCGCTTTTGCGCCACGCATCCATGGCGCACGCCGCGGCGACGAAGGCGCCGGCATTGACGCGGCGCAGAACTTGGCTCTGACGGAAGGCGTCTGCGCCGACTGACAAGGCAAACGAAACGAGCGCGTCGAATTGCGATTGCGTCAGCGGAGGGATGATTGCCGCATTCACCATCTGCTCAATCGGCGCGAGGTCGAGCGCCAAGAGATCGGCGGCATCGGCTTCGGTGATCGCGGCGCCTGGATCGCCGACGCGAACATGGCCGTAGCCCACGACCCAATTGCCGTCCGGCAATTGCGCGGGCTCAGCTTGAAAACCTTCGTACTCCCGGATGAGCGCGAGGCCGTTTTGGGAGATGGCGCTGGGCATTTTCGGGCCTTTCGGGGCTTATTCTGGCCCGCCGTCCCGATATGAGGCTGTCGAAACGGCGGACTTCCCCTTTCAGGCAAGCCCGGCGCCAATCACGCGTGCTCAGAGTGAATTGGCGTTAGCCACGCCATCGCCGCTCAGCTGAGCAGGATCATGGTGGCGAGGCCCAGGAACGCCATGAAGCCGACGATGTCGGTCACGAAGGTGACGAACACTGATGACGACACCGCCGGGTCGGCGCCGAAGCGGCGCAAGGTTAAGGGCACGAGAATGCCGGCAAGCCCTGCGCAGGCAAAGTTGATCAGAACTGCGAGCGCGATGGCGAGCGCGAGCAAGGCATTCTGGAACCAGAGCGACACGACGGCCGCCAGAACCAGCGAGAAGATCAGGCCGTTCGACACCGCCGTCAGCGCTTCGCGCGCGACATAGCGCAATGCGTTGGACTCGGTGAGATCGCGCGCCGCGATTGCGCGCACCGCCACCGCCAGCGCCTGCGTGCCGGCATTGCCGCCCATGGAAGCGACGATCGGCATCAACACAGCGAGCGCCACGAGCTGATTGATCGAGCCCTCGAAGGCGCTGATGACATAGGACGCCACGATCGCGGTGCCGAGATTGACCAGGAGCCAGGGCGCGCGGGCGCGCACGGATTTGAAGACGCTGTCGGTTTGCGCGGCTTCGCTGACGCCGGCGAGCTTGAGCAAGTCTTCCTCACCCTCCTCGCTGATAACGTCGACGATATCGTCGACCGTCACCATGCCGGTGAGCCGGCCCGCTTCATCGACCACGGGCGCCGACGCCATGTGATATTTCTGGAAAGTCTGCGCCACCTCTTCCTGATCCATTTCCGGGCGGATCAGGATCAGCGGCGACCGCATGATCTCCTTCAGCGGCGTCTCGCGGCGCGCACGGATGAGACTGGATACGCGCACAGCGCCAGTCGGGCGCATGGCGGCATCGACGACATATATCTCGAAGAACTCGTCAGGCAGTTCGGCGGAATCTTCGCGCATGCGGTCGATGACGTCGCCGACGCTCGAGCCCTCATGCGCGGCGACGTATTCGCGCTGCATGAGGCGGCCGGCGGTCTCTTCCTCGAACGACAGCGCTTCCTCGACCGCGAGACGCGTGTCTTCGTCGGCGGCGGCCAGCACTTGGCCCAGCTGCTTCTCGTCGATGTCGGCGGCGACGGCGGCGGCGTCGTCAGTGTCGAGCTGACCAAGGGCGCGGCCGACATAGTCCGCCGGCAGCTCCGGCAGCACCTCTTCGCGGCGCTCCCAGGAGAGGTCGGCCAGGAACTCAGCCGGCAGCTCGCGCCCGACCATGCGCGCGATGGTGCGCGCGGTTTCGAGCGGCACGTGCTCGATAACGTCGGCGAGATCGGCGGTTGCGAGCCCGGCCAGCAGGCGGCGCAACAAGGGCGCGTCATGGTCGCCGGCGGCGCCAATGACGCGGGCGATGAAGCCCGCATCTTCCGATGGTGCATGCCGCACGATTTCGGCGGCCGTCGCCTCTTCTTCCGTGCTCATCGGCCGTCGCTTTGCTGCTAAGGGATTGTGGTCCGCCCCCTAAACGCCGCGCCGCGCGCCGCGTCAAGCCGGGAATGGCGGCGGCGCGTCAATCAGGCGCTAGGATTTTAGGCGTTCAAAGGAGATATGACGCTTCGCACTCAGAACGAGGACGCCATGAAATTCTGGCACGCGGCGCCAGCGGCCTTGCTTTTCCTTGCCTCGCCGGCGCTGGCGCAGGATCCGCACGCTGGCCACGAGGGTCATGCGCCGCCGGCGCAAGCACAGGAACCGACATCACCGGCGCACGATCACGACGCGCATCAGACGCCGCAAACAGTTCGTACCGGTCACGATATGGCCGCGATGAGCGGCCTGCTGGGCGCTTACCCGATGGCGCGCGACGCATCGGGCACCTCGTGGCAGCCAGATGTCTCCACCCATGGCGGCATGCACGGCCAGGCCGGCGACTGGATGCTGATGGGACACGTGCTGCTGAACGGCGTCTATTCATGGCAAGACGGCCCGCGCGGCGACGAGAAGGCGTTTCTCGCCGGCATGGTGATGGGCGCGGCGCGCGGCGATTTCGCCTCCGGCACGCTCAATCTGCGCGCCATGCTCTCGCCCGACCCGTTCATGGGTGCGAGCGGCTATCCGCTGCTGTTCGCGGCCGGCGAAACCGCTGACGGCGTCGAGCCGCTGGTCGATCGCCAGCATCCGCATGATTTGTTCATGGAGCTGTCGGCCTCCTATGCGCATCGGCTTGGACCGAACACGTCGGTGTTCGTCTATGGCGGTCTGCCGGGCGAACCGGCGTTCGGGCCGCCCGCCTTCATGCACCGCATGGCGGCGATGGATTCGCCGGAGGCGCCGATCACGCATCATTGGTTCGATTCCACGCACATTACCTTTGGCGTAGTGACCGCAGGCGTCGTGTTCGATCGCTGGAAACTGGAAGCATCGCAATTCCGCGGCCGCGAGCCCGACCAAGAACGCTACGACATCGAGACCGGCGATCTGGATTCCACCGCCGCGCGCCTCTCCTGGAATCCGAACCAGAATTGGTCGCTGCAGGCGTCGTGGGCCGATGTCGAAAGCCCGGAAGCGCTGCATCCGGACGAAGATGAGGAGCGCTGGTCGGCAAGCGCGATCTACACCCGCCCGCTTGGCGATGAAGGCTGGTGGTCGGCGACGCTGGCGTTCTCGAACAAGGAGCGCTCCGACGGCGTGTCGCTGGATGCGTGGCTGGTGGAGGCGGCGTGGCGTCCGAATGCGCAATGGACCGTGTTCGGGCGCGGCGAAACCATCGAGACAGACGAACTCGGCGCCGACCACGGCCCGGTCGAGCAGGTGACGCGCTTGAGCATCGGCGCCATTCGCGACTGGCGCCTCAACGAGACGACGACGTTCGGCGTCGGCGCGCTGGTGCAGCAACATCTCGCCTCTGATGCGCTGGAGCCCAGCTATGACGGCGATCCTGCCGGCGCTATGGCGTTCGTCCGGCTCAAAATCGGCTAGGGCTTGTCGGCGCGCCGCCTTTCAGTTCGTCTTCAAGGCAGAGGGAGACGAGAGATGAAAGCGAGCGCGAGTGTTTGGGCCGGGCGGGTGCTGTCGGGGCTGTTCGCCCTGTTCATCCTGGGCGCCTCGGCGACGCCGAAGCTGATGGGCATGCCGATCGCCGAGGAGACGATGGCGCAACTCGGCTGGCCGCCCGGGCATGCGTTCTGGATCGGCGTGCTCGAATTGACGCTGACGTTGCTCTACCTGTTCCCGCGCACCAGCATTTTGGGGGCGGTGTTGTGGATGGGCCTGCTCGGCGGCGCCATGGCCACGCAAATCCGCGCCGAAAGCCCACTCTTCAGCCACGTCCTGTTCAGCCTCTATCTGGGACTGTTCATGTGGGGCGGCCTGTGGCTGCGCGACGAAAAACTGCGCGCGCTGTTCCCGTGGCGGCGGACGGAGGGCTAAGGCTCCGACTGATCTACCAATGGCCTCGCTCCACCGACGTCCAGCGGAGTTGTGACCACCAGATCAGCGTACCGGCCACCGAGCCGATCACAACCTCGCCCCCTGTTAGTGCAACAGGAGATTGCGGCGTGACCCCTATCTCGGCTCGCTGCAGCTCCCAATACTGGTGGGTGAACGATAGCCGCCAAACACGGCCGCTTTCGAACCAAAGGTACCCAATTGCCGAGTTGGACGCCCAACTCGTGAATTGTGCTGGCTCAAGGCGAGGACCACTCGGCAAATCTCTCATTGCGAGCGCGCCTATCCGCTCGAAGCCTTCGCCGAGACGATAGACCTCAAACATGCCTGCAGCCTCGTTGTGATCAACTACGATCTCGGGGCCTAGGGAGGCAAGGCCGCGTCGGCTCCACGTGCGAAGCGAGAATGACCGCTCGCCTTTGATCATGGTAAGGCCTGAGTCAGGGGCCAATGTGAGTGTCGTCAACTCATGGCCATTGAGAGCGCAAGAAAGCAACCGGCTCCCGGGATCAGGCAATCGCGAGGGAAAAACACGTCTCTCACCTGTCTCAACATTTGCCAGCGTAAATGAGGGTGCACCAGCTTCCCTCAAACAAAGCCAATCCCCAGCCTCTGCGGCGCGTCCATCCGCGAAGAAGCCTACCCCTAGATTGAGAGAGGTCGGCGCGGCATTGGAGTCGAGAGGGATTCTCCAAACCTCATCGCTCCGAGCACGCGCTGTCAGTCGTCCTACGCAGAAGACGGGCTGCTGACGGCCCGCGACGCTACACCCCAACAAAATGCCGCCGCCTTCTACGAGGCGCACTTGGCCGGTCGTTGTATTGACCAGGTAGTTAGAAGGGAGAGGCTCGTTGGAGCAGATAGCGACAAACACGTCGGGCGAATTGTCCAACGCCGCCGCGTATTGGCGTTCGCATCGTTCTGGCAGGCGCAGCGTCTGCGATTGAGACGCGGCGCATGACGAGACGGCTAGTGCGAAGGTCGCGATGAGCAATCCATAAATCTTGCGCCGCCAACTCGACATGCATCGATCCCCTTGGCTAATCCGTCCGCATGCCGGCGATGAGGATGTCGATCATCTTATAGGCGTTCTTCTCCCAGCCGGGCTTGGCGTAGGCGGAGAGACCGACGACGGCGCGCAGGATATCCATTGGCGTGACGTCGAGCTTGATGGCGCCGCTCTTCTCGGCGTTGCGCGCAAGCGTGGTGATCGCTGTTTCTACGTGCGCGCCGGAAGCTTGCAGCTTCGCTTCGGGCCCAACCAGCGCGTTGAGCGCGCCAATCACAAGCTGCTTGGTCGCGAAATAACGCACGAACAGGCGCAGCCATTCGCGCAGCGCCTCCACCGGCTCTTCGTCGGCGATCAAGCGCGCGGCGGCCTCGGCGAGCTTCTCGGACTCGTCGCGATAGACTTCCTGCAGCAACGCTTCGCGGTTCGGGAAATGACGATACAGCGTGCCGATGCCGACGCCGGCGCGGCGCGCGACTTCCTCAAGGCTCACACCGGCCCCCTTTTCCGCGAACGCCGCCTTTGCCGTTTCCAACAGCAGGACGCGGTTCTGTTCGGCGTCGGCGCGCGGCTTGCGGGCGGGAGCTTTCTTCGTCGTCATGAAATAAACGGAGGGCGGGGCTTGCTAAACGGAGGACACCTCCGTATATAACCGGAGGCGTCCTCCTCTTATGCCGGAAGTGCGGTGGCCACGCAATCCGGCAAATCAGGCAGGCGCCGATGATTTCAAAATGGGAGATATAGCTATGGCCAAGGCATTTGGCGCGACCTCGACCACCGACGAGGTGCTCGAAGGGGTCAATCTAGCCGGCAAGCGCGTGCTGGTGACGGGCGTTTCGGCGGGGCTGGGCGTGGAGACCGCGCGCACGCTGGCCGCGCACGGCGCACACGTCATCGGCGCGGCGCGCGATCTGGCGAAAGCCGAAGGCGCAACGGCGGACGTCCGCGCGGCGGCCAAGCAAGGCGGCGGCGGGTTCGAACTCATTGAGCTCGATCTTTCGTCGCTGAAAAGCGTGCGCGCTGCGGCCGACAAATTGGTCGCGGAGGGCAAACCGCTCGACATCATCATCGCCAATGCGGGCGTGATGGCCGCGCCGTTCGGAAAAACCGAAGACGGCTTCGAAACCCAATTCGGCACCAATCATATCGGCCACTTCGTGTTCGTGAACCGCATCGCGCCGTTGCTGCGCGAAGGCGGGCGGTTTGTGAGCCTGGCCTCGTCGGGGCACCGCCGCTCAGACGTGGACCTCGACGATCCGAACTTCGAGCGGACAGAGTACGATCCATGGGTGGCGTACGGGCGCGCCAAGACGGCAAACGTGCTCTTCGCAGTGGAGTTTGATCGCCGCTGGCGCGAGCGCGGCATTCGCGGCGTCGCGGTACACCCCGGCGGCATTCGCACCGAACTTGGCCGGCACATGAAGGCGGGTGAGCTAGAAGCGCTCGCCGCCCAACTGAACAAGCAAGCCGCTGCGCAGGGCAAAGCGGCCTTTCAGTTCAAGAGCGTGCCGCAGGGCGCTGCGACTTCGGTTTGGGCCGGCGTGGTTGCGGGCGCCGATGAGATCGGCGGCAAGTACTGCGAGGACTGCCACGTCGCGGCGCTGACCGACGCCGGTCTGATGGACCTCAGCACCGGCGTGCGCCCCTACGCGATCGATCCCGAGCGCGCCAAGGCGCTCTGGGCCAAGAGCGAGGAATGGACGGGCGAGCGCTTCTGAGCCTCAAGGGCGGCTTCGTGCCCTACGCAAACCACCGTTCCGGGCCTTGTTCGCCCGGAACGGGTCTGCTACCCCCGCGCCCTCTGATGCGCTCGTGGCGGAATTGGTAGACGCACTGCCTTGAGGTGGCAGCGAGTAACATCGTGGAGGTTCGAGTCCTCTCGAGCGCACCAGCTTAGCAAAAGGGCCGGAGCATGAGCTCCGGCCCTTTCTCTTTAGCTCGGCAGTAGAAGCTTAGCGCTCCGACACCCAAACCCGGGATTGCAGGTTCGCCGTGCTGCCGTAGGTGCCGACCCACACCTCGTAACGGCCGCTCATCGGGCGGGCGAAACGGATGGCGGGGTTCAGATTGCCGCCGGAATCGTCGTCGCAATACCAGTTGCCGTCCGGCGCATTGATCACCAGCGTCGTGTCGCCGGAGGATTCGGCCCAGATGGTCAGCGGGAACTGACCGGCGCTATAGACGATGCGGACATCCGGGTTGTTGGCGATGAAACCGCGGCAGCCAGAAATGCCGGAGGCGTCGAGATTGCCGCCGGAGACAACGTCAGCATATTGCGGGTCCGGCATGAAACCGGCGCTCAACTGGAAGTTGCCGTAAGTTGGATTGCCGTTGACGTTCTGCGCCACCGCGACGCCGGCGAAGGCGACCGTAGCGACCGCGGCCACGGCGGCCAGCGTGCGTGAAATGGACAGCATTGAAGTTTCCCCGTGTGAGCGCGCCAGGCTCAGGCGCGCAGTCTGCAGGATGGCGTCCCGCGCCTGAGCGCTACGTGAACAAAAAAGTTAGATTCAATCTAGCCCTAAAATCGCGGTCTTAAGCGGCGGCGTGGAATTCCTGGACGTCGGCGGGGTCGGTTACGGTAATGCAGAGGCGATCGCCCTGGATGGTAATCTCCCCACGGGCGATTGGATGCCCGTTGGCGAGAATCCAGAGCTGATCGCTCTCCTTGGTGTCGAGCGGGATCACAGCGCCTCGGCCCATGCGCAAAAGCTGCTGCATCGGCATTTTGCAGCGCCCAAGGACGACCGCGATCTCGATGTTCACGTGGTGCACTTGGCTTCTATCCGACACGCGACGCCCCCATGTGATTCTGCTCTAGTCCAACCGGAAAGGGTTGCGGGCGCGTGAACGAAGTGGCGGAGCGGGTTGGCTGGGCGGTGTCGCCAGGGCTCACGGACTACAACGCCGCTGTGGCCGCCATGGAAGCGCGCGCCGCGGCGATCGCAGCCGACGAGGCCGGTGAGTTGGTGTGGTTGCTGGAGCATCCCCCGCTCTACACCGCGGGCGTCAGCGCCAAGCCGGCGGACCTTCTGGACCCGAACCGATTTCCCGTTTTCCAAACCGGGCGCGGCGGCCAGTTCACCTATCACGGCCCCGGCCAGCGCGTGGCCTACGTCATGCTCGATCTGCGCAAGCGCGGGCGCGACGTTACCCGTTTCGTGGCTGACCTTGAGCGCTGGATCATCGCGGCGCTGGACCGCTTCAACGTGAAGGGCGATGTGCGCGAAGGCCGCGTCGGCGTCTGGGTGGAGCGCCCCAGAGAAAAAGGAGGGGGCGCGGGCTGGGCGCGTGAAGACAAGATCGCGGCGATCGGCGTGCGGTTGCGCAAGTGGGTGAGCTTCCACGGCATCGCCTTCAACGTCGAACCTGACCTGGAGCATTTCACTGGGATCACGCCCTGCGGGATTTCCGCGCCCGAATTCGGTGTGACCAGCCTCGTCGATCTGGGCCTGCCGGTGACGATGAACGATGCCGACGCCGCGCTCAAAGCGGCGTTCGTGCAGGTCTTCGGCCCGGTGACGGAGGCGCCGCCGCCGGTGTGATCTGGAAAATCGCCGCGCCGCTTTGCGTCCAAATCGCGGCGCCCCTGCATCTGTCTCGGCAAGGGGCGGATGACACGCCTCCAAACAGATCAGATGGAGCGAGCGATGGACGCGGATGTTTTTGTGCCGTTTGTGTTTTTCGGATTTCTGGGGGCGGTGATCCTGGTCCCGATCCTGGCCAAGGAGCGCACCAAGCGCTCGGCCCACGATTTAATCGGCCGCGCCATGGAGCGCGGCCAGGCGCTTGATCCGGCGCTGGTGCAGCAACTCAGCCAATCCATGCTGGAAGAAGGCGGACGCGCTCGCAAAAGCCTTGGTAGCGGGGTTGTGCTGCTGGCGCTGGCCGGCGGGTTTGTCGCCGCCGCCTACGTGGTTGACGGCTTCGACCCAGGCGGCGATGCGCATCGCGGCATGTTGATCCCCGCGGTGATCATGGGATCGGTTGGCGCGGCGTTCCTACTGCTCGCGATCATCGACTACGCGACCAAAAAGCGAAGCGCCTGACCGTTTCGACACATGTTCAAGCTGGGAGTCGCGCCCGCAAGGCGCGGCTCCTTTGCGTTCAGGGCCGGCGCTTGTCGCGCGCGGCGGCCACACGCTGCACGGCCTCCCGCGGCGAGGCGATGGTGGGGAGATGGAACACGACGTGCGGTCGGCCATCTTCGCGCCAAGCATAGGCGCGCTGCGCCAGACACAGTCCCTGCAGCGCGAATGTGCAGACCTCGACATAGCCGTCGCCGAGCGGCACGCGCTCAGCGCACACGAACTCCGCTGCGCCGCCGCAGCGCGCTTGCACCGCTTCTACGAGATCGGCCACGTCGTGGACCGGAATGTGGTTCAATGCATGCATCTGAGCACCCGCGCTTGCTCGAAAACGGCACACGGATACGACCCGCAATCTGAATCGGATTTGAGCGAGAGCAACGCCGCGGCGTTCAGGTTGTCGCAGTTAAGACTGAGCGGCTCGGCATAGAGCGCGAGTGATAATTGCGCACACGCGCGACGCGAGCGAACTTGTCGTTATTGTGGAGTCGCAGATGCAATACGCCGCCGACAAAACCGCCAAGCGCCTGAGCGCCGAGGAATGGTTTGCGCGCTATGACGGCGTGGTTCCGCCCGGCGCCAAGCGCGCGCTCACGCCGAAGCAGCGCCCGCCGGCCGACCGTATCGCGGTCCGCGCCTAAAAGCGGCCAGATTTGCGTCTAATCGACTGATGCGGGGCGCGCGACGCGCCCGCTCGGACGAGGACGCGGCGCATGAACTTCAAAGTCCTGATTGCGGCAGCCCTGCTCGGCGCATGCAGCGCAGCGTCCGGCGCGACCACGGTTGCCGATCCGCTGCCGGCGGTGGAAAGCGAATGGGTTGAGCTCACGCCTGAGCCGGTGGAAATCGACGGGCGTGTCGTTGCCGCCACATGCGCCGATGTGCCTGGCGCCGATGCGGCCTATCGCTTCTGGGCTAAGCGCGGTCGCAGCAACAATCTCGTTGTCTTCTTCGATGGCGGCGGCGCCTGCTGGGACGACGTCACCTGCGCGCTGCCGCGGCTGGCGCGCGACCGCAGCGACGCCGACGGTTTCTACAAAGGCGAGTTGCTGCCAACGGACAATCCGAGCCGGCTCGGCGGCATGTTCGATCTCGACAATACGCGCAATCCGGTGCGCGATTGGAGCTTCGTGTTTGTGCCGTACTGCACCGGCGATGTGCACTCCGGATCGAACACCGCGCACTACACCGATCCGGACACTGGCGAGCCCTACACGCTGCAGCATCGCGGCGCCGACAACTTCCGCGTCATCCTGGAGTGGATGCGCGCCAATTTCGGTGCGCCCGACGAAATCCTCGTCACCGGATCGAGCGCCGGCGCCTATGGCGCGGCGACCCATTACGCCGCCATTCGCGCCGCCTTCCCGAGCGGGCGCGCCGTGATGCTGGGCGACGCCGGCCAAGGCGTGACGACGCCGGACTTCCTCGAACGGCGCAACGACAATTGGAACTACGATCTGCCGGCGTCGGTGTTTGGCGCCGATGGCGCGGTGACCTCTGACGAAGACGTCGTCGCCATTTTGGCGGCGCACTTTCCGCAGGATCGCTTCGCGCAATACACCACCGCGCACGACATCACCCAGGCGAGCTTCTTTGCGTTGATGGGCGCGCAGAACGCTTGCCGAGCGTGGACAGAGCGTATGGCGAGCGACCTGACCCGCCGCCAGCAGGCTGGAAATTTCCGCTCCTACCTCGGCGCCGGCCAAACGCACACGATCCTGCGCACGCAACTCTTCTACACCGAACGCAGCGGCGGCCAGCCGTTCGTGGATTGGTTCGCGGGCTTGCTCAGCGAAACCCCGCCCGCCAACGATGCCTGCGAACACTGCTTAACCCAGCGCGTGCGGTGCCCGTTCTAAAGTTGGGCGCATGCGACCGAGCTAAGCCAACTCAATCATCACCTCGTCGGCGGCGACGCTGGCGCCGGCGGCGACGTTGACTTTGCTGATCACGCCATCGCGCTCGGCGCGAATGATGTTTTGCATCTTCATGGCTTCCACGACAGCCACGCCCTCGCCGGACTTGACCTCCTGACCGGGCTTCACGTCGATTGAAATCACCAGACCCGGCATCGGCGACACGATCAGCTTGGAGGTGTCGGCTTTCTGCTTCTCAGGGATTTTCTTGTAGAGATCGGCGCCGCGCGGCGTCGCCACTTGCGCGCGCAGCGTCACGCCGCGATGGCGCAGCGTGTAGCCTTCCGGCGCTGTCTTCACTTTTACCGCGAACGGCGCGCCGTCGAACATGCCTTCGATCACCCGCGCGCCCGGGCGCGTCGCTGTATCGAAGCGATGCGCCTTGCCGTCGATGACGACATTGGCGCCTTGGTCGTCGAGATCGACATGGGTGAGGTAATGATCCTTGCCGATCATCACCACCCAGTCGCGCTGCCAGCCCTTGGCGCCGCCATTGATCTGGCCGCTCGTTTGACGCGCGCGCCGCGCCGTGAACGAGCGCGCCACTGCGGCGCAGGCAATGAGCAGGTTCTGCTGCTTCGCGGTCGGCGGCACACCCTCGAAACCCTGCGGAAATTTGTCCTTGATGTAGGCGGTGGTGAAATCGCCCTTGCGGAAATCCTTCTCCTCCATCACCGCGCCCAGGAACGGGATGTTGTCGGCGATGCCGTCGATGAGGAAGTTGTCGAGCGCGGCGGCCTGCGCATCGATGGCGGCGATGCGGGTCGGCCCGTGTGTGACCAATTTCGCGATCATCGGATCATAGAACATCGAAATCTCGTCGCCCTCGCGGACGCCGGTTTCGTTGCGCAGCGTGATGTCGCCGGCCTTGCCTTCCGACGGCGCCTTGTAGGCGCGCAGCCGGCCGATGGACGGCAGGAAATTGCGGTATGGATCCTCGGCGTAAATCCGGCTCTCGATCGCCCAGCCCTTTATCTTGAGGTCCTTCTGCTTGAACGCGAGCTTTTCACCGGCGGCGACACGGATCATCTGCTCGACTAGGTCGAGGCCGGTAATCATCTCACTGACCGGGTGCTCCACCTGGAGGCGTGTGTTCATCTCGAGGAAGTAGAAGCTCTTGTCGGCGCCGCTGGCGACGAATTCCACGGTGCCGGCGCTGTCGTAATTGACCGCCCTCGCCAGTGCGACCGCCTGCTCACCCATGGCCATGCGCGTCTTCTCGTCCAGGAGCGGCGACGGCGCTTCTTCAATGACCTTCTGGTTGCGGCGCTGGATCGAGCACTCGCGCTCGAACAGGTGAACGACATTGCCGTGCTTATCGCCCATCACTTGGATTTCGATGTGGCGCGGCGCGGTCACGAACTTTTCGATGAAGATGCGGTCGTCGCCGAAGGCGCCCTTGGCTTCGGCGCGCACGGCGGGAAAGCCCTCCTGCACGTCCTTGCGATTGTAGGCGACGCGAATGCCCTTGCCGCCGCCGCCGGCGCTGGCCTTGATCATCACCGGATAGCCGATCTCTTCGGATATCTGCACAGCGTGATCGACGCCTTCGATTTCACCGATAAAGCCCGGCACGCACGAGACGCCCGCTTCGGCCGCCGCCTTCTTCGACTCGATCTTGTCGCCCATGGCGCGGATGGCGTGCGGGTTGGGGCCGATGAAGGTGATCTTCTCCTTCAGCAGACGATCGGCGAACTCCGCCTTCTCGGAGAGAAAGCCGAAGCCCGGATGGATGGCCTGCGCGCCGGTCTGCTTGGCGGCGTCGACGATCTTGTCGATGACGAGATAGCTCTGCGCCGCGGGTGCCGGGCCGATGAACACGCCCTCGTCGGCCATATCGACGGCGAGGCTGTCGCGGTCGGCCTCGGAGTAGACGATGGCCGTCTTGATGCCGAGGCGCCGGGCGGTGCGGATGATGCGGACGGCGACTTCGCCGCGGTTGGCGATCAGGATTTTGTCGAACATGGAGGGGCGGTGTTAGCGGGCTTATGGCGTAGGCTGCAACCGATGAATCGCCGCAAGCTTCTCCTGGGCGCCGCCTCACTCGCCGCCTGCGCGCGCCCCGCCAGCGGGCAAGCGCCCACGCCCTTTCCAATGCGACGGGGCGTCAACTTGGGCAATGCGCTGGAGGCCCCCAACGAAGGCGACTGGGGCTATCGCATCGAGCCAGCGCATCTAGAGGCCATCGCCAGCGCTGGATTTGACGGCATTCGCCTTCCCGTTCGATGGGACGCGCATGCGTCGGCGCGTGCGCCATACACTATTGCACGGGATTTTTTTGCTCGCGTCGATCAAGTGATCGAGCATGCCCTTGCGCTTGATCTCTACGTTCAGCTCGATGCGCACCATTATGCCGCGCTGATCGAGCACCCACGCGCCGAACGCGCACGCCTCCTGGCGATCTGGCGTCAGATTTCTGAGCGCTACACCGACCATGCCGATCGGCTGATGTTCGAGCCGCTAAACGAACCACACGGCGATCATTGGGACGGCGCGCGCCTTACCGATCTGCAGGCCGAAGTGGTCGCCGTCGTGCGCGAGAGCAATCCGACACGGCTTGTCGTGCTCGGCCCGGGCAACTGGCAGAACATCGACGCGCTGGCGCGTTGGCGGCCGCCATCGGGCGCCAATCTGGCGGTCAGCGTCCACTATTACGAGCCGCACGCCTTCACCCACCAAAACGCCGAGTGGCTGGGCGCCGATGCGCCCCGGTTCGATCGCGTGTGGGGCGCGGATGGGGATCGCGCCGCTGTCGCCGCGCATATCGCGCAGGCTGCCAACTGGGCGCGCACGAACGGCTACGCCATCCAACTCGGCGAATTCGGCGTCAACACGCGCGTACCCTTGGCCCAACGCGTGGCCTGGACACGCTGCGTGCGGGAGGCGTGCGAGTCGCACGCCATGGCCTGGTGCGCATGGGATTTCGCCGGCGCGTTCGCTGTGTGGGATCGGGAAAGCGGTCGCTACGATGCGCCGCTGCGCGACGCGCTGCTAGCGCCTCAATAGTCGAACATCTTTTCGTCACGCTCGGCGCGACGCTTGGCTTGCGCGACGATGTGCGCGGCGAGTTCGTCGCGCGTGAGCGCCGAGGTGACGCCGCCTGGATCGAGATTGTGCTCGGCCACCAGCGCGCGCAGCGCTCCGAGATCTTGGCTCGCAAGCGCGGTGGTGAGCGCCTCCTCACCGCCCTTTTTGTAGAGGCCCGCGGGATTGAGCGCTGGTCGTTCCCCGGCTTGAGGCATCGCCGTTGGCGTTGCCGCCTGAGCCTGCGCTGCACGGCGCTTGGGGGGAGCCGTTGTCTCCGGCTGCTTCGCGCCGACCTGCCCCGTACTGGACGGTGCTTCTTCACTGGCGACTTCGTTTTTCACGTCGTCCGAGACGTCGCGGCGGGAGTCGTGGCGCTGCAGCACCGCGTCCAGGCGATCGGCAAAGTCGGGATTGCGTTTCGCCTCACGGCGAATTTCATCGAAGAAGCGGTCGAGCGTCTTGTTGAGACTCATAAGGTTGGCGCCAGCTCCACCTTGCTCTGGAATTCTTCGCCGAGCTTTTTCACGATCGGCGCCATCGCGCCGTACTTCTGTTCGAACGTGCGCTGCGTTTCCGACCATTCAGCGGCTTTTGCGATATCGACGTGCTGCGGGATGCGAACGTCGAACATGGCGTCGCCCAGATTGTCCTTGAGCAATTGCGCTTCCGAGCGATGCAGCGAGAAACCGTCGTCATATTTGGTCGCCAGCACGAAAAGCTGCGATGGCCCGCCGCGACGCTCATTGATCAGCCTGAGTGCGCGCTTCCTGAAGGTGATAAGGCCCAGCCGCGACACGTAGTCGGGAATCGACGGCGCCAGGATGCAATCGGCGGCGATCAGCGCGGCCTCCGCGAACAATGAGATGCCAGGCGGGCAGTCGATCAAGATGTAGTCGTAGTCGTTGATGACGTTCTTCAAACCGTTGGCGAAGCGTTCGAGAATCCATTTCTGGATTTGGTCGATCTGGAAGCCGCGCTTCACGAAGCTCTCGATCATGTCGCGTTCGACGATGCGAAACTCCGGCGCCGATGCGCACAGCGATACGTCCGGCTTGCCCTTGAGGTCGCTGACCTGCTTGTCGATAAGCGATTTGAAGGGCTTGGCCTTCTGCTGAACGATGTAGCTCTCGAAATAGAAATCCAACGTGCGCTCAGCCTCGCGCATCGCGTTCCAGCGATCGGGGCCGGCGACCATGATCGAAGCATTGGTCTGGGGATCGAGGTCGATCACCAGGATGCGGCGGCGCTGATGGTGCGCCAGCGTCTCGGCCAGCGACACAGTCGTCGTGGACTTGCCCACGCCGCCCTTCATGTTGATCACCGAAACAATGCGCGCGGGCATTCTCGCCCCCTCTTCAAATCACGCCGTATCCGAATGCCGGACGGTCGGGCCGGGAGGGTTAGTTTTTGGTGAATCCGGGTCAAGCCGCGAGCGCAGAGCCGCGCGCAAGAAATGTGGAAAGGCTTGATTTTGCTGGATCGTTACGCAGGCGCTTCGTTGTCGTGCGCGATCGGTTCACCCATCAAAACGAGCTCTTCGGCGGCCGTGGGGTGAACTGCGCAGGTGGCGTCCCATTGCGCTTTGGTCAGGCCGGCCTTCACCGCGATAGCCGCAAGCTGGATCAGCTCGGGCGCGTCGACGCCAGCGATATGCACGCCGAGCATGCGGTCGCTCTTGGCGTCGACGATGAGTTTCATCAACACGCGCTGCTCGTTGCCGGCGAGGATGTGCTTCATTGGCCGGAATGCGCTGCGGAACACTTTGAGTTTGTTGCCGCTGGCGCGCGCATCTTCTTCCGACAGACCGACCGACCCGACAGGTGGGCGCGAGAACACCGCGCTTGCAACGTCGGCGTGATCGAACGCAGTGGGACGCCCATAGAACTCCGTCTCGGCGAACGCTTGCGCCTCGCGGATGGCGACGGGCGTGAGATTGATCCGATCAGTCACATCGCCCACCGCCCAGATCGACGGGACGTTTGTGCGCGAGTGCGCATCGACGACAACAGCCCCGCGCGCATTGAGTTTCACGCTCGCGCTTTCAAGGCCAAGTCCAGCCGTATTGGGTTCGCGCCCGATCGCCCACATGGCCTGGTCGACTTCGAGCCGCATGCCGTTGGAGAGCGTGATTAGCTTTCTGCCGCCCTCAAGCGGGGCGATCTCAGTGATCGTCGAGCCGCACAAAATCTTCACGCCGGTGCGCTCAAGGTCGGCTTGAACATGCGCGCGAATGTCGTGGTCGAAGCCACGCAGGACGCGTTCGCCGCGATAGACGATCGTGGTCTCGACGCCGAGACCGGAAAACACGGTGGCGAATTCCAGCGCGATATAGCCGCCGCCGGCGATCACGATGCTTGACGGCAGTTCGTTGAGCACAAAGGCGTCGGTTGAGGTGATGCCGTGCTCTTGGCCCTTGATGTCAGTGGGGCGCGAAGTGTGGCCGCCGACCGCAACCAGGATGCGCTCGCCGGTGATGGATCGGCCTTCGCGCGTGAGCCGCACCGTGTGCGCATCGGTGACGACAGCGCGATCGTCGAACAGCTTCACGCCGGCGGCGTTCAAATTGTTGATGTAGAGACCGGAAAGCCGGTTGACCTCGTTCTGCACGCTCTCGCGCAAGCTCGGCCAATCGAAGCGCGCCCAATCGACGGTCCAGCCGAAGCCCTTGGCGTCCCGAAACGTCTGGCTGTATTCGGAAGCATAGACGAACAGCTTTTTTGGCACGCAGCCGCGCAGCACGCACGTGCCGCCCACCTGCACCTGCTCGATCAGCGCGACCTTGGCGCCGGTCTTGCCAGCCAGGCGCGCCGCCCGCACCCCGCCCGAACCCGCGCCGATGACGATGAGGTCGTAGTCGTAGGTCATGGGCTTCCTTCGCGCAGCCTAGTGCGCCACCTTCATATAGGAAGGCAGCCAGCTTTCGTGCGCATGGCGGAGTTCACCGATATTGATGTGCTCGCGGTGGCCGCCGGCGCCGACATAGCTGATCTCGCGCCCACCCGCCTCGCCGACAACGAGAAACGCCACGCCCTCGGCCCGCGCGCGCTTGTCCAGCGCATCGAGTTTTGCACTCGGAAGCGCCACGAGATAGCGCGCCTGATCCTCGCCATAGAGGAATTGCGCGTCGGTGAGATCGCCCTGATAGCCGAGCGCGATGCCGACATCCGAGCCGAGCGCCATTTCCGCCGCCGCGAGCGCGAGCCCGCCATCGCTGAGATCGTGTGCTGCGCCCACCAGCCCATCGCTGATCAACGCGCGCACGAAATCGCCATTCTTCTTCTCAAGCGCGAGATCGACCTTCGGCGCGGCGCCGCCCAGCTTGAAGAGATCGCGCGCATACACGCTTTGGCCGAGGTGCCCGGTCGTTTCACCGATCAGCACAAGCGTGTCGCCTTGCTGCAGGCGATCGGCGGTGGCGCGGCGCTCGAGATTGTCGATGATGCCGACACCGCCTATCGCGGGCGTCGGCAGAATGGCTTGGCCGTTGGTCTCGTTGTAGAGCGAGACGTTGCCGCTGATCACCGGAAACGCGAGCGCGCGGCAAGCTTCCGCCATGCCTTCGATGGCATGCACAATCTGGCCCATGATCTCCGGGCGCTGCGGATTGCCGAAATTCAGATTGTCCGTCACCGCAAGCGGGCGCGCGCCTGTGACAGTGAGATTGCGCCAAGCTTCGGCGACTGCTTGCTTGCCGCCTTCATAGGCGTCGGCCTCGACATAGCGGGGCGTCACGTCGCACGTCATCGCTAGCGCGCGCTGCGAGCCGTAGAGCCGCACGATGGCTGCGTCGCTGCCGCTGTCGGCCAAAGTGTCGCCCATGACGTGGCGGTCGTACTGCTCCCAAATCCAGCGCTTTGAGGCCTGGTCCGGCTGCGCGAGCAGAGCAGCCAGCGATTTCGCAAAACCTGGATAGTCCGCACTCAAGCGCTGCTCCTCGGTCGGGCTGAGCGGGATCGCCTTTAGCGGCTGCACGTAGGGGCGCTCATATTTCGGCGCTTCATCGGCGAGCGGCCCAAGCGGAATGTCGCAAACAATCTCGCCGTGCCAGCGAAGCGTGAGGTTGCCTGTGTCGGTGGTTGCGCCGATGACGGCCGCATCGAGGCCCCATTTTTCGAAAATGCGCTTGGCTTCGTCTTCGCGCCCGGGCTTGAGCACCATGAGCATGCGCTCCTGGCTTTCGCTGAGCATGAATTCGTAGGGCGTCATGCCTTCTTCGCGCGCTGGTACGGCGTCGAGATCAAGCAAAATCCCCGCTTCGCCCTTGGACGCCATTTCCACAGACGATGAAGTCAGACCCGCGGCGCCCATGTCTTGAATCCCGATGATGGCGTCGGTGGCCATCAGTTCGAGGCAAGCTTCGATCAGCAGCTTTTCCAGGAAGGGATCGCCAACCTGCACGGTTGGCCGTTGCGCATCGGAATTGTCGTCGAACTCGGCGCTCGCCATGGTCGCGCCGTGGATGCCATCGCGACCTGTCTTGGCGCCGACATAGACAACCGGATTGTTGGCGCCTTTGGCGGCGGCGGTGAAAATACGGTCCTTCGGTGCGATGCCGAGGCAGAACACGTTGACCAGAATGTTGCCGTTATAGCGCGCATCGAAATTGGTCTCCCCGCCAACCGTCGGCACGCCGACGCAATTGCCGTAGAAACTGATGCCGCTGACCACGCCATCGACCAGCTTGCGCGTCTTCGGGTGATCCGGTTCGCCGAAGCGCAACGCGTTCATGATCGCAACCGGGCGTGCGCCCATCGTGAACACGTCGCGCAGGATGCCGCCAACGCCGGTCGCCGCACCCTGGAAAGGCTCGATGAAGCTCGGATGGTTGTGGCTCTCCATCTTGAAGATGGCGGCGAGACCCTCGCCGATATCGATCGCGCCCGCGTTCTCACCCGGCCCATAGATCACGTGCGGCGCCTTGGTGGGGAATTTCGCCAAATGCACCCGGCTCGACTTGTAGGAGCAGTGCTCCGACCACATGACCGAGAAGACGCCCAATTCGGTGACATTCGGCGTGCGGCCGAGTTTCTTCAGAACCAAATCGTATTCGTCACGGGAAAGGCCGAATTCTTCGGCGAGCGCGAGCGTGCCTGGCGCGAGCGGGTCTAGGGACATGGGGCGCAGATAGCGTGTGTCGCCAGCGCCCGCAATTGGCGCGCCTGGCGCAGGGCCGCAGGGCTGGCTTGCCGGGAGAACGTGGCGGCAACTCGACAAGCCCGCGCCCGCCCCTTACCAGTCAAAACGAGGAGACCTCCCATGCGCGAAATACCTTTGTCAGAGGCCACGAGCCTGGTGGGGACCGAAATTGGCGTGTCCGACTGGCTGGAGATCACGCAGGATCGGGTCAACCGTTTCGCCGACGCGACCGGCGACCATCAGTGGATTCACGTCGATATCGAGCGCGCAACGAAAGAGCTGGGCGGGCCTATCGCGCACGGCTTTCTGGTGCTCTCGCTGATCCCGTTTCTGGCCAAGAACATCAGCGCCTATACCGGTGTCAGCCGCGGCATCAATTATGGCTGCAACAAAGTGCGCTTCACCAATCCGGTGCCAGTGGGCGCACGCATCCGCATGCGCGTAAAGATGCTTTCCGCCGAAGCCCGCGGCGGCGCTATGCAGATCACCAACGAGTGCACGATCGAGATCGAGGGCAAAGATCGGCCCGCGTGCGTCGCCGAGAGTATTTCGCTGGTCTATCCGGTCTGATCCCGGGTGCTCACGCTGGTTGAAACGATCTCGCTCGCAGGCGACCGCGCCAAGCAGAATGACGATACGTGCGGCCTGACGGGCGCCAGAGCATGGGTGATCGACGGCGCCACCGATCTACACGCCGCGCCGCTGACGGGTGCCGCTTCTGACGCAAGCTGGATCGCCCACATCGCCAACGCGAGCTTTTACGCGGCGCCGCAAGCGGATCTGCAGGCCGCGTTCCGCCACGCCAGCGCAACAGCGCGCGCCGCGTTCGATAGCATCGTGCGGGGCGCGAGTGTCGAACGCTGGCAACGGCCGGTGGCGTCCGTGCTCATGATCGAAGAAGCACAGAATGGGACGATCCAGGGCGCCGATCTTGGCGACTCCCGCCTGTTCGCCTTGGGTGCGGATGGCAAGGTGAACGTGTTCGGCGGCGCAGCGACCGGGCGCGACGACGAAACCCGCGCCGCCGCCCGACAGACGGATTCAGACAAGCCGCTCCTGCAGCGCACCAACACGCTGGAAATGCTGCGCCGCGCCCGCGCTTCGCTCAATGGCGGTGGTGGCGGCTGGACGCTGGGGACCGATCCGACCTGCGCCGATCATGCGCGGCTGTGGTCATTCGAGGCAGCGCGCCCGGCGCACCTTCTGTTGATGACGGACGGCTTTGCGCTGCTGGCCGACCAGTACGGCGCCTACGACCCCGCCGGCCTCGTGCGCGCGGCGCTGGGGGTCGGCCTGCAGGAACTTGGGCGCGAATTGCGCGCCATCGAAGCCCAAGACGCAGGCGCAGCGCTGCATCCTCGCTTCAAAAAGAGCGACGACGCTACGGCGATGTTGATCCGGCTGTCGTAAGCGGATTGACCCGGCGCGCGCATCGCCTCCACAAGCCCCGCATGAATAGACGCCAAATTCTGCAGGCCAGCGCCGCGCTTCCCGCGCTCAGCCTTCTTCCCGCCTGTGCCTCAACGGATACCGCCATGACCACGCCCACACCGCCCGTCGCCCGCCGTGAACCGAAGACGTTCGAGCAGATTGGGCGCACCCGCACCGACGATTATGCGTGGCTGAAGGACGACAATTGGCAAGAGGTCATGCGCGATCCCTCGCTCTTGCGCGCTGATATCCGCAGCTACATCGACGCCGAGAACGCCTATCGCGAAGCGTTGATGGCGCCGACACAGGCGCTGCAGGAGCGCATCTATCTGGAAATGCGCGGCCGCGTGAAGGAAGACGATTCCACCGTGCCGGCGCCGGACGGGCCGTGGGAATATTATCGCCGCTTCGAGACAGGCGCTCAGCATCCCATCCATGCGCGCCGCCCGCGTGGCGGCGATGGTCCCGAGCAAATCCTTATCAATGTCGATGAGCAGGCGCGCGGCAAAACCTTCTACAAGGTGATCGCCGGTCAGCATTCTCCCGACCATGCGCTCTATGCCTATGCGGTCGATGAGCAGGGCTCGGAAATCTACACTGTGTATGTGAAGGACCTGGCCAGCGGCGAAACGCTGGCCAGCAGCGTCGGCAATTGCACCGGCGACTTCTGCTGGTCGCCAGACTCACGGTTTCTGTTCTGGACGTTCAGAGACGACAACGGCCGGCCCGCGAAAATCTATCGCCGCCCAGCGCGCGGCGGCGAAGATACGCTCATCTACGACGAGCCCGACGATGGATTTTTCCTCGGCGTCACCACCACTGAAAGCCGCGCTTTCATTCTGATTTCTGCCGGCAACGGCGCACAGTCGGAATTCTACACGATCCCGGCGAGCGATCCGACTGCCGCGCCGACGCTGTTTCACGGCCGCGAACCCGAGCTGCTCTACACGCCCACCCACTGGCAGGGCCGTTGGTATGTGCTCACCAATGGCGACGGCGCCGTCGACTTCAAGGTGATGACCTGCGAGCCCGGCGCGACCGGGCGCGCGCAATGGCGCGAGTTCCTGGCCCATGAAGCCGGGCGCTATATTCTCGGTCTGGAGGCGACCAAGGACCACCTCATCCGCGCCGAGCGCGTGAATGCATTGCCGCGCATCGTCGTTCGCCCTGCCGGCGGCGACGAGCACGCCATCGCCATGGATGAAGAAGCCTTCAACCTCGAACTCGGCGGCGGCTACGAATACGACACCACCACTATTCGCTACGTGTACGACTCCCCGGCGACGCCGATGCAGTGGTACGACTACGATGTCGCCGCCCGTACCCGCACGTTGCGCAAGACGCTCGAAATCCCAAGCGGCCACGACCCCGCCGCCTACGAAACACGCCGGCTCTTCGCCACTGCGAGCGATGGCAAGCGTGTGCCGATCACCGTGCTGATGAAGCGCGGGACACCGCTCGACGGCTCGGCGCCTCTCTATCTGTACGGCTATGGCTCGTACGGCATCTCGATGGATGCGGACTTTTCGATCCGCCGCTTCAGCCTTGTCGATCGCGGCTGGATTTACGCCATCGCACACGTGCGCGGCGGCTCGGAGATGGGCTTCGGCTGGTTCCAGGACGGACGACGCTTCACCAAGAAGAATACGTTCACGGATTTCGTCGCCTGCGCTGAAGAGCTGATCTCCGGCGGCTATGGACGCGCGGGCCGCATCGTCTGCGAAGGACGCTCCGCGGGCGGGCTGCTGATGGGCGCAATCAACAACATGCGTCCCGATCTCTGGGCCGGCGTGATCGGCGGCGTGCCGTTCATCGACGTGCTCAACACGATGAGCGACACCAGCCTGCCGCTAACGCCACCGGAATGGCCGGAATGGGGCAATCCGCTCGAAAGCACGGAAGCCTACGATTACATCGCCTCGTACTGCCCCTACACCAACATCGAGCGCAAAGCGTATCCGGCCGTGCTCTCAACCGGCGGGCTCACCGATCCGCGCGTGACCTATTGGGAGCCGACAAAGTGGGTGGCGAAACTTCGGCCACACACGACCAGTGATCGCCCAGTCCTACTGAAAATGAACATGGGCGCGGGGCACGCCGGCTCAGCGGGACGCTTCGAGTTTCTGCGCGAGCTTGCACACGACTACGCCTTCGCCATCAAAGCGATCGGCGACGCGGAAGCTGGCGGGCCGTTCTAAGCCTCGCGGATGCCGAACCAACGCGCGCGGTGAATGTCTTCGAGATTGTCCTCGTAACCGGTGAGATCCGGGTGCACGAGGTTGGTCGAATTGATGAACACGCTGGTGCAGATGGGCGCATCGTTGAGCATGATCTGCTCAGCGCTCGCCATGATCTGCGAGCGTTGGACGGCGTCCGGTTCCTGATCTGAGCTGGCGATCAGGCGATCGTATTCGGGGCTGGAATAACCGGAATAGTTCTGCGGCCCTGTGCGCGTTTCCATCAGAAACAGGAAATTCTTCGCGTCGTTGAAATCCGCCACCCAGGCGCCGTCGCCGACGTCGAAATTCTTGGCGCGCAAGTTGGCGTAGTGCACCTGCGCTTCCACCCCGCGCAGCTCGACGGTGACCCAAGGCGCGATCGAGCGCCAGTCACTCTGCACCACCACAGCCACGCGCGGATTGTCGCTCGAATTTCGGTGCGAGAACTCGAACTGAAGCGGATTGTTGGGCCCGTAGCCCGCCGCGCGCAGCAGCCGCTCGGCTTCTGCGCGACGCGCCTCGATGGACAAATCAGCCCACGGATAGCGCGCTGTGCTGGTGTAATTGGCGACGCCGGGCGGGACGAACGAATACGCCGCGCGCTCGCCGGTACGGTAGATCTGCGTCGCCACGAACTCGCGTTCATAGGCCATCGCCAACGCTTGACGCACGCGCACATCGTCGAACGGCGCGCGGGTCGTGTTGAACGAAAAGTAGTTGCAGGTGAGGAAGGGGGCCACGCGAACGAAGCCCGGCAATTCCTGGCGCAGCACCTCGACCTGATTTGAAGGAAAGCGCGTCGACCAGCCAGCCTCGCCCGAACGCACCTTGCGCGCCGCGGCCGTCACGTCGTTCGACGGATAATAGTACAGATGCTCCAGGACGACATTGGCGTCGTCGTAGAAGCCGCGATTGCGCTCCAGGTGGACGATGTAGTTCGACCACCAGCGCACGAGCTTGAACGGGCCATTGACGACGACATTCTCAGGCTTGATCCAATCGCTGCCGTATTCGGTGACGACGTGCTTCGGCACTGGCGCGGCGGTGTAGTGCTTCAGCAATTGCGGCAGATATGGCGCGGGGTGTTCGAGTTCGATCTCCAGCGTCAAGTCATCGACGGCGCGCACGCCGATCTGATCGGGCGACATCTGCCCGCTATTGACCGCTTGCGCGTTCTTGATCGGATAGAGGATCGCCGCGTACTCGGCGAGGTTCTCCGGATTGAGGATGCGCTGAAACGCAAACTCGAAGTCGTGCGCATCGCAGGCTTCGCCGTCCGACCATTGCGCGCGGCGCAGGTGAAACGTCCAGACGTGTCCGTCTTCGCTGGTCTCCCAGCGCTCAGCCATGCCCGGCACCGGCTCAGCGTGCTCGTTCTCGGTGGTCAGCCCGATGAACATATTGCCGATGATGTTGTTTTCCCAGGTGCCCGACGCTTTGTGCGGATCGAGCGACAACGGCTCGCCTTGGTTGGAGATGTCGAGCGATCGGCGAGCCTTGTCGAAGCCGATCACCTGTCCGTTGGCGCACGCCCCCAGCGACGAGGCGGCGGCAAGCCCCCCTGCTCCGGCCAACAAGCCTCTGCGGCTGGTCCAAAACGCCATTGATCAGCTCCGCGTGCGCCGGCGCCTTGCCCGGCTGACAACAAATCACCTGTCAGTCTAGGATGATCGGGCTTCCGACGGGAGAGGACTTCATGCGTATCGTTTTGGTCAGCCTGTGTTTTGTCGCTTTGGCCGCGCCCGCCGCCGCGCAGGATAGCCGGACGCCGCAGGTCCTCGACCAGGTTTATGCGTGCGCGAACGTCAGCGACGAGCGCGAACGCCTCGCCTGTTACGACACAGCCGTAGGCCGCTTACGCGAGGCGACGAGCGCCGGCGAAGTGGTGGCGGTAGATCGCGCCGCCGCAGAGGAAGTGGAACGCGAGGCGTTTGGCTTCTCGCTGCCCAGCTTGCCCCAGATATTTGGCCGCAGCGGCAGCGAAGGGGCTATCGAGCAGGTTGCTGAAATGCGCCTGGAGATCGCCAGCGTCGCACGCCGGCGCAACGCGCCCGCCGCATTCACCATGACCAACGGCCAAGTGTGGACGCAGATCGATGACGAAAACGCCTTCAACGTTCGTCAGGGTGGCATGGTGACGATCCGGCGCGCCAGCATGGGCAGCTTCCTGATGTCCGTCGACGCCGGCGGCCCGGCGATCCGCGTGCGGCGCTCGCAGTAAGGCTTAGCGCTCTTTCGGATCGAGCGCGTCGCGCAGGCCGTCACCCAGGAAGTTTAGCGCCAGCAACGTGATCAGCATGGTCACTGCTGGCGTGATCAGCATCCACGGCGCTTGCATCTGCTGCGTGCCACGGGCCAACAGATTGCCCAGCGAGGTGAGCGGCTCCTGCACGCCAAGGCCGATAAACGACAGGAAGCTCTCGGCCAGGATGATCACCGGAATATTGAGCGTCGCGAACACGACGACAGGCCCCAGCACGTTCGGAACGATGTGGCGGAATACGATCTGCAGCGGCGTGGCGCCGGATGCGCGTGCGGCTTCGACGAATTCCTTCTTGCGCAGCGCAATCGTTTGCCCGCGTACGATGCGCGACATGGTCAGCCACTCGACCGCGCCAATGGCCATGAAAATCAGCATGAGATTGGCGACAGGGCTTTCCGTCTGCACCACCGTCATTAGCACGATGACGAAGAAAATGAACGGAATGGCGTAGAGCACATCGACAAAGCGCATCATGGCTTCGTCCACCACGCCGCCGATGAAGCCAGCTATGGCGCCCCAAACGACGCCGATCGTCAGCGCCACCGCAGTTGCGGCAATCCCGACCAACAAAGAGATGCGCAGGCCGAACAGCGTGCGCGCGACCATGTCGCGTCCTTCCGTATCGGTGCCGAGCAGATGCAGGTTTTCGAACGTCGGCGCGATGCCGACGCGGTCGCGGAAGATGGCGTCGACCGGGTGCACCCATAGCATCGGGCCGAATGTGGCCAGCAACACCAGGATCGCCACCACGTAAAGGCTCGCGACCGCCGCGGGATTGCGCATGAGACGCCGGCGTGCGTCCTCCCAGAGCGAGCGCCCCTTGAGCGCTTGCGGTTGCGGCGCGTCGTCGAGAAGAATGTCGCTCATGCCGTGCGGGCCCTTGGATCGAGCACGCGGTACATCAGGTCCGCGGCGAGATTGAGCAGGATGATCAGCAGCGAATAGACCAGCACCACACCCATCACGAGCGTGTAGTCACGCTGCTGGGCGGCGAGCACGAATTGCTTACCGATGCCGGGCAGCTGAAACACCGACTCGATCACGAACGAGCCCGCCATAACGCCGGCCAGGGCCGGCCCCGCGTAGGAAACGATCGGCAGCAGCGCGATGGGAAGCGCATGACGCCAAATCACCTGCGCCTCCGGCAAGCCCTTGGCGCGCGCCGTCCGGATCGCGTTGGAACGCAGCGCCTCGATCATCGACGCACGCATCAGCCGCGAAATGATTGCGATCAGCGGGAGAGACAGCGTCAGCACCGGCAAAATGAGGTAACGGATGCCGTATTCGTCGCGGTGCAGACCCGCAGTCGGCAACCATTGCAGGTTCACGCCGAGCCACAACTGCATGACCGGCCCGATCACCAGCGGCGGGAGGCAGACGCCGGCGATGGCGAATCCCATGACGAGATAATCCTGCGCCCGATTCTGGCGCAGCGCTGCGAGCACGCCCAAGCCGCCGCCAATGAAAAGCGCCAGCAGCATCGCGCTCAACCCAAGGATGGCGCTGGTCGGCGCGCCTTCGCCGATGATGTCGGCCACGGTCTTGTCTTTGTAGGCCATGGAGGGGCCGAGGTCGCCGCGCAGCAGTCCGCCGCCATCCTCGCGCGTGCCCACAAGATACCGCAGCAATTGCTGGCCGATCGGCAGATCGAGACCGTATTTCGCCTCAAGCCGACGTTCGATCTCGGGCGGCATTTGCCGCTCTTTCGTGAACGGCCCGCCGGGCGCGAGGTGCATCAGCACAAACGCGGCGGCGACGATGGCAAGGAGCGTAGGGATCGCGACGAGTAGGCGCCGAACGGCTTGTGCGAGCATCCCAACGTCCTACATGCCGCTCCGACGCAGTCCGAAGCGCGGCGAACCTTGCTTCCTTGAAAGGCCGTGTCAACGTAGCCCTGTCATGTCCGAGTTCCACCGGGTCACCCCTGCCTTTGCCGTGGCGGCGCAACTCAGCCGCGAGGACATCGCCCGCGCCGCTGAGGAGGGCTATCGCACGATTGTGATCAACCGCCCCCAGGGCGAGGATCCCGGCCAGCCCACCGACGCTGAGGTTAAGGCCGCAGTCGAGGCCGCGGGCATGCAATTCCGGGCCATTCAGTTCACCGGCCCGCCCCCGCCCGGGGCGGTCGCCGCAACCGCCGAACTGCTGGAGGAAGCCCCTGGACCGGTTCTCGCCTATTGCCGAACGGGCAAACGCTCAATAATGGCGTGGGCGATGGCGCAAGCCCTTGCGGGCGCCCTGCGTCCGGATGAAATCATCGCTTTGGCGGGTAAGGCAGGCTACGACTTGGAGGGGGCGCGGGGGGCGCTCGAAACACTCGCGCCGAAACTCTAACCGGCGCCCGACGTAATCAGTATCCAGGCCATCTTCAGCAAGACGATCAGGGACAGGGCGAGCAGCACGGTGCGCACGCGATCCAACGCGAACATGCATATGGTTAAAGCGGCGCTCATCATGGGCGTCGTTGCAAGCCATGGGCCGCGGGAGGTTTCCCGGTGACAGACGCCACCCCGCGCATCTTCCAGACCTCAGGGCGCGTCTGGCTGAAGGATTTCGAGTTCGGGCTGACCGGCCTCACCGTGCGCAAGACGGGTGCGCGCGTGCCGTACTCGCCTTCGGTGCTGGCGCAAGTGACGGCGTGGTTCCGTTTCTTTTTCGCGGCCCAGCAAATCCAGCCCGCGACACCGCATTTCACCATCGCCTTTACGCCGGAACGGGCGCGGCCTTGGTATCTGATCTGGTCGGTCTCGCGCATCGCCGGCGCCAAGCTGGCCAAGGACGCCTCGACCGCCGACGTGGTGATGCAGTTCGAGGACGCCACCTTCAGCCCCAACGATCCGCCCGCGCGCGTGAAGCCAGGCGCCAAGCTGATCAATTTCCGCTGCCGCGATGTCTCCAAGACCAACGTGTCGCGGGCCTCCGAAGTCGCTTTCGGCAACAAGCTCGCCGTCGATCCGGCGACGTATGTCGGCACGGCTGTCGAGAAATCCGAGATCAACGCGGCCCACGACGGCCGCATTGTCCAGTGCCCAACGCCAGCTGTGCCCGGTCGCGTCTATCAGCGCGTGATCGACAATCGCACGCTCGATCTCAACATCGTCGAGGACCTGCGCACCTCAACCGTCGCCGGCAAGCCGGTTTGCGTCTTCATCAAGCGCCGGCAAGTAACCAAGCGCTTCCTCAATACGAATACCGAAGTGCTGCTCAAGACGCCGGACGAGGTGTTCAGCGCCGAGGAGCAGAGACAGATCACCGCGTTCACCCGCGAGATCGGCTTGGATTGGGGCGGCGTGGACGTGCTGCGGGACCGGACCGATGGCCGGCTCTACATTGTCGACGCCAACAAAACGGACATGGGTCCGCCGATTGCGCTGAACTTGCAGGACAAGCTTGTCGCCGCGCGCATGCTCGCCAAGGCGTTCAGGGATTACGTGCGCGGCGCGTGAACAGAGGCGCTTGATGGCCGCGAAAATTCCGTTCGTGCAGGACATGGATTTCACCTACGGCGAAGCGCAGCAGGTGAGCCCGCTGATCCGCCGTCTGGTGGCGAACAATCCTGGGCCGTTCACGTTTCGAGGCACCGGCGTTTACATCGTTGGCCGCGGCGATGTCGCCGTGATCGATCCCGGCCCCGACAATCCCGAGCACATTGAAGCAATTTTGCGCGCCGTCGAAGGCGAGCGCGTGACACATATTCTGGTCACGCATCGCCATATGGATCACAGCCCGGGCGCAACCCCACTGGCGATCGCGACGGGGGCCAAAAGCTATTCCAGCAAGGAACCGCCGAAACCCAGCGATTGCGACGAACTGCGTTTGGAAGCAGGCGACGATCATGGCTTCCGGCCAGATTTCAATGTCACCGACGGCGATATCTTTGCGGGCCCGGGCTGGACGATCGAAGCTGTCGCGACGCCGGGGCACACGACCAACCACTTCGCGTTCGCGCTGCGCGAAGAGAACGCCCTCTTCACCGGCGATCACATCATGGGCTGGTCCACCACCGTCATCGGCCCGCCCGACGGCGACATGACCGATTATCTCGACAGCCTGCGCAAGGTCATCGCGCGCGAGTACACGACACTGTGGCCGACGCACGGTCCGCCTGTACGCGAGGTGCGCGCGTTCCTCGATGCATTTCTTGAACATCGGCTCGACCGCGAGGCGCAGGTTCGCGCTCAGCTCGCCTCAGGCAAGCGCTTGATCAAGGACATGGTCGCGGAAATGTACGTGGACGTGGACAAGCGCCTGCATCCGGCCGCCTGCCACTCCGTGCTCGCGCACATGATCCGTCTGGTGCAGTTGGGCGAAGCCGCCTGCAAAGGCGACGCCTGCGTCGACAGCGAATACTGGGCGACGGCCTAGCGCGACAGCAGATCGAGGCTGTCCGACAGCCAGCCGATGGCATGCGCCAGCGCCACCAGCGCCGCGACGCCAACCAGACCGCCGGCAGTCCGCCAAAGAAAGGTTTGCGTGTGCATGCCCACAATATGGGATGCCCGCGTGTGTATTCAGTTACGCGCTCTGCGAATGCGCAATCGCAAACGCTTAACCACGCCGCGTTTGCGCCTCGATTGGTTGAAGTGGGTACGGTGGTGTTTGATCGGGAAGGTCCGCACGGACCGTGAGCCGCCTCTCCTCCGTGCGCCAAACATTATCCGCCAACAGCCAAACGGATAGATCTGGCTGCAGCTGAACCACGCAATATGCGTTGCTCGATGTCAGCTTTAGAATTGGCACTCGATGCCAGAACTGCCGGTGCGCCGATCGCAGAAGAACCCAGATATCCTGTCCGTCCTGCGACCAGATGATCTCGCGCCCTCGCCCGACAGCAATGTGGCGACGCGAGAAGAACCAACCGTCCATTTCAGACGTGCGTTGGTCACCATCATTCGACGCCGCGAGCACATCGACGGCACGGCCGGAGTTGTTCAGAAGGAACAGCTGCGGCGAAAGCGAGCATCCAGCGAGCGACGCCGAACCCGCGCCAATCATGAACGCTCGCCGCCTCATTCCGCCGCTTGCGTGTTTGGGAACCGGTAGTCTTTGAAGGTCTCGCGCAAGGCGAGCTTGTTGATCTTGCCGGTGGCGCCGAGCGGGATTTTCTCGACCAGCACAACATCGTCGGGCGTCCACCACTTGGCGATCTTGCCCTCCAGGAATGCGAGCAATTGCTCGCGCGTCGGCTGCGCGCCCGGCTTCGGTTCGATGATCAGCAGCGGGCGCTCGTCCCACTTCGGATGCAGAATGCCGATGACGGCGGCGTTGGCGACGCCTTCGGCGCCCACCGCGATGTTCTCGATGTCGATCGAGCTGATCCACTCGCCGCCGGATTTGATCACGTCCTTGGCGCGGTCAGTGATCTGCATCACGCCCAGTTCATCGATGGTGGCGACGTCGCCGGTATCGAAGAAGCCGCAGGTTTCCAAGCATTCGCCCTTGTCGTTGCGGGCGCCCGCATTCTTGAAATAAGCGCGCGCTACCGCGGGGCCGCGCACAAGCAAACGGCCGAAAGCCTTGCCATCGTGCGGTTTCTCCACGCCGGCGTCGTCGACGATCTTCATGTCGACCGTGAACAGCGCCCGCCCCTGCTTCAGCTTAGCCTTGATCTGGCTCTCGTGATCCATGGCCTTGTGTTCAGGCAGCAACTTGCCGAGCGAACCGATAGGGCTCATCTCGGTCATGCCCCAGGCATGGATGACTTCGACACCGTAATCATCCTCGAAGGCGCGCAACACCGCTTCGGGTACGGCGGAGCCGCCGATCGCGACGCGCTTCAAGGTGGAGAGCTTGAGATTATTTTCGCGCAGATGCGACAATAGCATCAGCCACACTGTCGGCACCGCCGCGGTGAACGTCACTTTCTCGGTTTCAAGCAGCTCATAGACGCTGGCGCCGTCGAGCTTGGCGCCGGGCATAACCAGCTTGGCGCCGCACATGGGCGCCACGAACGCGATCGCCCACGCATTGGCGTGGAACATCGGCACCACAGGCAGCACAACGTCGCTCGCGCCGCAGCCGAACACGTCGGTTTGGTTTGCGGCCATCGCATGCAGCACGTTGGAACGATGCGAATAGAGCACGCCCTTCGGATCGCCCGTCGTGCCCGACGTATAGCAAAGGCCGCAGGCGGTGTTTTCGTCAAAGCCGCCCCAACGCGCCTCTTGCGCGTGGCCGGCGATGAAGTCCTCGTATGCGATGAGCGGCAAGCCCGATTGCGGGAGATGATCGCGATCCGTCAGCACGACGTAGGTTTTCACCGTGCTCAACTGACCGGCGATCTTTTCTACAATCGGCAAAAAGGTGGTGTCGAAGAACAGCACTTTGTCTTCGGCGTGATTGATGATCCAGGCGATCTGCTCGGGAAACAGGCGCGGGTTCACCGTGTGCAGCACCGCGCCCATGCACATGGCGCCGTACCAGGCTTCGAGATGGCGTTCGGTGTTCCAGGCGAGCGTGGCGACGCGATCGCCCGGCTGAATGCCGCGCTCCTGCAGCGCATTGGTAACTTGCTTGGCGCGCCGCCAGACGTTGGCGTAGGTGGTGCGCGAGATCGGGCCCTCGATGCTGCGGGTCACCACTTCGCGGCGCGGGAAATTGGTTTTCGCGTGGTCGAGAATTCGATCCACTGTCAATTGCCAATCCTGCATAAGACCATGCATCGCGCGCCTCCCGATCATATCGTTGGCGACGATTTAAGCGGCTCTGCATGCAACTGGCAAACGCTGCGTCAGGCGGCGCGCGCGTGTGGGCGATCTTCGGCGCCAGCGTCCGCGCGCGGAAACGCCTCCTGCAGGAGCGCCTGCAGCATCCTGGCATCGGACAAGGCGGTCGTCCCGATGTGCATCGACGCGCCAAGCACGGCTGGTGCGGGCAACAGCTCGAAGACGGGCGTCGCGAGGCATTGGTACGTAGGCGCGGCCCAGAGCGAGGCGATGAGCGCGACTTGCGCCGTCGGTAGCGCCGCGCGGTCGAGCATCGCCGCCGATGGCGCGTCCACGGCCGGCACAAGCTTTGGGGCCGCATGTGGCGGACGGAGCGCCGACGCCAGCAACATCAGCGCAGCAATGGCGGCGTCAAACGCGCGCAACGGGCAAATCTCCGACTCGCCCGTAGAGCGTCTCGCTGCGCCGGTTGCGCAAGCGTTAAGGGTAGAGCCGCGATTTCGTCCAAGCTTGGTTCGGCGCCGTGCGCACGAACACCAGGCGGTCGTGCAACCGAAATGGGCGGTCGCGCCAGAATTCCATTGCCAGCGGAACCAGCCGATAGCCGCGCCAGTGCGGCGGGCGCGGCACCTCGCCGGCGCCAAACTTGAGGGCGTATTCAGCGATACGCTTCTCAAGCGCCAGGCGATCTTCAAGCGGACGCGATTGCAGACTGGCCCACGCGCCCAACCGCGCACCCCGGTCGCGGCTGCGGAAATAGGCGTCGGCCTCCCCGTCCGACACCGGCTCGATCACACCCCGCGCCCGCACCTGCCGGCGCAAGCTCTTCCAGTAGAACACCACCGCAGCTCGGGAATTGGCCGCCAGTTCGCGTCCCTTGGCGCTCTCGGCGTTCGAATAGAAGGTGAAGGCGCCATCCTCGAAGCCCTTCATCAGCACCATGCGCACATCGGGGTAGCCATCGGCGTCGGCAGTCGCGAGCGCCATGCCATTGGGGTCGTTGGGCTCCTTTTGCTTCGCGTCCTTGAACCAGCGCTCGAACAAGGCGAAGGGCTCGCTCTCCGCGAACAGGGCCGCATCGTCGGGCGGCGGCTGCGCTGCGGGATCGTATTTTGGCGAAGGCGGGATCAGGTCGTCGCCGGACAAGGAATCGTGCTCCCCTTCTGTGCAAAGCCGATATAAGGCGTCGCTAGCTCCATGTCTCACAACACGTTCGGCCACCTTTTCCGCGTCACCACCTGGGGCGAAAGCCACGGGCCGGCGCTTGGCTGCGTTGTCGATGGCTGCCCGCCTGGTTTGCCGATCACGGTCGCGGACATTCAGTTCTGGCTCAATCGCCGCAAGCCCGGGCAGAGCCGCTTCGTCACGCAACGCCGCGAGCCGGACGAAGTAAGAATTCTATCCGGCGTATTCGAGGACGATCGCACCGCGGGCCTCGTCACCACCGGCGCGCCGATTTCGCTGGTGATCGAGAATGTCGATCAGCGCAGCAAGGATTATGACGACGTCCGCGACCTCTATCGGCCAGGCCACGCCGACTACGTCTATGACGCCAAATACGGGCTGCGCGATTATCGCGGCGGCGGCCGCTCTTCAGCGCGCGAAACTGCAGCGCGCGTCGCTGCGGGCGCAATCGCAAGGCGCGTTCTCGGCGATGGCGTACAAATCCGTGCGGCGTTGGTGCAGATCGGCGCCGTCGCCATCGACCGCGCGCGCTGGGACTGGAACGAGGTCGAGAACAATCCGTTTTGGTCGCCCGACGCGGAAGCCGCGAAACAGTGGGAAGCTTTGCTCGACGCTGCGCGTAAGGACGGCAACTCAGTCGGCGCGATCATCGAAGTGGAAGCCACCGGGGCGCCAGCGGGCTGGGGCGCGCCAATCTATGGCAAGCTCGACGCCGAACTCGCCGGCGCGCTGATGAGCATCAACGCGGTGAAGGGTGTCGAGATCGGGGCGGGCTTTGCGGCAGCGGCGCTGACCGGCGTCGAAAACGCAGACGAAATGCGCGCGGGAAACGACGGCAAGCCGGTGTTTCTCTCCAACATGGCTGGCGGCGTTCTGGGCGGCATTTCGACGGGGCAGCCGATTGTCGCGCGTTTCGCGGTCAAGCCCACCTCATCCATCCTCACGCCACGGCGGACCGTCACGCGCGACGGTCAGGACGCGGAGGTCTCCACCAAGGGCCGCCATGACCCCTGCGTCGGCATCCGTGCAGCGCCCGTGGGTGAGGCCATGATGGCGTGCGTTCTAGCGGACGCCATGCTGCGTCACCGCGGCCAGACCGGTGGCTGAGCGCAGACGGCGCTGGAACTAGGGCGGCAAAGCGCTGTTGTCCGCGCAAGGACAAAGCCCATGCTCGAAGACCGCCCCATCCTCAAAGATCGTCTGATCGCGACCGCCGTATTCAGCGGCATCGCCATCGCTGCCGTGGCTGGCTTCGAGCTAATCTTGGGCGGCGTCTTGCCGACGCCTGGCCTCGCGCTGCCGGAAGCACGTCGCACCGACAGCCAATATGTGCAGGTGATCGAACAACCCTGGTTCGCTGACAGCGGACGCACGACGCCGGTTTCCTACATGCCGATGCTGCCGCTCGATGAGGCTCAGCGGGACGAGGGCGAAACGGACCTGGCCGGCGGCATGGATGACGCCGCCGCGCCAGACGCCTCGGCAATCAGCCAAGACGATCTCTATCGTGAGATCGCCGCCCTTTACGCCGAAGAGCCGGGTCCAATCGCGCCGGAACCGGTCGCGTATGCCGAGGTCCTAAGCGCCGAGATGACGCCTTTGCCCGGCGATTTCGAATCGGCCTTCGAAGAACAAGATGCGCTGCTCTACGCGCCGAAGCCGGAGCTCGGCATTTATTAACAGCACGGTTTTCGTTGCCGAAAAGCAATCGCCGGCAGGCGTTTTTGGCCTGCGCGCGAGTTGGCGCGCGCCCCAAACAGGAGTAAGTTCCGCCGCGTTTTCGCCCGCATTGCGGGTCGGCAGTTCGGGGAGTCCTGCCCATGCGTGTCCGTCTGTCCGCTCTGCG
This sequence comes from Hyphomonadaceae bacterium, assembly GCA_050186805.1. Classification (GTDB taxonomy): domain Bacteria; phylum Pseudomonadota; class Alphaproteobacteria; order Caulobacterales; family Aquidulcibacteraceae; genus Vitreimonas. The sequence continues at coordinate 120,797 of JBFWYC010000001.1, forward strand.
CGAGGCCGCCGTCCGCTTCGGACAATCCGCCGCCACGGCTGCGCGTGACCCGAAAAAGCGGGAACGGTTCTGGGCCGCCAGCACCTTCGCCATCATTTTCACCGTGTTCGCCGGCGGCGTGGACTATGTGTTGAGCGGCGGGCCGGAATGGAACCCGGGCGCGGCGGCGGCGCCCTATGTTCCGGAAGTGCAGCGTGTTGTCGTTGCAGCGCAGGCTGCGGCGGAGGTTGAGCTGCCGGCGCCTGTCGAGCCCATCGTCGTGCACCAAATCGCCGACTACAGTTTCACGACGGAAACGCTGCTCGGCGGACCGGAACTGGCTCTGGCGGCAGACGAACTGCTTGAGGTGCCGACGATCCGTGCGATCGACATCTCCTACACGCCAGGCGAGCCGCTAGACGATCCGAAGCCCACCAAGATTTCGCTCAACGTTTCCGCAGCCGCAGCGACTTGGTGAGAAAAGCGAGTTCGGTTTCTTCCAGTTCGAGGCCGAATTCTCCGAACAGCGCAGAAAAATCTTCCTTCAGGTACGAGCTGAAGTACGGCTCGTGAAACCCGACTGGAAAATATTCCAGCATGCGGTCGAGATCGGCGGCGTCCCCGGTCTGGATTGAATCCGCCAGCACGAGTACGCCGCCCGGCTTCAGTACCCGGCCGATCTCGCGCGCCACCTCGCGACGCACGCGCGGCGGCAATTCATGAAAGAGATAGACGCAGGTGACCGCATCGAAGCTCTCCGCCTCGAACGGCATGTTTTCGGCTGCGCCGGTGACGATCTCCACCTGGCGCCAATCCGACAGCCCCTTGCGCGCTTCTGCGCAATAGGCCGGCGACATGTCGAGGCCAGTCGCTGGAATACGCGGGAACGCCTGCAAAATCTGACGCAGAAAGCGGCCATTGCCGGAGGCAACATCGAGCAGCTTCACGCGCCGCTGATCGCGGCCCTTAATCCCACGCGCAAGCGCACCAAGGGCGATGCGCCGCATCGCATCCGCTGCACCGCCAAACAGGATTTCGACCTGCGTGTCATAGAGCTTGGCGCTGTCCTCGCTGAGCCAGCCGCCGGTCTGATAGTGGAAGTTCTGCAAATAATAAGCGGGGTAACGGCTTTCTCCATCGGCCTGCTTACGCACCTCGACGCCGTCACGCGCAAGCCGGCGCTGATCGACACGCGGCAGATCGCGGAAGAAATTGGCGGAGTTGCGCAGCGCCGCGACGGCCCGCTCGAGCCTGATATCGTTCGGGGCCGGATAAAGCCCCGCTTCGATATTGGCGCGGTCCTTGGCGAAAAGGTCGAGAAACGCCGTGCGAATTTGTTGCGGATCGCCTTCTTCCGCGCGCGGCTCGAACTTGGGTTCGCCGGGACGATTGAACGGGCCGGATATGCGGCGGGCGAGCAAATACTGGCTCATGTACCAAGCCACGCGCGCGCCCTGAGCGGCGGCATAACGGGCGCGGCCAAGATCGCGCTTTAGGCTCATGGAGACGAGTATAGCGACGTCGCTTTGCAACGCCACCGGCCGCGTGGTCGCGGACCTATTTGCGCCGGCGCTTGGGCGGTTCGGCGAGCGGCTCCGGCCATTGCACAATGCGCTTCATCAAGCCGGCCATTTTCAGCCGCCCCTCCGGGCGGGTTTTATTGCGCGCCGAGGCGTTGGCGGCGTGCACGGTTTCAAAGCTGCCCGAAATCAGCGGGTGCCACCAAAACAGCTCCTTGCCTTCGCTAACCAGCCGATAGGCGCACGTACGCGGCAGCCAATCGAGCTTCGGCACGTTCTTCGGCGTGAGCTTCACGCAGTCGGGCACTTTCTTTTTGCGATTGGCATAGTCGCCGCATTGGCACGCCGCAGTGTCGAACAGCTTGCACGAAACGTCGGTGAGATAGAGTTGGCCGGTGTCGGCATCCTCAAGGCTGATGACGCAGCATTTGCTGCAGCGATCGCAGAGCGCCTCCCATTCCGCGCCGTTCATTTCGGCCAGCGATTTATGCTTCCAAAAATCCGGCGCGATCTGCGGCGTGGCCTCTTCATCTGCCTCGCGCTGGCGCCTGCGGCCCGATAGGAGCGTCGTCTTCTTCATCGCTCCAACGCCCCTACCAGTTCGATGTGCGGGCTCCAACGGAATTGATCGACAGGCGTAACGCGCGTGAGCGTGAAGCCGTGCTCCACCAGCACTTTCAGGTCGCGCGCGAACGAAGCCGCATCGCAGGAGACGTAGGCAAGCTTGCGGATAGGCGCGCGAGCGACTTGCTCGGCCTGCATGCGCGCGCCGGAACGCGGCGGGTCAATAACGGCGGCGTCGAACTTCTTCATTTCCAGGCTTGAAAGCGGCGTCCGGAGCAGGTCGCGGCGCAGCGTCGTCACCTCTTTGAGCGCCCCGCCCGCACCATCGGCCGCGCGCTTCAGAGCGACGAGCATGTCCGGGTCGGATTCCGCCGCCAAAACCTCGGCGTGTTCGGCGATGCGGAGTGCGAACGTGCCGATGCCGGAAAACAAGTCCACGACGCGTTTGGCGCCCTTGATTGCGTCCAGCGCCAGCGCCGCCAGCGCTTCCTCGCCCGCCGAGGTGGCTTGCAGGAAGGCGCCCGGCGGCGGCGCCACCAGCGCACGCCCCATGCGCAGCATCGGATTGGCGCGTGCGACGATGGGTTCGCCGTCAATGGAAAGCCGCGCGAGTTCAAGTCGGGCCGCCTCCCCGCTCAGCGCTTCCAGCGCGGCGCGATGCAACAGATCGGCGCGGCCCGCGCCCTTGATCGCGACATCGACGCCGACATCGGTCAGCAGGCAGTGGATGGTGATCTCGCCGCGCGCCGGCAGCGCCATCTCCGCCAGCGGCGTCAGCTTCAGCGCCAGCGCCTCCAGCGCCGGGGCCAAGACAGGGCATTGGCTGATCGGGGTAAGCTTGGCGCCGCCTCGTTCGATAAAACCGATGCGAACCTGACCGCCCAGCCGCGCAGCGTGGAAGGCGGCGCGGCGGCGGCCCTGCCCCCAAGCTGGTACGGCGGCATCGACAGGCGCGCCAAAGAAGCCGCGTTTCTCCAATGCCGAAACCACCTGCTGGCGTTTCCAGGCGAGATACTCGGCGTCGCGCCAATGTTGCAGCTGGCAGCCGCCGCAGCGCCCGAAATGTCGGCACGCAGGCGCCTGGCGCGCCTCACTTGGCTCAAGAATTTCAAGCACTTCCGCGCGATCGCCGGCGACACGGGCGCGAACCCGCTCCCCCGGCAGGGCAAACGGCGCATAAATCGGCCCCTGCGCCCCATCGGCCACGGCGTCGCCGCGTGCGCCGACGGCAGCCAGCACCAGTTCCCGCTCTTCAGCGGGCGCTGGCGCGGGGCCGGTGCGCGTCCCCGACGGCTTGTGCCGGGCGCGGGCAAGGCGGTTCATTCGCTTCATGTTCTGTTCAGGCCGGTTCTGGTTACCTCAAGGCTGACAGACAGGAGCCCATCATGCGTGGTCAAGTTCTCGCCGCCGCTTCCGCCCTGGCGATTGCCCTGACGGCCGTTGCGCCGACGACGGCGGCCGCTCAGCAATACCCGACCTATCACGACGAACACGTCGCCAATCAGCAGCAATGCCAGCAGTCGCGCAACAACCGCACCGCAGGCGGCGCGATCATCGGCGGCATTGTCGGGGCGCTGCTCGGCCGTGAAGTGGCCGACCGCGGCGTTCGCGGCGAAGGCGCGCTTCTGGGGGCAGTCGTGGGTGCGACGGCCGGTGGCGCGATTGGACGCAACTCGGCCCAATGCAATGGCGTGCCGCAAGGCAGCTACGACCCGTATAACGGTCAAGCCTACCAGTACAACCAGAACGACCCGTACGCGTCGGACGAAGACCTCTACGGCGGCCCGTATCGTGACTCAGGCTATCGCGACGACCGCGATTGCCGCATGGGCGAGATCGTGACGCGCGATCCCTACGGCCGCGAGTATCGCGAAGACGCATGGATGTGCCGCGGCGCCGATGGCGTCTGGCGGCCCGAGTAACCAGCTCCATAGTACGAACCCTCGTACGCTCAACCTCGCCCCGGCTCCCCAAGGCCGGGGCGATTTTTTAGCGCTGCATGTGGAGGAGCTGTTCGAGATTGCCGTCGCCGCCGCGAGTGGGCGAGTCGATGGCGGCGCGCACGCCGAAGCCTTCCACGCCATCGAGCGCCGCAATCGCATCGCGTGCGGCGGCGCGCGCGACCTCCTCTGACAGGACGCCACTCTTCCCGGCGTTCGGGCCCGCCTCGAATTGCGGTTTGATCAACGCAACAAGGTCCGCGCGCGGTGCGGCGAGAGAAAGCGGCGCCGACAACGCCTTGGCTGCGCCGATGAAGCTCACGTCGCACACGATGAGCGTTGGCGCTTCTGGAATGAACTCTCGGCTTAGCGTGCGCGCATCTGTGCGCTCCAAGCTGACCACGCGCGGATCGCGTTGAAGGGACGCATGCAACTGGCCGATGCCGACGTCCACCGCGTAGACCCGCGCTGCGCCGCGGGCGAGCAGCACCTGGGTAAAGCCCCCCGTCGAGGCGCCAACGTCGAGGCAAATACGCCCGGACGGATCGACGCCGAAATGCTCCAGCGCATGCGCGAGCTTGACGCCGCCGCGCGACACCCACGGATGGGGCGGCGTCACGTCAAGCGCGGCGTCCTCAGCGATCAGGTCAGACGGCTTATCCACAGGCGCGCCGTTGGCGCGGACGCCGCCGCTCTCGATCGCCGCGCGCGCTTTGGCGCGGCTCTCAACGAGGCCGCGCGCCACCAGCAGCAAATCAGCACGCATACGGGACATGGAAATCGCTCTGGCGGGCTCCTGACGTTGAGGCAAGCCCTTGCGTCCCGCGCGGCGTAAAGCAACTTACACGCGGCGACAAAAAGGGGGAACGCGATGAGCCAAGCACTGTCCCGGCGTGCATTGATGGCGAACGCCATCGCCATGAGCGGGCTGGCCAGCGCGTGCTCCTCCTCGCCGGACACGCCAGATGCAACCACCAGTCCATCCGACGCGCTGGGCGAGTTGGACGGGACGGGCGTCGCCGCCGCCATCCGCACTGGCCACATCACCGCGCTAGAGGCGATGGATGCAGCGATAGCGCGCGCCGAGCGCGTCAACCCACAACTTAACTTCATGGCCAGCGCCTTCTACGACGCGGGCCGCGCGCGCGCCGGCGAGCGCCTGGCTGGCCCGTTCGCGGGCGTGCCGACGCTAATCAAAGATCTGCTGCCCATGGTCGGCCAGCCGACCAAATACGGCAGCCGCGCGTTCGCGAATTTCGTCCCGACAGAACAGCCGCCTTACATGGACGCGCTGCTGGCCGCAGGCCTGGCGCCGTTCGGCAAGTCGACGACGCCGGAGTTCGGGCTCACTGCGACGACTGAGCCGCTGCTTGGCGGCGCGACACGCAACCCCTGGGACCCAGCCAAATCATGCGGCGGCTCCTCCGGTGGCGCAGCGGTGGCCGTGGCCGCGCGCGTCGTGCCGGTGGCGCACGCAAGCGATGGCGGCGGCTCGATCCGCATTCCCGCCTCCTGCAACGGCCTCTTCGGGCTGAAGCCTTCACGCGACCGCACCGTCAGCGCTGGGCGGCCCGACAGCGGCATTTCGATCTCGGTCAATGGCTGCGTCAGCCGCAGCGTGCGTGACAGCGCTGCCTGGCTTGCGGTTACGGAGCAAACTGGCGCCGGCGCTGCGCTCCCGCCTGTGGGCATGGTGAGCAGCCCCAACCGTCAGCGCTTGCGCATCATGCTGGCGACCCGCGACTTCCTCGGTCGTGAACCGCAGCCCGACGTTCTCGCCGCGATCCACGGCGTCGCCGAACTGTGCCGGTCACTCGGTCACGAGGTGCGCGAAGGCCGCTCGATGGAGGGTCAGCAATTCGCCGACGACTTCATCCTGATCTGGGCCGCCGGCGCCGCCGAAGTCGTGCAACTGGTCCAGAGCCAAGCGCCGGAGGGCGCGCCGCTCGACCAGCTGCTGGAGCCTTTGACGTTGGAGCTTGCTCAGCTTGCCCAGACGCAAGGACCGGAAGCCCTGCAAGCGTCCTTGCAGCGGCTGCTGACCGTCGAGGCGACATTCAACGCGCTGCTGGCGGACGTCGATGTGCTGCTGACGCCAGTGCTGACCTCGACACCGCCAGCTATCGGCGAATTCTCGCCGACTTTGGGCATGGCCGGGCTGGAACGCGTGAACGCCTATGTCGGCTACACCCCGCTGCAGAACGTCGCCGGCGCCCCCGCGATGAGCGTCCCGCTGGCGTGGTCGGAGGCTAACGGCATGCCGATCGGGGCGCACTTCTCCGCGCCCAAGGGCCACGAACGTAAGCTCCTGGAACTGGCCTATGAGCTGGAACAGGCCCGGCCCTGGGCCTCTCGCCGGGCGCGGGTGAGCGCTGTATGAACGGCGAATCCTTAGTCCCGCCCTGTTTGCACGCTAGTTCGCCCCCATGCACTTCCGCTCCGCCCTCTGCGCATTGCTGATCGCCGCCAGTGCGGCCGCGCCCGCTGCGGCGCAGCAACAACGCCGTCAGCCCGCGCAGACGCCGGCCCAGCAAGCAGCGCCGGCGCGCGGCGAAGAATGGTATCGCGCGCAATTGGTGGAATTGTCCGAGGTGCTGGGCGGGTCGCACTATCTACGGATCATCTGTGAAGGCCGCGGCGACCAGCGCTGGCGCGATTTCATGCGCAGCGTGATCCAGCGTGAGCCCAGTTACAATGCGCTGCTGGTCGAAGGCTTCAATCGCGGCTACCGCAACGAAGAAGCCCGGTTTCCAACATGCGACGCCACCACGCGCCAGATGGAAGCTGAATTGCGGGCACGCGGCGTGCGCGTGTCGCAGGGCCTGAGTGCGCGTCACAGTGACGACTGAAGCCGATCAGAAAGCGCGCGCGCTTGAACTCGTGCTCAACGCGTGGGACGCCGCCCTTGCCGACGGCGCCGAGCCCGAAGTAATCGCCTCGGTCGCGATCTTCGCTGCCCTGGCCGACATGGTGGATCGTTACGGGGAAGAGGCGGTCGCTGATTTTTGCGCGTCGCTGCCGGAGCGCACGCGCAACGGCGAATTCACGCTACGCCCTGACGAAGCTTAGAACGGCTCGCCCAGATCGCTTCCAGCCAAGCAGGCTCGGGCATGCCAGGCTCATGAGCGCTGTTGCGCGCGAGAAAGAGATGGCGTGCGATCTCTGCCTGGCGCTCAATATTGTAGTGCTTCAGCGCCACGCCGGGATTGGGTTTGTAAGCATAGGCGTGCTTGCCGATGGCGCTGAGCTTGGCCGCCGCCAACGTCACGCCGCGCGCAGCCTGCCACACGTGCATCAGTTCATGGATGAACCAACCCTGCTCGGCGAGCGAGGCATCGGCGAAATCGCGATGCGCGCGCCATTTGGAAAAGACGATGGTGCGCCCGAGCGGCACCATCGCGCCGAAATTCAACGGCGGCGCCTGCAGCACGCGCACGCGCCGCCAGTCGATTTCCTCTGCGAAAACCATGCGCCCAAGCGCGATCTCACCAGCGGTGAGCGCGCGCCTTTGGCCAATGCGCATGCGGTCGGGCGTTGCTTCCATGCGTTCAATATGTGGGGTCAACGACCTCGCCGCCAATCGTCAGTCGGTGGTTGAAGCCCAGACAATGCTGAGTCGTCGGTGCTCTGGGACATATATGCTGAACAAGAAAACACCCCACCATTCCATGCCAGGCTCAAAATAGGATGAGGCCATCGGCAGATCGGGCGAGCTCCAGTCCAAAATCTCGTGATCGACGGCCGCGGGGAGAATGGCGTGCCTGATCTTATCGAAGAGGTCTTGAATCTCGCGAGGCTTGGCCTGTAGGCCGTAGGGAGGATGCGAGAACGCGTAGGCGAACTGCCCGCCGGCCCCGGCCTCTGGAATCAGACCACCACCCGCCAGTCGGTGATCATCGAGATCGCGGAGCTTTGGGTTGACCAAGGGACGTTCGATGCCTCCCCACGTTCCGATCAGCAAAAGCGAGTGCGTGGCTAACTCGTACCAATCGCCATAGAAGCTCGCGTCATCCAGGCGTCGGAAGCCTATCGCGCGTAGCGCCTCCGGATTTTCGATCGGCGCCGCGTCACAGACAGCCGCGAACACTGCATCCGGATCGCCATCGGCATCGTCGTAAACGGCGAACTCCACCACCCCGCCGATGTCTGCGTAACGTGTGATGGCGCTTGAGGGGTTTGCGATGCGTTGCACCGCTACTCCAATCGCAACACGCGGATGGTGTTGGTTTTCCCGGCCCGGCCAAAGGGAATGCCGGCGATCACGGCGACGCGGTCGCCGACCTCCGCCACACCCAACTTGCGCACGGCGGCGTCGGCCTTCTCGACCATTTCTTCGACGTTGCTCACATCCTCCGTCACCATCGAACGCACGCCCCACACCAAGGACAGGCGCCGCGCGGTGCCGACGAGCGGCGTCAAGCCGATGACGCCGCAGCGCGGGCGCTCGCGCGCAACGCGGATCGCGGTCGATCCGGTCGCTGTGTACGCCACCAGCGCGGCGCAGCCGATGACGTCGGCGATATGTCGGGCGGAGAGCGCAATGGCGTCGGCGGTCGTGGCCTGAGGCGGCGTCATGTCGCGCGGCAGGCCGGCCCAATATTCGGCATCGGATTCCACCGCTCGGATGATGCGATCCATGATCGCGACCGCCGATTGCGGATGACGCCCAACCGCGCTCTCAGCCGAGAGCATAACAGCGTCGGCGCCCTGATAGACGGCCGTTGCGACATCGGACGCCTCCGCCCGCGTCGGCGTTGGCGCATCGACCATGCTTTCCAGCATATGAGTGGCGACGATGACCGGCCGGCCCGCGGCGCGCGCGGCGCGAATGATTTTGCGCTGCGCGATCGGCACTTGCTCGGGCGGCAGCTCAACCCCCAAATCGCCGCGCGCGACCATGACAGCGTCGGAGAGCTCGACAATTTCCTCGATCTGCTGAAGCGCCGATGGCTTTTCGATTTTGGAAATGATGCCGGCGCGATCGCCGATGAGGTCGCGCGCCTCCCGCACGTCTTCGGGGTGCTGCACAAACGAAAGCGCCACATAGTCGACGTTGAGATCGAGCGCATAGCCGAGATCGATGCGGTCCTTCTCGGTCAGCGCACTGATGGGGATGCGGCGCGTGGGGACGTTGACGCCCTTCTGGTTCTTTAGAACGCCGCCGAAATCGACGCGCGCTTTCACTTGCGTGCGTCCGCGCTCGATGATCGTTAGCTGCAGCTTGCCGTCGTCCAGCTTGAGGATGTCGCCTTCCTCTAGCGCGTTCACAAGTTCGGCGTGGGGAAGCCGGATGAGTCCGTGCGCGCCCAACTCCGTGGAGGCTTCGAGCGTCACGATCTCGTTGTATTTCAGCTTGATCTCGCCGCCCTCAAACGTCCCGACGCGGATCTTCGGCCCCTGCAGATCGGCGAACACGCCGACATTGGCGCCGGCCTTGGCCTCGGCTTCGCGAATCGCCGCCATGCGGCGGGCGTGGTCATCGCGGCTGCCGTGGCTGAAATTCAGACGGAAGCAATCGACGCCCGCCTGGATGAGCATGGCCAGCCGCTCAGGCGGGTCGCTCGCCGGGCCCATCGTGGCGACGATTTTGCAATCGCGAGAACGCATGCTGCCTCCGTATCCGGCAGACATTCAGCGCGTTGCGCGGAAAGGCAAGAGCGGGCGGGCGCCCAGCTATGCAGCGCCCAGCTTGTATGGCCCGCCGCGTTCCAGGGCGCGCTGATAGGCCGGCCGCGCCTGGTTTTGTGTGCGCACGCGCAACAGGTTCGGGTAGCGGTCGAGGCCGCCGCGCCCGCGACCGGCGTCCAGCACAAAACTCATTTCGATGTCAGCCGCGGTGAACCGGTCGCCCACCAGATAATCCCTGCCCTCAAGCTTCGCGTTCACGAACGAGAGGTGATTTTCGATCTCAGGTTCGATCCGCATCTGCATCAGCGGCGCAGCGGCATCTCCCAATAAACCGGCATAGAGCTTCAGCAACAATGGCAGCATCGCCGAACCTTCCGCGAAATGCAGCCAATAGAGATATTCGGCGCGCAACGGATCACCGGCCGGGACCGCAAGCTTGCCACCGCCTTCGGTTTCCGCGAAATATTCGGTGATCGCGCCGCTCTCCGCGAGAATCTTCCCGTCCTTCTCAACCACAGGCGACTTGCCCAGCGGATGAATGGCCTTCAGTTCCGGCGGCGCCAGCCGCGTTTGCGGATTGCGCTCGTAGCGACGCACCTCGTAGGCGACGCCCAATTCTTCCAGCAGCCACAAAATCCGCTGCGAGCGGCTCTCTTCCAGATGATGGACGATGATGGTCATTGGCGCCTCCTAATAGGGAGCGAAGTTGAGTTTGAGTCCGGGTTCCGGCCAGCGCGCCTTGATCAGCTTGCCGGTGGCTGAAAGCGTGATGTAAGCGTCGCGCATATCGGCGCCGCCGAAGCAGATATTTGTCACCAATGGATCCGGGAATGGCGTGTGCGAAGATCGGCCGTCCGGCGTGATTGTCGTGATGCCGCTGTGCAGGATCGTTGCAACGCATACATCCCCATTGGCCTGGACGGCGAGACTGTCGAAATAGCAATGCACCGGCTGCACCGCGATGCAGCGACCGAGCGCGCCGAGGACCGGCGGGGCCACTTCGCCCTCTCCGGTTATATCAAAGGCCCATAGTTTTCCGGTGTCGGTCTCGGCCGCGTAGACGACCGTTTCGTCCGGCGACAAGCCGACGCCATTCAGGCCGATCGAGCCATAGCGCGCTTCGACAATGCGCGAACCGTCCGGCTTGGCGTAGTAGATGCCGCCCTTGTCCTTGCTGCGCGCATAGCCCTTGCCGAGATCGGTGAACCAGAAGCCGCCCGACTTATCGAACACGATGTCGTTCGGGCCAGAGAGTTTGTTGCCGCCTGCAGCGTCATATACGCGCTCGAATTTTCCCGTGTTGATGTCGACACGTTCGATGCGGCCGATGTCGTAGTCCGCCGCGGCGTGACCTGGAATGGTGAGGCCGCCCATGTCGTGCCAGGCGAAGCCGCCATTGTTGGTGACGTAGACAGCGCCATCGGGGCCGAAGGCGGCGCCATTAGGGCCGCCGCCGAGATGCGCGATGGTTTCGCGCTTGCCGTTCCACACGCGCGTCAACGTCTGGCGCTTTATCTCAACCAAGATGACACTGCCATCCGGCAGCACGATCGGGCCTTCGGGAAACTCAAGGCCTTCGCAGAGGATTTCCATCGGCTGTCGGGTCCTAGCATGAGCGGAGCACACCTGATACCCGAGCCTCGGCGCCGCGCCTAGCGCTCCAGCACGCGCACAACGAAATCCGCATCGTCATTGGGGCCTGCCGCAACGTCCTCGCGGTTCACCTCTCGCCAGCGCGAAAGATCGAGATCGAGGCGCGCATCACCTTTTGGCGCAAGGTTCACTTCGGTCAGCACGATCCGGTCGGCTTGCGGCAGCACAGCGTCGTAGAGTTGGGCGCCGCCAATGACGCACGCTTCGTCTGCGCCAGCCGTCTGCGCCATCGCGCGCGCGGCGGCGAGCATGGCGGCGAGGTCCGTGAAAACCCACGCGCCCTCGGCCGTGAAATCGGCGTCACGCGTCAAGACGAGGTTCTGCCGGCCGACCAGCGGTCTCTTCGGCAGCGACTCCCAGGTCTTGCGGCCCATCAGTACAGGCTTGCCCATGGTCGCGGCTTTGAAGCGCTTCATGTCGGACGAGAGCCGCCACGGCAGCGCGCCGTCGCGGCCTATGACGCCATTCTTGGCGACGGCGACAACGAGAGTGAGTTTGGGCGCCACGTCCGCTCTTCTAAGCCTTTATCGGCGTACGCAACATGGCGGTCTGCACAGCGCGGACCAGCACTTCGCCGCTTTCACTCGCGATTTGCGCGCTTGTGAACACCGCTGAAGCGCCGAGTCGATCGATACGCGCCTCAACCAGCGCACGCGGGCCGATCGGAACAGGCTTGAAATAGGTGGTGTGCAGATCGAGCGTCACGGGGAATTTCTCGCCGCCCGTCGCGGCCACCACGAGCGGGCCCATGCAATCGTCGAGAAACGAAGCGACGATGCCGCCCATCACCGCGCCGCCTGGATTGGCGTATTCCGGCTTGGTCGGGAACGAGACGCGCAGAATGGCGGCAGCCGCATCGTGACTTTCAAAGCGTCCGCCGAGGAACTTGCCGATCGGCGGAACGGGAAAGCCCGGCGCGCAAAAGCCCGCCTCCCAATCGCTCGCTTTCATTTGGATCGCTTGCATGGCGCCTCCCCCACACGCTCTCGGTATCACGCCGGACGGGCAAACCAAATGACATGGCGCGCGCCCTTGCCTGCGCGCGCGCGGACATTCGCCTCTTCGACGTCGAAGCCTGCATGTTTGAGCCGGCGCGCGAAGGCGACGTCCGGCGCCGCCGACCAAATCGCCAGCACGCCGTGGGGCCTCAGCGCCGCCTTCGCGGCACCCAGACCGCGGGCAGCGTAGAGGCGATCATTTTCGGCGCGCACGAGGCCGTCCGGCCCATTGTCGACGTCAAGCAGGATGGCGTCGTAGCCCTTGGTCACGGCGGCAATCTGCGCGCCGACGTCGCCGAGCACGACCTCCACGCGCGGGTCGTCCAAGCAACCAGCGCTCAGCGCCGCCATCGGCCCGCGCGCCCAATCGATGATCTCCGGCACAAGTTCGGCGACGGTGACGCGCGCGCTGGGGCCGAGGCGTGCAAGGGCGGCGCGCAGCGTGAAGCCCATGCCATAGCCGCCAATGAGCACATGCGGCGCCTCGGTGCGGAGGCGCTCGATCGTCATCAGCGCCAGCGCCTCCTCCGAGCCGGGCATGCGGCTCGACATCAGCTCATTGCCGCCGAGCGCGATCGTGAACTCGGTGTCGCGGCGAAAGAGGCGCAGTTCGTCGCCGCCTGGGATTTGCGCGGTGGCGAGGAGTTCGCGGGGCTTCATGGCTGAAGTCTAGCGCACTTTGTCGGTTGGAGCGCGCGGCCTCCGGCCGCGTCGCCGGCGGCGCCGCGCTTCAACCTTCAAATCGCTGTGCCAACGTCGCCTTCCACCACTTCTTGGCGCATCTCCGGTCGCCCGCCCGGCGCCCAGCGGGCGACGCGGTGGATGACGCGGTAGCGTAGCGGGCCGCCGTCTTCGGTTTCGCTGCGCTCGAACGGGATCGGGATGCAGACGAATTCGGTTTCCAGTTCGTCCGGTGACGCGCGCACGGTGGAATAGCCGTAGCCGCCCTGGTCCATGAACTTGAGGTGCGGCGCGTTCTCCGGATTACGCGCCGTGCGCGCTTGGGCGAGGTCGTCAGTGTCGCGCAGCACGAGCGCGGCGCGCACGCCGTGTAGCAACATGGTGTTGTACGAGCACTGCGTTGTGCCGTCGGGCCTGTCTTGGACGTAGAACGGGGCTAGTCTGTTATCGCGCGGGAACGTCAACACCTGCACTTCGCCCGCATTCTGCGCCGTGATGGCGCCGGTCACAAACTCGACGCCGGCCGGTTCGAAGGCGCGCGGCGGCAATGTCTCGCTCGCATAGCCGGCCCAAAACGAGTGCTTGTCGCCAACGCAAATGGCGAGGCCGGTGATGCCCTCCTCGCGCACCATCGAAAAAATCTCGCGGTGCTCGAGCGTGTAGGAGCGGCTTAGGTAGCCGTATTCGGTGCTCGGCCACGTATCTGCGAATTCGGGCGGCAGATTTTGTGGATCGACGCGCAGCGAGAGCGTGCCGAATGAGTGGCCCCAGATTTTCCATGGCGCTTCTGCCGCGCGCAGGCGCTCTTTGAACCACGCCATCTGCTCGATGCCGAGATAGCATTGCGGCGGCTCGTTGGCTTGTGGATTGGGGACTTCGGTTTCGCCGATACGAATGGTGGCCGGCGCGCCGCCTGGCCAGTCACGTCCCTCTTCAAGGATATCGTTTGCGAGTTCAGGGAAGGCGCCGAAGTCCAGACCCGGCACGTCATCGGCTTGGATCGGCGCTGAGTGGTACGACCGGTTGTCGGTCAAGATCATGTCGATGTTTTTGCCGAAGCGGAAAGAGCGCTGAATTTTGAGCGCGCGGATGGCGGTGAGGTTGTCGGGATTTTGGCCCACGCCGCGCGCGTCGCGCTCGCCGATGGGGCCGTTGGTGACGGACGGCGCTTCGAATGCATCGCCGGCGCCCGGCTTGGTGACGCGCGCAGGCTGGTACTCGTACCACGCTTGGCTCGCGGCGACCTTCAGTTGTTGCGCGGGCTCTGGCGGATCGTTGAACAGCCACGATTGGCTTTGGAAACCGCGCCACGCGAATTCGTGATTGTCCCACACGCACACGAACGGCCAGCGCGCACGCGCGTCTTGTAGGTCGGGGTCTTTGAGATAGCCCTGATAGATGGCGCGATAATCGGTGAGATCGACGGGGAAGTGGAAATTGCGGAGGCGCTTGCCGGTTGGATAGCGGAAGACTTCGCGCAAGCGGCGGCCGCGATCTCTGCCGTCGCGCCCGTCCTCGGGATATTTCACGATCTCGTAGATGAAATCGCCAAGGTGCAGCACGAAGCTCAGTTGCTCTTCGCGCGGGCGGCGTGCGTCCTCGTACATCATGCGCCGATAGGCGTTGAGCGCGCCGATGGTGGGGTCTTGGCAGCTGACAAAGGCGAAGCGCACGGGGCGATCGTCGTTCGCGGCGGGCGCGGTGATGGTGCGGCCGGTGCGGCTGGTGTTCCCTGCTTCGTCGACGAAGCGATACCAGTATTCGCGCGCGGGCCGCAGGCCTGCGGCGAGGAAGCGGCAGGTCCAATCGGTGGCGGCGCTGACTTCTACGTCGCCACGCGCGACGATGCGCGTGAACGCTTCGTCGCTGGCGACTTCGACGACGAGGCGGTGCGCGGTGGCGCCCGCGTCGGGTTCGCGGCGGGTCCAGAGGATGACGCTATCGGGCGCGGGATCGCCGGAGGAGACGCCTTGCGGGAAGAGATCGCGCCGCTCGGTGCGCGGGCCGGTGGGGGTGCTCGCGCAGCTTTGACCGAAGGCGAGCGCAGCGCCGAGGGCGGCGGCTTGTTTGAGCAGTAGCCTGCGTGTGCTGTGTGCGCTCATGATCCCGCCTCCCCAAAGACGCTGAGGAGACGCCGGCTGTATGGCGGATCAACGGGATATCGATAGAGCGCAAATACGTGGGACGAATGGCGCATCCCCTCTCCTGGTTAAGGAGAGGGTGTCAGTGAGCGACTCGTCCGCCGTAGCTTTAGCGAAGGCGGAAGCGAACGACGGGTGAGGTTTTCCGGCCCATCAGAATGAAACGCGTTCTATTCAGCGACGACGGTAAACCTCATCCGTCCGCTCCGCGGCCACCTTCTCCTTAACCAGGAGAAGGGACGCAGCTTCTTGCACTAACACCACACTCGTCATTCCGGACGCGCCGCAGGCGCGATCCGGAACCCAGGGGCAAACGACGGAGCGGCGGCCCCTGGGTTCCGGGCTCTCGCTCCGCGAGCCCCGGAATGACGGAGAATGCGTTTAGTCTTATAGGTCACCGCGATGACCGAAGACGAACTAGACAAGTGGGGCGCCTCTGAGCGTCAGAAGGTAGTCGACTATCTCGCAATGCAGGACGGGTTGGTTCACGGCGCTGTGGGCGAATGGCCCGCTTGGCGCCTCGCCACACGAATATCGGTGTGGGCCGTTGAGAGCGTGCAGCAGCCTGGCGCGATCGGTTGGTGGGTGATTTGCGGCGACCTGCCGACCGACTATTGCTCCGGTGGTCACGATTGCCGAATTCCGCGCGCGGCTGTCGGCAAGATTGTGCAACGCTGGCAAAGCGCGCTCGCGCAGTATCGTGACGGCGACCGGACTATCGGTGAACTCGGGTTAAGCGGCGAGCTTGCGCCATTGCTCCGCACGCGGGTCGATGCGTTGAGCGAGCTTCTAGCAGACGATGCAGAGTGGCCGAACGAACCGTTCTAACCGTCAGACCGCGATCGGCGCTTTGATCGTCGGGTGCGCTGTGTAGCGCTCGAGTTTGAAATCCCCGTACTCGAACGCGAAGATGTCCGTGCGCTCTGGATTGATCATCATCTGCGGAGGCGCGTATGGCGTGCGCGCGAGCTGCGTGCGCGCTTGGTCGAAGTGGTTCATGTAGAGGTGCGCGTCGCCGAAGGTGTGCACGAACTCGCCGGGCTGAAGGCCCGTCACTTGCGCCATCATTTGGGTGAGCAGCGCATAGCTGGCGATGTTGAACGGCACGCCGAGGAAGACGTCGGCGCTGCGTTGGTAGAGTTGGCAGCTCAGCTTTCCGTCGGCGACGAAAAACTGGAAGAGGCAATGGCACGGCGGCAGCGCCATTTGATCCACCTCGGCCGGATTCCACGCAGACACGATATGGCGGCGTGAGTTCGGGTTGGTCTTGATCGCGGCGACGACGTTGGCGATCTGATCGATGACGCGGCCATCCTTGGTTTCCCACGAACGCCATTGCTTGCCATA
This sequence comes from Hyphomonadaceae bacterium, assembly GCA_050186805.1. Taxonomy (GTDB): domain Bacteria; phylum Pseudomonadota; class Alphaproteobacteria; order Caulobacterales; family Aquidulcibacteraceae; genus Vitreimonas. Next base: position 137,248 of record JBFWYC010000001.1, read on the forward strand.
GACGGGGCCGAGCTCGCCCTCTTCGTTGGCCCACTCATCCCAGATCGTGACGCCCTGCTCTTGCAGCCAGCGCACGTTGCTATCGCCGCGCAGGAACCAAAGCAGTTCGAGGATGATGCTCTTCAGGTGCACCTTCTTCGTCGTCAGCAGCGGGAAGCCGGCGCGGAGATCGAAGCGCAGCTGACGGCCGAAGACGCCGCGTGTGCCGGTGCCGGTGCGGTCGCCGCGGTCGACGCCGTTTTGCAGGATGTCGTCCAGGAGGCCGAGATAGGCGATGTCGGCTTGGGACGGGGCGCCTTCTGGCGCGGGGGCGAGTTGGGCGCTCATTTCACCGCCAATATGGGCCGACTCGGGCGGGATTGGGAGCGCGGACGTCCTCGTCCGCTGCGCGCTCAACCCTCCATGGAAACGTGCGTCGCACGCTGGGCGGACGGGGACGTCCGCGCTCCAATTTCAGTGCAGGCCCGAGCCCCGTTGCGCCGCGCTTGCCGGATCAGCGGCCCCGCCAGCCAGGCGGCGCGGGCGTTGACGTCGACGCCGGCCGCGCGGAGCGCCCGCGCCATCCATTGGTTGCAGACGTTGAACAGGTGGAACGATCCGCGCGAGCGCAGGAAGGCCGAGCGGCCGATCACTTTGCCGTCGCTGGTGCGGATCGGCTCGCCCTGCGCGTCGAGCGCCAGCGCCCGATCGACATACGCCACGAACCGCGCCGCGCCCTCGTGGCTGACCGCGACCGCCAGATCGTCATTGGGTCCGAGATAGGTTGAGCTTGGCCCGGCATTGTAGGCGATGTGCAGAACGCTGGGGCTTGGCGGGATAAGCGCATCGAGGCCGAGCCAGAGGTTTGCGCCGTCGGAATAGTAGAAACGCTGGTCGCCCCAGCCGATCAAAAAACTCCGCGCCTCCGGGAAGAGCCGCCGCAGCGGATGGTCGGCCGGGAAAATCTCGGCTGGCGCGCCGATGTCGCTGTGATAGCCGTTCGAATAGAGGTGGAGTTCGACGCAATCGTCAGCCGTCGCCGGCGCCACGTCGGGCGCCGGCATTGGAAAATAGAGAAAGGTCAGCAGCGCGATGGCGGCGAACGCAAAGCCCGCCGCGATCGGGCGGCGCTTCAACTCGCGGACAACAGCTTGGCCTTGAACGCCCATCCCGCGATCCCCGCCCCCACAAGCGGCGCGACGATGAAGAGCCACAGTTGGCTCAGCGCCAAACCTTGCACCCAAAGCGCCGGCCCCAGCGAACGGGCCGGATTTACCGAGACGCCCGTCACCTGAATACCGACGATGTGGATCAAAGTGAGGGTCAGGCCAATCGCGAGTCCAGCGAAATGCGAAGGCGCGCCAGGCTGGGTGACGCCCAGAATGGCGATCAAGAATATCGCAGTCGCCACCACTTCGAAGACGCCGCCGGCGAGCAAGCTGTAATTGCCTGGCGAGCCAGGACCGTAGCCGTTTTGGCCGAGGCCGGCGTCGAGCGTGTAGCCTGGCATGCCGGTCGCAATCAGATAGAGAAGGCCGGCGCCGGCGATGGCGCCGAGGCACTGGGCGATCCAATAACTGAACATGTCTTGCATCGACATGCGCCCCGCCACGAACACGCCGAAGCTGACGGCTGGATTGACGTGGCAGCCCGACACCGGGCCGATGCCGTAAGCCATCGCCACGATCGCTAGACCAAACGCGAAGGCGATGCCGAGTTGGCCGATGATGTCGAACCCCGCCAGTACGGCCGAACCGCAGCCGAACAGAACCAGTGTCGCCGTGCCGATGAATTCGGCCACGAGTTTCTTGGTCATGAGCGCTCCTCCCCGAGTGCGGCGGCTACCGTAGGGCGAGTCTCGCGGGCGGCGGGCGGATTGAGCGAAGCCTCGCAGGCGCCTATATTCGAATCGTCCGGCTTGCCCGGACTATGGCGATAAACGCGCGGAGATAGGCGGATCGGACCCGGGTGCGATGCCCGGCGGCTCCACCAGTTTCTTCCTCGTTGGGGAAGCATGGGGCCGAAATAGGATCGACGGACGTTGAATGCCGAAGCTTTTGCTCGGGTGGTCCCGTTACAGGCCGTTCAGAATAGTTGCCAATGACAACTACGCTGAGGAAGTCCGCCTCGCTGCGTAAGCAGCGCGGTGATTTCCGCACTAAGTCCTACTGAGTAGCATCACTAGGCGGGGCCCCCCGGCGCCCGGCAACAGAAGCCGGGGATTTATCCCCAGCTTATCCACACACGTCCGCCGTTTACGCAATCCATGTTGGTTTGGTTTTTCCCTTTTGGATCAACCAGAGCGAGACAACTCGCGCGCGCGACGGCGCCGCATTGCAGGGTTTTCACGCACGCCCGCTGCACGTGCGTTTCGCTGACGCATTTGTGAGCCGCTGTCTGCGCGAACTCTTCGCCGATTTCCGCTTGCGCTGCAGTCAGTTGGCGAGCGCATCTCGCGCATCTCGCGCAACGCGCGAAGCGTTGCAGCACTTGGCCTTGCGGTTGCAGGCGCGCGGCATCGAACTGATGCAGCGCAATGCGCGTTCGCCTGCCGACACCGAGCAGACACGTGATTTCGCGCCTTGTGGATCAACAATTGACTGGCCGAAACGAGCCGGTAAGGGTGAGCCCGAAGCCAAGGAGGGGCGGCCGTGGCCGACGACATGATTGGGTACGAACAGCTCATGCAGGACGCGCTGCGAAGCGTCGTGCGCGCGGGGCTGCAGGAAGCCGCAAGCCCACGCGGCCTGCCGGGCAAGCACCACTTCTACATCACCTTCCGCACGCATGCGCCGGGCGTTGTCATTCCGGACCATTTGCGCGCGCGCTATCCGGATGAAATGACGATCGTGCTCGAGCACCAGTTCTGGGATCTCGAAGTTTACGCCGACCGCTTCCGCGTCATTCTGAAATTCTCCGGCCAGCCGCACCCGATCACGATTCCGCTGAAGGCGATCACGCGCTTCTTCGATCCGAGTGTGAAGTTCGGCCTGCAGTTCGAACAGCATCAACTCGACGAAACGCGGCTCGCCTCGGGCGACGACGCCGGGCACCCGGCCGCACGCGAGCCTGCGCCGCCAGTGGATACGCCACCCACAGCGGCCTCCGACAATTCGGTCGTGAGTCTGGACGCGTTCCGCAAGAAGTAAGTTTTACGCAGCCAATGAACCTTGAACCGCCGGCGTGAAAGCGCCGGCGGTTTTTGTTTGCTCAGCCACGCCTGCGCGCGGTGATGGTGATGCGCTCACGCTCGCCCGACCGGCGCTCGCACAAGAGCCGCGCGATCTGGCTGTCGTCGAAGAAGATGTGGCCCTTGAGGGCGTCGAGCAGCGCTTTGGCGAGATTGTCGAGATCCAGGCGCGGCGTTTCGCCGACATATTCCATGGTCAGCTCCACGTCGAAGTCGCCGCCCTTCGGCCGGATATGGAATTCCTTGCGAAAGAACTCATAGACCAGCGGCTTGTAATAGCGCGCTTGCGTGGTGATGCCGTCGATGGCGATCTCGGCGCCGCCAGGCACTTCGCGGGCGCGCACTTTGCCGCGCCCGATCCAGGGCTGATCTGCACGTGTCTCGCTCAATTCGGCTCTTCCCGGCTTGATCGTCACAATCGTCGCCCATATCCCTCACGGCGACCAGACCGATCTTGAGGCGCTTTCCGATGGCTACCCGCACCGAAACCGACACATTTGGCCCGATCCAGGTGGAGGCTGACAAATATTGGGGCGCCCAGGCGCAGCGTTCTCTGCAGAACTTCAAGATCGGCGACGAGAAAATGCCGGTGCCGATCATTCGCGCGCTCGGCATCGTCAAGCGCGCTGCCGCGGAAGCCAACATGGAGCTGGGCGTGCTCAAGCCCGAACTCGGCGAGACGATCGTCAAGGCGGCGCAGGAAGTCATCGAGGGCAAACTCAATGCGCACTTCCCGCTCGCCGTGTGGCAGACGGGCTCCGGCACGCAATCGAACATGAACGCCAACGAAGTCATCTCCAACCGCGCCATCGAGATGATGGGCGGTGAGATGGGCTCGAAGAAGCCGGTGCATCCGAACGATCACGTCAATATGAGCCAATCGTCGAACGATACCTTCCCCACCGCGATGCACATCGCCTGCGCGGAAGAGATCGAGCACCGGCTGATCCCTGCTCTGTCGAAGCTGCGAAACGCGCTGAACGACAAAGCGCAGGCCTGGAAGGACATCATCAAGATCGGTCGCACCCATACGCAAGATGCGACGCCGGTGACGTTGGGCCAGGAGTTTTCCGGCTACGCGACGCAAGTCGAGAATGGCATCGCGCGGATCGAACAGACGATGCCGGCCTTGATGCAATTGGCGCAGGGCGGAACGGCGGTCGGCACCGGCCTGAACGCGCCCGTGGGTTTCGCCGAGCGCGTCGCGGACAAGATCGCGGCGATCACGCAGATGAAGTTCACGAGCGCACCGAACAAGTTCGAAGCATTGGCGGCGCACGACGCCATGGTGTTCAGCCACGGCGCCATCAACACGGTGGCGGCTTCGCTGTTCAAGATCGCCAATGACATTCGGTTCCTAGGTTCCGGCCCCCGCTCCGGCCTGGGCGAACTCGCTTTGCCCGAGAACGAGCCGGGCTCTTCCATCATGCCCGGCAAGGTGAACCCCACGCAGTGCGAAGCGCTGACGCAGGTGTGCGCGCAAGTGTTCGGCAATCATGCGGCGATCACGTTCGCGGGCGCGTCGGGGCACTTTGAGCTCAACGTCTTCAATCCGGTGATGGCGTACAATTTCTGGCAGAGCGTGCGACTGATGGCGGATGCGGCCGTGAGTTTCACTGACAATTGCGTCGTCGGCATCGAGCCGCGGCGCGATAACATCGAGCGCGGGCTGAACAACTCGCTGATGTTGGTGACGGCGTTGGCGCCGAAATACGGCTACGACCGCGCCGCCAAGATCGCGAAGACTGCGCACAAGAACGGCACGACCTTGCGTGACGAGGCGATCAAAGATGGCATCGATGGCGCTGATTTCGACGCCATCGTCCGCCCGGAAAAAATGATCGGTCCCGGGTGATACGATGACGCCTGCGCATCAGTTTGACGGGTTCGTCTACTCGATAGAGCTGATGCGCAGCCGCGACGGCTGGGATGAACGCTCCTATCCGTTCGCTCTTGCCGCCTTGCGCGGCTGGGAACGGCTTATGCTGCATCCCAAGGTCACCTTCTTCGTAGGCGAAAATGGAAGCGGCAAGTCGACCCTGATCGAAGCGATCGCCGTAGCGTCAGGCTTCAATGCTGAAGGCGGCAGCCGGAATTTCAATTTTGCAACTCACGTTTCACATTCTCCCTTGCACGACTATTTGCGCATCGCGCGATCCCCGCGCCGACGACGTGACGGCTACTTCCTCCGCGCAGAAAGCTACTACAACGTGGCGTCAGAGATCGAACGGCTCGACCAGGAGCCAGGCGCGCCACCAATCATCGGCGCATACGGCGGTGTTTCATTGCATGGCATGAGCCACGGCCAGTCGTTCATGGCATTGATGGAACATCGATTTCGAAGCGACGGGCTTTACGTCCTCGACGAGCCCGAAGCAGCGCTCTCGCCAAACCGCCAACTGGCCTTTCTTTCGCGCCTTCACGAACTTGTCCTGGCGAAGTCCCAGTTCATCATCGCGACCCATTCGCCCATTCTTCTGGCCTATCCAAATGCCAAGATATTCGAGTTCGGCGGCAATGGCGTGAACGAAACTGCCTACGAAGATCTGGAGCACGTTCTGGTCACGCGCAATTTCTTGAACCGCACTCAGGTGTTCTTGGACACCCTGCTTGGCGACGATAGAGATTGATGGGGGCGCCCATCGCTCGGCCCGAAACGATGGAACTTCACGGTTTGATCACAGCAGCGCAGCCGCGGACCTATGTGGCATTCCGTGCGTTCGCTGCTTGTGACTGATCTTTCAACGACACTCGCACGCGCACGCGCCTCGCACGGGAACTTTTTGTATTATCGCGGCAGCGAAGTTCCCTCGAGAGATTTTCGACGCGCTGCAGTTGTTGCGAGCGTTACACGCGGCTACATCGACTCATATGGGCGATGTCGTGAATCTCCGCCGTGCGCGCAAAGCCAAAGTGCGTACGGCAGCAGAGGCCGAGGCGGCCGCCAAGCGCGCCGCGCACGGCCGCACAAAATCCGAGAAGAAGCTCACCAAAGCTCAACAGGAGGCCGCTGGGCGCAAGCTCGACGGACACAAACGCGATGACGATGCCGGCAGCTAACAATCCAAGCAGCGGCGGCCTGCAGAAGCGCTCGATGCGCATCGCGGGCCATCGCACTTCGCTTGCGCTGGAGCAGGAATTTTGGAGCGCGTTGGAATCGATTGCGCGCTCACGCGGACAATCGCTGCCGATCCTGATCGCGGAAATTGATGAGCGTCGCGGCAAGGAGACGCCGGACGCGTCCTTGGCCTCGGCCGTACGGGTCTTCGTGCTGGAGAACCGTATCTAACCGCCTTTCTGGCGGGGGTCGGGACCATGCGCGTTGGCGCCGGGGTGACCCGGAATCAGGGCAAACGCGGCGGCAATGAGAAAGCCGATATACGGGATCACGGTCAGCGCGGCGAGCCAACCGCTTTGGCCGAAATCGTGGGCGCGCCGGCTGGCGGCGGATACGGTAGGCGCGATCAGCGCGAGCATCACAATGCCGGTGAAGACATACTCGTACGCCATGCCGGTGTAGGGATTGTACCCGAATGTCGCGAGATCCAGCGCGCTGGCGAGGAAGCTCAACACGAAGATGAACACCAGGAACCACCCGAGTTCCGAGCGCCGCGCGCGCCCGGCGCCGTTGGCGTAGAGGCGCAGGCACTTCTTGATGTAGTCGAGCGGCGACGCCGCTGCGACTGGAGCGGAAGCGGCGGCGGCGGTCCAGCTAGATTGATGCTGCTGTGGGGGCGGCGGCGGTGGCGAGGCCCAAGCCTGTGTCGGCTGCGGCGCTGCCGCTGGAGACCCGCGCACGGCGGTTTCCACCGCGCCGGCAAATCGCCGCCACTCGGCCTTCGCGAAATCCCCGTCCCACATGCTCAGGTCCGCTGCTTGAACTTCGCCAAAGCCGAACGGCGGCGGCGATTTGTCCAGCGCCGCCGGAATCAGCTTCGCCTTTTCGCGGCCCATGCGCGCCTCTTCGCGCACCCAGTTCGATTTGGTTGAATTCTCACTCCACAGCACGACGACCGCTTTGCACGCGCCGAGCTTGCTTTCGATGTAGTCGGCCCAGGTTTGGCCGGGCGGAATATCGCTGTCCCAAAAACATTCCAGCCCGAGTTCGCTGAGGCCGCGCGCGACATGCTCAGCACGCTGCTTGTCCTCGCGGGCATAGGAAATGAATACATCAGCCATCGGCGTCCCTTCGCGTGCGACTCGGCTCGCGAAACTAGCCGTTCCGAATTGGATGATGCGAGTGTTTTGGCGGAAGTTACCGCCAGTTTATTGCCTGCTCAGCCACCGGCGCTTCGATTGCAGTGGGGGTCATATCCACAACGCGCAGGGAATGTTTAGGGGGCTGCATTGCCGCAAACGCCATCGCCGTCAGCGCAATAATGAGCGCACCGGCGAGCAAGCCAAAGAAGGCGCCCATGCGGCCTTCAGCATTGGTTGCAACAACACGTGCGCGGGTGTCCCGATCGGACGCCATCCCAGTCTCCTTCGCAGAGACAACGGGAACTCTCGTCCTGGAGTTCCCTCACGGATTTGAGAGCGGCCCGCAATAAACCAAGCCAATCGGCGCGCCCCAGGGGCCGCCGGAAATCATCATGGCGCGCGCGGATTCGGCGAACGATAGCTGGATCAGCGAGCGTTCAGGTGGGGCCTGCGCCGTGCATGTCGCCTGGATCGCGTAACCTGTGTTGGTGAGGGCCACGTCGTCGAACGTGCAGGACACCTCGCCCAGGGTCGAAAGCTCGCGCGCGCTGAAGAGCCACGCCGGCTGGCGGCACATTTCCGCGGACGCGGCCCAGGAACCCACATAGCGCGGCGTCTCCTCGCTCGGCGCCGGCAAAGTGCGGCCGATGCTCTCGGCAGGTCCAACTTCGGCGGCGGCTTCGGGGTCAGGCTCGGGTTCGGCGGGATCAGCGCAGGCTATTAGCGCCACCGAAACGACCGCGACCGCCGCGCGGCGCAGGAGATTTGAAACGCGCATCTGTGGCTAACCTTGTCGGCGCGGGCCTGTTCCTACGCGGTTGACACTTGGCGCTGCAAGGCATGAGGCGGAAGGCGGCATTTTAATACCACCATCACAACACTTCTGACGTTCGTGTTTCGTGCCAGGCGGTGCAGCTATTATGTTCGTTGCGATGTCTGATGAGTCTTTGCCGATTTCGGTGCGCGCCGCTGCGGCCGCGCCCTACCTCGCGTCGCTCAATCCTGAGCAACGCGCGGCGGTGGAGGCGTTGGACGGGCCGGTTCTAGTGTTGGCCGGCGCCGGCACCGGCAAGACCCGCGTCCTCACCACCCGGCTCGCACATCTGCTCTCGACTGGGCGTGCAAAGCCGTGGGGCGTCTTGGCGGTCACCTTCACCAACAAGGCCGCGCGCGAGATGCGCGAGCGCGTCGAACATCTGCTTGGCCCGGGCGGCGGCGGATTGCCATGGCTCGGCACCTTCCATTCGATTAGCGCGCGGATGTTGCGCACGCATGCCGAGTTGGTCGGCCTCAAGAACAATTTCTCCATCCTCGACACTGACGACCAGATCCGCCTGCTCAAGCAAATCATCGAAGCCGAAGGCATCGACGAGAAACGTTGGCCGGCGCGTCAACTAGCTGGGCTGCTGGACAGCTGGAAAAACCGGGCGCTGACGCCGGAGCGAGTGCCAAAGGGCGAGGCGTTTTCCTTCGGCGATGGCGCGGGCGTAAAGCTCTACGCGCTTTATCAGGCGCGGCTCAAAATCTTGAACGCATGCGATTTCGGCGATCTGCTGATGCACATGATCGCGGTGTTCCAAAACCATCCCGACGTTTTGGAGACCTACCACCGCAAACTCAGCCACCTCATGGTGGACGAGTATCAAGACACCAACGTCGCGCAATATTTGTGGCTGCGCCTGCTCGCCCAGGCGAGCAAGAATTTGTGCGTTGTCGGCGACGACGATCAATCCATCTACGGCTGGCGCGGCGCCGAGGTCGACAACATCCTGCGCTTCGAGCACGACTTTCCAGGCGCGGTGGTTGTGCGGCTGGAGCGCAACTATCGCTCAGCCGGCCACATTCTTGCGGCGGCGTCGCATCTGATCGCCAACAATCGCGGCCGGCTCGGCAAGACGCTGTTCACCGACGACGAACTCGGCAACCGCGTAAAAGTCCGCGGCGTCTGGGACGGCGAAGGCGAAGCGCGCCTGATTGCAGACGACATCGAACACTGGCGCCAGAGCGGCAGGTCGTACGCCGAGTGCGCCGTTCTGGTGCGTGCGGCATGGCAGATGCGGGCGTTCGAAGAACGCTTCCTGATGCTGCGCATCCCCTACAAGGTCATTGGCGGCCCACGCTTTTTCGAGCGCGCCGAGGTGCGCGACGCACACGCCTATCTGCGCCTCATTCGCTCCGAAGATGACGATCTGGCGTTCGAGCGCATCGTCAACCAGCCGAAACGCGGCGTCGGCGAAAGCACCGTGCAGAAGCTACACGCTCACGCCGGCAAGCCGCCCGTGCGGTTCGTGACCGACATGGGCCCGCTGTTCGATCAGACGACCGGCGAAGTCGTCACCACACGGGAAGATGCGCCAGGCGGCGCTACGCGCTTCCGCTCACTGACGGCGTCGGCCCGCGAACTGGTGCTGACCGATGAACTGCCGCTGAAAGCGCGCACCGCGCTACGCGCCTTTCTCAACGATCTCGACCGCTGGCGCGAGCAAGCGCGCGCGATCAGCCATGTCGAGCTTGCGGAGGTGGTGCTGGACGAGAGCGGCTACACGGAGATGCTGCGCAACGATAAGTCACCACAAGCGCAGACACGGCTGGAAAACCTCAAAGAACTGGTTCAGGCCATGGCGCAGTACGACACGCTGGAGGCCTATCTCGAACACGTTGCGCTCGTGCTCGACATCGAAGCCGAAAGCGATGGCGAGAACGTGCAAATCTCGACACTCCACGCCGCCAAGGGCTTGGAGTTTCCGCTCGTATTTTTGCCGGGCTGGGAAGAGCAAGTGTTTCCCTCGCAGCGCTCGATTGACGAGAGCGGCGAGAAAGGTTTGGAGGAAGAGCGGCGCCTAGCCTATGTCGGCATCACCCGCGCACGGGAAAGCGCGCGCATCTCGTTCGCCGCCAACCGCCAAATTTATGGGCGTTGGCAAACGGTGTTGCCTTCTCGCTTCATCGACGAACTGCCGGCGGCCAACGTCGATGCCGTCAGCGAGACCGGCTACACGATGCAAGCTGGCGGCGTGCGCGAGGCCGCCTCGCGGCTCGATGCTTATGCCCCGGGCGCGGGCTTCAATAGCGCCTACCAAAGCCCTGGCTGGCGGCGTGCGCAAGAGAACATGACCCAACGCGGCGGGCTTCCATCAAAGCCGCCGACGATCGACGGCGAAGCGCGGCTCGTCGCGCGCTCCGGCGATGCGGACTCGCACTACAAGCGCGGCGATCGCATCTTCCATCAAAAGTTCGGGTACGGCCGCATCCGCATGGTGGAAGGCAACAAGCTGACGGTCGATTTCGACAAAGCCGGGGAAAAGCGTGTGATCGATAGCTTCGTCGTGCCGGCGAGCGCAGCCTAGCTCGACGCACTCGCGTGTTTTCTTTTTGAGTCCAGGCCGTTATCCAGCGCCCATGCTGCTTCTCACCGCCCTGGGCACGCTCAATCAGGTTCGCGCCGCCGCCGACGAACTGGACCGGCACGATCCCTCGCCCGCCGACGCCGTGAGCTGGTTTGAGGAAGGCCCCGGCAAGTTCCGGCTGGAAGTCTATGTGCCGACCAAGCAGGACGCGCTCAGCGCCGAAGCGATCGTCGGCGCGGCGGCGCCGGAACTCCATCTCAAGCAGAAGCGCATCAAGGACGCAGACTGGGTGGCGATGTCGCTCGAAGGACTGCCGGCAGTCCGCGCCGGGCGTTTCGTGGTCGCGGGCGCTCACGCGCTCGCGAACGAAAACGGCGGCCGCACGAAGGTGTGGATCGAAGCCAGCGAGGCTTTCGGCACCGGTCATCACGGCACCACTTGGGGGTGTCTGATGGCGCTGGAGCGTGTGTTGCGACGCCGGCGGGTGAAGCGCGTGCTCGATGTCGGCGCCGGCTCCGGCGTGCTGGCGATTGCGGCCGCGAAGCAAGGCGCCGATGCACTCGCCATCGAGATCGACGAACGCGCGGCTGCGATCGCCGAAATCAATGCGCGGCAAAATCAAGTTGCGCCGCGTGCTCATGTGATCGCCGGCGATGGCGCGCGCTACATTGCGGGCAAACAATTCGATCTCGTGTTCGCCAACATTCTGATGCGACCGCTGATCAAACTGGCGCCGAAGCTTGTCCGTGCGGTCGAACCAGGCGGCACGCTGATCTTATCGGGCCTGCTGCGCTCGCAAGCGCCGCTCGTGCGCGAAGCCTACGCCAATCGGGGGCTTGTGCTCGATCACCAGATCCCACGCGAAGCTTGGATGACCTTGGTCTGGCGCAAGCCCTAGCGCGAATAGACGTTGAACGCGAACCAACACTCGGCGCCGGCGCAGCGCGACATGCCGGCTTCGACGGTGTACTGCCCCGTTAGCCGCGGTCGCACGTGGATCACAGGCACTTCGCCCTGCAATACATCCTCGGCGATCTGACGTTCGTACGGATCGTACAGGCGAAGATCGAGGCCAACGCAGCGCGGCTCGCAGACGCCAACGATGCGATAGTCCTGGCCCGCCCGAAGCGTGATCGTGAACTGGCGACCCTCTCGCTGCGGCGCGCTGCCGGCGAATGGTCCTGCCGCGCGGGCATAACCGCCCTCCACCGATGCGACCTCAGCCTGGGCCAGCCGTTGAGCCAATTGGCGCGCGTAAGGATCCGGCACCTGGGCGGCGACCGGGCCGGCCAACAGCGCGAGCGCCGCCAAAGCCATCGCCATTTTCGCCCAGAACCGCATCACTTCTCCGCCACCGGGGCCTGAAATCGAGGCCGACGCCCCTTAAACCCCGCCGTCGGAAGCCTTAGACTCCTGGCACTGAACCCGCCCTGAACCGGCGCCTCAAGGACATTGCCACGTGTTCCAGACCTACGACGATCCCGGCGGCCCGGCGCTTGGCCGCAAGCACTTGCCACGGCTCAGAAAAGCACTGAAAGCGGCCGGCCTCGACGGGTTTATCGTCCCGCACGAAGACGAATGGCAGAATGAATACGTGCCCGCCGCCTACGACCGCTTGGCGTGGGTGACAGGCTTTACCGGATCGGCGGGCGCTGCGGTGGTGTTCGCCGACGAGGCCGCGATTTTCGTCGACGGCCGCTACACGCTGCAGGTCCGCGCGCAGGTTGATGGCAACTTGTTCGAATATCGCGATCTCGTGGACGGCGGCGTGCCCGCCTATTTGCGCGAGCGCGCGGCGAAGGGCGCGAAGATCGGTTACGACCCCAAGCTGCATTCGCCGGATAGCCTCGACCGCATCCGGATCGCGGCGGACGCAGCCGGCGCCGTGTTGACGCCGGTGACGCATAATCCGATTGACGACATCTGGGATGATCGGCCGCCAATTCCCGCCGCCAAGGTGGTGCCGCAACCGGAGACCTATTCGGGCGAGAGCGGCGCCTCGAAACGCCATCGGCTCGGGGACGGCTTGGCAAAGGAATCCGCCGACGCCGTCGTTATCACCTCGCCAGCCTCCATTGCCTGGCTGTTCAACGTGCGCGGCGGCGATGTCGCGCGTACGCCGCTGCCTCTTGGCGAAGCGCTCCTGCGCGCCGACGGCACGGCGGACTTGTTCCTGGCCGACGAAAAAGTTTCGGCCGAGTTGCGGCAATGGCTCGGCAACGAAGTCGCGGTGAAGCCGAGCAGCGAACTGCAACCGACCTTGGCGTCGCTGACCGGCAAGAAAGTGAAACTCGATCCATCCACGGCCTCAGCTTGGTATTTCGAGCAATTGCAGACTGCGGGCGCGGAGATTGTGCGCGGACAAGATCCGGTCGTGCTGCCGCGTGCGTGCAAGAACGCGGCGGAGATCGAAGGCTCACGCAAGGCGCACACACGTGACGGCACCGCCGTTTCGCGCTTCCTGCACTGGCTGGCGACGGACGCGCAAACCGGCAAAGTGCAGGAAATCGAGGCCTGCCAAAAGCTGGAGCAATTCCGCGCCGACACAGGCGCGCTGAAGGATTTGAGTTTCGACTCGATTTCAGGCGCCGGCCCCAACGGCGCCATCGTCCACTATCGCGTCACCAAGAAGACCAATCGCAAACTTGGCCGCGGCTCGCTGTTTTTGATCGATAGCGGCGGCCAGTATCTCGACGGCACCACCGATATCACGCGCACCGTCGCGATTGGGCGTCCAAGCAAGGAGATGAAGGATCGCTTCACCCGCGTCCTCAAAGGTCACATCGCGCTCTCACGCGTGCGCTTTCCGAAAGGCACGACTGGGCATCAGCTCGATGCGTTGGCGCGCATGAGCCTGTGGGAAGCCGGGCTCGACTACGATCACGGCACTGGCCATGGCGTCGGCGTCTATCTCGGCGTGCACGAGGGCCCGCATCGCATCGCAAAATTCGTCAACACGCAGCCGCTTGAGCCCGGCATGATCGTGTCCAACGAGCCGGGCTATTACAAAACCGGCGCTTACGGCATTCGCATAGAGAACCTGCAAGTCGTGACCCCAGCCGCCGACATCGAGGGCGGCGAGCGACCTATGCTCGGGTTTGAAACACTGACGCTCGCGCCCATCGCACGCGACCTAATCGTCAAACCCTTGCTCAGCAAGGAAGAGATCGCCTGGGTCAACGCGTACCATGCGCGCGTCCTGGAGAAGATCGGCCCGCAGCTCGATGGCGAGGCCAAGCTCTGGCTGGAAAGCGCAACCAAGCCGATCTAGGCTGCCGCAAGCGGCGACGGGGGCGTGTCATGTTCGTGGGCCACTATGCGGCGGCGTTCGCGGCGAAAGCGATCGAACCCAAAGCGCCTATGTGGTCGCTCGCGGCGGCCGCCCAGCTGATCGATATCGGCTGGGGCGCCTTCATCATCACAGGCATTGAGCGCGCGCGGGTCGATCCATCTCTGCCCGGCTCAGATCTCGTGCTTTACGACATGCCGTGGACGCACTCGCTGCCAGCGGTGCTGGTGTGGTCGGTCGCAGCGGCTTTGCTGATGCGATTGCTGTTGCGCCTGCCGCTATGGGCAAGCGCGGCGGTGGGCCTCACGGTGTTCTCGCATTGGCTGCTCGATCTGGTCGTGCATCGGCCCGACCTCGAACTCTGGCCTGGCGGCGATCGCGTTGGGCTTTCGCTTTGGAATTACCCCGTGCCGGAGCAAGCCGTGGAAATGGGCTTGCTTGCAGTGTGCGGGGCCGCGTGGGTCGCCACGCGCAAGAGCCTTGGGCAGGCGGCGTGGCCTGCGATCGCGCTTATTGGATTTCTCGTCGCGTTGCAGATCGTAGCAATGCTCACCCCGCGCGAGGCAGGCGAAGCCGGCGCCAATCTCGGCGCATCGGCGCTGGCCGTCTATCTGGTCGTGGTTGCCGTAGCGGCGCTCACGGAGTTGCCCAAGAAAGCGACCGCAAAAGCTTGACGGGCGCGCCGGAGCCGCCGACCTTCGCGCAAAAATATCGGGGAGACGGCGATGGCGAAGCGGCTGTGGCTCGGTGCGGGCCTCATTGCGCTGCTCGTGGCGCTTTTGGCGCTGACAGCTTACGGAGCGGCCAAATGGGATTGGTTCGGCCGCTCGCGCGGGCCGGGCGAAATTCAAGGCGCTGCCATCCCTGCCGACGTCCTAGCGGCGCGCGGCGCCGGCCAAGGCGCCGTTTCGGCGGCGCGTGGAGGCACGGGCGACGAACGCGTGATGTTCGGCGATCTTCACGTCCACACCACCTATTCGACCGACGCTTTCATTTGGTCGCTGCCAATTTTTGGCGGTGAAGGCGTCTATCCTCTCGCGGACGCCTGCGATTTCGCCCGCTATTGCGCGCAGATCGATTTCTTCGCGGCGACCGATCACGCAGAAGCCATGACCCCGGCGCGCTGGGCGCAGACGCGTGACTCCGTGCGCCAGTGCAACGCCGTCGCTGGCGACGCCCAAAATCCCGACCTCGTCGCCTTCGTCGGCTTTGAATGGAGCCAAGTCGGCCGCACCCCGAACGATCACTACGGGCACAAGAACGTCATCTTCCCCGGCCTGGAAGACGAAGGCATCGCCCAGCGCGCCATCGCCGCGGCCGGCGTGGCGTCGGCTACGCTGCGCGGCTCCCCGGTGCAGCTCAATCAATGGATTCCGTTTCTCGATTGGCGCAATCGCCAAGACTATTTCGACTTCCAGCACTACATCCGCGAAATCCAAGCCGTGCCGGAATGCGCCGATGACGTCCCATCGAACGAACTGCCCGTGAACTGCTTCGAAGCGGCGACCACGCCGGGAGAACTGGTGGAAAGACTCGATGCGCAGGGGCTGGACTATCTGCTCATTCCACACGGCACATCGTGGGGCTTCTACACGCCGCCGGGCACGACGTTCGACAAGCAGTTGGAAGAAGCGCAACGCCCGGAGCGGCAGACGCTGATCGAAATCTCCTCCGGGCACGGCAATTCCGAGGAATTCCGCCGCTGGCGCGAAATTGTTCTCGCCCCCGACGGGGCAAGCGCCGAATGCCCGCCGCCGACGCCCGATTACGAACCCGCCTGCTGGCGCGCGGGCGAGATCATTCGCGATCGCTGCGCGGCTTCCGGCCAAAGCGCTGACGCATGCGAAGCGCGCGCGGTCGAAACGCGCCGCCGAGCCGCCAATCTCGGCGTCGCCTATCATTTGCTGATCGACGGTGAAACGCCGGAGGATTGGCTTGAAAGCGGCCAATGCCGCGATTGCTTTGTGCCGCCCTTCGCCCACCGCCCGCGCACGAGCGTGCAGTACGGCCTCGCCATCACCAATTTCGACGATCCTGATCATTGGCGGCGTTTCCGTTGGGGCTTCATCGGCTCCTCGGACAACCACCGCGCCCGCCCCGGCACCGGTTACAGGGCGTATGATCGCTTGCGCCAGACGGAAGCCGCAGGCGCCAATAGCGATGAGTGGCGCACGCGCATTCTGGGGCCCGCCGAGCCCGTGAGCGATGAGCCGAACGCACTCACCCAAGACGATCTGCTCACGCGCGCCGGCTTTCAACTCACCGAAGCGGAGCGCCAGGCGAGCTTTTTCACCACCGGTTCATTGGCGGCCGTCCACACGCAAGGCCGCACGCGCGAGCAAATCTACGACGCCCTGCGCCGCCGCGAAGTTTACGCCACCAGCGGCCCGCGCATCATGCTCTGGTTCGATGTTTTGAACGCGCCGGGCGATGGCGTGCTGCCGATGGGGTCGGAACTGACCATGACGACGGCGCCTCGCTTCCGTGTGCGCGCAGCGGGCGATTTCCGGCAAGCGCCCGGCTGCCCCGATTTCACCGCGCAAGGGATGTCAGCAGAGCGCCTGCAAAACCTTTGCGGCGGCGAATGCTATAACCCCACCAACGAACGCCTACGCATCACACGCATCGAAGTGGTGCGCATCCGCCCGCAAATACGTCTGGGCGAAGATGTCGCCACATTGATCGAAGACGTGTGGCGGACGCTGCCGTGCAACGATCAGGGCCAAGGCTGCACCGTAGAGTTCACCGATCCGGAGTTTGCGCGCGCGCGGCGTGACACGGTCTATTACGTGCGCGCCATTCAGGAGCCGACACCGCGCGTGAACGGCGGTGGCTTGCGCGCCACACGCGACGCGGAAGGGCGCACAACAGCCGTCGATCCGTGCTGGGGCGATTATCGTACGGCGCGCAGCGACCAGTGCCTGACCGACATTGAAGAGCGCGCCTGGGCCTCACCCATCTACGTCAATGCGCGCCGATGAAACGGAGCGAACTCTACTACCTGATTGCCGGCGCAATTGGGCTGGCGGCGGCCATTGTTGGCGCGGTTGGCGCGCCGCGCTGGGAGGCGGCGAACGATCCCGCGGCGGTCGTCAACGGCGTACCGATCCCGCGCGAGGCGTTGGCGCGCGCGATCCTGGCTGTGGAGGCCGACAGCCGCAATCCGATGACCTCGGATCGCGCTGATGGCGTGCTGGAGCGGCTGATCGAAGAAGAGCTGATCGTTCAGCACGGCGTGGACCTGGGCCTAGCCGAGACCGATTTCTCGGCGCGGCGGGCGCTGGTGCAATCGGTGCTCTCGCTCGCGGCGGCGGAAAGCGCCGGCGCCGACCCCAGCGAAACGGAGCTACGAGAATTTTACCGCAACAATGCTGGCTTCTTTGCCGCCGCTCCGCGTTTCGCGGCCACCGTCGTGTTCCTGGGCCGAGCATCGCCGCCGGCGCGGATTGACGCAGTGCGCGCGGCGCTTCAACGCGGCGAGACGCCCAGCGGCGATCCGATGGCCGTGCCGATACCAAGCGCCGCCCTAAGCGAAGGCGAATGGAGCCGCCTTATCGGCGCTGACGCAGCCGCCGCGGCGGCGCGCCTGCAGCCCGGGCAAGTCAGCGCGCCGCTTCTCACCTCCGGCGGCAGCTATCTCATCCGCGTCGATGGGTTTATCGCGGCGCCAGCGCCGCCATACGAAGCCGTCGCGGCGCAAGTGGAGGAAGAATGGCGCCGGCGTCAGGGCGAAGCCGCCGTCCGCCGCTACGTCGATCGGCTCAAGCGCGCCGCGCGCATCGAGCGAAGGCCGGCGGCATGATCCGCCTTCTTCTTGCGCTGCTCGTGGCGCTGGTGCTGGCGAGCCCGGCCGCCGCGCATACACGCTCGCAATCGCAATCGCGCTGGACCGTTCACGGCGACACGCTTGAGGTGCGCGTCGAGGCCGAGGCCATCGACGTCACACGCCTCTACGCGCTGGGCGGTGGCGGATCGCTGGCCGAGGTGTTCGCAGGCGAAGTGAGGCAAGGTTTGTCAGTCAGCGCTGGCGGCGAGGCTTGCGGGGCGATCGATGCCCCACACGCCACACTCACAGATATGGGCCGCGTTAGCGCAACCTGGCGCTTCGACTGCCCCGAGGGCGCGATGGCGCGCGGACCGCTGACGATTGAGAGCCGGCTTTTCCAGCGCGTCGCCCCCACGCATCTCCACTTCGCTTCCGTCCGCGATGATGAGGGCCGCGCCGCCGAAGCCGTTCTCACCGATTCTCGCCGCAGCGTGGAGCTAAGCCTCAGCGCCGAACCTACGTCGGAGAGCTTTTGGGGCGCCTTCACGCGGTTTGTCCCCATCGGCGCCGAGCATGTCTGGAGCGGCATCGATCACGTCGCCTTCATGCTTGCCTTGGTGTTGCTGACGGCCGGCGATGTGCGGCGAGTGGTTTTCGCCGCCACCGGCTTCACCCTTGGCCACACCGCCACGCTTGGTCTGGCCGCGCTTGATGTGGTGCGTCCGGACGGAGGCGCCGTGGAAGCGCTGATCGGCTTCACCATCGCATTTGTGGCGCTTGAGGCCGGCGCTGGCGGCGATGCGCGCATGCGTGGCTGGTCCGGCCCAGCCGCAGCACTGCTTGCCTTCGCCGGCATCGCCGCGCTCGCCGGCTATGCGCCGATGTCGCCGCTCGTCTGGTTCGGACTCGCGATGTTCGTCTATGCCTACCCGCGTGGCTTCCCACGCGGCGCGGCCTGGGTCGCCGGCATTTTTGGCCTGATCCACGGCTGCGGGTTCGCCGGCGCGCTGTCAGAGCTCGACCTGCCGAAGCAACGGCTCGTCGCCTCTCTGTTCGGCTTCAATGTCGGCGTCGAATTCGGCCAGCTCACGGTGATCGGCGCCGCGTTGCTGGTTGGCTGGGCCGCGCGGCGCTTGCCTCAGCGCGTGCGCCAGGAGGGCGTGGCCGTTGCCGGCGCTGCGCTCTTGGCGCTGGGAACCTACTGGTTCGTCGGGCGACTCATCGCTTAGGCGCCGGCCAAAGCAATCCAGGCGTCCTCGTCGATCACCTTGACGCCCAGCTTCTCCGCTTCGGCGAGCTTCGAACCCGCTCCGGGGCCCGCGACAACAAGATCCGTTTTCTTAGACACGCTGCCCGACACCTTTGCACCGAGTGCGACGGCTCGCGCTTTGGCTTCGTCGCGCGTCATCTTCTCCAACGTGCCGGTGAAAACTACGGTCAGACCACTAACCTTGCTCGACGTGGCTGCGCGGGCCTGATCCTGCACGCGCACGTGGTTCAGCAGCCGCTTCAGCGCGTCGGTGTTGTGCGGCTCGGAAAAGAAGCCGACCAGGTGATCGGCGGCGACTGGCCCAACGCCGTCAATACGCGCGAGCTCCAGAAAATCCTCGCCCGGCGCCTGCTTCGCGGCCGCCTTGATCGCCGCGATCGCCTCAGGCAACGAACCGAAAGCCTCGACCAAACCTTGCCATGCCTTGGCGGTGACCCCTTTTGCTTTTGGCGGCTCGGCGCCGTCGAACAGATCACCGCTTGGCGCTTTCAGCTGGGGCGCGGCCTCAATGAGCGCCGCACGCGCGCCATCGCCGACGCCGCGCACGCGTTCCAGCGCTTCATATGCTTCACCCGGGCGCGCCTTCACGGCAGCCTGCATCGCGTCTTCGAACGCGCGCCAAGTCTCGAACCGGCGCGCGATTACGCCCGCGGTCGTCTCGCCTATGTCGCGGATGCCGAGACCGTAGAGAAAGCGCGCAAATTCCGGCTCCCGGCGGGCGTCGATCGACGCCAGCAGATTGGTCACGCTTTTCTCGCCATAGCCCTCGCGCGTCATCAGCGCGTCGCGGTGCTCGCTCAGGCTGAAAATATCGGCGGGCTCTTTCACCCAACCAAGCTCGTAAAACTCCTCAATCTGCTTGGCACCGAGGCCCTCGATGTCCATGGCGCGGCGCGCCACGAAATGAATGAGCCGCTCCACCGCCTGCGCCGGACAATTGAGTCCGCCTGTGCAGCGCGCAATGACGCCCTCTTCGCCCGGCTCCAGCTCGCGCGCGACATGAGAGCCGCAGCGCGGGCACGTCTCAGGAAATTGATAGCGCCGCGTCCCCTTGGGACGCTTCTCCAGCAGCACATCCACAATTTGCGGGATCACATCACCGGCGCGCTGCACGACGACGGTGTCGCCCACGCGCAGGTCTTTGCCGCCCCTGATCGGTTCGCCGTCGGCGCCGACGCCCTTGATGTAGTCGGAATTGTGCAGCGTCACATTCGTGACCGTGACGCCGCCAACGAATACCGGCTTCAGCCGCCCCACTGGCGTTAGCGCGCCGGTGCGGCCGACTTGAATATCGATGCCGTCCAAGGTCGTCGTCTGTTGTTCGGCCGCGAATTTGTGGGCGATGGCCCAACGTGGGCTGCGCGAAACAAAGCCGAGGCGTTGCTGCAGCGCCAATGAATCGACCTTGTAGACGACACCGTCGATTTCGTAGGCGAGCTTGGCGCGGCCGGCGAGAATGCCGTCATAGATTTCGAGCAATTGATCCGCCGACTTCGCCCGTTTGATGCCCGCGAGCGGAAAGCCCAACTGCTCCATCCGCTTCACGCTGTCGTACTGCGTCTCGCCCAGCGGCTCCGAGAGTTCGCCCCAGCCGTGCGCGAAAAAGCGAAGCGGCCGCGACGCCGTGATCTTGGCGTCAAGCTGGCGCAGCGCGCCGGCCGCCGAGTTGCGGGGATTGACGTAGGTCTGCTTGCCGTCCGATTCGAGCTTCGCGTTCATGGCGGCGAACGCGGCTTTCTCCATGTAAACTTCGCCGCGCACCTCAAGTACCGCCGGCGCGCCCTTAAGCGTGTGCGGGATATCGCCAATGGTCATCAGATTGGCGGTGACGTCCTCGCCCTCGCGGCCGTCGCCACGCGTCGCACCGCGCACGAAGCGTCCGTTCTCGTAGCGCAGGGAGGCGGAGAGCCCGTCGATCTTCGGCTCTGCAGTGATCACCGGCGGGGCGCTTAGGTCGAGGAAACGCTGCACGCGCGCGACGAAAGCATGGGCGTCGTCGGCATCGAACGCGTTGTCAAGCGAGAGCATCGCCACGCTGTGGCGCACCTTGCCGAATTTCGCGGCGGGCGCGGCGCCGACGCGAAGCGCGGGGCTGTCGGCGCGGACCAAATCTGGGAAACGCGCCTCAATGGCGGCGTTGCGAATACGCAGTTGGTCGTATTCGGCGTCGCTGAGTTCGGGGGTGTCCTGCGTGTAATAGAGCTTGTCGTGGCGCGCGATTTCCACGGCCAGCCGCTCCAATTCGGCGGCGGCCTCTTTCGCGGTCAGCTTTTCGACAGGCTTATCCGAAGCAGGCATGGCCTCATCATAGAAGGCCGCGCGCGCCGGCGCGATATGAACGCGACCTTTGCCTTAAAATACGGTTCCAAACGTGCGCGAGAACCAGCCGCGACGCTCCGCTTCCTCTTGCGCCACGGGCGCCACGCCTGATTCAGTCATCAGCGCGTAGGAGCGCTGATACCATTCGCTGCCAGGGAAGTTGTGACCGAGGATCGCGGCCATACGCTGCGCCTCGTCGATCATGCCCACCGAGAGGTACGACTCGACCAGACGATGCAGCGCTTCCGGCACGTGCGACGTGCGCTGGAAATGCTCGTTCTCGATCACATTGCGGAAGCGGTTGATCGCGGCCAGATGCTGGTCGCGCTCAAGGTAGAAGCGGCCCACCGACATCTCTTTGCCGGCGAGCTGATCGTAGACCATGTCGATCTTCAGGCGTGAATCGCGGGCGTAGCTGGTATCCGGAAAGCGGCGGACGACATCGTTCAGCGCCACCAGCGCGCGCTCCGTCGTGCCTTGGTCACGGCCCACGTCCATGATGCGCTCGAAGTGACACATCGCCACCAGATAATAGGCGTACGGCGCGTTCTCGTTGCCCGGATGCAGCGAGATGAAACGCTGGGCGTCTTCGATCGCGTCGTCGTACTGGTTCGCTTGATAGTGAGCGTATGCCTCCATGAGCATCGCGCGGCGCGCCCAGGATGAATACGGGTGTTGGCGTTCCACTTCCTCAAACGCACGCAGCGCCTGCGCCCAGCGGCCGCGATCAAGGTTGGTGGCGCCACGGTTGTAGATGCGCGCCACCGGCTCATCGACGTATTGAACTTGCTCGCGATCACGCACGCCGCCGCCGCAAGCGCCGAGCCCCCCGGCCAGCAGAGCAAGGCCGATCGCGCGGGCGACGTGCAAGTGTCGAGAAGTCATTCACCCGGCCTTTTCTTGGCTACGCGACAAAGCCGCCGCCGAAGCAGCAACGCTTGCTGATACAGGATGAAAAGCGCCTCGCAAAGGACCTGCCGCTGTGACGCGAACAGGCTATTTCAGCTGGCGACGGCGACCCGCTCAAGCCCGCCATCGCGGCCCGTTTCCGCAGCGAAATCACGCTCCCAGCACCAGGCCTCAGGCGTGTTCAGCAGCGCCTCGACCAGCATGGCGTTAAGCGCATGGCCGGGCTGGTCCGCCACAAAGCGGCCATAAATCGGGGCGCCCGCCATGGCCAGATCGCCAATCGCGTCGAGCATCTTGTGGCGCACAAATTCGTCATCGAAGCGAAGCCCTTCGGGGTTCACGACGCGGCCGCCATCCACCACCAGGGTGTTGTCCATGGAAGCGCCGCGGCCGAGGCCAGCTGCGCGCATAACTTCCACATCCGACATGAAGCCGAAGGTGCGGGCGTCAGCGATATCAGCCAGGAAATGCTCCGGCGTCAGCTGCACGGCGCGGCGCTGCACGCCAATCGCCGGATCGGCGAACCGGATGGTGACATCCAGGTCGAGTCCATCGAAGCCGTTGGACGGCAGCAGGGCCGCGCTCTTGGCGCCCATGCGCACTTCAATCGGCGCGAGAATTCGGATCACACGTTGCGGCGCGTTTTGCGGCTTCAAGCCCGCGTTCAAAAGCACCTGCACGAACTGCGCGGACGAACCATCCAGGATCGGTAATTCCGGACCGTCGATCTCCACAACCAGGTTATCCACACCAAGGCCGGCGCAAGCCGACATCAGGTGCTCGATCGTGGCCACCTCAACGCCAGCGGCGTTGCGGATCGTGGTGCAATTGCGGGTTTCGGAAACCGCATCGGCGTGCGCTTGAACGACGTTGTCGGCGTCCTTCACATCGGTGCGGATAAACACGATGCCAGTATCCACAGGCGCGGGGCTCAGCGCCATGCGCACATGCGCCCCAGAATGGACGCCAATGCCCGCGCACATGGCCGGGCCTGCAATGGTTTGCTGACGACGCAACGAATCCACCCTGTCCGCCCCCCAAGGGCAACGCGGCCTCCCCAAGCCGTACTGTGCTGTACCTTGCCCGTTCCTCCCGCCACAACACACGTTGCGTTACGGTTTGTGACTGTTAAGCGAATGCGCCGAAGAGGCTGAAAATGAAGCAAGAATGGCGTAAGGCGCAGGCATGGCAAGCCGATACGCTTATGGCGACGGCACGCGCCGGCGGCCCAGACGCAGCGCTTGCGGCGCGGCGGGCGGCGGCGCTTACCGAATTGCGCGAACCGGCGCTCGCGCGTGAGGCGCTTGCAATTGCAGTTCGCCTGGAACCGCTTGATCCGGTTGCGAAACTAGCGCTCGCGCGTCTCCATGCCGAGGCAGGCGATCTCGATGCGGCATCCAACGAAGCCGCCGGCGTGCTTGTCGATTCGTTTGACCAAGGCGCGCGCGCACGCGCCGCCTTCATCCTCGGAGAGATTCAGCGTGTTCAGGGCGATCGGGACGCCGCAAGGCGGCATTACGAGATCGCCCTACGCATCGAGGACGATTTGCTCGCCACCAATCGCAACGACGCCACCGCCGCGCGTTGGTATGCGCGGGCGCGAGGACGGCTCGCCGAACTTGATGCCACGGCGGGAGATCGCAACCGCGCACAATCCGGCGCGGAAGGCGCGCTCGCCATGCTGCGCGCAGCTGCCGCCCAAATCGGCGAGACGCCGGCGCTCGCGGCCGACATCGCTGACGCCGAGCTGCGCCTAGGCGCACTCGAACTCGACAACGACCAGCCCGGTTCCGCGCGCCGGCGCTTCGGCGAAGCGATCGAGCGCTACGAAGCGCTCGCCGTCACCGAGACAAGCGAGCCGCACTGGCGCGCGGTGCTCGCCGATGCGTGGGCGCTGGCGGCGGAAGCGGACTATGTTCGCGGCGCCGCCGACCATGCGCGCGCGGCCATGGAAAAGGCGACACAGGCGCGTATCGGCCTCGCGGCCAACTTTCCCGATGAAGAGTGGGCATTGGCCGGCGTCTGGCGCGTCCGCGGCGCACTCCGCGCAGCGCTTGGCGACCATGACGTTGCCGCGGAATCTTACGCACAGGCCGCAGCGCTTGCGGCGAAGCTGGCGCAAAAGGCCGGCACAGCGGAGGCGCCCTCTCGCTTTCTGGTTCATGCTCTGCTCGATCAAGCCGATCACGCGTTGCGCACCGGCGCTTTGCCAATCGCGCGCGACGCCGCCGACCTTGCCCGCAGACGCGCAGAAGCCTTCGCGGCTTCACAGGGCGCGCATGCAACTTGGTTGGGCGATGCGGCAGCGTGCTGGGATCGTCTCGGCGAAGTGGCGCGCGCGGCAAAGGCGCACGCGCCGATGCAGGATGCGTTTGCGCGCGCGGTTGAGTTTCGCCGGCTTGCGCTAGAGCGCGGAGGCAAAGAGCCGCGATTTGCCCGCGGCCTCGCGGCAGCATTGTTGAAGCAAGGCGAGGCTGCACTTGAGGCGGGCGAGCAGACGCTGGCGCGGACGGCTTTCGGTGAAAGCGTCGGCCTTCGCCTGTTGCTGGCGGAAGCAACGCCCACCGACGTTCGCGCCGCTCACGCGCTGGCCGCGGCGCTGGAGCGCGCCGGGCTTGCCGCGCGCGCCATGGGCGATACCGAAGCCGCGCGTCATGCTTGGGAAGACGAACTGGCGCTCGCAAATCGCATCTTTCCCAGAGACAGCCTGGAGGGGCTACGCTTTCGCGCCATCGTGGAATCGCATCTCGTCAGCGTCGGCGGCTTGCGTGCGGAGGATCATCGCGCCAGCGCGCTTGATCGGTTCGACGCGCTCGCGAAGGCGGGCGTGCTCACCGAACAGGAAGCGTCGCTACGGCGCAGCCTTTGGCGCGCCTGAGCGCTCAGCGCGGCGTCATCTGACGGCGCAGGAAAGCCGGAATTTCCAGCTCTTCGTCGAGTGCTGCGTCGCGCGCCTGATCCACGCGTGGGCTTGGCTCAGGCGCAGGCAAATCCTCGTCGCCGAAGTCGCTGAACGCGACCGGATCGTCTTGGCGCGGTTCCGGCTTTTTCCAGCCGAACAGATTGAATCCACCGCCGCCCTGCCGACGCGGCTCGGGGCCGGCATCGTTGGCGAAGGTCGGGCGCGGTTCGTCATAGGTCTCACGCACCGGTTCCGGGGCTGGGCGCGCTTCCGGCGCGCGCTGCGGCACCACCGGGCGACGCAATGGCGCTTCCGAAGCGCGTCGCGCCGGTTCCACAACAGTCTGCTGCGTGACGATGGCTTCGTCGTCGATGCCGGTCGCGACGACCGACACACGCATGCGGCCTTCCAGACTCTCATCGAAGGTCGAGCCCAGAATGATGTTGGCGTTCGGATCGACTTCGGCGCGAATTTCGTTGGCGGCCTGATCGACTTCATACAGCGTCATGTCGAAGCCGCCGGTGATATTGATCAGCACGCCCTTGGCGCCGCGCATCGACACGATGTCCAGCAGCGGATTGGCCATGGCGCCGTGCGCCGCGTCGAGCGCACGGTTCGAGCCTTGGCCCTCTCCCGTGCCCATCATGGCGGTGCCCATTTCCGCCATCACAGTGCGGACGTCGGCGAAATCAAGATTGATGAGGCCCGGCATCACCATCAGGTCGGTGACCCCGCGCACGCCTGAATAGAGCACCTGGTCGGCCAACTGGAACGCCTCCGCGAAGGTCGTGCGCTCGTTGGCGACGCGGAAGAGGTTCTGATTGGGAATGACGATCAGCGTATCGACGTGCTTGCGCAGTTCCTGCACGCCGGCTTCCGCCAGCTGCATGCGGCGTTGGCCTTCGAAGTGGAACGGCTTGGTGACGACCGCGATCGTCAGGATGCCGCGCTCGCGCGCCGTGCGCGCGATAACCGGGGCGGCGCCCGTGCCGGTGCCGCCGCCCATGCCGGCGGCGACGAACACCATGTGCGCGCCCTCCAGCATTTCAATGATCTCAGGCTGGCTTTCCTGCGCCGCCGCTTGGCCGACCTCCGGGCGCGCGCCGGCCCCCAGACCCTCGGTAATGGAATGACCCAGCTGCAGGCGGTTCGGCGTACGCGCGCGCGTCAGCGCCTGTGCGTCTGTATTGGCGACGACAAACTCCACGCCCTGCAGACGCGCGTCGATCATGTTGTTGACGGCGTTGCCGCCGGCGCCGCCGACGCCGAACACCACGATGCGCGGCTTCAAGTCATTGATCGTCGGCGCGCTGTATTGGCTCATCACCCGCTCCAGAGGCGATCGATTCTCACGATTCGCCCACGCTCGTACTGCACCGTCGCGGGCAGCGTTTAAGCGTTCGTTAAGCTCTCGAAACTGACGGCGGCGCTTTTGCGGCGAAGGCGCGACCAAACGCAGCTGCGCGCGTCGCAAATGCGCGAACCGATAATGTCAGGCGAAGAGCGCCGCGGCGGCTCGCGCTAGAAGTTTTCGCGCAGCCAGGTCCACATGCCGTGGACGCCGTTGCGCACGCTGGCGGCGGCCTGTGCAAACGTAGGCTCGAACCCGTCATCCACAGCTTCAAGGTCGGGATTGTCCATGCGCCAGCGCAAGACGCCGGCGGCAGCAGCGTAAGCGGGGCCCGCTTCGCTGTGATCGAAGCCCGAAAGTTCCAACGGGCGGCCTAGCCGAACGGGCATGCCGAGGGCTTCCATCGCCAATTCGCGGATCCCCGGGATTTGAGCGCCGCCGCCAACCAGCACCGCGCGCTGCGGGCCGGCTGTTCCCGCGAAGCCCGCACGCGAGAGCTGCTGACGAGCCAGCAAGAGCATTTCCAGGACACGCGGTGTAATCGTGTCGGCGATGACGCCGCGAAGCGTCGTCGCCGCTTCCAGACGTCCGTCCATGCCGATCTTGGGCGCCTGTACCGCCTCACGCGGGTCGCAGGCGCCGCCAAGCGCGCCGAAATGCAGCTTCACGCGTTCAGCGGCCGCGAATGTCGTCTGCAGCTTTTGCGCGAGATCGCGGGTCAAGCGCACGCCGCCTACGGTCAGGGTCTCAGCGTGAACGAGAGAGTCATCCGTAAACGCCGCGATCCCGACCGACCCAGCGCCCAAATCCAACAGCAGAGCACCGTCTTCGCGCTCGTGCGGCGTGAGCGCGGCGAGGCCGGCTGCATGCGGCGCCGCGATGATATCCTCGACCTGGGCCCCCGCCAGACGCACGCAGGCCTTGAGTGCGTTGATCGCCTCGGTGGGCGCGGTCACGATGCAGGCGTCGAGCGCCAGCATCTTGCCGGGGAAGCCGTGCGGATCGTCGAGCGGATCGCCATCGTCGATCCGGTAGCGCAGCGGCTCGACGTGCAGCACGCTCTGCTGTGCACTGGCGCCCATCTGGGCGGCAGCGTGCATGACGTTCTCGACGTCGCGGCCGCTAATCGCCTGCCCGCGCACGCGGACAGCGCCGCGCACGATGCGAGAGGTCAATCCAGGCCCAGAATAGCAGGCTACGACACGCGCAACCGGCGCGCCGGCCATGGCGGCGGCTTCGTCGATCGCAACTTGAATGGCGCGGGCGCAAGCGTCGAAGTCGGCCGGCTTGCCAGATGCAATGGCGGGCGCGGTCTGCTGGCCCACGCCCAGCACGCGCATCGGCCGCTCTGGATGCAGGTCGAGGACGGGGTCGCGGCGCGCAGCCAAGCACACAGTCTTGGACACGCCGACATCGAGCGCAGCCAGCAACGGCGGCAGTCCATCGACCACCACGTCGTCGGCGCAATCGCGCATTTGGATCGCCAGTGCCGCCACGCTTAGACGCCTCCAAGCAGGACGCTCGGCCCGCCTTCAAGTTCAGGGTGAATGCGCACGGCCAAGCGGCCCGGCGCACGCAGATCGAGCTCAGTGACCGGCCGATCGAGCAAAGCATATTCGCTGTGCAGCGTTTCAAGGCGCGCCAGCGCTTCCGGCGCGTCCAGTTCGGGCAGCGCGATGACCGCACCCGAGGTCAGCAACACGTCCCAGCGGCGATCGCCGATGCGCTCAAGGCGGGTCACGCGCTCGCGCAGTTCGGGCAGACTTTCGAGCGCCATTAGGATCGGCTCAGCCGCCGGGCCTGCGCCCCTGCCGCTCACGCGCGGCAAATTGGGGTGGTCGGAAACACGCTCCGCCAGGAGCCGCTCGCCATTGGCGTCGATGACGCTGGTTTCGCCTTGCTCTTCCCAGAGCGCATACTCCTGGCGCCGGCGCACCTCGACGCGCAGCGTCGAAGGCCACAGACGCTGCACCCGCGCATCAGCCACCCAATCGAGGCTCTGCACGCGCGCGCGGACCTCTTCGGGATCGAGCGACAGGATTGAGTGACGACCCTTTGGCACGACCAAAGCGCGCACTTCCTGCAAGCGTGCATCGGTGATGACCGGCGAATCCCGCATGGCGCTGACATCGACCTCGGCGATCGCGAAGCCAGCGGTCGCAACCGAGGAATCTGCGGCCGCCGCGAACGCTTCGCGGGTGTCGAACAGCGATCCGCCCAGCCAGGTCGCGCCTGCGGCGCTGACGCCGAGAAACAGCACAGCGCCCGTCAGCGCCAGCACCAGGCTGCGACCGGACACCTTGACGTCGTCGCCCGACAAACCGCCATTGAGCTTGATTTGCGCTAGGCGCGGCATCGCACCCATGGATGGCGGCGGAGCGCCGCGACGACGGCGCGGCGGCTCACCGCCGCTATGGCGGCCCGAACGGCGCGCTCTCACCGCGGCCATGATGCATCCTCCAGAATCCAGGCCACGAGATCGTCGTAGGACATGCCGACATGGGCGGCCTGCTCGGGCACGAGCGAGGTCGGCGTCATGCCGGGCTGTGTGTTCACTTCCAGCAGCGCGACGCGATCGCGCTTGGGGTCATAGCGAAAGTCGCTACGTGTCACGCCGCGGCAGCCAAGCGCGTGATGCGCGGCTTCAGCGGCGCGCATGAGCTGGTCGGCCACGGTCTGAGGAATGTCGGCTGGCACGACGTGGCGCGACCCGCCTTCGGCGTACTTGGCGTCGAAATCATACCAATCACCATCGCTGGTGACGAAAATCTCTGTGACCGCGAGCGCGCCGCGATTGTGCATCACGGCGACGGTGAGTTCCTTGCCGTCGATAAATTCTTCGACCAGCACTTCCTCGCCAAAGGTCCAATCCGGATCGAGTAATTGTTCGGGCGGGCGATTGGCGCCTTCGCGCACAATGAATACGCCGACCGACGATCCCTGCGCATTCGGTTTCACCACGTACGGCGCCGGCATTGGATGCCCCTTCGCCGCTTCGAGCCGGTGCATCAGCTTCCCGTTCGCCAACGGCAGGCCCGCTTGCGCGAACACGGCCTTCGACTTGTCCTTGTCCATCGCCAGCGCCGAGGCGAGGCAACCGGAGTGCGTGTAGGGCAGCTTCAGATAGTCGAGCACCGCTTGGGTGCGGCCGTCCTCACCCCACTCGCCATGCAGCGCGTTGAACACCGCATCGGGACGCACATCCTGTAATTCAGCGATCCAGCCGGGATTTTGCGGATCGACCTCAATCACGTCGTGGCCGAGCCGGCGGAGCGCCGCTGCGCATCCGCCCCCGGAGCTCAAGCTCACAGGCCGTTCGGGGCTCAGCCCACCAAGAAGCACCACCACCCGCGCCATTCGCGCCTCACCAACCAACGCCCACGCCGCTTCCGGAAGTCGCTTTTTTGCGCTCAGTCCGGAGTGCCATAATGAAACGCTCCTCGGTTAAGGCATGGTGAGGGCGAGCGCATTAGTTGCTGATTTTTATAGTAAATTTGCGTTCAATTGTGTTTCGCCCGCTTAACCACGTCGGCGCTTCATAGCTGCCTTCTATGCACAACATCCGTTCAATCGATTGGATGAATGGTCAAAGGCGCCTCAGGCTCCGTGAACCTACCCGCACGACCCCGTGCGGTCGCGCGCGCCGTCCCCCGGCGCGCGCTTTTTCTTTGCGCGTCATTTCGGCATCTGCACGCAGTGCGCGCCTGTCCGCTAGGCGCCCTGCGCGCCAACCCGCTTTTCCCGGCCGACCGCCATTTCCCCGTCACAACCGGCGAGCGCACGGTTTCTGGGGCCTGGGAGCACGGATATGAGCGACACACCCCGTACATCGCGCTTTGAAGCAATTATCGCGATCTTTGCCATGGCGCTCGTCACGGCGGCATCGGTCTACTTCGTCAACCCGACCTTCGCGGCGCAGATCAACGCGCTCATCCCGCAAGGCTGACACGCCTGTTGCGCGTTTATTGAGCGCGCGGCGCGCTTTTTAGGCGCCATGCCTTTATCCACGCGCTGGCGCTGACCGTCGCTTGGCTACCGGCGCCAACTTTTACAGCCTGCCGGCGCATGTCACGCCCTGTTCTTCTGCTCACCCATGGTCGCCTCGCTCAAGCGCAGGCTCGATCCGTTGCCTCGCACCTGTCGCAGCTCGGCTACGCGGTAGGCCAAGCGAGCGCGCGCGCCGCGCGCGGGAGCCTCGATGAGGCCCACAAGGTCGTGCTCCTCTGGTCCCGGGCGGCGGACCGCACGCCGGCCCTGCGCGCTGCGGCGCGACGCGCCAAAGCGGAAGGTAAGCTTGTCTGTGTGCAGGTCGATGGCGCCGTGCCGCCCTCGGATACGGGCCGCGCCGTGACGCTGCCACGGTCGCGTCAGGACTGGCGGCGTCTGCTCGGGCCACGCGCACCGAAGCCGGCACAAACCAGCGCCATCGTCGCACGCTCACCAGCCACGACGAAGCCGGCGCCGCGGCCGCGCCGGGTCAATGAGCCAACACGTTCAGCGCGAGCGCGCGTCACCGCCGCCGTCGCCACCCCCGCTTCCGCGCCGGCGCGCGCGCCACGGCCACGCCTCGCGGCGACACCACCCGGCGCAGCAACGCCCCGTCGCGCCGCGCCGGTGGCTAAACTGCTTGGCGGGCTTGCCGCGCTTGCTTTGATCGCCGTTGCCGCCGGAACGGAGGCCTATGTCCGCGATCCCGCCTTCGCGGCGCGCGTCAACGCCATGGCAAGCGACGCGCAGGCGCGTGCGTCCACCCTTGTGAACGATGTGCAGCAGAGTTTGCAGGGCGGCGGCTAAGCCTCGCGCCCAACCCGTTTGATTTCCCAGTGTAGGTCGATGCCGTGCTTGGCGCGCACGGCGGCGCGCACGTCTTCGCCCAGACCTTCGATGTCTGCAGCTGACGCGTCGCCGGTGTTGATCAAGAAGTTGGCGTGCTTCTCGCTCACTTGTGCGCCGCCGCGCTTGTAACCGCGCATGCCGGCTTCATCCACCAGTTTCCATGCGGAATGTTTCTCGCCGTTTGCACTCGTGGGATTCTTGAATGTCGAACCGCCTGTCTTTTCGCGGATCGGCTGCGAGCCTTCGCGGCGCGCGGTGATCTCGGCCATGCGCGCGCTAATCGCTTCGGGCGCGTCTGGCGCGCCCTGGAATGTCGCGTCGATAAAGATAAGGCCTTCGGGTAGCGCGTTGTGGCGATAGGTGAAGCCGAACTCGGCGTTGCTAAGCACAACGCGTTTGCCGCTGCGATCGATGGCTGTCGCTTCGGCCAACACATCCTTGGTCTCGCTCCCGTAGCATCCCGCATTCATGGTGAGCGCGCCACCGATTGTGCCCGGCACGCCGACGAAAAACTCTAGCCCGGCGACGCCAGCCTTGGCTGCGCCCTTGGCCACCATGGAATCCAACGCCCCAGCACCTGCCCTTATGCGCGCGCCAGACATGGGTTCGATCTGCGCCCATGCCCGGCCCGCCAAACGGATCACAACGCCCGCGACGCCGCCATCGCGCACGATCAGGTTTGAGCCGACGCCAATCGGCAACACTGGGATGTCCGGCGCGAGCGCCGCCAGGAACTCCGCCAGATCGTCCACGTCCGCCGGCAAAAAAACGGCGTCCGCCGGGCCGCCGACGCGAAACCAGGTGAAGGGAGCCAGGCTTTCACCCCGCAGAATTTGGCCGCGCGCAGGAGGCAAAACGAGTTCACTCATTGTTGATGGCTATCCCACGCTTTTGAACGCCCGCAAAGCTCCGCCCGTCTCGCCGCTGACAAGCTCGAGGCTCATAGTCGCGGCAAGTTAGAGGAGACGCCCCGATGAACCGACTGGGCCTTGTTTTATGTGCGCTGGCGTTGAGCGCTTGCGCTTCGACTGAGCAGACTGCGCAGTCCGGCGAAGGTCGCGACTGCTTCCGCAGCGAGCAGGTCAGCGGCTACAGCCTCGTCGATGACCGCCACATCGGCCTCTCGGTGGGCGCAAGCCGGCGCTATGTGCTCACAACGAATTGGAACGCGCGCGACCTCGATTGGTCGCACGCCATCGCCATTCGCAGCACCACCGGCCTGATTTGCACCGGCAATGGTTTGGGCGTCGACGTCATCGGCGGCGACCCACAACGGACATATGCCATTGTCGGCATAGAGCGCGCGCCCGACGATGCGCCGCAACAAGGCAGCTAAAGCTCATGGAGACACGATCAATGCTTCGTCCGATTGCTCTCGCCGCCGCGGCGCTTGCCCTGTCGGCATGCGCAACGGCACAAACCGCAAATGAAACCGGCGCGCGGCGCGATTGCTTCCGCAATCTCGACGTCAGCGGATATAGCGTGGTGGATCAGAACCGGATCAAGGTGACGATCAGTCCGCAGCGCGAGTACATTCTGACCATTCGTCAGAACACGCGTGACCTTGACTGGTCGCACGCGATCTCCATCCGTTCGACGACCAGCTTCATCTGCGTTGGTAATGGCGCAGGCGTGCAGGTGGTCGGCGGCGAACCCGCCTTCCCGTATCCGGTCACCAACATCGAGCGCGCGCCGAACGACGCGCCCGTCGGCAGCTAGGCGTTGACGGACAAGCCGGCGCGCAAGGCAATCCGGCCCAGCGCGCCTTTAACGATCACGTCGAGCTGGCTTTTGGGCTGATAGTCCGCCGGCGCGACGTAGCTGACACGATCCTCGGCGATCAGGCGGGCAACTTTGTCGAGGCTGCGCGGCTCGGTCCATTGATACGGATCGAGCACAGCGATCGCGCAGCCGCCCTGGCTCGTCACCATTTTCATGGACGGGATGTCGGTGTCGCCGTCGCCGATGAAGATCATCCGCTCGAACGGCAGTTCGCGCGCATCGTCATGCATCCAGCGATTGATCGCTTCGGTGTCGTAGACGTTGTCGATGCCTTTGTTGATGCGAAACAGAAATTGCGTTTTGGTCGTGTAGTTGATGGCGACGCTCGGCCATTTGGCCTCGCCGTTCTTGTCGTAGAGAAAGCGCGACGCAAACACTTGGCGGAAGCGAGGAAACAGCGGGCAGCCCTCGATCATCTCATAAATGCCGGACGAGACGATGTAGTGATCGAGCTGCAGGCCGAGATCGTCGGCAAACGCATCGACGCGATCGAACCAATGATCCAGGCCGTCAAAGAAATCCGGATCAGCGCCGCTCGCCTGCAATTGCGCGCGCGTGACCGGATGGCCAGCGGCGCGGGCGCGATCCAGCATCAGATGCATGTAGACGAGAATCTCATCAGCATCCTCGGCCTTGGCGAGGCGCTTAACTTCGAGCCAGAAATCGGCGTGCTTCATCCCCGCAATATCCGGAATGAAACTGCGCTCTTGTAGATTGCCGCGCGCCAGCGTGCCGTCGAAATCGTACACCATGGCGGCGCGAAGCGGCTTGGGCTTGCGGTGGGCGGTATCGGGCATGGCAACCCTGGCGCCAGGAGTCGCGCATTAGGTCAAATCGTTTCGGCGCCAGCCTACGCCGCCGTGGCTCCGAGCTTGCCGGGCAGCGCGTTGGCATAGGCGGTAATATCGCCCGCGCCGAGACACACCACAATGTCGCCGGGCCTCGCCTCGGCGCGGACGAGTTCTGGAAGATTGTCGAGATTTGCGATGCGGCGCGCGTCGCGGTGGCCGTGGCTCTTCAGGCTGATCACCAGCGTGTCGGCGTTCACATCGTCGATGGGCGCTTCGCCGGCGCTATAGACGTCAGCCACGGCGACGAGATCGGCGTCGTTGAAGCAGGTGGAGAATTCCTGGAACAGATCGCGCAGGCGCGTGTAGCGATGCGGCTGCACCACAGCGATGACCCGCCCTTCCGTCATTTCGCGGGCAGCGGAGAGCACAGCGGCGATTTCGACAGGGTGGTGGCCGTAATCATCGACGATGCGGACTTCGTTCCAGTATCCAGTGGTGGTGAAACGCCGCTTCACGCCCGCAAACTTCTTCAGGCCAGTGCGGATGCCGGCGTCGTTGACGCCCAACTCGCGCGCCACCGCGATCGCGGCGACAGCGTTTTGCACGTTGTGACGCCCCGCCACCGGCAGGAACAGGTCGTGCAGCGTGACGCCCGGCCCCTCGCCCTTGCGGCGCGCTACGACATCGAAAGTTGATCCGTCGCGCGAGGGGCGCACGTTCACGGCGCACACATCGGCCTGCGGGTTGAAGCCGTACGAGATGATGCGCCGGTCGCGCACCTGTGCGGCCAGGGCCTGCACCTGCGGATGATCGAGGCACATCACGGCAAAGCCGTAGAACGGAATATTTTCGACGAAGGTCTGGAACGCCGCGTTCATCGCTTCGACCGAGCCGTAGTGGTCGAGGTGTTCTGGATCCATGTTGGTGACGACGACGGCAGTGGCGCGCAAGCGGGTAAAAGTGCCGTCGCTCTCGTCGGCCTCCACCACCATCCATTCGCCTTCGCCCATCCGCGCATTGGCGCCGTAAGCGTTGATGATGCCGCCATTGATGACGGTGGGGTCTTTGCCGCCTGCATCCAGTAAGGCGGCGATCATCGACGTTGTCGTCGTCTTGCCGTGAGTGCCGCCGATGGCGACGGTCCACTTCAGGCGCATGATCTCGGCCAGCATCTCCGCGCGCCGGACAATCGGCGCACCGCGTGCGCGGGCCGCATCGACCTCCGGATTGCCGTTCTTTATGGCGGAGGAAATCACCACAACGCCGGCGTTGGCGATGTTCTCCGCTTTGTGGCCGATCGAGATTTGGATCCCCTGCGCCCTCAGCCGCTCGATATTGGCGCCATCCTTCGCGTCGGAGCCGCTAACCTCGTAGCCGAGATTCTTCATCACCGCGGCGATGCCGGACATGCCGATGCCGCCGATGCCGACGAAATGAATGGCACCCGTATCGAATGGAATAGCGCGACGGATCATGCGTCAGCCCAAACGGTGCTCAGCGGCGAAAGACTTCAGATCGATGAATTTGTCCGCCTGTGAGTCCCGAATTTCCACGTCTCGCGCACCAGTGGCCGCGACCTTGTTGGCCATATCCAGCGCCTCGGCCGGACTGTCGCTCCAAGTGTGGACGATAGGCGCGCCGGTTGTCAGCGCACGCGAGGTGATTTGATAGCGCTTCATGCTCGAACTCCGTCGCGTCAGAGGGGCGCCCGCAGAAGCGCGCGCGACCGCGCCACGAGCGCCCCCGGCCCCTCGGCCGCAGCCACCGCGAGCACATACGCAACGCCAAGCGCCCCCGCAACCAGGAGCACCGGCCAGAGGTTGGCGAAGCTCAGTCCGACGACATGACCCGCGGGAATGGACAGGCCAACAAGAAGTGAGGCCGCCACATAGGCGAGAGCGCGGCGGCGCGCGGCGCGGCGGCTTTTGCGCGCTGCGATATCGGCGAAAATGTCGAAACGAAACACCGGATCGGGTGATCGGGGCGCTTGCCCCAATAGGTTCGCGAGATCGAGATCGTCACTCATGTCCCTGTCTCCGGCTTAAGCACCGCCTGCAACCGAGCACGCCCCCGCGTCACGTGCGACTTCACCGTTCCCAAAGGCAGGCCCAGCACATCGGCGGCTTCGGCGTGGGTGAAATCCTGGCCCAAGCACAAAGCCAGCGCGGCGCGCTGATCCTGTGGAAGATCGTCCATCGCCTTGCGCAGGGCAAGGCGCTGCGCTGCGCGCGCCGGCGGCTCAGTCTCGGTATCGGCGAGTGCAGCGTAGGCATCTTCGCGCGCCTGGCGTCTTGCCGACGCGCGGCGTTTGCGACGCCAATACTGATAGGCGACCCCGCAGACGAACGTGCGCAGCCGCGAGGCGCCGTCGAAACGGTCGAGCACCTCCCACGTGCGCGTAAACGCGTCCTGACTGAGATCGTCGGCGTCGGCATAACTGCCAACCAAGCGGCGCAAGAAAGCGCGCACCGCAGCCTGGTTTGCATCGACGAGCTTGCCGAATGCGGCGAGATCGCCGCCGCGGGCAAGTCCGATCAGCCGCGCCTCTTCGGCGGCGTCCATGATGTTCGCTACTTGCGGCCGAGAACGAGGATGAGCAGCGCGCCGAGCGCCATCACGCCCATCACGACGGCGACGAGCAGGAACGCCCAAGCCCAATCCTCGGCGCGGATCATGTAATAGCCCACGCCGAAACCTGCGGTCAGCGCCGCGAAGACGATGAAGGTCCAGAGGCTTGAATGCTCGCGCGACTGGCGCCCGCCCTGGGCGTCCTCGTCCATGCTCTGCGCGGCCATGCGCAACAGCTCCGGCGGCGGCTCCTTGCCTTGATCGGCATAGGACCGGATCAGGTCCATGACGCGGTCGGTGCGGCGCTCGCTTTGGATCATGCCCAAAATGGCCATGGCCATCCCGAATATCGGAAAGATCAGCCACCAATAGCCGCGAAAGAGCTCCTCGAAACTCACGGACGACGCTCCAAATCACGCTCCCAACGGCGCAGCTTAGCGTTCTCGCGGCGACCTTCCGACGCCATACCCCACGCCGCCATGATCATCCCAAAGACGGGAAACATCAGCCACCAATAATCGCGGAACAGCTCTTCGCTCATGCGCCCTCCGGCCGCCAGGTGTCGCGGCTTCTAAGCTGAACCGCCGCAAGAGCCCCCAGCGGATGCAGCGGCGGAGAATTTTAGAGCGCCGCGCCCTCCGCCAAGTCCGCCAGGGATTTGGCCGCCTCGGGCTTGGCCGAGGCGCGCGCGGCTGCGGCCCGGACCGCCAGGGCGTGCGGATCCGCCAGACGCCGCTCCAGCAGGGAAGCCAACGCCGGGGCGGTGAATTCGTCCTCCGTGAAGAGGTCCGCCGCACCGACGGAGGTAAGCCCCTCCGCGTTGGCGGTCTGATGGTCATCCGCGGCAGCCGCAAATGGCACCAAGATAGCGGGCCTGCCGGCCACCTGCAGCTCCGTTACGGACGAAGCCCCGGCGCGCGAAATGACCAAATGGCACGCGCCCAGGCGTTGGCCCATGTCATTGAAGAACGGCGCCACATCGGCGCTGACCTTCGCCGTCTTGTACACCTTCTTGGCGGCGGCCACCTGCTCCTCACGCACCTGATGCACTACGTCGAGGCGCTCGCGAAGATCAGGCGGCAAAGACGCGATCGCCGCAGGGATCACGTCGCCAAACAAGCGCGCGCCTTGGCTGCCGCCGATGATCAGCAAGTTGAGACGCGCACCTGCCGGCGCCTCAGGATACGGACGCTCACGCACCGCCAGGATCGGCAGCCGCACAGGATTGCCGACCACATGTTTGCGCTCCGCCGCCTTCGGCGGCAATCGATCGAGCCGCTCGAACCCGCAAGCGACAACGCGCGAACTCGTCGCCATGGCGCGATTGACCCGCCCCAGCACCGAATTCTGCTCGTGAATCAAAATCGGGATCTTGTGCGCCCGCGCCGCCATGAGCGCCGGAAACGAAGGGTAACCGCCGAAACCCGCGACCAAGGCAGGTCGTATTTCAGTGAAGCGCCGCTTGGCTTCATCGATGCCGCGCTTGATCTTGAACAGCGCGGGGATCGCTTTGAATGGGTTGGCGGTCAGCGACGCAGCTGGAACATCCTCGACGCGCTCGGCTGGAAAGCCTTCCGCATAGCGGCGCCCGCGCGCGTCCGTCATCAGCACAACCCGCCAGCCGCGCCGAAACATCTCTTCAGCGAACGCCGCAGCGGGAAATAGATGACCGCCGGTTCCGCCGGCCGCGATGACAACGAATTTCTTTGTCATGCCATTAATCGCGTCTGTGTCCGGAATAGAGATAGGCGCCCGGACGATCTCTGAGCAGGGAAAGACAGAACCCCAAAGCCAGCGCCGAGCCGATCATCGAGGAACCGCCGAACGAAATGAACGGCAGCGTCATGCCCTTCGCCGGCAGCAAACTCAAGTTCACTGCGATATGGATCGAGGCTTGCACGACCAGCAATGTGATCAAGCCTGCGGCCGCCAATTGCTCGAAAGGTTCATTTAGGCGGCTTGCGCGCGAAAGTCCGCGGAACGCCAGTGCGCCAAACAGGATGATGAGGCCAATGGACGCAATCAGGCCGAACTCTTCAGCCGCCACGGCGAACACAAAGTCCGCGTGCGCGTCCGGCAATGATCTCTTGATAACACCCTCGCCGGGACCGCGCCCAAAGGCGCCGCCGGACGCGATCGCATCCAGCGCCCGGTTCACTTGGTAAGCGCCATCGCCCTCGGGATTGAGAAACGCGTTCACCCGGTCACGCGCATGCGGGTAAAATGAATAGATCGCCCACGCCGCGCCGGCCGCGAGTACGCCGCCGCCAAGCAACCAGGCCAAGCCTAAGCCAGACAACAGCAAGAGCGCGCCTAGGCAGAGGCCGAGCAGTGCGGTTTGTCCGATATCAGGCTGAGACAACAACACGGCGGCGGTCAGCAGGTAGATGCCGATCGCCACCATGCGTCCTGGGAACCGCGGCTGCTTCATGCTTTCGCTCAGCATCCAAGCCCACACTACGATCAGGGCGGGCTTTAGGATCTCCGACGGTTGCAAAGAAAAGACGCCGAAATCGAACCAGCGCTGCGCGCCTTTGACCTCCGGGCCGATGAGCGCCGCGAGTCCGCACAAAGGAAGAAACAACGCCGCCAGCAACGTTCCGGCGCGCCGCACCTGCCGCGGTTCCAACGCTGCCGCCCCAAGCATGACGACAACGCCAAGCGCGGCATAAGCCGCCTGCCGTGCAGCGAAATAGAAAGCTTCTTCGATGCGAATGCGCGCCGTCGCGGCGGGGCTTGCCGACATCGAGAACAAAATGCCCGCCACAAACAGAATTGCAGCGATGATCAAGAGCGGGCGGTCATAGGTGCGCGCGCGATGGAGCGCCGCGCCGAAGCGCTCGGCGATTGCGTTCAAACCTTGCCTCCGCCGCGCTGCTGCTGCGCCTCCGCGAGGCCGGCAACGATCTTCTTGAATTGATCGCCGCGATCCTCGTAGCTTTTGAACTGGTCGAACGACGCGCAGGCCGGCGAGAGCAGCACGACGGGATGGGGCTCGCCGGACGCGCGCGCGTCGTTGAACGCCAATTTCACCGCCGCTTCGAGATTACCCGCCATGGTGACCGCCACCTTGCCGCGCAACACGTCGGAGAAGTCTCCCGCCGACTGGCCGATCAAGTAGGCCTTGGCCATGCGCGGGAAGAACACCGACAGATCTTCGATGCCGCCCTCCTTCGCCACACCGCCGGCGATCCAGTACACACGCGGGTAAACTGCCAACGCCTGCGCTGCAGCGTTCGCATTGGTGGCTTTGGAGTCATTGATGAAACGCACGCCCTCGATGGCGGCGACACGCTCCAGACGATGCGGCAGACCCGCAAACGTGTTGAAGGCGCCGGCGATCGTCTTGGCGTCGATGCCAAGCGCGCGCGTGGCGGTGTAGGCGGCCGCTGCGTTCTGGGCGTTGTGCTTGCCAGCCAGCGCGGGCGCCTGGGTGAGATCGGCGATCACCTCCGAGCGCCCCGACAAACCGTCGATCAATTTGCTGCCGATAGCGGAAACGCCGCGCCCCAGCGCCTGCCCGGCCGAGATCGGCGCCACATGCTGAACTGCGGCGCGCGTCAGCTCGGTGCAAACCTGGGCGCAGTACAAATCGTCGACGCCAATCACCGCCCAATCGGCTGCGCCTTGATTGAGGAATATCCGCCGCTTCGCCGCAACGTACGCGCTCATGTCGCCATGGCGGTCGAGGTGATCGGGCGTCGTATTGAGCCACACAGCCACATCCAGGCGCAGGCTCGATGTCAGATCGAGCTGATAGGAACTGAGCTCGATGACGTAGTAGGCGCCCGCGTGCAGCGGCGGCAGTTCGAGTATGGCGTTGCCGATATTGCCGCCTAGACGAACGTCCTTGCCCGCTTCCTTCAATATGTGCGCAATCAGAGCGGAAGTGGTCGACTTGCCGTTGGTCCCGGTGATGCCAACCAGTTTTGGCCGCTGCGTCGCGGGCAACCCGTTCACGGCGCGCGCGAACAGCTCGATGTCGGACATGATCGGCACGCCGGTCGCCTCGGCCAGCGTGACGACGCGATGCGGCTCGGGAAACGTCAGCGGCACGCCGGGCGACAGCACCAGTGCGGCGAAGGTGCGCCAGTCACGGCTGTTGATATCCGAAACCGGCACGCCGGCGGCCTCAGCGTTAGCGCGGGTGACGTCATTGTCGTCCCAGGCGTGCACGCGGGCGCCGCCAGCGGTCAGCGCGCGCGCCGCCGCAAGCCCGGTGCGCGCCAGACCGAACACTGCGACGTCGCGGCCTTTGAATTCCGTGATCGGAATCATCCGATCGCCTCCAACCCGAAGAGACGCGGGTGTGCGCTGCTTCGCGCCGTTAACGCAACTTCAATGTCGCCAAGCCAGCGAGCGCGAAAATCACCGAAATGATCCAGAAGCGAATAACGATTGTCGGTTCCTGCCAGCCTAGCTTCTCGAAATGATGGTGGATCGGCGCCATCAGGAAGACACGCTTTCCGGTACGCTTGAACACCGCGACCTGCACCATCACCGACAAGGTTTCGAGGACGAACAGACCGCCGACGATGGCCAGCACGATTTCGTGCTTCGTCGCCACCGCCACTGCGCCCAGCATGCCGCCCAGCGCAAGTGAGCCGGTATCGCCCATGAAGACGCGCGCGGGCGGCGCGTTGTACCAGAGGAAGCCGAGCGAGGCGCCAAGCAAGGCGCCCAGCAATGTCGCCAACTCGCCAACGCCGGCGACGTGAGGAATGCCGAGATATTCCGAATAGTCGACGCGGCCGACCAGATAGCAAATGACGCCGAACGTGCCGCCAGCGATCATCACGGGAACGATCGCCAGGCCGTCGAGCCCGTCCGTCAAGTTCACAGCGTTGCCGAAGCCGACAATCACGAACATGGCGAAGATGATGTAGAAGGCGAGCAGTTGGACGCCCCATTCGCTGAGGAAGGGCAGCGCCACCGCCGTCAGCGCCGTGCCTTGCATCAACGCGTCGAAGAAGCCCTGAACCGTGTGCGGCTGGCCCTCGGTATTGGCGACCCATTCCGCCACCAGCATGACCAGAGCCGCAGCGAGCGCGATCGAAAACTCGAAGAACAGGCGCACCTTCGCGGACAATCCGCCATGGTGCTGCTTCGTCACCTTTGCGAAATCATCCACAAAGCCGATCGCGCCGAAGCCGAGCGTCACCGCCAACACGGCCCACACGTAAGGGTTGGTCAGATCAGCCCACAGCAGCGCTGAGATGCCCAAGCTGATCAGAATGATCAGGCCACCCATCGTCGGCGTGCCTTTTTTTGTGAGCAAATGTCCTTCCGGGCCGTCGGCGCGGATGGGTTGGCCTTTGCCTTGCTTTTTTCGGAGCCAGCGGATGAACGGGGCGCCGATCGCGAAAGCCAAGATCATCGCTGTGAACATCGCACCGCCGGTGCGGAACGTGATGTAGTTGAACAGGTTGAAGAATTGCGAGCGCTCTTCGAGTTGTCCCAAGAGCTCAAGCATCCACTATTCCCCCTTAAGTCGCGTCAGCGCCGCCACCACTCGGCTCATGCGCGACGAGTTCGAGCCTTTGACGAGCACCACATCGCCCGCCTGCACGGAACTCGCAATGATGGGAATCAGCGCGTCCGCGTTCTCGGCATAGCCCCCGCGCCGGTTCGGCGGAAGCGCTTCCATGAGCGCGGCCATGCGCGGGCCTGCGGCAAACACCAGATCGATGCCCGCCTGCTCGATCGGGCCGGCCAACCCGGCGTGATAAGCGCGCTCATCCGGGCCAAGCTCCAACATATCCCCAACCGCCGCGATGCGGCGTCCGCCTGGCGCGGGGTTGCGCGCCGCCAATGTCGCGAAGGCCGCCGCCATCGACGCTGGGTTGGCGTTGTAGGAATCATCCACAAGCGTGAACGCGCCGAAATGTGCATCCACTTGCGTTGCGACGCCGCGACCGTCGAACGCACGCAAATGCTCCAGCGCGTGCGCGGCGGCGTCGAGATCTGCGCCCACGACATCCGCCGCCGCCAGCGCCGCTACGGAGTTCAGCGCCCAGTGCGCGCCTTCGACCCCGACGCGATAGCGAATGGTGCGGCCGAGTATCTCCGCCTCGGCCGTGGATCCGTTCTCGTCCATCTCGAACTTCAGCAGCCGCGCTTCACATTCTGCATCGCGTCCGAAACGAACAAGCGTCGCGCCATTCCGTTCGGCGGCGGCGATCAGCCGGCTCGCGTGCGGCGCTTCGTTTGGCACAATCGCCGCGCCGCCGGGTTCGAGGCCGGCATAGATGTCGCCCTTCTCATCCGCCACTGCTTCGAGTGAGCCAAGATTTTCGACGTGGGCCGGCGCGATCGTCGTCACCAAGGCAGCATGCGGCTTCACTAATTGCGTCAACGGCAGGATTTCGCCGCGATGGTTCATTCCGATCTCGAACACCGCGAACTGGCTTTCGGCAGCCATGCGCGAGAGCGTCAGCGGCACGCCCCAATGGTTGTTGTA
Organism: Hyphomonadaceae bacterium; assembly: GCA_050186805.1. GTDB lineage: Bacteria > Pseudomonadota > Alphaproteobacteria > Caulobacterales > Aquidulcibacteraceae > Vitreimonas. The sequence continues at coordinate 180,207 of JBFWYC010000001.1, forward strand.
GCTCTTCACCGAGCGATGGGTGGCGCCGCTGGCCGACAAGCACACAGCAAGCGCTTCCTTAGTCGAAGTCTTGCCCACCGAGCCCGTCACCGCCACACGCTTGGCGTTGCTTCGATCGCGCGCGGCCTCGCCCAGCTTACGCAACCCATCGAGCACATCGGGCACGACCAGCGCTGGCCCCAGGCCCTCCGCCTTGGCGGCGTCTGAAATGAGCGCGGCCCCGGCGCCGCTCACAAACGCCTGCGCAAGGAAGTCATGCCCATCGCGCACATCCTTCAGCGCCACGAACAGATCGCCCGGCTCCAATGTGCGTGTGTCGATGGAGACGCCATTGGCGCTCCAGGCGTCGCCATTGATCAATCGCCCGCCCGTTGCGTTCATGGCCTCGCGCGCTGACCACAACGTGCTCATGCCTCATTCTCCAACGCTGTGCGCGCCACGTCCTGATCCGAGAACGGATGGACGACGCCCTTGATGATTTGACCCGTTTCATGGCCCTTGCCGGCGATCATCAGCGCGTCGCCGGTGCGCAGCATCGCAATCGCCTCGCGGATCGCGCGGGCGCGATCGCCGATCTCCACGGCATTGGGCGCGCCCTTCAGCACTTGCGCGCGAATGACGCCGGCGTCTTCGCTGCGCGGGTTGTCATCAGTGACGATCACCACGTCGGCCTGGCGCGCGGCGACCGCGCCCATTTTCGGGCGCTTGTCCTTGTCGCGATCGCCGCCGCAACCAAACACAGCGATGATGCGTCCAGGCGCATGCGGGCGCGCGGCGCGCAACAGGACGTCGAGCCCGTCTGGCGTGTGAGCATAATCCACGAACACATGGCCGCCGCGCTTGCTTTGCCCCACATGCTCCATGCGGCCTTTGACGGGTTTGAGCTTTTCCATCGCGGCGAACACGGCGTCCGGCGCTTCGTCGACAGCCAGCGCCAGCGCCGCCGCGCACACAGCGTTGAGCGCCTGAAACTCACCGATCAGCGGCAGTTCGATCTTATGCTCCTTGCCGTTCCACATCAGCACCATGGTCTGCGCGTTCGGGCGCGGAAGAATTTCGACGATCTTAAGCGACCGATCGCGCGGCGCGCGCCACCCGCAGAGGAGAATGTCCAAACCATGCTGCTTTGCGCTGCGCTCAAACGCTTCCCCCTCCGCCGCGTCGGCATTGATCACGGCGACGCCGCCATCCTTCACCAACGTCCAGAGCTTCAGCTTCGCGTCGCGGTAGGCCGCCATGTCGGCGTGATAGTCGAGATGATCCTGAGTGAGGTTGGTGAAGGCGCCGGCGGCGAACGTTACGCCGTCCACCCGGTGTTGTTCGAGACCGTGGCTCGACGCCTCCATCGCCGCATGCGTCACGCCCTGGTCGGCAAGCGCGGAGAGCGTCGCATGCACTGCAGCGGGATCGGGCGTCGTATGGCCGAGATCGATCACGCCTGACGGGCCGATTGCGCCCAACGTCCCCAAGCTCGCCGCGCGGCGCCCGGCATGCGTCCATATCTGGCGCAGGAAGTCGACAGTGGAGCTTTTGCCATTGGTGCCGGTCACCCCAACAATTGTCGCAGGCCGGCGGGGATAGAAAGCCGACGCCGCCAACGCAAACGCCCGGCGCGGCTCGCGCGCGATAACGTGCGCAATGCCCGGATCGCCGTTGAGGTCATCGGCCGAAAGCACCGCGACCGCGCCATTCGCCTTTGCCTGTTCAACAAAGTCGCGCCCGTGCGCCGCAACGCCCCGCAGCGCCGCGAACAAGAATCCCCGCGCTGCCTTACGGGAATCTGCAGTGAGCCCGGTAATCTCGGCGTTGGCGGCGCTCTCTGGAACGCCGCTCTCGAAAAGGTCGCCGAGTTTCATCGTCTCTCCCTAGCGCGCCTGTGGGCGCGGCTCCACGCGCAAACCGAGCATCGGCGCGACACGCCTGAGCGTCCGGCCGACCGCCGGGGCAGCCACCATGCCGCCCGCTGCGCCGGCGCCGGTTTCGTCCAGCGCCAGCACGATCACATAGCGCGGATCGTTGGCCGGAAATACGCCTGCGAACGAGGAGAAATTGCGGCTTTCGAGGTAGCCCCCGCCGCGTTCCAGTTTTTCCGCGGTCCCGGTTTTGCCGGCGACGACCAGGCCCGGCACGTCAGCCGCGCGGCCAGTGCCGTCGGTGACGGCGTTGCGCAAATAGACGAGCACCTGGCGTGTCACCTCCGGCGAAAACACGCGCGCGCGTTCGATGTCGCCACCACGCGGCACGAGCGTCGGCGAGACGATCTGGCCCTCATTGGCAAAAATCGTGTACGCGCCCGCCAGCGAGATCGGCGTCGCCGCTAAGCCGTAGCCAAAGCCTAGCCCCGCGACGTCGCGGCGGGAACGCGCGTTGGGAAAGATCGGCGCCTCATTGCGAGAAAGTTGCAACGCCGCAGGCCCGGTCAACCCGAGGCGTTGCAGATAGGCGCGCTGCCGCGCACCGCCAATGCGCAGCGCGAGCTTCGAGGCGCCGATATTGGAAGATCGCGCCAGGATATCGCGCAACGTGGCGAAGCCAGTGATGCGTTCGTGATCTTCGATCACGTCGCCATCGATGTCATACGGTTGCGAGAGATCGAACAACTCGCCCGGCGAGGTCAGCCGCTCCTGCAGCGCCATCGCCACGGTGAACGGCTTCAGCGTCGAGCCCAACTCATGCACATCGCCGGCGACGCGGTCGCGCAGGTCATCCGGACGCGCCTCGCCCGCTGCGTTCGGATCAAAGGTCGGCCACGAGGCGAACGCGTACACCTCGCCGGTGCGCCCATCCATAATCACGGCAGCGCCGCCGCTCGCGCCGGAGGATCGTGCGGCGGCGTCCAGTTCTTCTTCGAGCGCATACTGAATGCGCACATCAAGCGTAAGTTGGACGGGCCGCCCCTCGGCGGCGGCCGCGCGGATTTGCGCGTCGAGCCCATACTCAACGCCGGAGAGCGGTTTTAGGTCGATATCGGTAAAGCCGAGAACGTGGGCGGCGAGCGCGCCTTGCGGATAGTCCCGATGCGGTTCGGTCTGAAAGCCAATACCGGCAAGCCCCAAATTGTGCGCCGCGTCACGTTCTTCCGGCGTCAGGCCGCGCCGAAGAAACACAAGCTGCCGGCTGGTGTCAGTAAGCCTCCGGATCAGCGTCTCGCGATCGAGGTCTGGAAACAGTCGCCGCAGCGCCTCCGCCGTTTCCGGCGCATTCCAAACCCGCTGCGGGATCGCCGTCAGCGCATAGGCGCGCACCGTCGTGGCCAACAACACGCCGTTGCGGTCAACGATATCGGCGCGTGGCGGCGCAGCAACTGCGGCGGCGGCGGCGCGCTCTGCGAGTGGGTCGCCGGCAAAAGCCAGCTGCACCGCGCGGCCGCAGAGCAACAGCAGCAACAGGAAAATGCCGATCGCCAGCAAGCGCACGCGGCTGCGGGCCGGCGCGGCTTCACCGCGAAAGGCAAAGCTCGCATCCTGCGCCGCGAACGGCCTCATGGACGCACCTTCGTCGCGCGCGGCGCCGGCAAACGATCGTCGATCTCGCTTTCCGGCAAAGCCGCACCTTCAGCGCCAATGATCATGCCGTGTTGCTCGGCCAAACGCGCAACCCGCGCCGGGCTTTCCAATTCCGCGATCTCCGCGCGCAACTCACGCAGCGCCGCCTCACGCTCGGTGATCTCGCTCTGCAGCGCGCGCACATGCTGTTGCGTCTTCGCCGCGTCACTCTTGGCGCGATAAAGCCCGACGACGAGCACGACGATCAGGATCGCCGCCAGGATATGCAATGCGCGCCTCATTGCAGTTTCGCCCATTCCGCTTCCGCGCGCGGCGCCAGCTCAGGCGTTTCCAATGCGTCCCAAGCCGGCGCATCGGTCCGCACTGCCCAGCGCAGGCTCGCGGAGCGCGCGCGCGGGTTGACCGCAGTTTCCGCGTCGCTCGACACCGTCGCGCGCTTACGATCGATCGCAAAGCTCGGCGCGCGCGTCGGCGGCAAGTCTGGCGCGTAGCGGGAGCCGCGGCCCTGCGCATCGGCGCGTTCCGTGATGAAATGCTTGACCATGCGATCTTCCAACGAGTGGAACGAAACCACCACCAGCCTGCCGCCTGGTTTCAACGCGCGTTCGGCCGCCGAAAGCCCGCGCGCCAATTCGCCCAATTCATCGTTCACAAGCATACGCAGCGCTTGGAACGTCTTCGTCGCCGGATGGGTGCGAGCGCCCTTGCGTCCGCCGACAGCATCTTCGACGAGCTTCGCAAGATGCAACGTGCGCGAGATCGGCGCTGCGGCGCGCGCCTGCACGATGGCGCGCGCGATGCGGCGGCTGTCGTCGTCTTCGCCGTAGCGATAGATCAAGTCGGCAAGCGCGCCTTCGCTCAGCCGGTTCACGGCGTCGGCGGCGCTCAGCCCTTCCTTTTCCATCCGCATGTCCAAATCCGCGTCAGCCTGGAACGAGAAGCCGCGTTCGGCCTCGTCCAACTGAAACGATGAGACGCCGAGGTCGAAAACGACGCCGTCCACCAATTCATCCGCCGACAGATCGCCAAACCGGCCTTGATGAAGCGTGAATTTACCTTTGGCTGACGCACCCAAATCCGTACCGCGCATAATGGCGTCAGGATCGCGATCGAACGCGACGACCCGGCAGTCCGCCCGCGTCAGCATCTCACGCGAATAGCCGCCGCCGCCAAAAGTTGCGTCCACGTAAACACCGCCTTCTTTCAGGGCGAGCGCATCCATCGCTTCTGAAAGCAGGACGGGGGCGTGGGACATCGGCTCCAGCCTACACCGAGTCCTCTGGGGGCTAGAAACCGCGAGCAATAACGAGCATGCGCCACGACAGACCCGCCTTTCTCAGGCCGATTTGCTGGAACACCGTGTAAGCGCCCACGGAGAAAAAATGCCAGCCGGCCTGTAAGCCGGGTTCTGTGCCTGAATCGTAGCTCAGGCGACGACCATTCCTCTGGACCATGCGTCGCCGCATGGTTCTCGCGACCAACCCGGATGCAACCCGCGGACGGGCCTGAACTTACGCTCGCGCATCCCTATTCGGTCTTGCTCCCGGCGGGGCTTGCCGTGCCCGCTTCCTTACGGTCGCGGCGGTGGGCTCTTACCCCACCGTTTCAGCCTTGCCTGTGCGCTTGCGCGCCATCGGCGGTCTATTCTCTGTGGCGCTATCCCTGAAGTTACCCTCGGCGGGCGTTACCCGCCGCCGTATCCGCGTGGAGCCCGGACTTTCCTCGAACGCGCCGTTTCCAGCTTGCGCCCGCGGTCGTCCGGCCGACTGGCGGTTGAGGTATAAGCAGAGACGCCACCGTGCGCTAGCCGAACGCGCCGTAGAAGTGCGCGATACCGACTGTCGTCTCCTTGATGGCGACATCGAGCAGGCGCAGGGGCGCGGTGATTTCGCGCGCAATCTCCGGATAGCCGGCTTGCACGCCCGCGCCGCCCGCCTCCTCCAGCTTTGCGAATTCATGCGGCGCGGCGCTGACGATCGGAAAAATCTCGGCGATGGCGTCGGCGACCTCAATAAAGCGCACGTCCAGCGCCAGATCGATCAACGCTTCGCGGGTGAGATCGTGTCGCGGCGAAAACTGCGGGATCGACGCCGCAAGCGTCAGGCCCTGCACGATCAGAACCATGCGTACAGCGTGCAGCACGTAGAGATCGGCGTCGAAGGGCGCATCGCCACTGGCTGGGAACATGTCGCGGCACACCGCGTCGAAGCGGCGCCGATCGCTCGACAGCAGGTTCGCCAACCGTTCGATATCGACATCGAGCGCCCGTTGATCGAGCCGCTCGGCAATGCGTAGAGCGATATCGGCGTGACCATCGTCTTCGGTGCGCGCGGCGCGGATGGTCCAGAAGCTCGGGCTAAACAGGTCAGCATAGGTCCGCAGCACCGAGAGCGAGGTCAAACGGCGGGCGGCATACGCCATACCGACCAGCGTGCGCAGCCGCGGCGAGGACGCGACATGGGCCACGAAGCGCTCCGGCTCTCGCCCCGCCACGTGGCCGAACCCGCCGGACACATTTGCAGGCGCGGCGAGTTGCTGGAGAATGGCGTTATGCGGGATTGCGCGCAGCGAGCGCGCCGCATCATCCTTCGAGGCGCCGCTCTGACGGCGCGTTTTGCGTGAACCGGTTTGTGGCAGCAGGTTGGCGCCGAATGCGCCAAGCACCGCCTGGTAGTGGCGATCGGCGAACAATCCCTCCTGCCAACCCTTCACACCGCGATAAATGTCCCAGGAAAAGTTGATGTCCTCGTAGAAGGCATCGGCGAATTTGCCCTGCGGCGGCGCGAACGCCCACGCAAACATGGCGCGCATGGTCGCCTCGGCCAGCATCGGCGTTTCAAAGTGCAGGTAGCCATCGCCGCCCTGGAAGCTCACCTCCGCATGCACACGCAAGCCGTCATGATCGAAGCGCGATCGCGTCCATGGCGAGAGCAGATAGTCGAGCCGCTCCTGCATCGCGCCTGGATAGGCGCCGCGCCCCATCGACTCGCCGTGGGTGTTGAAGAGCAGCACCTCAACGTCGCACACTTTGCGCCGCGCCAGCGCACGCGAAAGCAGCACGTGCAGCCGCTCGATCGCCATGTCAGCGGCCACCTGCCCCATGAAGCGGCCGCTATCGGAGAAGCCGTATTGTACGCTGAGCCTGCCGCGCTGACGAATGTAGGCGAGGTATTCCGGCTCATCGAGCAGGCGTTCCATGAAACGGCCGCCGCGCTCCAACACTTCCGGCGTCTCGAACAGCGGCGAGACATCCAGCTTATCGGCGACGCCATAGAGGCGCGCCAGATAGATCGCCCCCATGATTGTAGCCGGCGACTCAATCTCGGCGATCAAGAAGCGAACGGGGGTGTCAGCGTCTATGTGCTTGAGTATCTGCGCCGCGAGCATCAACTGCCGCCGCGCCGTCATACGCTCTTGGAAGATGGAGCCGAAATTGACGGCTTCCCGATTGGCGTGGGCGCTGCGCTCTGCCGCCGCGTCCATGGCGCGCCTGTCCATGAATTCGGCGGTTGCTGTAAGCCCTAAGTCGGCTTGCACGGCGGAGCGGACCTGCGCGGCGTTGACGCGCAAATGGATCGCAGCGACGCCTAGCCCGAACGTCGCCATCTCAGCACGCACGATGCACAAGGCCTTGCGCTTGGCGCCGCTCTCAGCGGCAATGAGGCGCTCAAGCTCCTGCATGATCGGCGCGAGCGAAGTGAGCCGATCGGCCGAAGCGTGCGTCAGCCGGTTCGCGGCGGCGACGGTTTGAACCGGATCGTCGAGATCGCCGGCGAATAGCGCGGCCTGCGCCTCGACCTCCGCGGCGGCGCGCTTCAGGCGCGCCGCCAGCGCTGCCGTGCCATCGCCGCCGGCTGCAGCGAGGGACGCCGCATAGCGCGCCAATTGCCGCGCCTTTTCCTGCAACCGAAAGCGGATGCTCTGGGCCCAATGGATGTCGGTGCGGCCATCGAGATCGTAGCCGACCCAGGTGGAGAGCCGCAGCGGCGCCGGCGCAATGCGATGCCAGGTCTCACCGACATTTGCCTCCAACCAATTGAAGAGCGCGTCCCACATGCCGTGCATGGCCTGTTGCGCGCGCAGGATCGCTTGCCCTGCATCGTCATGCTCGTCCTGCAGCGTTATGGGTGCATCGTGCAGGTGGGGCAGCCGCGAGAGATTGGCCGGTTCGCCGCTCGCCAAAGCGCCCAACGCAGCACGCATCGGGCGCGCTAATGCAAACGTAGGATGCGCCGTGAACACGACGCCGGCGCGCGGCGCTTCAAGCGCAGCGCGGATAGTCTCGAAATCCGCCCCCTTCAGCGGCGCCAACGCCTGCTCGATCACTTGCACCCAGTCGCCGTCGGGTTTCGACGCGGCGAAGCGCGCCGCACGCGCCCGCAGGGCTTCGTCGGACACACGCTTGACCAGCCGCCGCAACGCCGCGCCGTCGAGCGCGCCTGCCTCCACGCGGTCCAGCAGATCGACGGCTAGTCGGCGAACACCCGTCGCCATCGGATCGTTGGTGGCCTCGCGACTGTGCGCGGACAGGCGCTCGAGGCACCAGTCGTGCAGCGTCACAGAGTCGTCGTCGCGGGCGGGCATCGGCGCGCAGTCTCAGGCCCAACACCGCGGAAACGCAAGCATAGCGTTGCGCGTGAACCGGACGGCAGCCTTGCAGCCGCGCAAAGCGGCGTGCGAGGATCAGACCAAGCGGCGTGTCAACGCGATCAGCAGGTAGCGCGTTTCCTCATCGGCGATGCCGTCGACATTGCCGGGCCGGAAACGCCTCTGAAACGCTGTGAGCGCCGCTTTTGTCGGCGGGTCCATGTAGCCCGTCTGCTTCACCGCGTAACCGAACAGCGCCAAGTGCTGCTGGATGTCGGTGACAGGGTCGTCATCGTCCAGCTGGGTGGCGACATGCTCCGGCCAGATCGAGACGCCGGCCTCGGCAAGCCGCGCCCACGGAAATTTCTCTCCTGGGTCGGCCTTGCGCTCCGGCGCCACGTCCGAATGTCCGACCACGCGCGGCGGTTTGAGTTCAGGCCAACGTCCGAAAATATCGCGCAGCAACTCGATCACAGCGTCGATCTGCGTGGCCGGAAACTCCGGCAGATCGAAATCATGCCCGCCGTTGACGATCTCGATGCCGATGGCGCGCGAGTTGATGTCGCCTTCGCCTTCCCAACTCGCGGCGCCAGCATGCCAAGCGCGGTGCTCCTCCGCCACGAGGCTATAAATCGCGCCCGCTTCGTCCACGACGTAGTGGGCCGAAACGCGTGACAACGGCGCATCCGCCGGCGCGTCCGGGCTCTGCCACGGTCCTGGATAGTTGCCTGCAACGGGCGCGGGGTCGGTCAAACGCGCCAGAGCGATGGCTGCGTCCTGCATGCCGGTGTAGTGCAGCACAACAAGATCGATCGGACGCGTGCGCGCGTCGAAGTTCGGAGACGGCTTGGCGATGTAGCGAGTCACGGCGCCACTATAGGCGCATCACTTCCGTTTGGCTGCGGTTTCGACAACCCAACCCGTTGGCGTCTGGCGCGCTTCCAACACACCCGGCGTGGACGCGACCGGCCGGCGGCGCGGTGCAAAGCGCATCGCCAAAGCCGCACCTAGGATCATCAGGCCGACAACCAGCGCCGCCACAAACGCGAACACGAACGCCAGAGCCGCCCCGATCGCCAGCGCAACGAATCCAAGCGCCCGCCCGAACGCGGCAAGAGCTGAGGATCCGAAATCGGCGGCGTTCGCTGTCATGGGCGTGTGACCTCCAGAGCGTCCAATATGGAGGAGGAGGCTGCGCGTTCAATGCGGCGCCCTTGCGGCGAGGTGCTGCCTCGCGCGCGACGCTTATTTTGCAGTCACACTCAACTCATCGCGGATGCGCGCGTAGGCGGCGTTGATCGCGGCGGTCTTTTCGCGGGCGATTTCGACGAACTCCGGCGGCGCGCCGCGCTGGGTCATACGGTCGGGATGGTTCTCCGCGGCGGCGCGACGCCAAGCGTGCCGAACCTCTTCCATGGTCGCGCCGGGCAACAGGCCCAAGATGGCGTACGGATCGTCGGCGTCGGGCCCAAGATTGGTCGCCTTGATGCGCCGGAATTCGGATTCGCTGAAACCGAAATGCGTTGCGACTTCCGCGAGATAGGCCAACTCGTCGGACGTGACCGCGCCATCGGCGCCAGCGATGTGGAAAAGCCCGTCGAGAACGTCCTCCAGAAGACATGGCCGGGCGCGGTACTTTCGGCCAATCTGCTTCGCGTAGGAATCAAATCCTAGTACCGTCTGATTGGCTAACATGTAAGCGCGCCGGAACGCCGCCTCCTCGCCCGGCGGCGGTCGGAACACCAACGCGGCGGCGCGCATCTCGACGTCCGTCGCCGAACCGTCCGCCTTCGCCATTTTGGCGGCCAGGCCAATGACAGCGGCTGTGAACCCAACGTCATTGGGGCGCGGCGCGCATTCCTCGCCAAACTCCGGCGGATCGGCCTCCGGATCGAAGGCGCGCGCGGCAAGTTCCACGATGCGGGACCAAACTGACATATCGGTATTCTCGCTCATGCTGCGGCGCGGCGCCAGAGCGACTGCGACGCCTGGGAAACCGCAAGCGACGTTCTGTGTTCAAGAGGCATGAAGTTCCAAACCCTCACGCGCGCGGCGCTCATTGGAGCAATGCTTGCCGCGGCGCCGGTCGCCATCGCCCAAACGGGTGAGCGGTTCCTCATTGCCGAAACGGTTCCAGACCCAGCCGGCGACGTACTCGAAGTCGCGGCCGCAACTGGGCAGTTCACGCGCTTTCTGGCGGCCGTCGAAGCGGCAGGCTACGCAGAGACGCTGAAAGGCGAAGGCCCCTTCACGCTGTTTGCGCCGACTGACGAGGCCTTCCGCCGGATGGATCAGCGCGAAGTGAACCGACTCATGCAGCCGGAAAATCGCGACGAACTCCTGGCGCTACTGGCTTACCACGTCGTCCCGGAACGCGTGACCAGCGAAGGCGTCGAAGGCGTGGTGCGACCGGAATCCGCTAACGGCTATCGTGTGACGATCGATGGGCGCGACGGCTTGCGCATCAACGACGAACTCGTGGTGATGCCGGACGTGAACGCCTCCAATGGCGTCATCCAAGGCGTCAACACAGTGCTCTCGCCGCCGGTGCTCGTCGCCTCGCGCTAACCGCCGCCGCGCTCGGCACGTAGCGACGCGACCTCGGCGCGCAGTGCGCGCACTTCCTCGAGAATGCGCTGTTGCACAATCGCGGCATCCTCGATCTCTTCCTGGATTTCCTCGACCTCTTCTTGCACTTCGTCGATCTCTTCCTTGAGTTCTTCCTGCGGCGCGGCCTGTACGGCCTCGACAATAACGCCGATGAAGAGGTTCAACACAGCGAACGCCGCAATCAGCGTGAAGCCAATCACGAACACCCACGCGTATTGGTTTTGCGTTTGCAAGCGCGCAATCGTCTCGCCCCAGCCGTCGAACTGCGACAACGCAAAGAGAGAGAGCAAGCTTTGGCCCAGGTCGCTAAAGCCTTCGTCATTGTGGAAGAGCGTCGTGCCCATCACCGCCGCGATGTAGAAGACGACGGCGAGGATCGCGAACGACGCGAGAATACCCGGCATCGCGCTGAAAAGCGCTTCGACGACGCGGCGCATCTGCGGCACGGCGCTCACAAGGCGAAACACACGGATGACGCGCAACGTTCGCAACGCCGAAATCGCGGGGCTGACGGCGATGTAGCTCAAGCCAACGACAATGACGTCGAAAATATTCCAGCCGCTGGCGAAGTAGCGCTTCGGACCTTGCGCGAAAAACTCGAACACGAGCTCCGCAGTAAAGATGTAGAGGAAGATCATGTTCCACTGCTCGATCTGAGCGTGGTACGGACCAGCCTCGCCGTGATGGGCGTCGTAGCCAAGGATCGCGGCGTTCGCGACGATGCAGAACAGGATGAAGGTATCCCACACCCAATTGCGTGTGAGCCACTTGAACAACGGAATGCCGTCGCGATCGGCTGTTTTCGCCTTGCGCTTGGCAGGCGCCGACGTTTCCGGCGCACTTGTCGTCGTCATGCTCGTCCCCTCGTGACGCGAGCATCCCTCAACGCACGCGCGGCGCGGAAGCTAGCGCGGCGAAACCAGCATTGGGAATGCGCGAAATTGGGAACTTACTCTGAAGCGGCGTCGCGTCCCGCGTTTGCAACAACATCTTCAATGCGCGGAAGCTTCTGCGCCTTTGAAGGCGCCGGCGCGCTTGCCGCATAAAAGCGCGGACGCAAAACGCTGCTCATCAGCCGACGCGCCGCGGAGAACCAGCTTCCATTTCCATTGATGTCAGTCATTGGCTGCGCGTCCTTCGACGCGTGCGCCGTAAAATGTCGCGATCTCACGCACTGCGATCACAGAACCCATAAATAAGCGCACTCTTATTCTAGACCCGGAGCGAGCTCGCGCCAATAAATATTCACTCACTATCTGCGGCTGCTACAATAAATTCTTGTGAACCCTATCGCTCGACAGAGAAATCTACATCAGCATTTTGTGAATTCTACGTCGCTGCCTGGGAGTGGAACCAATGAGTAGCTTACTCATTGTCCCCCGGTGGAACAGGGCTTGGAACAATGAACGACCTTACGCGCGGCGAACGCCTCCAAATCATGCTCACGGAAGATGAGTTGAAAGCACTGGACGACTGGCGATTCACTCGGCGGATGCCGACCCGAGCGGCCGCGGTGCGTGAGCTTTTGCGGCGCGGGCTGGCGGTGGAGGGGTTCGATCTGTCCGACGGTCGCAAATCGCAGAATTATGGCGTGACCGGCGGCTCGTCTAAGCCAGCGCCGCCGCCAAAAGTGGAAGACGAAGGCTAGCCGACCGGCATCGCCTCAGCGCCCTCGTGACGCATGGCGACTTCCTGCACGGCGCGCTCCTCAGCGGCGTCCGTCAGCATATTCAGAATAAAGCCCTGAACCCGATAGGTGCGCCCGCCCCAATGGCGGCCCGGCACATGCCACACGCGCACTTCCGACCAGTCGCCGGCTTCAGACACGTCCATGATCGGAACGTCACGCGTGATCTCGCCGCCGTTCAGCCAGTTGGCGTGATCGACAATAATCAGCCGCGGCGACACGATTTCCTTTACAACAGCCACGTGGCCGCGGGTTGCAGTCGCGTAGCCGCGCAGCACCAGGACGCCGCCCTCTTCCGGCGTCACCGACGTCTCATAGACGCCTTGCGCTTGCTGCCACCACGTATTGGCGTTGCCGTAGAGCTCAACACCCGACTCCAGGCGTGCAAAGGGAACGCACTGAAGCCGCGCACGGCTATCGGCCACGCGCGCGATCGGTTCATAGGCTTCGTCCGGCGCGCGCTCGAAGGCGCTCGGCGCAAAGACGGAATGCTCGGTCGGCCCCTCAGTGACGGCGGGATCGATGGCCAGATCCATCGACAGCGGCGTCAGCGCCTCCGCATCCGGCGACACGGCGGTGAAGCCGGCGGCCGTCGCGGCAGCGAGGAGTAGCGCGCGGGTATCCAACATGCCCTGATGCCCAGGCGGGCTTTTGCCCCAAACTGGGACATACAAACGCCCGAGCGCAGTAAAGGAAAGCTTAAACGCGCAGCTGAACTTCTCGAAAGGTGGAGTTCGTATGGTAAACGAACGCCAGTAAGACTAAATCTAGTCTTGTGCGCGAGTAATAGAAGTTAATTTCTACACTGCTGGCGCGTCAATAAATCTTAACGGGGAACTTCACCCCAGCGAAGCGTGCAGGGCAAACGGGTGGATGAAGCCTTCCGCTTGGTAGATTCGCCCACCCCAATGCCCGCCCGGCACGTGCCAGACGCGCACTTCGCTCCAGTCATTCGCCGCAGAGACGTCCAGCACCGGCACGCGGACGCTGATCTCGCCGCCGTTCAGCCAATTGGCGTGGTCAATGTAGATGAGACGCTCGGATTCGACGTGGCGGACCACCGCCACATGCCCCCGGCTCGCGTCGCGATACCCGCGCATAACGAAAACTGCGCCAGGCGCCGGCAGGCTCGATCGCGGGTAGCGCCCCACGGCCTGGGCCCACCAGGTGTTGGCGTCACCATAAAGGTCGATTCCCGAAGCCTGGCGGGCAAACGGCACGCACTGGAGCCGGGCGCTGTAGTCCACGACCTCCGGCGGGCCTGCGCCATAGTCCAAGGGGGGCGGCGCCGGCTGGCGACTGCCGCCGCGTGCGATGGGTGCGGGCGTGGTGGCGCAAGCGGCCAATGCCGCCGCCGCTAGCCCCAGGCTCAACGCCCGGAGCGACCCAATCCCGTCTCGACCCACCATTTCGGGGCCGATCCTACGCGGACAGGGTTTGGATCAGGTTTACGGGCGAAGACTTGACGCAGCCGGCGGGCGTGCGGCTCATCGAGGCATGGCCAACCGCCCCACCCTGATCGCCCGCCCCTGCTTCGAGCAGGACCTGCAATACGTGCAGATCATCTACGCCCACCACGTGCTTACCGGCACGGGCACATTTGAGATCGAACCACCTACTCGCCAGGAGATGGCCAATCGCTGGGGGCGTATCGTCCAGAATGGCTGGCCATTCGTCGTCGCCTCGCCGCCCTCCGACCTTTCTCGTGTGATGGGCTTTGCCTACGCCGCTCAGTTTCGCGATCGCGAGGCCTATGCGCGGACGTTTGAGGTGTCGGTCTATTCGGCCCCGACAACCATGCGGCTTGGCGCCGGCAGCGTCATGATGGCGGATCTCTTAACAACGCTACGCAATGACGGCGTGCGCGAGGCCCTCGCCCTGATCGGCGACTCTGACAACGCAGCCTCAATCGGCCTGCACCGAAAACTCGGCTTCACACATGTCGGCACGATGAAGAATGTCGGCGTGAAGTTTAATCGCTGGCTCGATGTCGTCTTGATGCAGCGCAGCATTCCACCACTCAAACCCGACGACGAAGCGCCTTAAACACAAGCAGCAGCGTGCTGCATGCGCTCACTGCACTTCATCTGCACTCCGCCCGCACAACCGGTAACGAGTCGCTAACCTTGTTTGCGACAATGTAACGGCACATGGGAGGTAGATCGCGATGCTTATAAGGAGGCTCGTGGTCGTTGGGTTGGCAGGGTTTTTCAGTTTAGCGGCCAATATTGCAACCGCCGAAGATGCGGCTGGCCCGAGTGCTTCCTTCGTCGCCGTTGATGGCGTCAGCTTTGCCGATCCGGGCGACGCCTTTGGCAACCGGTTCGATTTTAGCTTCGGCGCCGGGGCTGACAGGCGCTTCACCAATCTCGACACTGCGCGCGCCAATCGCGGCGAAGACAACGACTCCCGCCGCTACGAACTGGCCGTGACGGCCCGTGCAGCCGCAGGCTTCGACGTGTCGTTCGCGCAGCGCGGCGGCGTCGGCTTCAACCGTGAAGGCGACATCGAACGCGAAAGCCGCGCCTCGGAACTCCGCCTCGGTCGCGGCCTGAATGCGCGTAGACGCGAACAATCAATGGAACCCACTTGGTATGTGTTCGCGGCGTCGGAAGATGAAGCGCTGACGTGGCAGCCGGGCGGACAGCGCAATGCGTTCGGCGGCACCGGCGGATCGCTGGCGCTGCAGGATCGCGTTGAAATCGGCGACGTCCAGGCCGGCATCACCTATGAGGCGAATGGCTGGCAAGCTTCTCTCGCGTACGTGCAACGCGAGGTTAGCGTTCACACCGGCTCGCGCACGTTCTCAGAAGACGAGGACTTCACCGGCTTTACCCTAACAATGCGGCACTGACGCAATGGGGAGGCGCAAAGTCTTAACTTCGCCCGGAACTTGTGGCAGCATTTGTGCATTGCCGCTTCGTAGCTTTTGGAGCGAGGCAGTTATGGGTGGGTCGATCGCGTTGCGAACTGCGCTGGTGGCAGGTTCCCTGCTCGCCGCAAGCGCCGCTGGCGTCGCGCTCGCTCAAGACGCGCTGCCGCCGGGCGACGTTGACTTTACCGACTCTCAGAACGCCTTCCGCCCGCAAGAGCGCGCCATCGATGTGTCCGTCCGTGAGGACGGCGCCCGCTTCGCACCGGTCGATCCGAACGATGGCGGCGAAGGCGAACCCAATCGCCGCTTGGAACTCGAACTTGCGGCGGGCGGCGGCGACTCCCCCGTCGATGTCTCAATTGCCCAACGCGCCTCTCTTGGCGCCAACGCCGAGGGCGACATTGACCGCAGCGGCTCAGGCTCTGAGCTCCGCGTCGGCCGCGGCATCGTCGATCGCCGCGAAGGCAGTGGCGACAATACTGTCTACATGTTCGTCGCCTCCGACAACGAAGCGCTGACCTGGCAACCCGGCACCCGCAGTGAGTTCGGCGGCCAGGGCTCGTCGGTAGCGCTGCAAGACCGCGTTGAGGTCGGCGACCTCTCCGCCGGCGTGACCTACGAGCGCAATGGCATCCAGGCCTCGCTGGCTTACGTCGAACGTGAAGAATCCACCCGCGTCGGGCAGCAAAGCTTCAGCCAAGACGAGAGCTTCACCGGCCTCACGGTGACCATGCGCCGCTAACGGCGCGTTCCAGCCTCCACCTTCTTCCCGTTGCGTGTCTGCGATGGCAGGCGCAGGGTGCCGGTTTCGGCACTCAGGGAGGAAAGCATGACGCTTCACTTCAAGGCCGTCTGTTTAGCGGCGCTCGTCTCACTTGCGGCTGTTGGCGGCGCGACGGCGCAGCCGGACGTCGCATCCGGCGACATCGTCGTCACGGGCTCCAGAGTCGAAGAGATGGCGCAATCCTATGCCGGTTCCATCGCGGTCGCGCCGGAAGCCGCCGACCAATATGCGCGCTGGAACTTCCGCCTTTGCCCGAGCGTCGCCGGCGTCGAGGCAAGCGCCGCGCAGACCTTGATCGACCATATCGCGCGTCGAGCGCACCAAGTCGGCGTCGAAGTCGAGCGTAGCGGCTGTCAGCCGAACCTTGTCATTATCTTCGCGCCGGACTCCGACGTGCTGGCCCGCCAGATCGTCGATCAACGACGCGATTTGCTTGGCTATTATACCGAAGACGACGTCGTCACCGCCGGGCGCGATGCGCTCGAACGCTTCGCCAGCACGTCGCGCGCGGTGCGTTGGTGGCACGTATCGCGGCGCACCACGGCTGATGGCGGGCAATTGGGCGACTCTCGCTCGCGCACCGGCGCCGGCAACCGCGCCGCCGTCGCAGCCGCCAACGGCGGCAGTCCAATGGACTCCTCCGTGGCGTCAGGCGTCGCCAGCGGCCGTGGCTTTTCGGGCGTCGAGGCCGTTCGCTCGCAAGGCTCGCGCGTGCGCCGCGACACCCGGCAGGACTTGAGCTTCGCACTGGTCATTGTCGATGCGCGCCGCGCAGGACAAGCCTCCGCTGCCGCGATGGCGGACTATCTCGCCATGGCGACGTTGGTGCAGCTTGACCCCGACGCTGACATGTCGCCGTTCCCATCGGTGCTGAACCTGTTCTCGACGGAAGGCGCCACAGGGCAGCCCACGCCGACAGGCATGACCGATTGGGACCTTGCTTATTTGCAGGGGCTCTATAGCGCTGAGCGCGCCGCCGCGACGGCGCGTCAGCAGGAGGCCGCCATCGCCAGACACATGGCCGATCAGGTCCGCCACTAGGCGTCAGCGGCGGGGTCGGTACGCGTCGGCCCCGCCCTCGTTTGGGAGAATTTCCAACGCCCCTTATGTCGCACGCGGCTTCCTTGACCCGCGCGCGACCCCTGCTAGTTTCCGCGCGCGCAAACCGGGGGGCTCATAACGAGTCGCCCCGCGTGGGCGCGTTGACCGTTTGATGGCTGACAAAACTCCGCCTGAGGACGCCCTCCGAGATCTGCGCCAGCGGGTATCCCAGGCGCGGGGCGAAGGGACCTCCCAGAACGCTCCGCCCCAGAGCCCAGCGTCGTTGGCGCTCAGGTTCGGCGGAGAATTCGGTGCGGCAGTTATCGTTGGCGCATTGCTCGGCTACGGCGTCGACTACTTCCTCCACAGCCAACCGTGGGGGCTGGTGATCGGCCTGGGGCTCGGCTTTGCGGCGGGCGTGGTGAATGTTGTGCGCGTGGCGCGCGCCTATTCCCAGGCTCACCCGGTCGATCCAAATGCGCCGTCCATCAAGGACGACGAAGAGGACTAGGCGGGCGAAGTGTCGAACGATCCGATCCACCAGTTTCATATCAACCCGATCGTCGAACTCCCGGCGATCGCGGGATACGACGCAAGCTTCACCAACGCGTCGTTGTTCATGGTGGCTGGCGTCGGCGCGACGGCGCTTTTCTTCAACTGGGCGATGAAGTCGAAAGCGATGGTGCCGGGACGTGCGCAAGTCGTGGCGGAAAGCGCCTACGGTTTCGTGCGCGGCATGGTCAAAGACGCCGCTGGCGAAGAAGGCGTGAAGAAGTTCTTCCCGTTCGTCTTCACGCTCTTCCTGTTCATCTTCATGGCGAACATGATCGGCATGTTCCCCTACTTCTTCACCACCACGAGCCAAATCGTGGTCACAGCCGCGATGGCGGTGATGGTGTTTCTGACCGTCATCGTGGTTGGCGTCGCCAAGAACGGCGCCAAGTTTTTGAAGCTGTTCGCGCCTTCGGGCGTGCCGATCTACATCCTTCCGCTGGTCGTGTTGATCGAGATCATCTCGTTCTTTTCGCGCCCGCTCAGCCATTCGGTTCGTCTCTGGGCGAACATCTTGGCTGGTCACATCCTGCTCAAGGTGTTCGCCAGCTTCGTGCCGATGCTCATTGCCGCCGGCGGCGCGTTCGCCTTCCTGTCGATCCTGCCAATGGCGATGACAGTGGCGCTCTACGGATTGGAATTCCTTGTCGCCTTCCTTCAGGCGTACGTGTTCGCACTTTTGACCTGCATCTATCTCAACGACGCGCTTCACCCCGGGCACTAAGGCCCGGCTGAACTCAGACCCAAAGGGGAGACTTTACTATGGACGCAATGGCAGCAGCTTACATCGGCGCCGGCCTCGCCTGCCTCGGCATGCTTGGGGCCGCGATCGGCGTGGGCATCATCTTCGGCAACTTCCTGTCGGGCGCCATGCGCAACCCGTCGGCCGCTCCAGGCCAATTCGGCAACCTGATTTTCGGCTTCGCCGTGACGGAAGCGCTGGGCATCTTCTCGTTCCTGATCGCGATCCTGCTGCTTTTCGTCGTTCCGAAGTAAGCAATCGATATGGCCACGCCGGCTGACGATACTCACGCGGTTGACGCCCCCCACGGCGCCGACGCAGCGCATGGCGCGGCGGCGGCGCATGGCGGCGAACATGCGGCGGCGACCTTCCCGCCGTTCGACATCTCGCTCTTCTCGAGCCAGCTCATCTGGTTCGCGATCACCTTCGCAGTGCTCTACGTCATCGTTTCGCGCTTCATTATTCCAAGCGTGTCGACGGTGCTGGAGCAACGCGCCGGTACGCTGAAGAGCGATCTCGACACCGCGGCCAGCAAAAGCGCTGAAGCGGAAGCCGCGCGCGCGGCGATGGAGAAAGCCGTCGCCAAAGCCCGCGCCGACGCTCGCGCCATGGTCGAGGCAGCGCGCGCCGACATGACGGCGAAGCTGACCGCCGAGCAAGAAGCGGCCGAGACGCGCCTCACGGCGCGGATCGAGGCCGCCGAGGCCAAGGTGGATGCGGCTCGGAAGACAGCGCTGGCGCAAGTGCCAGCGCTGGCCGATGGCTTGGCGCGCGATATCGCCGCCAAGCTGTTGCCGGCCTAAGGGGGGACGCGCATGGAATGGTTTGACGCCACCTTCGTTGCCTTCGTTGGCTTGGTGTTGTTCGTCGTCCTGCTCATCTATTTGAAGGTGCCGGCGGCGATCATGGGAGCGCTCGACTCGCAATCCCAGGCCATCGCCAAGGACCTCCACGAAGCGCGCCGTCTGCGTGAAGAAGCGGAGAAGCTTTTGGCCGAATACGAGGCCAAGCGCGCGGCGGCTGAAGCTGAAGCCAAGGCGATCGTCGAAACGGCGAAGGAGCAAGCTGCGCTGGTCGCCGAGGAGACCCGCCAATCGATGATGGCGGCGATGGCGCGGCGCGAAAAACAAGCCGAGGATCGCATCGCGTCAGCCGAGAGCAAGGCGGCCGCTGAGGTGCGCGCGGCGGCGGCTGAAGCGGCGGTCGCCGCAGCCGAGAAGCTGATCCGCGATGGCCTCAACGACAAGACGCAAGCCGGCCTCGTTCAAACCGGCGTGAAAGAACTGGCGCGCCAGTTCAGCTGAGCATTGGGTAATAGAAACACGAAGGCGGGATCGCGTATGCGGTCCCGCCTTTCGTTTGCGCGCTCTGGTTTGACGCCGGCGCGCCAGATCACTACCTAGCTCGTGTTCTCGGGGAGTAGCCGGCCGCATCCCAGCGGCGCCCGCGTCAACATACTTGCCTTCGGGCATGGCGCAGGCGGCGGATCGTTCGATCCGGATTGGCGAGACCGACGACGCTGCCGTGAGCGCGGGCCGCCTCGCGGGTAGTCGTCGTCGTGTCAGCACAGGCCCTGGATGTATTCGATGCTTGAAGCTGTCGGCGTTTCCACCGCCATCGTCGCCCTCGCTGAGATCGGCGACAAAACTCAACTGCTCGCCATCGTGCTGGCGGCGCGCTTTCGCAAGCCGACGCCGATCATCCTCGGCATTCTCGTCGCCACGTTCCTCAATCACGCCGCCGCCGCCACGATCGGCTATTTCATCGCCCAGTGGCTAAGCGGGACGACGTTTCAGATTGTCGTGGGTGTCGCGTTCCTGGCCATGGCCGCGTGGGCGCTGATCCCGGACAAGGAAGACGAACGCGCGTCGAGCGCCTCGGGAACGAGCGTCTTTCTGACCACGCTCGTCGCGTTCTTCATCGTTGAGATTGGCGACAAAACGCAGATCGCCACCTCCCTGCTCGCCGCGCGCTTCCACGACATCGTCGCCGTCACCATCGGCACGACGTTGGGCATGATGCTGGCGAATGTCCCCGCCGTTTATCTCGGCGAGGCTGCAACAAAGATCGTGCCGCTGCGCTACGTGCGCTGGGCCGCGGCCTTCCTGATCGCCGCGACCGGGATTTGGATTCTGGTCGCGGCGCTGACTTAAGCGCTCGCCCCTATTCCGCCGGAACCTCAAGCCCGGTGTGATGCGCGATGAAGGCCCACATGTCGGCCGCCTCGTCGATGAGCTGATCGGTGGGGCGGCCGCTGCCGTGACCCGAACGAGTGGCGATGCGGATGAGCCGCGGCGGATCGTCGACGCTGAACGAACCGCCCTGTGCGGCCTGCATGCGCGCCGCGTACTTGAACGAATGCCCAGGCACGACGCGATCGTCGGTATCGGCGGTGGTGATCAACGTCGCCGGGTAGCGCACGCCATCGCGCACGTTGTGATACGGCGAGTAGGCGAACAGGTTGCGAAAGTGCGCTTCCTCGGCGGGATCGCCGTAATCGTCCACCCAGAAACGGCCGGCGGAGAATTGATTGTAGCGCAACATGTCCATCACGCCGACCATAGGCAGCGCCGCCGCGAACAGATCCGGCCGCTGGTTGATCACCGCGCCAATCAACAACCCGCCATTGGAACGTCCCTGCACGGCCAGATGCTCCGCACTGGTCCAGCCATTGGCGATGAGCGCTTCGCCGGCGGCGATGAAATCGTCATAGACGTTCTGTTTGTTCAGCAAGCGACCGCCGTCGTGCCAGTCCTTGCCGTACTCGCTGCCGCCGCGAATGTTGGCGAGCACGAACACGCCGCCCATTTCCAGCCATTGCAGGCGCTGCACCTGAAAGCTCGGCAATTGCGCCGCGTTGAAGCCGCCATACGCATAAAGCAGCGTTGGGCGCGCGCCATTTGGCGTCACGTCGCGCCGATGCACAATGAACATCGGCACACGCGTGCCATCGCGCGACGCGAAAAACACCTGCTCAACCGCGTAGTCATCCGGATTGAACGTCAGTTCCGGTTGGCGGAAGACGCTGCTCTCGCCGCTCTGCGTGTCGAAGCGATAGACCGTCGGCGGGCGGTTGAAGCTTGAAAAGCTGAAATAGGTGACGGGACTGCGCTGCGACCCGTTGAAACCCTGCGCGGAGCCCAGGCCCGGCAGGTCCACCTCGCCGCCGATGGGTTGGCCCGCAAGCGTGTAGCGGCGCACGCTCGATCGCGCGTCCTTGAGATATTGCGCCACGATCTGATCGCCGATCCGATCGGCGCCGACGAGCACGTCCTCGCCCTCCGGCACAATGGTGCGCCAATTGGCTTCCTGCGGACGGGCCGGGTCGATCGCAACGATGCGCCCCTTTGGCGCGGCGCGATCGGTCTGGAAGATGAAGCTTCCCTCCGCCGTTTGTCCAACCAGCTGATAGTCATTGGTGAAACCTGGGATCAGCACGCGCGGCTCGGCGTTGCGCGCGCGCAGATCGATCAGCACGATTTCGTAGCGCTCGTCGGTACCGCGGCTGACGGTGATGACAAGCCAGCGGTCGTCATCACTGACTTGCGCGGTGACGCTGTCGCGCGGATGGTCGGGCCGCGTGTAAACCAGCTGATCCTCGCTTTGCGGCGCGCCGACGCGGTGGCGATAGACGGCGTGATTGTAGTTCAGCGCCGTGTACATCTGCCCTTCGGGCGGTTCGGGATAGCGCGAGTAATAATAGCTTTGCCCGTCGGGATGCCACTCGACGCCGGTGAACTTCGCCCAGCGCACTTCGTCGCTCAGCGTCTCGCCGCTTGCGACGTCGAGCACGCGGATCAAGCGCCAATCGCTGCCGCCGTCCTGCACCGTGTAGGCGACGCGCGATCCGTCCGGGCTCGGCTCAAACGAAGCGAGCGCGTTGGCGCCATCGGCCACCCAAGTGTTCGGATCGATGAGCAGGCGCGCCGGCCCGTCGCCGTCCTGCACATAGAGCGCCGCCTGATTTTGCAACCCGGTCTGCTGGTAGAAAAATAGACGCTCGCCGCGCGCGACCGGCGTGGAAAAGCGATCGTAGTTCCACAATTGCTGCAGGCGGTTCACGATTTGCTGGCGGCCCGGCAGCACGTCGAGATAGGCGCGCGTGACCTGGTTTTGCGCTTCGACCCATTGCGCCACCTCCGGCGTGGTGCGCACATCGCCCTCGAGCCAGCGATAGGGATCGGCCACCTCGACGCCGAAATGCGTTTCCGTGTGATCGACAGTCCGCGTGACCGGATAGGCCGTGCGTGCGGCGGGCATCGCTACCGGCGCACTTGCACACGCCGCCACAAGCAAAACGGCCGCCAACGGCGCCGGAGCCCAACGCATATTCATCCCCACCACTCCGTTTTATTCGGCCGCCTTCTTGGCGGCGTCGTTGGGCTCTGGCCGCCAGCGCAACTTTGGCTGACGCGCGGCGCGCGTGTCGTCCAACCGGCGCATCGGCGTGAGCTTCGGCGCTTGCTTGAAGAACTCAACCTCGCCGGCCTTCACGCGCTCGGCCAACGCGATCATCACGTCGGCGAAGCGATCCAGCTCGCGCTTGGGCTCAGTCTCTGTCGGCTCGATCAGCATCGCGCCGTGGACGACGAGAGGGAAGTAGGTCGTGAACGGGTGATAGCCTTCATCGAGCAGCGCCTTGGCCATGTCGATTGTCTCGACGCCCTTCGGCTTGATCGATGAATCGTCAAGCAGCACTTCGTGCATGCAGGGGCGATCGCCGAACGGCGCGGAGAAGTGCGGCTTCAGACGCGCGAGCAGATAGTTCGCGTTCAACACCGCGTCTTCAGCGACTTGCCGCAGGCCGTCGCTGCCATGGCTCATCATGTACGCCAGCGCGCGGGTGAACATACCCATCTGTCCATGAAACGCACACATGCGGCCGAAGGCTTGCGTGCCTTCGGTATGTTCGCGCAAAACACGGGTCTCGCCTTTCAGCACGATATGCTGCGCCGGTGCAAACGGCGCCAACGCAGCACTCAGCACAGTCGGGCCAGCGCCTGGGCCACCGCCGCCGTGCGGCGTGGAGAACGTCTTGTGCAGGTTGATGTGCATGGCGTCGACGCCGAGATCACCCGGGCGCACCTTGCCGACGATGGCGTTGTAGTTGGCGCCGTCGCAATAGAAGTACGCGCCCGCCGCGTGCACGGCATCGGCGATCTTTTTGATGTCCGGCTCGAACAGACCGCAAGTGTTCGGGTTGGTGATCATGATCGCCGCGACATCGGGGCCGAGCTTGGCGGTCACGTCCTTGAGATCGACGCGCCCATCCTCGTCGCCCTCGATCTCATCGACAATGAAGCCCGCCGCCGCCGCGGTGGCGGGATTGGTGCCGTGGGCGCTGTGGGGAACGAGAACACGCTTGCGGTGGCTTTCGCCGCGCGCCGCGAGCGCCGCCTTGATCGCCAGCATGCCGCACATCTCGCCATGCGCGCCGGCCTTCGGCGAGAGCGCGACGGCGGGCATGCCGGTGAGCGTGCAGAGCCAATGCGCGAGCTCGTCCATCAGTTCGAGCGCGCCTTGGATCGTAGAGGTCGGCTGCAGCGGATGCAGATCGGCGAAACCTTCGAAGCGCGCGGCGCGCTCGTTAAGACGCGGGTTGTGCTTCATCGTGCACGAGCCCAGCGGGAACAGGCCGAGATCGATGGCATAGTTCTTTTGGCTCAAGCGCACGAAGTGACGCATCGTTTCCGGCTCGGAGAGACCAGGCAGATCGAGCGGCGCTTTGCGCGTCAGATTGCCGAGCTTGGACTTCAGCCCCCTCGGCGCAGGCAGATCGACGCCCGTGCCTGTCGCGTGGCCAGTTTCAAAGATCAGCGGCTCAGCTTGCAGAAGACCGCGATTGCCGGAGGTGGTTTCGGTGATCATTGGGGCGGCCCTTCAATCGGCTTCACGCCGAAGCGTGCGCAAATTTCTTCATACGTTGTGATGGGACTGCCCCAGAGGCCAATCCGACCAGCTTTGAAATCGTCCGTCGCGGAGATCGTTGATGGTACGATAAACATAGCGAGTTGCAGAGCTTGCCATGGATCAACACCCATCGCGTATTTGCTGCGGTCATAGCCCGGCCAGCTGATTTGATACTCGCAACGCCAGTCATTTTGGTCGGGCTGCGGCGCAAACACGCGCACTGCCCCGGCCTCAACACCGGCTTCTCCGAAGTAGTCAATCGCGCGCTCGACGATAGCAGCCGTCATCTCAGCACCTCAGCGAGCGCATCGGCGTACGCAGCGATATCTTCGTCCATATTCATTTCGGTGGCGCAGGTGATGAGGACGTTGTCCATGCCGGCCTTCGGATTGAGGCGGCTCATGGCGACGCCGCCGATGACGCCCCTCTCCGCGAGCTTATCGACCACCTCTTGCGCCGGCTTTTTCACGAGCAGCGCGATCTCGTTGAAGAAGCGCTTGGTGAGCACTTCGACGCCGGAGACTTTGTCGAGCGCGTCGGCAAGCTGGATCGCCTTCTCGTGATTGAGCTGCGCCAGGTGACGCAGGCCCTTATCGCCCAGCAGTGTCATATGGATCGTCCACGCCAGCTGGCAGAGGCCAGAGTTGGTGCAGATGTTCGACGTCGCCTTCTCGCGGCGGATGTGCTGTTCACGCGTGGAGAGCGTCAGCACGAAACCGCGCTTGCCGTCGGCGTCGAGCGTCTCGCCGGCGACGCGGCCCGGCATCTGGCGGATCAGCTTTTCCTTCACCGCGAATAGCCCGACATACGGCCCGCCGAAGTTCAGCGCGTTGCCGATGGATTGGCCTTCGCCGCAAACGATGTCCGCGCCCATGGCGCCGGCCGGTTCGATCAAGCCAAAGGAGACGCACTCGGTGAACGTCGCCACCATCAGCGCGCCTGCGCCGTGCGCGGCTTCCCCGATTTTGGTGAGATCGGTCACCGTGCCGAACACGTTCGGCGATTGCACGATCACGCAGGCGACGTCAGCGCCGAGTTGCTTGGTCACAGCCGCTTCGTCATCGACGGCGGCCGGGAGCGCGATCACTTCGAGGCCCAGCGCTTCGCAGGCGGTGCGGGCGGTGTCGATGTAGTGCGGGTGGACGCCGCCGGAAAAGACGATCTTCTTCCGCTTGGTGACGCGCGCCGCCATCATCGCGGCTTCAGCGCACCCTGTGGAGCCGTCGTACATAGAGGCGTTGGCGACTTCCATGTCGAGCAATTGCGCGACTTGGGATTGGAATTCGTAGAGCGCCTGCAGCGTGCCTTGCGCGATTTCGGGCTGGTACGGCGTGTAGGCGGTGAGGAATTCGCTGCGCTGGATCAGGTGATCGACGCTTGCCGGAACGTGGTGGCGATAAGCGCCGGCGCCGAGGAAGAATGCCGTGCGGCCGGCCGGCGTATTCTTTTCCGCCAGACGCTGCAGGTGGCGATGCACCTCGATCTCGCCCTGCGCCTTCGGCAGCGGCACGAGATCCTTCAGCAGCGCGCCTTTCGGCACATCGACGAAGAGATCGTCGATTTTCTTCGTACCGATCACGCCGAGCATTTGCTCGCGGTCAACGTCAGTGAGTGGGAGGTAACGCACGGGTTCAGTGCTCCGTTCTGAAATACTTAGCGCCCCGCTCCTCCTCGATGGAGGAGCTGTCATCGCATAGCGATGACTGAGGAGGTGAGACCAATGGTGTTTCCGGATGAGCCCCGCGAGCCTCGTTGGTCAGTATCGAGGGCGCACCTCCTCCGCCGCTTCGCGGCGCCTCCTCCATCGAGGAGGAGGCCTGGTAGGCGCGCTCGTTCACTTAGAGGCCCTTCACGTAATCGGCGTAGGCGGCTTCATCCATGAGCGCGTCGAGTTCGCTCTTGTCGGCGACCTTGAGCTTCACGAACCAGCCGCCGGCTTGCGGCGCGTCATTGATGATTTGCCAGTTCTCACCGGCGATCTCGCCATTAGCTTCGACAATCTCGCCGGAGATCGGCGCGTAAACGTCGGACGCCGTCTTGGCGCTTTCAACGACAGCCATGTCGTCGCCTTGCTTGAAGCTTTTGCCGACAGCGGGAAGCTCGGCGTAGACGACATCGCCGAGTTGTTCCGCAGCGTAGCTGCTGATGCCGACGGTGGCGACATCGCCGTTCAGCTCAACCCACTCGTGGTCCTTGGTGTAGCGTTTGGTCATCTCAGCTTCCCTTCTTCGGGCGATAGTATTTGTGCGGCACGAACGGCAGCGGGACGATGGTGGCGCTGCGCGGCACGCCGCGGATCATCAGATCGACAACGTGGCCCGGTTCGGCGTGCGCGATTTCGACATAGCCCATCGAGATCGGGCCGTTCAAAATCGGGGAGAAACCTCCGGACGTGACAACCCCAATCGTCTTGCCATCTTTCATGATTTCGACGCCCTCGCGCGCGGGTGCACGATCATTGGGGCGAATACCGACGCGCTTGCGCGCCGCGCCCAGTTCGTACTCACGCAAAATGCGCTTGGCGCCGGGAAAGTCTTTCGCTTCGCGGCGGCGCTTCTGGATTGTCCAGGCGAGATCGGCTTCGATTGGCGATGTGGCGGGATCGAGATCGTGGCCGTAGAGACAGAGGCCAGCTTCCAGGCGTAGCGAGTCACGCGCGCCGAGGCCGATCGGCTTCACCTCCGGATGCGCGAGCAACGCGTTAGCGAGATCCGTCGCGTTCTCGGCGCGCACCAGAATTTCGTAGCCGTCTTCGCCCGTGTAGCCGGAGCGGGTCACGGTGATGCGGCCGAAGGCGTCGTAGCGCTTCACACTCATGAAGCTCATGTCGGCAAGCGCGGGATCGATCACGGCGGCGGCGACGACATGCGCGCTCGGCCCTTGCAGCGCGAGCAAGCAGCGATCGTCGGCGCGCACCAGATTCGCTTCGCCCTTCGTCGCCGCTTCGATCAGCGCCCAGTCCTGGCGCTTACATCCGGCGTTGACGACGATATAGAGATCGCCCGCGGCGGCCGGTTCGTGCGGCCGCGCGATCATCAGATCGTCCAACACGCCGCCATCTTCGTTGGTGATCATCGTGTAGCGCACTTGGCCAGGCTTCAGCCCCTGGATGTCCGCCGGCACGAGCCGCTCGATCAGCGACGCCACATGTCTGTGCGCGTCTTCGCCCTCGAGGCCGTGCCCCTTCGGCAGCGCGAAGAAGCTCGGGCCCATATGCGAGACATCGAACAACCCCGCGTGCGCACGCGTCCAATTGTGCTCGGGGATCAAACCCTCGAACTGGAGCGGCATGTCGTAGCCGGCGAAATCGCCGAACTTGGACGTGCGCGCGCGCCAAAGCGCGTCGAGCGGCAATTTCAAAGGTGGGGCGTCAGCCATGATGTTTCCCAGGTACGCGTGGCGCATGCCTTCCGGCACGCGACCCCCGCTGTCCTGGCGCCTGAGAGATTCACCGCCTCTGGTTCGCGGCTTACTCCGTCGGCGGCGCTGGCCCTTGGCCCAGCGCGCTTTCCAGCGTGTTCATCCCCCCGCGGTCCGGTTCCCTGAGAGTTTCCGGGGCGGTTGCTCCTTCGGGGGCGGCCTGTTCGCCGCTCTCTCCCACGGGGTTCGCTTGTCTGGCCGGCGGCCCCGCGACTCGCGTCGGAGGGCGCCGTTGATCGAACTCCTGGCCGTCCCGCCCAATGGAGTCAATCAGCCGAAGCCGATCTCCCGCTCGCCGCGCAGAATTGCTTCGGTTTCGGGCGTGTGCTTGGCGCCGGAGCGATTGTGCAAAATCAGCTCGCGGCACAGCCGGAACGGCGCGCGCGACCCTTTGCGCGCGCGCACCAGAACCCGCTTGGCGCCCTCGCCTTCGCGCGGCCGTATGGGGATAAGTTCCGCGCCGCCGAGCCGCCCGTCGAGCGCGGCAAGAATTTCCGGCGTCTTGTCAGCGCGATGGATCATCGTAAGCGCCGCCCCACCGGTGAGGCGATCGGCGAGCGCGGCCACCCACGCATCCAATGTTGCTTCGGTGACATGTGCGTGCGCGCGTTCCGGCGCCGGCGCCTGCCCTTCACTTTCCATCGCGTAAGGCGGGTTCACGAACGCGCCGTCGAACACGCCGTGATTCGCGCGCTGTAAAAGCACATCGCCTGACACGATTTGAATTCTGTCGCCCATCGCGTTCATGGCGACATTTTCGCCTGCCAACGCGGCCATGTTCGTATCGCGTTCGACTCCGAGCAGTTTGGTGTTCTCGCTGCGTGCGGCGACCGCAATGAGAGCCGCGCCGACACCGCAGCCGGCTTCCAGCAGACGCATGCCGGGCGTCGCCTCCACTGCGGCTGCGAGAAGAATGGTGTCGGCATTCACGCGATAGCCGCGCGCGGGTTGGCGGATGCGGATACGCCCGCCCAGGATGGCGTCCTCCGTGACATCTGCATCGGCCATCGTTACGGATGCGACCCTTGAGCGCTGCGGCGGTGGAGAAGCTTGACCCCTAAGGGCCGCCCCAGCATCAATTCGCCGAGAGGATAAGGTCAAGCGGAGGCTGCGTGGGACCGGCGGTTGGAACAGCCAAGAGCCCCGTCGGCGCGCCGCACGCGGTCGATCGGCTGGCGACGCTGCTGGCTGAGGACCTCGCCGCCGTCGATGCCCTCATTCACCAGCATATGACCAGCCCGGTGGGGGTAATACCCAATCTGGCGGCCCATTTGATCGACGCCGGCGGCAAGCGCATTCGGCCACTGATCACGCTCGCTGCAGCTCGTTTGTTGGGCGGCGGGGGCGACGGGCCGCGCAAATTGGCGGCGGCCGTGGAATTCATCCATTCCGCGACGCTGCTGCATGACGACGTGGTTGATGTCTCCTCGATGCGGCGCGGCAAGAAGTCGGCCAACGTCGTGTGGGGCAATTCCGCGAGCGTCCTGGTTGGCGATTTCCTGTTCGCCCGCTCCTTCAACCTGATGGTGGAGACCGGCGACATTCAGGTGCTCGACATCCTCGCCCGCGCCGCCAGCGTGATCGCCGAAGGCGAAGTGATGCAGCTCGCCGCCGCGAACGACGCCGAGACCACCCGCGAGCGTTACATGGAAATCGTTGCGGCCAAGACCGCCGCGCTCTTCGCGGCCGCCGGCAAGGCAGGCGCGGTCGCCGCCGGCCGGCCAGGCCTGGAAGCCGCGGCGCTCGAAAGCTACGGCCGCGAACTCGGCCTCGCCTTCCAACTCGTGGACGATGCGCTCGATTATGGCGGCCTCTCCGCCACCATGGGCAAAAACACCGGCGACGACTTCCGAGAAGGCAAGGTCACGCTGCCGGTCGTGTTCGCCCGCGAAGCTGGCGACGAGGCCGAACGCGCCTTCTGGCGGCGCGCCATGGGCGGCGAGCGCAGCGATGACGATTTCCATCGCGCCCTCGCGCTGCTGAAGCGCCATGATGCGATCAAGCTCACGCTCGACGCCGCCAAGGCGCATGCCGCGCGCGCCAGCCACGCGCTCGAAGCCCTACCGGCGAACGCGTATCGCGAAGCGCTGGCGGATTTGCCCGAATTCGTCGTGGAACGCGCGTACTAGCTCTATTTTTTATCGAGCTGGTGCAGGACCAGCGCGTTGCCCTCGCTGTCGTAGCAATTGGCCATGCGGCAGTGCGGGCCTTTAATCATGTCGCCCTCGAAGCGGACGCCCTTGCCTTTCAGGTCCGCGACCAATGCCTCGAGATCCGACACCTCCAGCGCGATCGTGCCGCCGCCGCCCGGCGGTTTGCCGGTGGCGTTGGTCAGCGCAATGCAACCGCCGCCCGGCAGATCGTATTCAATCCAATGCATGCCGCCGTGGCTGCCATGCATCCCGACTTTGAGCCCCAATGTGTTTTCGTAAAAGTCGCGGGCGCGCGCGGCGTCTTCCACCGCATACATCGTGAAGGCCACTTTCTCGAACATCACTTGCCTCCCTTCGCAAACGCCCGCAGCGCATCCTTGCCATTCCAGCGCGCGGTCGGATCATCGGATTGCGCAAGCCTTTGAGCTACACCACGCGCGGCGGCGCGGAGTTTTGGGCTTTGCTTGCCGCCAATGGCGCGCAGCGCCCAATTCACGGCCTTCTTGACGAAGTTTCGCGGATCGCCAGCCTCGCGCTCAATCAACGCGAGCCCGTGCAGGAATTGCGCATCCGTTCCCTGCTTGTGCAGCGCGCAGCTCGCAAGCAACGCGAACCCCGCGCGCTTGACGAACTCGTCCTTAGCCTTGGACCACTTCTCGATCTTGGCGAACGCATGCGGCGTGCGGTCCCAATAGTGAAAGCAGGCTGTATCGACGATGCCCCAATTGTCCATGTCCTTGACCCAGCGCTCCATCTGAGCCGCTCTCACGTCGGTGGGATCGTCCACCATTGTGGCCAGCATGCGCGCATCGTGGACGCCCGTCGCCCACAGCGCCTCGGCGAGGTCGTGATCATACCCAATCTTCTTCGCCATCGCGCGCAAGGTAGCGACCGAAACGCCATAAACCTCCGCCTTCGTGACGATGCCGTAGCGCTTGGCCATGTCGGCCTTGTAGGCTAGCGACCCGCCGCGCTTCAGTTCTACCAGTATAGCGTTAACGTCAGTCGGCCGCGCCGAGGCTTGACCTTCGATTTCTGCAAGACGCGCTTTGACAAGCTTGCGAACGAGCGTCGCCGGCGGCGGCTTGCCGATCGGAAACCGAAATCCGCCCTTGCTGACCTCGTACTTTCCGAGCAACTCCGCGAACGCCGCAGTGATTGCCCCGCTCATTGGAAAATACGAGCAGTGCCCGGCGCTGGCGGAGTATCCGGCGATCGGCTTTCCCTGGATGAAGGCCGGCATGCCGTAGCTTAGTCCCTCCTCTGCATCCGGCGCTGCGACGCGGATGGCATGGCGCACTTTCTCCAGCGTCGCGCGCTTGTCGGCGCTGAGCTTGGCGAGGTAGGCGTCCACGTCGCGCGCGGCCACGGATCAGCCCGCCGCCGCGCGTTCGAGCGCCGCGATGTCGAACTTGGTCATCTTCAACATCGCCTCGCTCACGCGCTTTGCGACGCCGGGGGTCTTGCTTTTCATCAGTTCGCCCAAGCGCCGCGGCGAAATTTGCCAGCGCACGCCGTAGCGGTCGGTAAGCCACCCGCACGCCACGGCTTTGCCGCCGCCTTCGAGCAAGCCGTGCCAATAGCGATCCAATTCGGCTTGATCCTCGCAGGTGACATGCAACGAGATCGCGTCGTTGAACGGGTCGTGCGGGCCCGCGCCAATCGCCAGAAAGCTCTGACCACATAGCGTGAACTCGACCACCTTCACGGTCCCCGCTCCGCCACTCGGATTGTCCGCCGCAATCGCGGTGACGCTATCGACACGTGAATCCGGAAAGATCGAGGCGTAGAAGGCTGCGGCTTCGTCGGCCTTATCCGTGTACCAGAGGTGGGGAGAAATCTTGGCCATGGTTTGCTCCCTTCATGCGGCTTGCTTGCTGACGAGGTCGTCGAGATGGGCGTAATTATACTCCATGCCGTCGGTCATGCCGGTGGCGACGGCGCCATCGCGCGCCTCTTTTGAGGCGAACGTCATGTTGCAGACGAGCGTCGTGACGCCGCCTTTTTCGCTCAGCTCTACCGAGACGATGCACGGATCGCCCACGGGCATGGCGAAGTCCATCTCGCCGGGATCATAGAATTGCTCGTGCGTGATCTTCGCCGAGGCGTTGACTTCAGTGAACGTCCCGAAGAAACCGAACCGCTTGCCGTCTTCGCGGTTCTTCCACTGCCATCTATATTTGCCGCCGACGCTGACATCCATGTCGCACACTGACATGTCCCAGCCCTCATAACCGGCCTGCCATTTCCGAACGAGTTCGGGCTTGGTGTGCGCGTCATAAACGAGTTGGCGCGGCGCGTTGAACTGGCGCGTGACGCGAACTTCGCGATCGCTTGGCAGCGTGACTTGTACTGGTGCTGGCATATCCGTCTCCCTCAAGCCGCTTGTTTGGTGAACAGGTCGTCGAGCCGCGCGTAGCCCATCTCCATGCCGTCGGTCATGCCCGTGGACACCGCGCCGTCGCGCGCCTGCTTCGAGGCAAACCGCATGGTCGAGACCAGCGTGGTCACGCCGCCTGCCTCGCTCAGTTCGAGCGTGACCAGGCAAGGATCGTCGCTCGGCATTGCGCCGCCGACATCGCCCGGATCGTAGTATTCGTCATGCGCGAGCTTCGACGGCGCTCTGACCTCGCTGAACGTGCCAAAGAAGCCGAACTCCTTGCCCTCTTCGTCGCTGCGCCAGCGCCAACGATATTTGCCGCCCTCACGCACATCCATTTCGCAGACAGGCATGCTCCAGCCGGGCGGACCCAGGCACCATTTGCGCATCAGCTCCGCCTTGGTATGGGCGTCCCAAACCAGTGTGCGCGGGGCGTTGAATGTCCGCTTCACACGGACCTCGCGATCGCTCGGCAGCGTGACTTCGAGAGGCTTCGGCATAATCTTCTCCTTGTTTCGTTCGTGCGCCCGCCCAAAGGACGAACGCGCGCAGTTCACCCCGACGCGTGCTTCATTTTTTCTTGCGCTTGCCTTTCGCAGGTTTCGCCTTGAGTTCTTCCAGCAGGTCATCGAGGCGCGCATAATTCGCGGCCATGACCGCCCGGTAGCGTTCAATCCAATCCACGGCCTCCTCCAAGCGTTCCGCTTCGAGCCGCCGCAAACGGCGCTGCGCATCTACAGAAACGGAGATCAGCCCCGCCCGCTCCAGCACTTTGAGATGTTTTGAAATCGCCGGCTGGCTCATGGCGAACGGCTCAGCCAGTTCCGCAACCGAGGCCTCACCTCCCGCCAGCCGCGCAACGATCGCGCGCCGGGTGGGGTCGGCGAGCGCGGAAAATGTGGCGTCCAAGCGGGCGGCGGCATTCATTCCATAACCTATCAGTTCGATAACTGTGCGGTTATATCCAAACACACAAAGAGGCCGTCAACCCCAGTGCGTCTTTTTCAGATTTCGGCGATGCCGCGAGCGAGCGCGTATTTGCGGACGCGCGCCGACACAATCATGCCCGCCACGCAAAGCGCCAGGAGCGCAATCCAGGGCGCGGGGCTGTCTTGCATGCGCGTCACCGCCAGCGCGAGCGCGCCGCATGCAGCCATGGCAACCCAGTAAGTCACCGCGACGCGCGCATGGCTCCAATTGTCGCGCGTGAGGATTTGATA
Organism: Hyphomonadaceae bacterium; assembly: GCA_050186805.1. Lineage (GTDB taxonomy): Bacteria > Pseudomonadota > Alphaproteobacteria > Caulobacterales > Aquidulcibacteraceae > Vitreimonas. Next base: position 213,674 of record JBFWYC010000001.1, read on the forward strand.
GACGTGCTCGGAATGGCCATCGAGCAGAGAACGCCGCCGGCCCGCACGCCACGCCAGCGTCAGCAGCGCATCGCCCAAAAGCGGGAAGAAAATAATCCCCGCCGCGAACGGCGACATGCCAGTACGGTGAATAGCGATCAACGCCGCCAGCGCGCCAAGGGCGCCGGCGAACAGAGCGCCGGAATCGCCCGCAAAAAGACGGCCGCTCGGAAAATTCCAGCACAGAAAGCCAAGCAGCGCCGCGGCGCCAATGAAGGTGAGCGAAACTGTCGCCGGCGATCCGTCAATGAAGCCGATGACTCCGAGCCACGAGAGTCCGATCGCCATCGCCCCCATAGCGAGGCCATTGGCGCCATCCATGAAGTTCACGCAGTTGACCATGGTGAACAGCCACATGGCCGAGCCGATCAAGCCCGCCCAGAGCGGCAAGTACTCCACGACGCCGAAACCGAAGCGAAACTCCCGCACCGGGCCGAGGACGTAACACGCCGCCAACGCGATCACGGCGAACAACGCGAACTTCAGTCGTGGCCCGATCGGGCGCGCATCATCGGCAAAGCCGATCATCATGAAGGCATAGGCGAAGACCGCGGCTACGGTGAAATAGCCCGCACCGACGGTTGTCATCTCGTCGCTCACGACGTGCGACAAAACACTGAGCGCGATGATCGCCGCGGCGAAACCAATGCCAACGCCAATGCCGCCGCCGGTCGGCGTCGGAGAACTATGCGCCTTGCGCGCGACGTCCGGTATATCGACAGGGCCGGAGCGAAGCTGCGCCGCGCACGCAGCGAAGCTCACCGTGAAGGCGACAGCGGCAGCGCTCAGAACCTCGAATAACACGCGCACCTCGCCTTGGGCGGTAGTGCGTTATGGGGATGTGCGCGCGCCGTCAAGCGCCGCCAAGCAGCACGGGCGCGATCCACCATTCACGCTCGCGTGTGGCGAGTTCTCGCGCGAGTTCCGCCGCCGAACTTTCGTCGTTCGTGAGCGCGACAACGGTGGCGCCGCTGCCTGAAAGCGTCACGGCGCGAACGCGTGGGTCGTCGGCAACAGCGCCCTCAACATGAGCGAGGGCCGGACACAAAGCGCGCGCCGGAGCGGTAAGATCGTTACCGAGTGTTGCGATGCCGGCAAACGCGGCCTCGGCGTCGGGCCATGCCGGCGGTGCGCTGGGTTCGAATGCGCCGCCCAGCTGCATCTGGTCGAACGCGCGAAACACCTCCGCCGTCGGCAGCGGCGTAAGCGGATTGATGAGAACGCCGTGCAGAGCGGGCGCCTGCATCGGCGCGACGTGTTCGCCGTCGCCCGTCATCCACGCTGGCCACGCCGTCACGCACACGGGCACGTCGGCGCCGAGCTGGCGAGCGATCGGCGTGAGCCCTGCTTCCGCCAACCCCAGCGACCATAGCTGGTTGAGCGCTTTCAACGTGGCGGCGGCATCGGACGAACCGCCGCCAATGCCCGAAGCGACCGGCAAGTTCTTTTCCAAGCTCAGCGCTGCGTGCGGCGCGCGTCCAACATCGGCGGCCAACGCGCGCGCGGCGCGGAGAACCAGATTGTCATCGCCGCCGAGCCCCGCGGCGAACGGCCCGCTGACCGACAGGCTCAGCGTGTCGGCAGGCCGCGCTTCCACCCAGTCGCCGACATTCGCAAACGTCGTGACGCTCTGCAGCGGATGCATGCCGTCATCGCGCGGGCGGCCGACCTGTAGCGTCAGATTGATCTTCGCCGGAGCGAAGACGCGCACGCTCATCGCGTCGCCGATTGCGTCGGCGCGATCGGCGGCAAACCATTTTCGATCTTTGCCTCGATCGCCGCGGCGTTATCGGGCGAGAGCGAGAGCGCGCGACGCCATTGAAAGCGCGCTTCGATGCGCCGATTCAGCCGCCAATACACATCGCCCAAATGATCGTTCAAGGTGGCGTCGGCGGGCTCCAGTTCGACAGCGCGCTCAAGCAGATCGAGCGCTCGCGCATAGTCGCCCAGGCGATAGTGCGCCCACCCGAGACTATCGATAACCGCGCCCGACATCGGGCGCAGCTCAACCGCGCGCTCAATCATGGCGAGCCCCTCGGTCAGCCGCTCGCCGCGATCGATCCAGGTATAGCCCAGATAGTTCAGCACATCGGGTTGATCCGGCGAAAGCTCCAGCGCGTGGCGCAGATCGGCTTCCGCCTCGGGCCAGCGCCCCAGCCTTTCGCGCGCTGCGCCGCGAGCGAAATAGAGCCGCCAATCGTCGCTGCGCTCACCGATCAGTTGCGTGTAGATCGCCTCCGCCTCGGCGTAGTCGGCGCGCGAGCGATGCATATCGGCCAAGGTGCGCAGCGCGCGAAGATCACCGCCAGCTGCATTGGCGCGCGCCAGCGCAAGCGCCTCGTCCTCGCGGCCCGCATCAAGCAGGGCCCACGCTTCCATGATCCGAGCCGAGCCGCTGTAGGGTGAGTCCGGCGACACCTCCGCCAAAATTTCGCGCGCGATGTCGGTGTGGCCGAGACTTGCCTGCTGCTGCGCAAAGGCCAAACGCGCGCCATCATAATTCGGATCAAGCATCAGCGCGAGCGAGAGCGCCGCCAAACCATTGGCGCTGTCGCCTTCCTGCAGAAAAATCGCCGACAAGCCGTACATGCCGACCGCCGCGCCGCGCGCCGGCGTCAGCCGCTCAGCTGCCGCGGCGCCTCCCGCGCGCACGCGCGCCAGAGCGGCCACCAGCGCGGGATTGGGTTGATTGGCCGGTTGTTCGAGCACGGCGATGGCGGTGTCGCGATCGCCGGTGCGCACTAGCAGGTCCGCGTGCCGCTCGATCGCGGCGGGCAGCCAGATGCCGCCCTGCGCCGCCAGCGCGTAGGCGGCCAGCGCCTCTTCGTTACGCCCCGCATAATCAAGCGCCATGGCCTGCTGATACGCGAACAATCCGCCATAGGGGCGGATCGCCGCCAGCGGCGCGAGATCGACCATCACTTGATCGACGTCGCCCTGAGCGGCGCGCGCCCACACCACCAAAAGGCGTGACAGCAATTCCTCCGACGCCGGCCCTTCAACGCGATTGAGTTCAGCTGCGGCGGTGCGCCAGCGTTGCATGGTGAGCGCATCGGCCGCGCGCACCAGATAGGCATATCCGGGCCCGCCCTCGCGCGGCGCCAGGCGCGCCGCTTGGCGCGCGCGATGCAGATCGCCCGACGCCAATGTCGACGCGAGCGCGCCAGTGATCAGCGCATCGTCGTGCGGCGCGCGCGCCAGCGCCGCGAAATAGCGATCGGCGGCGGCTGAATGGTCGGCGCGCATATTGGCGACGCGCGCGATCAGAAAATCACCATAACCCGTCTGTTGCTGCGGCGCGCCGGTCGCACACGCGGCCAACAGCAACGCCGAAGCGAGCGCCCCAGCCCGCGCCAGCATCAGAGATCTTCCCGTTGCGACGGCGCGTCCGGCAGCTGCACTTGCGGCAGGTCGCGCCGACGCGGCGCCGGCGCTGTCATGCCGCTGCGCAGCTTCGCTTCGATATCGCGGCGGCGGATGGCATCCGGCCTGGAGTCCAGCGCTTGACGCCATGCATTGCGGGCGTCATCGCGACGATCGAGCCGCCAATAAACGTCACCCAAATGATCGAGAATTTCGGCGTTCGGCTCTGAGCGCGACAGGTCGTTGGCGCGTTCGATCAAGGCGCGCGCTTCATCGAAGCGGCCGTAGAGATAGTAGGCCCAGCCCAAACTGTCGACGACCGCGTAATTCTGCTGGCCGTAGTTGAAGCCGCGCCACAGCAAACGATAGCCCTCTTCCAGGCCTTCCGGGCGCTGGATCAGCGCATAACCAAGCGCATTGAGCCGCAGCACTGAATCCGGTTGCTCGGCGAACAAGCCGCGCGCGACGCTGATCCCCTCATTCCAGCCCTGCGGATCGTCCATCAGAATGGAGACGTAAAGCAGGCGCGTATCGACGCTCTGATCGATCTCGTAAGCGGCGCGCATGTCGGCGCTGGCGGCGGGAATGTTGCCCGCGAAGCGATAGGCGTAGGCGCGCCAGCCCAAGACATCGGCGCGATCTTTTGGCGTCTGCGCCATGTCGAGCGCGCGATTGAACGCGGGAATGGCGCGATCGGCCTGACCGATGCGGCGATAGATGTCGCCCACTGACGCGATGACGCCCCAGCGTTCGCCCGCCAATTGCAGCGCCCGTTCCGCGGAGGTCGCCGCCGCCGCTTCGTTGTCGCGTTCGATCGCGATGCTGGCGCGCAGAATTTCGGCGTCCGCCGCGAACACGCTGTCGGCCGGCATTTGGGCGATGATGCGCTCGGCGCCGTCGGCGCCGCCAGCGTCGAGCACTTGCGTGGCTGCATAGAGGCGCCAGTCTTCGGCATCGCGCGCCAACAGCACGCCGGTTTGCAGCAGCGCCGTTCCGGTCGCGGAGCCGAAGCCGTGCTCGGGGTCCTCACCCGACAACATGCGCGACAGCATCTCCGCCTGGGTCAGCAATTCCGACAGCGCGATCAGCCAACGCCCGGTCGCCATCTTGACGTCAAGCGGTCCCTCCACCGGCGGCTGGCCGGCGTTCAGCCGCGCCAGATTGGCTGCGACATCGGCCGAGCGCGGCGCGAACTCTTCGACGATCGCGTAGTACCGCCGCGCTTCCTCAACGCGCCCGAGGCGATGATGCACGAGCGCGGCGCGATACACCGCATGCGTGATCCGCACCGCGTTCAGCACGCGCTCGTATTCCTCGCGCGTCGCGGGCTCGGCGTCGCCGGGCGGGGTGGTGTCCAACCGCTCGACCATCAGCGAATAGACCGCAGCAGCTTCATCGAGGCGGCCCGCCGACTCGAACAACAGCCCGCGCGCCATTTCCGGCAGCGGCGCCGGCATGTTGTTCTCACCTGCGTCGACACGTTCGACAGCGCGATCGATGTTGCCCTCGGCCGCAATCAGGAACGGCTCCAGCATGTCGGCGATGCCGCCATGAATGCCGCCCGGCGCCGACTGCAGCACTTGGCGCGCCTCGTCCAAGCGACCCGCCGCGATGGCGTCAGCGAACACCGTGGAATACCAAAGCGGCGTCTGATCGTTGCGGGCGATGGCGCGCCGGCCTTCGGTGACCAAATAGTCGAGATCAGCCTCGCGCAGTGCGGCTTCCGGATCGGCGTAGCTGCGATCGGGCGCCGCTTCCGGCGGCGAGGTGACGCGCAACACTGCGGCGGTCGCCTCGACCGGCGCATCCGCCGGCGCAACCGCTTCCGTGGTCGACGCCTCCTCGCCGTGCTGTTTGCCGGCCTGCGCGTACGCCGAGGTCTGCATCCCGGCCATGGCCGCAGCAGAGAGTGCCGCCGCGAGAAACGCCCAACGCATCATCCACTTACCTTTCTGGCCCGCGAGGAGCCGGTCACATATTGGCGTAGTTCGGTCCGCCGCCGCCCTCCGGCGGCACCCAGTTTATATTCTGGCTCGGGTCTTTGATGTCGCACGTTTTACAGTGAACGCAGTTTTGGGCGTTGATCTGGAAACGCGGGTTGTTCCCGGCCTCGTCGTAGAGAACCTCGTACACGCCAGCGGGGCAATATCGTGTCGCCGGTTCGGCGTATTCCGGGAGATTCACCCTAATCGGGACGCTCGGATCCTTAAGCGTGAGGTGCGCCGGCTGATCTTCTTCGTGGTTTGTGTTCGACAGATAAACCGACGAAAGCTTGTCGAAGGTGAGCACGCCATCCGGCTTGGGATAGGCGATCGGCTTATGCTTCTTGGCCTTGTCGAGCGAGGCGGCGTCGGACTTGCCGTGCTTGAGCGTGCCGAGGAATGACACGCCGCCCAGCAGCGTCGTCGTCCACATGTCGAACATGCCGACCACGCCGCCCCAGAACGTGCCGAGCTTGGAAAGCAGTGGCTTGGCGTTGCGCACGCCGTGCAGGTCCTTGCGCACGTCACTACGCTGATAGGCATCCTCATAGGCTTCAAGCACGTCGCGCTGGCGCCCAGCCTGGATCGCCTCGAACGCTGCTTCAGCCGCCATCATGCCGGTGCGCATGGCGTTGTGGCTGCCCTTGATGCGCGGCACGTTCACGAAGCCCGCCGAACAACCAATCAGCGCGCCGCCCGGAAAGGCCAAACGCGGCACCGACTGCAATCCGCCCTCGGTGATCGCGCGCGCGCCATAGGTGATGCGTTTGCCGCCTTCGAGATACTGGCTGATCTCAGGATGCAGCTTGTGCTGCTGAAAGACGTCGAACGGCGAAATGTACGGGTTCTTGTAGTTGAGGTGCACGACGTAGCCGACCGACACCAGCCGCTCGCCCCAATGGTACATGAACGAGCCGCCGCCAGTTTTGTCGTCGAGCGGCCAGCCAACCGTGTGCAGCACCAGCCCCGGCTTGTGCTTGTCGGCCGGCACTTCCCACAATTCCTTGATGCCGATGCCGAACTTCTGCGGCTGGCTCTTGGCGCACAAATCGTAATGGCTCTGCAGCACTTTCGCGAGCGAACCGCGCACGCCTTCGGCGATGAAGACGTACTTGCCATGCAATTCCATGCCGGGCTGGAAATCGGGCTTTTTCTCGCCGTCCTTGCCGATGCCGAACACACCGGCGACGACGCCTTTCAACGCCCCGCTTTCGTCGAACACCGGCTCTGACGCGGCCATGCCTGGATAAATCTCAACCCCCAGCGCTTCAGCTTGCGAGGCCAGCCATTTGGTGACGTTCGAGAGCGAGGCGATGTAGTTGCCGTGATTGCTGAACAGCGGCGGCATCAGGAACATCGGCAATGACGCCGCGCCCGCCGGCCCCAGAATTTTGAATTGGTCGTCGGTGACAGGCGTGTCGAGCGGGGCGCCTTGCTCTTTCCAGTCCGGAATGAGTTCGTTCAGGCCGCACGGATCGATCACCGCGCCGGAGAGAATGTGCGCGCCAACCTCGGCGCCCTTCTCCAGCACCGCAACGGTGATTTCCGCGCCAGCCTCGGCGGCCAATTGCTTCAAGCGGATCGCAGCGGACAACCCCGCCGGCCCCGCGCCCACGATCACGACATCGTACTCCATCGAGTCGCGCGTGATCTCTTCCTCGGCCATTGCATTCCTTTCACGTCTGTCGCGGCGTTTATCAAAGCTGGTGCGACCAGGCGCAAGGCTGCTGCGTCGCTTTGTCGATTCGGGCGAGTCCCGGCATAAAGGCGACGATGGAAACCACCCCCAACGCTCAGCATGCCGCCCGCGCGCTGCTTGCCTTCTGGCGCGCCGCGGGCGTGGACATGGACGAGGCTGAGGCGATTTTCGCAGCCAGCCCCGCCCGTAGCGCCACCCCGACAACGCAGAACCGGGCGCCTGTTGATCGCCCGAATCTGACCGCCCCGCGCGCGCCGGTGGCCCGGGCCAGGCGTGTCAGCGGCGACCAGGTTGTGGATAGCGCCCGCGCCCTCGCGTCAGCCGCGACCACAATCGCCGAGCTCAGGGCTGCGGTGCAGGCCTTTGACGGCTGCGCCCTCAAGGCAACGGCGCGGAATACCGTATTTTCCGACGGTGTCGATGACGCCCCGGTCCTGATCATCGGCGAGGCGCCCGGCAAGGACGAGGACGAGCAAGCCAAGCCGTTCGTTGGCCGCTCGGGCCAGCTCCTGGATAAAATGCTTGCCGCCATCGGCTTGGACCGACGCCAGAATGTATTGATTTCAAATACAATATACTGGCGCCCACCGGGCAACCGCGACCCCACCCAAGGCGAGATCGTCTCCTGTCTCCCGTTCGTGGAGCGTCTGATCGAATTGTCCCAACCCAAACTGCTGATCATGACCGGCAAGGCCGCCGCGCACACGGTGCTGCGCCGGGAGGACGGCGTCATGAAGCTGCGGGGACGCCGCCTTGCCTACAATCGCGAGGGCCAGGCCAGCCCCGTCAACGCGATGGTCATGCTTCATCCGGCATACCTGTTGCGTCAGCCTCAGCAGAAGCGGCTGGCATGGGCGGACCTGCTGCTGGCCGAAACCTGGCTCGAGGAGCTTGGCGTGCCGCGGGGCGCCCGTCCCTAACGGTTTGCAAACGAGCTCCGATGTCGATCCGCTTCGCTCTCGCCGCCATCTGCGTCGCCGCCGTCGCGACGCCAGCTATCGCTCAACCGCGCGTCATCGCCCTCTCCGAGCATGACGAGGACGCCTATCGCGACGCCTTTGCCGCCATTGAATCCGGCAATTGGCGCGGCGTCGGCACGGCGCTGTCGCGGACCGAAGACGACATCCTGCATGGCGTGGTGCGCGGGCGCATGCTGCTGGCCAGCCGCTATCGGCCGTCTTGGAGCGAGTATTCGAGCTGGCTCAACCGCTATGGCGACTATGGCATGGCCAGCGCCGTGCACGAGCGCGCGATGGACTCACGTTCGCGCCGCGCCCGCCGCAACGGCACCCGCGCGCCCGATCCGGTCAGCGCCGGTCGCCGCACCCTGCCCGGCACGCCGCCACCGATCCCTGGCGACAGCGCCACCGCGCGTGTCGGCATCGAGCGCATCGCTGAGCGCATTGGCGCCAACGATTTCGAAGGCGCACGCGTGCTCGCCTTCACGCACGTCGATGGTCCGCGTTCCGGCCAGGTGCATTGGCAACTCGGCCTCATCGCCTATCGCTTGCAGGACTACGCTGAAGCGGTTCGTCAATTCGAACTCTCCGCGCAGTGGCCGCACCACGGCGGCTGGGCCCGCGCCGGCGTGCACTACTGGGCTGCGCGCTCACGTCTGGCGGCTGGCGAAACCAGCGGCGTCATAGAGCATCTGCAAGAGGCCGCCGAGCGGCCGTGGACATTCTACGGCCAGCTTGCCGAAGCCCAGCTCGGGCGCGACAGCGGTCTCTCCTTCGAAGCGCCAACTGTCGAACAAGACACGCTCGCTCATTTTGTCGAACGTTATCCGGCCGCCCGCCGCGCCGCTGCTCTGGCGCAATTGGGCCGTCTCTCCGAAGTCGAAAGCGAATTGCGCCGCCTGCATGGCGATCTGCCTGCGGACGACGACCGCGCCTACCTCGCGCTCGCCATCTCGTTGCAAGCGCCGGCCGCGCAATTGCGCGCCGCCGAGTTTGGCGCGCGCGACCTCGCCGCCGGCTTCTGCCCAACAACGTCTTTCGAACCCGACAACGGCTTTTCACTCGATCGCGCGCTGATTTACGCGATTGTGCGTCAGGAAAGCTATTTCAACCCGAAAGCTGTCAGCGTCTCCAATGCGCGCGGCCTCATGCAGCTCTTGCCATCGACGGCGCGCGACATGGATCGCTCCACCAACTATCGCCGCAACCCGAGCGCATTGTTCGAGCCGGGTCTGAACATGCGCCTCGGCCAGGACTATCTGCTTTGGCTCATGAACCAATTCCACAATGACGGCGATCTTGGCCGCGTCTTCGCCGCCTATAATGGCGGACCAGGCTGGCTCTCGCGTTGGCTCACGACGCAGCCTGCCGACATTGATCCTTTGTTGCTGCTGGAAATGCTGCCGCGCGCCGAGAGCCGCGACTATGCGGAGCGCGCGCTCTCGCACATGACGCTATGCCGCAAACGCTATGGTCAGCCCACACCGGAGATGGATCGCTTGGCGGCGGGTGGCCCAGCGCTTTACACGCCGCTGGATTCCAACGCCACGCGCGCAGCGCGCGACTAAGCGTACTCTTCCTCAATCGCCGACGTCGCGGCGACCAGCGCTTCAGTGCGCAAAAGCGCCAGCCGCGCCCTGCCGATGCGCGCAATCAGCGCCGCGTGCGCGTTCGGCGCATCGGCATAGCCGCCGAGACCATCATAAAGCAGCCGCGAGATGAGCAGCCCCTGCTCCAGTCCCGGCTGCTTCAGCACGCGCATGCGTAGACGCGCCCAAAACACCTTGCGCTGCGCGTCGGGCGAGGGATCATCGGCGCCGAGACTGAACGCGGCAGCATGCTGGCGCGCTTTGGGCGCCGCGACAAAGCGCTCGACCTCCTGCACCCAGCCTGGCGCGAGCGCCGATCCTGGCCTCAAGAAGAACAGCCATTTGCCGCGCGCCGCCCCCGCGCCTGCGGCAAGCTGCTTTGCTTCGTCCGCGACGCTCGCGACGATGTCGCAGCCAGCTGCATCAGCAATGGCGAGCGTCGCATCGGTCGAGCCGCCGTCGGCCACCACGACGTGTTTGACGAGCCCATGCCCGACGCCGTCCACCAAAGGCGCCAGCGTGCGCGGCAACGTCGCCGCAGCGTTCAGCGTCGGTATGACGATCGAGATCATGTGCGCACTCTACGCGTTCCGGCGTCGGCAGGCTTCGGGAAAGTGCGGATTAACCGCTATGCGCCGACTTCGGGCCGATTGGCCGTCGGTAGAGCAGCCTGCGGCGACGGGGCAGGCGCAGCCGGGGCGGGCTGACCGGGCGCGGCCGGCGCCGGCGTCGCCGCAGCATTCGCAGCGGCGCGCGACGCGTCTTCTGTCATCCGCGCGCGAATTCGCTGCATGAAGCGATCCATCAGATCGACGCGCGCCACCGAACGCGCGACATCACGAATGGCGGCGCCATCGGCATGCACGCCGGAGGCGACCACCTCGAACGCGTCCGCCTCTTCGGTGTTGACCATATCGCCTGCATATTCGCGATAAAGCGCGCGCACGCCCTCGTCGTTGCCGGACAGCGTGAGAGCGATCGCGGCGCGCAAGACGGCATGGCGGCCATGGCCATCGAGTGTTTGTGCGCGGTTGCGCATGTTGAGCAGCGCCCGCAATTCGACTGACGCGCGCTCCCAATCGCGCGCACGCCACGCGGCCTCGGCGCGCACGCGCTGTGCGTCCTCACTGCGGTCGCGCTCGACCAGCTCAATCGCGCCGTCGAGGCGCCCGAGATCGAGCAGCGCGCGCGCCTCAAGCAAACGCCGATCGGCCAACACTGTCTGCGGCAAGTTCGGCAGCCGCGTATTCGCAAGCGCCGTCAGCGCGCGGTCGGGCTTGTGATCCATCAGATAGATGGCCGCGAGATCGCCGGCGACTTGCGCCTTGCCGACCCCTTCAAGCCGCTCTTCGACTTGGTGCTGCAACAGCGCCGCCGCCTGCTCCAGTAGATCGACGTGCACCAGACGCCCCGCAAGCAGCCGCACGATACGATCGCCCGTCGGTCCCACCGGCGTCAGATCGCTGAACTCATAGAACAGGCCAAGCGCCTGGATCGGTTCGAGCTGATCGGCTTCGCCGTCGAGGAAGAGCCGTTCGAACAGCGTCGACATGTCCGCGCGCAATTGCCGCGCGGCGGGATCCGTGGGGAAGCGGTCGGCGGCGATGCGCATCGTCGCCAGCGCTTCGCGCCAACGGCCCATCTCCGAATAGCACTCGCCCAGAATGCCGACGATGGCGAGTTCGGTTGAATCGCCACGCCAGCGGAAGCGCAATGCTTCGAGCGGCTCGATCGCATCGATGGCGCGCATCGCCCCGCTCGCGCGCCGCAAGCGAATGGCTTCCACCTGTGCACGAACCGCCACTTCTTCGTCTTGGACGCGGGAAAGCTCATCGAGCAGGGCAAGCGCCGGCGCTGTATCACCGCGCGCCGCCGTAATGCGCGCACGCATAAGCTGGGCGTGCAGACGCGCGCCCTCATCCGGCGCTTCGCCAAGCGCTGCGCTGGCAGCGGCGTCGGCCGCGGCATGATCGTTCAGCGCAAGAGCTGACTCGGCCAGCGCCAGTTGGAAGCGCGCGCGCCAGGCCGGAGGATGCTCCTCCAGCCCGCCAATGCCACGCTCCAGTTCGCGCCGCGCCGTGCTCCAATCCTGCTGCTGATAAGCGGCATAGCCGCGCCACAGCGCCGCCGACGGATTGTTGGCAAGCGCCGAGGAGGTGAGATCGTGCTGAGCTGCGCCAACGCGCCCCATCATCACATTGGCCGCGCCGCGCATGAGCCGATACTGCGGATCGAGTTCGACAACGTCGCCTTGATTGATCGCCACGATACGCAGCGCGCCAAGCGCTTCGGCGGCGAATTGGTGCTCCAGCAGGAAGCGCGCGAGTTCCATGCGCGCTGTAACCGGCGCGCCTTCGCGTACGCCCTCTTCGGCGGCGCGGCGCGTCAACACATCAAGCTGCTCGCGCACTTCGACAAGGCTGGCGCCATCGGCGGCCGGCGCATGATGTTCGGCGCTCTCGTCAGGCGCGGTCAGCGCCGCCTCCAATTCCGCTGCGGCGCCGGTGCGTTCTTGGGCGCCCGAGCCATCTGCGGCCAGTAGGCCAGCGCCGCGCGACACCACAAGCGCGCCATGATCGAACGCCGCGGTCACATCATCGGCGCGCGGTTCGATCACCGCGCCATGCGCCGCCGGCAACACCGCCGCTTCCAAAGTGGCGCGCCGCACGTCGATGCCCTTGGCCGGCCCGCCGACCAGCGCCACCGCGATGCGATCGCCGATCTCGGGATCGCGCACCCAGCGCACCACGCCTTCGCGGCCGAAGCTTGCCACCAAACGCGCGCCGCCACTGGGCAGCGCTTCGCGCGCGAGGGTCGCCGCCGCGCCGGCGTCAGCGCGGGCGCCGAGTGTGAACGTCCAGGAATGGTCCGACGCCTGCGCCGAAACCTGCACATCCGGCGCGGCGGGAATGCGCAAGCCAATCACGCCCTCGCCCTGCACGACTTGCATGTCCTGATGGCGTCGCCCGACACGCGCAACGCCGCTCAGATCGATGCGTCCCGTCGCGTCGAACATGAGCCAGATCGCTTCGCCTCGGCGGAAGGCGGCGGCGCGCGCATCGCCCGGCCATGTCACCGTGATGCGCGTCGTGTTGGCCTCTTCCACCAATTGCACGCGGCCCGTGCCATTGACCGGCGGGCGCGCTGGAATTGGCGCCGGCGCCTGGCCTTGCGGCGTCTCTGCCGCAGTGCGCTGAGCTTCCTCGTTCGGCGCGAGCAGATCGACGACGACGCGATTGCCGTCGACAAAGTGGCGCTGCCGCACGCCGGGTTCGAGTTGCAGCTGAATGCGCACCGGCGCCCCATCGGCGCTGACGCGGCGAATTTCGCGGACATAGCGCGGCGGACTCGCGCGCAGCTCGGCCAGATCGATGTCGGCGGTGCGCGAAAAACGCAGGTCGAGGCGATTGCCCTGCTGCAGCGGCGTCACCGTGGTGGCGTTGGCGAAGCGAAACGCCAGGCGCGTGTATTCATCTGTCACGCCGACAGACACCGTCGCCGTCGGCGCCGGCTGAATGCGTTCCGGCGGCGGCGCCGGTGGTGAAACTTGCGCGACCGGCGCGGGCGCAGCCGCCGGCGGAGGTGGCGGGGGCGGCGCAGGCGGGGGCGCCTGCGCTGTTTCCACGCTCAAATCTTGCGGCAGCGGCCCGCTCGGGATCGGCGCGCGCGCAACCGGGCCAGCGGCCGCCGGCGCAGGCTCAGCCGCGGTTTCCACCGGCGGCGTAAGCTGCATCGGCTGGCCGACAGCCGGCGGCGTCGCGATGATCGCGGCCGCGGCGATCGCCAACGGAGAGCGCAGAGACTTCATATTCGAGCGCGTTCTCTCCAGACCTTCGCCGCCGCGCAGTTAAGCCCGCGTTTACCCGCCGCCGGCCGTTGCAGGCGCGCCGCGCGCCCGCGACAACAGATCGGCGCCGCCCGTCGGCGGACGCGCGCGATCGGCCAGCATGGTGGTCAGCTCGCGTGCGCGTTCGGGCTGCATGCGCCCCATGACTTCGGCCAAGTTCGACTGACGCATGCGCGATGCGACCTGCACCAGCACGTCGTCATTCAAGCCATCGAACACCGTCGCCGCATCCTTGGCGCGCATGCGCTGATAGACATCGACCAAAGCCGCAAGCCGCGTTTCCTGCGCTTCGTCCAGCTGGCCCAGCAAGTCGGCCACGGTGGACTCAAGCTGGCGCAGTTCGGCCAAACGCTCGTTCAAACGCTGTTCGGCGGCCAGCATCAGCGCGGCCTCGGTGTCGGCCTGCTCGGCGCGCAGGTCGAGCGCCTCGCGCCGCTCGCCCAATGCTTGCAGCACCTGCACCTCGGCCGCGCTCAGGCCCGCCATCTCGGCCAAAGTGGGCGCATTGCATTGCGCCGGCGGGATCGCCACAGATCCCGCGCCGTCGCCGTGTGGCGCCTGCGTCGCGTCGGCGGCGTGTTCTGTCGCGGCCGGCGCAGCGGTGGTTTCAGCCACGCTCTCGGCCATGGCGACCGTCTTCAGCCCCAGCACGACGGCCACCGTCGCCATCGCGGCGGGCAACAGGCGTACACCGGCAGGCGGCGCGGCGCCGCGCTTCGGGGGCGAAAACAGCTTCATCACACGCGTCCGCTTTGGCGCACATCGGAGCTTGAGCGCAGGCGCCCGGCGCCGAGCCCAAGCCGGTCAGCCGTGGCGCGCGCATCGTTGATGCGCGCCTGCAGATCGCGCCCCGCTTCCTGGGCGGTAGCGCGCAGCGCCCGCACGGCGGTTTCCGCCTGGACCGTCGCTTGTGCGAGTTCGGCGGCTGCGGCGCGGATGCCGTCCTGCCCCGAACGCAGCGCGGCGAGCTTGCGATCCAAGCGCCAGAAGTAAAACAGACACGCCGCCAGCATGATCGCGAGCACGACTTCGATGCCGAGAGTGATCGGGCTCATGGCTTGCCTCCGAGTTTCATGACCGCCTGTTGCGACGCCGGCGAGATCGGGCGTTCGACACGCACCGCCAGCGTGTGGCCCATGCGGCCGACTTTGCCTTGCGTGAGATCGACAGCGCCGCACTTCAGCATTACCGGCGCATCCGGCGGCGCATCCAGCAGCAGGGTGTCGCCGACTTTGAGGTTCAGCACTTTGCCCAGCGGCTGCGGCAGTTCGTCGAGCACCGCGCGCACCTCAAGTTTCGTCGCCCACAATTCGCTGGCGAGGTGGCCTTCCCAGATATTGTCGCGGCCGAACTTCTCGCCCATGAATTGCTGCAGCAGCATTTTGCGGATCGGCTCGAGCGTTGCGTAGGGCAACAGCATTTCGAGCCGTCCGCCGCGATCTTCCATGTCGATACGCAGCTTGATGACAATGGCCGCGTTCGGCGGGCGTGCGATAGCGGCAAAGCGCGGATTGGTTTCGATGCGATCGAGCTTGAAGTCCACGCGCGTCAGAGGTGCGAACGCCTGGCTGGCGTCATTCAGCACCACTTCGATCATGCGCGTCACGAGCATGCGCTCGATGGTGGTGTAGGGCCGCCCCTCGACACGGGTCGAAGCGCCGCCGCGACGCCCGCCGAGCAACACGTCGACCACCGAATAGATCAGGCTGGAGTCGACGGTGACGAGGCCGAAATTGTCCAATTGCTCAGCGCGAAAAACCGAAATGATCGCCGGCAGCGGAATGGAATTCAGATAGTCCCCAAAACGGATCGAACTGATCTGATCGAGGCTGACTTCGACATTGTCGGATGTGAAGTTGCGCAGGCTCGTCGTCATCAACCGCACCAAGCGGTCGAACACGATTTCGAGCATCGGCAGGCGCTCATACGAGACAAGCGTCGAATTGATGATGGCGCGCACGCCGGTGCGGCCGCCTGCATCGTCTTCGCCGAGACCGAAGCCCAGCAAGCTGTCGATCTCATCCTGGTTGAGGATGCGCTCGGCGCCCTGCTCACCGCCACCGGCCTCGGCTGCGGCCGCGTCGGTTTGCCAATCGGCGCTTTCGGGCGCGGCCTCCGCCGCTTCGCTGGCCACTATTGCACCAGCATTTCTTCGATCAGCACGGCGTTGATCTGCATTGGCGCGATCACCAGGTTCACGCGTCGAAGCAATTCGAGGCGCAACCTGTAAGCGCCAGCCGAACCGGCGAGATCGTCCGTCCGCAATTCGCGCAGGAAGCCGTTGAACTGGTCGCTGACCCGCGGCACGTGCTCGGTGAGCGCAGTCACCGTCTCGTCGTTCGGCGCTTCCAGCGTCAGCTTCAGCTTCAGATACGCCGGGCGGCCGTCCGGACCGGTGATGTTCACAAGCATTTCCGGCAGCGCAACGAAGACGACGTCCTCGCCATGGGTAATCATGGTGCCGTTCGGGCCGGGCACGGCCTCACCCTCGGCGCCCGCGTCGCCGCCGTGACCGCCGCCGCCCTTGGCTTTGCCCTTGCCGTGGTCGCCGGCTTCGGCGTGCTGCTCTGCGGGCGCGCCCTTGAACAACAACAGATAGGCGGCCGCGCCGCCGCCGCCGAGCACAAGAATCGCCGGCAGGACAATGAAGAGCACGAGCGTCTTGCCCGACATCTTCTTCTTCGCCGGCGCGCCTTCCTCGCCTTCAGCTGGCGGGCTTGCGCCTTCGGCTTCTTCAGCCTCAGCGCCATCCTTTTTCTTTTTGCCTTTGCCGAACATGCGGAATCGCTCGCCCGTTAATCCGCATCCTTCGTGCGTCGCGCTGGTTAAGGATTGGTAGCAACGCGGCAAAACTTGCCGATGCGCCCGGCAAGTTTGCGCCCAGCATTCACCACGAGCACCGCTGCCTCTTTCAACAAATCAAGCACTTACCCCTTGGCACGAGCTTTGCGTGGTTAATCGCGATGGATAACGCCCTTATGCTCGGCCTGCAGTCGCAACGCGTGTTGCAACGACGCATGGACGTGGCCGCCAACAATCTCGCCAACGTCGCGACCACCGGCTTCAAGGCCGATGGACTAGTGACCGAGGAAGCCGACGCGACGACGGCGCATGCGGTGGAAGACCCGCGCGACATTCGTTTCGTTCGCGATGTCACGCTGATGCGCGACATGCGCCAAGGCCCGATCGCGATGACGGGCAACGCGCTCGATGTCGCCATCGAAGGCGACGGCTTCTTCATGGTGCAAGGCCCGACTGGGCCGCTCTACACGCGCGATGGCGCGTTTTCGTTAGCCGGAGATGGAACGCTCGTGACCAGCGATGGTCGCGCAGTGCTTAACTCCGGGGGGGCGCCGATCGTGCTCGATCCGCAGGGCGAAAGCCCTTCGATCGGGCGTGACGGCGTTATACGCGTGGCCGGGGTGGAAGCCGGCCGCATCGGCGTGGCGAGTTTCGCCGCGCCGGGCGCGCTCGCAAAGGTCGGGGACAACCTTTGGGACGCGCAAGGACAGGCGGGGGGGACGTTCGAGGGAGTGGTGCTGCAAGGCGCGCTCGAAGGCTCGAACGTCCGCCCCGTTGTCGAACTTACACGCCTGATTGAAATCTCGCGCGCTTACCAATCCGCCGCCAAGATCGTTTCCGGTGCGGATGAATTGCGTCAGCGCGCGATCGAGCGGCTTGGCCGCTAGGAGCTAGTCCCACATGCGCGCACTTTCTATCGCCGCCAGCGGCATGCAAGCCCAGCAGCTGAACGTCGACGTCATTTCGCACAACATCGCGAACATGAACACGACCGCTTACAAGCGGCAGCGGGCCGAATTCCAGGACATGCTCTACCAGAACATGGAGCGCCCGGGTTCGACGTCATCGGCCTCCGGCGCGATCTTGCCGACCGGCATTCAACTCGGCGTCGGCGTGCGCGCCGACGCGGTCGGCCGCGTCACCGAACAAGGCGGCATGAGCCAGACCAACAACGCCTATGATGTCGCCATTAACGGCCGCGGCTTCCTGCAGATCGCACTGCCCTCTGGGCAGACCGCCTACACGCGCGCCGGCAATCTCGCCGTCAACGCCGATGGCCAAATCGTCACCGCCGACGGTTATTTGCTTGAGCCCTCGATCGCGATCCCGCCGGAAGCAACGTCGATGCAGATCACCCGCGACGGCATCGTCGAAGTGACCATCGCCGGCCAGACCGATCCCCAGCAGGTCGGCCAGATCGAGCTTGCGTCCTTCATCAATCCAGCCGGCTTGGAAGCGATCGGCGACAACCTCTATCTGGAAACCCCCGCCTCCGGCGCGCCGAACACCGCCACGCCCGGCTCGCCTGGGCTCGGCACCGTGATGCAGGGTTATCTCGAACTTTCCAACGTCAATGCGGTGGAGGAAATCTCTGCGCTGATCGTGGCGCAGCGCGCCTACGAGATGAATGCGCGCGTCATCACCGCCGCGGACGAAATGCTCCAGTCCACCACGCAGCTGCGCTGAGGTTAGATCATGCTCCGTTGGTTCTGCCTGGCTGCTTGCCTCTATCTCATGTTCAGCGCTGCGACCGCGCATGCCCAGCAAGTCACGCTGCGCCCGCGCATCGAGGCGAGCGGCCCCGCTGTTACGCTCGGCGATGTGTTCGACGGCGCGGGCGAGGCGTCCAACCGCGCCATCGCGCCGGCGCCTCCGGCGGGACAAGTCGGCACGCTTCAGATCGCGGTTCTGTACGCAGCCGCCTCCGCGGCGGGCCTCGAATGGACGCCGCCGCCGGGCGTCAACAGCGTGCCTGTGGTGCGCCCGGGCGGGGCGCGCGCAACCTTGCCCGCCACCAGCGGTCGCGGCAGCGTCGCCGACGCCGCCGTGCGCCGCGGCGAGACGATCACGCTCGTCTATCAAACGCCAGGCATGTCGCTTTCAGTGCGGGCGCGCGCGCTTGAAGACGCCGCCATCGGCCAGAGCATCAGACTGCAGAACACGACGTCGGACCGCACTATCGACGCCATCGTAACCGGCCCCGGCGCCGCACAGGTGATCCAATGAGCATGAAGGACAATTGCCTGCGCAGCGCGGCCCTGATGGCGCTTGCAGTGAGCGCCGCGGGTTGCGCGAGCGCCCAACGCGCCGAGTTCGCACAAGACGTGCTCGCCGCGCCTGGAGTGGCGTACGACGCCGCGCGCCGCGCATCGGCGCCGCCGCAGCACACGCCCGTCGGCACGCCGGCTGCGCTCACTGGCGGGGGCCAGCAGACGATGCCGCAGCCCGCGCCCGTCGCCTACGAGCCGCGTCAACCCAATTCGCTCTGGCAAGCCGGCTCGCGCAGTTTCTTCAACGATCAGCGCGCCTCACGCATCGGCGATATCATCACCGTCAATATCGAGATCGACGATCGCGCCGAGCTCAGCAATTCGTCCAACCGCTCGCGCGAAGCCTCAACCAGCGCCGGCGTCAGCAACTTCTTCGGCCTGGAAGATACAGTCGGTCAGATCTTCAACAGCGCCTTCGATCCATCGAACATGATCAGCGCCGACGCTGAGTCTGAACACCGCGGCGACGGCGCCATTAATCGCGAAGAGAAGATTGAACTGACCATGGCGGCGGTCATTGTCGACAGTCTGCCCAACGGCAATCTCGTCATCGCCGGACGCCAAGAAGTGCGCATCAATGGCGAACTGCGCGAAATGACGGTGAGCGGCATCATCCGCCCGCAGGATGTCAGCTCCAACAACACCATCAACCAGACCCAGATCGCCGAAGCCCGCATCTCCTATGGCGGACGCGGCACGATCAGCGCGGTGCAGCGCCCTAACTGGGGCCAGCGCATCGGCGACGCCATCACGCCCTGGTAAGGCGCGGCGTCGAGGTCCATACTGCGCCCATGTGCGCGACGGTTCGACTGCTGGCGGCTTGCCTTTGCGTCATGACGCTTGCGGCGTGCGCGACCGCCGAGGCGCCCGCGGGCAACGGCGCGACGTGCAGCGCGGTCCATAGCCGGTACGCGCACGGTCACCACCGTGGCGGCGGACACCCGAACATGCGATGCCGCGCGCCAGCGGTCTCGCCTCCCCGCTGAAACTTTAGGCGCCGCGCCACAATCGGCGGCGCGATCGTTGAGCCGGCGCGCGAACGCCCTCTAGCCTAGCAGCCGTGAAGCTGCTGCTGATCTCCGACCTGCACTACGCGCTCAAACAATACGATTGGGCGACCGCGGTCGCTGACCAGTTCGATCTGGTCGTGGTGGCCGGCGACCATCTCGACATTGCCGGCCAGCTTGACGGCAAAGTGCAGATCGTCGTGATCCTCAAATATCTCCGCAAGTTGGCCGAGCGCAGCAAGGTCATCGCCTCCTCCGGCAATCACGATCTCGACCGCCGCGACGCCGGCGGCGAAAAGATCGCCGCTTGGATGAACAAGCTGCGCCACTTCGGCATCCCAACCGATGGCGACAGCATCCTGATTGGCGACACGCTCGTTACAATCTGCCCCTGGTGGGATGGCCCCACCGCCAGGCAAGCCGTCGCAGATCAACTTGCGCGCGATGCGGAAACGCCCAAGGCGCAATGGATCTGGGTTTATCATGCGCCGCCGGAAGGCTCGCCCACGGCCTGGAATGGCAAGCGCTCCTATGGCGACGCAGCGCTCGCCGAGTGGATCGGCGCCTATCGTCCTAATATCGTGCTTACCGGCCACATCCACGAAGCGCCGTTCAAGAGCGGCGGCTCATGGGCCGATCGCATCGGCGACACCTGGGTGTTCAATTCCGGCCGCCAGATCGGTCCAACGCCCACGCATATCGCGATCGACACCCAAGCGGGCGAAGCCGCGTGGTTCTCGCTCGCTGGCGATGAAATGGTGCGGCTCGATGCGCCGCTTGAGCGGTTGAACCTGGAGGCGATGCCGGCGTGGCTTGCGCCTAATACTCCGGCTCGCGATCCGAGCCCGGCGTGAACTCCGCCGTCTGATCGTGCACCAGCGTCTCTAGGATTTCGTCGACCATGCCGAGATGATCGTCATGATCCTCGAACTGGCGTTTGAGATCGACGAGATAGCCGGTGACCCCATGCAAACGATGGGCAAGCAGCTTGGCGAGTTGGAAGGCGATTTCCTTGTGCGTTTGCAAAAACGCTTCGCCCCCCTCAATCACATGCGCGGTGCAAGGCGTGACAGCGCGCACCGTCGCCATATGCGGAATGCCCAATAAGGCCGACATATCGCCAAAAATCGCACCGCGATCGGCGACGAGGTTGATCTGAAAATCGCCCTTCACCACTTCGACCGCGCCGTCCAGCAGCACAAACAGCCGCCCGGTCGATTGCCCCTCTTCGAGCAGCACCGCGCCGGGCTCAAAAGCAGCCACGGGCAAATCCCGGCAAAGGTCGGCGATGGCGGACATGGTCCAACGCTACCGCCGCGGGGCGTTCTCCGTCCATGCCAGGCGTGCGCAGATCATGCGCTTGCCTGAAAAACGGTCATGCGCGCATCGCTTCGCCAAAGCCCCTCCCGCCAGTCAAAGGCGACAGCCGGATGAGGCGGCTTTCCTCAACCGCCGCGGTGCGGTGTTTGACGGCTTCCTGATAGACAGGATCGCGGATCATTTCGATGAAGGCGTTCGAGTTTGGGTACTCGGCGATAAAGATAAGGTCCCAGCGTTCGTCCTCCGGGCCGATCACCATGAGGTCGAAGCGACCGATCCAGAATTGCTTGCCGCCAAGCCGGCTGAACACCGGCTCGCTCTCGCGGGCATAGGCCTTGTAGGCTTCCGCGCCAGTGGCTTGCCGGCCATCGTCGTAGGCCGCGCGCGCACGGAAGCGGATCATGTTGAGCATGTGGATTGGGCCGTCGCTCTCAAGTTTGACGAAGGCGCCGAACTGCTCGCGCGTCGGGTTGATCAGATCGCTCATGGCGCGTCTCCTGGCTCTGTTCCTGGAGCCTAGGCGCGCGCCGCGCCGCCCGCCAGACCGGCCCCAGCGTCAGCCGCCCGCCATTTTCTGCTGGTCTCCAACACCCCCGCGCGCCGGGCGCGCTTGACAGGCCCCCCCCATGGCGCAAGCCATGCAACGCATGAAGATTCTGATCGTTGGATCGGGCGGACGCGAACATGCTTTGGGCTGGAAGCTCAAGCAGAGCCCACTCGTTTCGGAGCTGATTTCCGCGCCAGGCAATCCAGGGCTGGCGGCGCTCGGGCGCACTGTCGCCATCAAAGCTGATGCGGCGGGCGATCTCGCCGCCTTCGCGATGCGCGAACGGGTCGATTTGGTCGTGATTGGTCCGGAGGCGGCCGCGGCGGCAGGCTTGGCGGATGCGCTAGGCCAAGTTGGCGTGCCCTGCTTTGGGCCGAGCAAGGCCGCGGCCGAGCTCGAAGCGTCGAAAGCTTTCATGAAAGAATTCTGCGTTCGTCACGGCGTGCCGACGGCGGAGTACAAGGTTTTTGACGACGCCATCCGCGCCAAGGCTTATCTCGGCGACCGCGAGCCGCCGTTCGTCATCAAGGCGGACGGATTGGCCGCGGGCAAGGGCGTCGTCATCGCCGAAACACGCCGCGACGCAGACGCCGCCATCGATGAAATTCTCTTCCTGCGCAAATTCGGCACGGCCGGCCAACGCATCGTCATTGAAGATTTCTTGCCCGGCGAAGAAGCGAGCTTCTTCGCACTCTGCGATGGCGAGAGCGCGATCCCGCTCGTCGCCGCGCAGGATCACAAGCGCGCTTATGATGGCGACAAGGGCCCCAACACCGGCGGCATGGGCGCGTACTCGCCTGCGCCGGTCTTCACCGATGCGGTGCGCGATCAGACCATGGAGCGCATCATCCTGCCGACCTTGCGCGGCATGAAGGCGGAGGGCCGTCCGTTCGTTGGCGTGCTGTTTGCCGGGCTGATGATCAGCGCCGACGGCCCAAAGCTCATCGAGTTCAACGTCCGCTTCGGCGACCCCGAGTGCCAGACGCTGATGCGGCGCATGAAGAGCGACTTGGCGCCGATCCTTCTCGCCGCCGCCAAAGGCGAACTCGCCAGCGCGCCCGCCGTCGAGTGGGAGCAACGACCCGCTGTCACCGTGGTCTATGCGGCGCAAGGCTATCCCGACGAACCGCTGAAAGGCTCCGTCATTCGCGGCGTCGCCGACGCCGACGCGGTGGACGGCGTAGTGGTCTTTCACGCTGGAACCCGCACCGACGAAGCCGGCCTATTGCGCGCCGATGGCGGGCGCGTGCTCAACGTCACTGCCGTTGGCGACAGCCTCGCCGAAGCGGTGGCGCGCGCCTATGCCGGGGTCGACCGCATCGACTGGCCGGGCGGCTTCTGCCGTCGCGACATCGCCTGGCGAGCCCTGTCGCATTAGCGGCTTGCATCCCCCTGCGGCGGCGTTTCAAGGTGCGGCGCAAAGACAGGGTGGACAGCGCCGATGACGGAAACGAGCCAAGAGGCATTCTCGGGTGTAAAGCCGGTGGAAGAGCGCCATCGCCTGGATGAGGCCGCACTCGAAGCGTGGCTGAAGGCGAACGTCGAGGACTACCAGGGCCCGCTGACCATCAACCAGTTCAAGGGCGGCCAATCCAACCCGACCTACCAACTCGTCACGCCGTCGCGGAAATACGTCTTGCGCAAGAAGCCCGGCGGCAGGCTCTTGCCTTCGGCGCACGCTGTCGACCGCGAGTTCAAGGTGATCTCGGCGCTTTACCCAACCGGTTTCCCGGTCGCGCGCAGCTACGCGCTCTGCACCGACGACTCCGTCCTGGGCGCCATGTTCTACGTGATGGAAATGGTCGAAGGCCGCATCGTGTGGGACGGCGCCATGCCCGGCGAGACCAATGAACGCCGCCGCGCCACCTACGAAAATCAGATCGGCGTGCTCGCGCAATTGCACAACACCGATCATCAAGCCATCGGCCTCGGCGATTACGGCAAGCCCGGCAACTATTTCGCGCGCCAGATCGATCGTTGGTCGAAGCAGTACCGCTTGAGCGAAACCGACAAAAACGCGCAGATGGATCGCCTGATTGAGTGGCTGCCGCAGACCATACCGCCAGGCGAGCGCACCTCTATCGTCCACGGCGACTATCGCCTCGACAACACCATCCTGCATCCCGCCGAACCGCGCACGATCGCCGTGCTCGATTGGGAGCTTTCGACGCTCGGCGATCCCCTCGGCGATTTCACGTACTACCTGATGAACTGGGTGATGCCGCACGACGGCCGCGCCAGCCTGGGCGGCATTGATTACGTCTCGCTCGGCATCCCCTCGCTTGAGGAAGTGGTCTCGATTTATTGCAGGCTCACGGGGCGCGACGGCATCCCCGAACTCGATTGGTATTTCTCCTACAACGCCTTCCGCCTTGCTTGCATTCTGCAGGGCATTGCCGGGCGCGTGCGCGACGGCACGGCGGCGAGCGCGCATGCGCAGAAGATGATCGAGCGCATCCCGCCGCTCGCCAACGCCGCCTACGGCTACGCGCAAAAAGCCGGCCTCACATGAACGAGCGCCAGCGCGACCTTTTCCTCTGGCTTTGGTCGCGCCGGCGCAAACCGGGGCTAGCCGCGATCGGCCTGCGCGGCGCGGCCATCGGCGCGATCGGTGGGCTGGTGTTCGCCTCGATCCTCGCGCCCAACATCGTTTCTCCCGACATCCACGCGTATGAGATTGGCGCGCAATTCATCGCCAACCTGCCGCTGTTTGGCATGTCGATCGCCGCTTTCGCTTGGCTCGGCTGGCTTGGCGCGAGCCGCGTCTACGCCCAGCAGGAAGCCATGTATCAGGCCATGCTCGCTTCCGGCGCGCGCGTGCCGGACGAAAAGCCGGTCATGCAGATGAGCGACCGCGGCCCCGCCCTCGCCGTCGCCATCGCGGTTGTCCTCATCGCCGGCTTCATTGGCTTGCTGCTCTTGCAATACGGGTAAACCGGCGGGCGTAAGCGGTTGACGGGCGCGCGCGCCCGGCGGATCACACCGGCACAGATTTCGGGGGATGCATCATGTTGCGACGCGCACTGCTGGCGCTTGGCGCCTTGGCGGCTTTGGCGGGATCGAGCTTCGCGCAGGACGCGGCGCCGCAAGCAACGACGGTGATCCATGCCGGGCGCCTGTTGGCTGATCCCGCGACGGGGCAAGTGCTCACTGAACAGAGCATTCTGATCGGCGCCGACGGGCGCATCATTGCGATCCAGGCCGGCTACGTGACGCCGGAAGGCGCGGCCGTCATCGATCAGCGCAATCGCTTCGTGCTGCCGGGCTTGATCGATAGCCACGTCCACCTCACCGGCGAGCTTGGCCCCAATCAATTGCTGGAGGAAGTTCAGCTTTCCCCGGCCGACCAGGCCATGCGCGGCGTGCAGAATGCGCGCACGACGCTGTTTGCAGGCTTCACCACCGTCGCCGATCTCGGCGCCAATAATGACGCGATCTTTGCGCTTCGCCGCGCCATCGCCGAAGGCCGCGTCGTCGGCCCGCGCATCATCGCCTCAGGCTCCGCGGTCACGCCGGACGGCGGCCACGCCGACGCCAATGGCTTTGCGCCCGCCATCGTCGATGTGCTGCGCAGCCCGTCGGCATGCTCGGGGGCCGACGATTGCCGCCGTGCTGTGCGTCGTCAAATTCAAGCCGGCGCCGATGTGATCAAGATCACCGCCACTGGTGGCGTCCTGTCCAACACCGCCGCTGGCGTTGAGCAGCAATTCAGCGACGAGGAACTCGCGGCCATTGTCGAAGCCGCGCACGCCATGGGTCGTCGCGTCACCGCGCACGCCCACGGCGCCGGGGGCATCAACGCCGCGTTGCGCGCCGGCGTCGATTCCATCGAGCACGGCTCTTACACCGATGAAGAATCCATCCGTCTCTTGCGCCGCACGCGCGCCTATCTGGTGCCGACCATCCTGGCTGGCGTCACGGTCGAGGAAATGGCGGCGGCCGGCGGCGTGCTGACGCCGGCGCAGGCCGAAAAGGCGCGCGAAGTCGGTTCGCGCATGCGCCAGTCAATCCAAAACGCGCGCCGCGCCGGGGTGCGCGTGGCTTTCGGCACCGATAGCGGCGTCTCGCGCCACGGCGTCAATGCGCGCGAATTCCAGTTTCTGGTCGAAGGCGGCTACACGCCCACCGAAGCCATCCGCATCGCCACCGTCGACGCCGCCGATCACTTGCAGCTCAATGGCGTGGCCGGCCGCATCGCGCCCGGCTATTCCGCCGACATCATCGCTGTCGATGGCGATCCCACCCAGGACGTCGCCACGCTGATGAACGTTCCCTTCGTCATGGCCCGCGGCGTCGCACAGAAAGATGAGTGAGCGTCTGCGGGTGACACCCATCTGCGGGTGACACACACGCACGCACCGCACTGCGATCAGCCTTGCTGACACGACGTCGTGCGTGTGTGTCACCCAGTCTGTTAGGCTCAAGCCGCCGCCAGCAGCTCCTTCACGCGGCCGACCAGCTGCTCCATCGTCACCGGCTTCGACAGATAGTGCACCGGGTAGCGTTCGAGCACGTCGCTGAAGCTTTCGGGCGCGTAGCCGGAGAGGAAGAGCACTTTGGCTTTGCCGATCATCTCGGGCTTGGCTTCTTCGAGCATTTCGGTGCCGGTCATCACCGGCATCGAGACGTCTGAGATGATGATATCGAAGGCGCCCGGCTTGGCGGCGAGAATATCGAGCGCTTCCTGGCCGTCGCCGGCCTCCTCCACCTCGTAACCGCACTCTTTGAGATTGCGCACGGTCGCGCGGCGCACCGGCACCAAGTCTTCCACGAACAGGATTTTGCCGCGTCCTGACACGTCCTTGGCCGGACGCGAAATCAGCGCGCGTTCCTTGGCGGCGATTTCCTCCACCTCTTCCGGCGTCGGCGTGTAGGCCGGCAGGAAAATGCGGAACGTGGTGCCGACGCCAAGCTTCGAGGTGAAGAAAATGTAGCCGCCCGACTGCTTGATGATGCCGTAGCTGGTCGCAAGGCCGAGCCCGGTGCCTTTGCCGGCTTCCTTGGTGGAATGATACGGGCGGAAGATTTTCGACGCATGCTCCGGCTTGATGCCGCCGCCTGTGTCTTCCACCTCGATCATCACGTACTGGCCGTCTTCGATCGGGTTGTGGCCGAGCCCGCGCGCGGCCTCAGCCGCAATCACCGACGTGCGCACCGTGAGCTTGCCGTCCTTGGCGATGGGCGAACCCTTCGGCGTCATCGCATCGCGCGCATTGGTGGCGAGATTGATGATCACGCGCTCGAGCTGGGTCTTGTCGACCTTCACATAAGGCAGGTCGCGGCCGTGGCGGATTTCGTATTTGACCGAGGCGCCCATGATGCGGCGGATCAACTCCTGGCGCGAACCGATGAAATCGCCGACGTCGAACACTTCGCGCGCGAACGTCTGCTGGCGAGCATAGGCGCGCAGCATGTCCGACAATTCCTTGGCGCTGGCGGCGTTGTCGGAAATGTCCTGCAGCATCGGATAATCGGCGTCGCCCACCGGGTGGCGGCGCAGCAGCGTCGAGCACGTCTGCATCACCACGGTCAGCAGATTGTTGAAGTCGTGCGCGACGCCGGCGGCGAGTTCGCCGATCTCGCGCATCTTCTCCGATTGCGCCAAACGCGTTTCCAACTCGCGCTGCTGGCTGACATTGAGCAGGTAGGCGATGCCGCGTCCGTCGGGCGAGCGCGCGAAGTGCACGTGCGCGGCGGTCGGCGGCGTCGTCGCCAAGGTGATCTCGATCGGGTCGTTGACCGCCTGGCGCAAACGCTGCGCCAGCACTGTTGGCCCGTCCGAGGCCTCGAACAAATCCGCGAACGCCGTCGAGGGCGTGGCGCGGCCTTGCGTCATTTCCATCAGCGCGCCGTTGGCGTCGGCGATCGCCGCCGAGGCCGGATCGGCGGCGTCGAGCACAGCGATGCCGAGCGGCGCGTGGGTGAACACGCCGTCCGTTTCCGTCGCCGCCGCGCGCACCGGCGCGGCTTCCTGCTGTTCGGCGTCGGAGAAAAAGATCAGCGTGCGCGCGACATCGTCGCCGCTATCGGTCGGCCAGAACGACAAGGCCGAAGCTTGCGTTTCGTGACCATCAACGCCGCGCAGCGTGACGCGGGTGCGCGAAGGGCCGAAGCCGCGGCGGTCGCGCCGCAACAGGCGCCCTGGGTCTTCCTTGACGATATCCTTGACGCGGAAGAGCGCGGGGTCTTCGCCCACGCCCAGCACGGCGCGCAAAGCGCGGTTCATATAGACGATGCCGCCGTCGCTGCGCGCGGCGAAGAAGCCGACGGGCGCGTCGTCGAGAAAAATCTCGCGCGCGCCGTGATCGGTCTCGCCCGCTTCGCCGCCGCCCAGTTCGCGCAAGCGCCACAGCACGAAACCGCCCGGCATCGGGCCGACGCACGCCTCGTAGCGCGTGTGCTTGCCATTGAGTGCAGCTGTCGCCGGCAATTCCTCGCGCCGCGTCTGTCCCTGCTGGGCCGCGCGCGAAAGCCTAAACATCGGCGCCGACAACATCGGGTCAGCGCCGAACAAGCGGCTCATCATCGGCGGACGATCGCTATCGCCCAGAACGCCCGCAGCTTCGGCGATCTCATGATAAGCGCTGTTGGCCGAGAGCGGCGACAGGCTCGCATCGGTGATCAGTGCGGCTTCGTCCAAGGCTTCGGCGAACGCGAATTCGTTGCGCCCGCTCAGCGCGGCCGCCGCGATCGCGCCACGCTCCGGAAACGCGCCGAAGCGCCGGCCCGCGCCGCGCGACATCCAGAAGAAAAGCACCATGCCCGCCGCGGCCAGCAGCACCAGCAGCACCGCGCCGGCCTGGCCGACGCTTGGGCCGGCCGTGATGGCGACGCCCGCGGCGGCCACGCCGACAGCCACAGATCCCCAAAAGAGGATCTGCAGCGGATCGAGCCGCCCTCCGCCGCGCGGAGGTGGAAGGTCTGCATGGTCTGTCATCGGCGCGCCTGTTGCGCCGCCAATTGACCGCGATTCGCCTCTGCGAACACCTTGCGGGGCAGTCGGGAAACCGTCCGCCATGAGCACTCTCCGTTACAAACTCGGCCGGCGGCGGCCCCTGCGCCGCGCCAACCGCATGACGAAGCCGATGACCTTGGCCACGGCCTCGTAATGTTCCTTTGGGATGGGCTGATCGATCTCAGCCGTTGCGAACAAGGCCCGCGCCAGCGGCGGGTTTTCCACGATCGGGATGTCATGCTCCTGGGCGACCTCCCGAATCCGTTGCGCCACTGCATCGACCCCCATCGCCAGACAGATCGGCGCGGCGGTCTCGCCCTGCTCATAGCGCAGCGCCACCGCATAGTGGGTCGGGTTGGTGATCACGACGCTGGCGTTGGGCACGTTCTGCAGCATGCGTCGGCGCGAACGCTCCATCCGGATTTGACGGAGCTTCGCCTTGACCATGGGGTCGCCGTCTTGCTGGCGGAACTCTTCCTTGATCTCGCGCCGGCTCATCCGCATGCGCTTCATGTAGGACTGGCGCGTGAACACATAGTCCACAGCCGCCAACAGCGCCGCGGCGCTCGCCAGCGCCATCATCATGGCGACGACGCGGTCCTTCACGAACGGCAGGATCGCGACGGGATCGAGCAGCGACATGTCCTGGATCGCGGCGTCGTGCGGCCACAACACCCACACCAAGACCGCGCCGACCAGCACCAGCTTCGCCAGCGACTTCAAAAACGATGCGAACGCCTGCTTGCCGAAGACGCGCTTGAAGCCCTCCATCGGATTGAGCTTGTCGAGCTTCGGCGTCATGCGCTCGGCGGTGAAGGTCGGCCGGTCCTGCAGATAGCGCGCGCCCAGCCCCGCCACCACCAAGGCGAGCGAAGCGAGCGCAAACACGCCCAACAGCTTCAGGCCCACGCTGGCGAAGATCGCGCGCAGCGAGCCAGGCTCCGCCGCGAACTGATCCGGCATCGCCAGAAAGCTGATGAAGCCTCGCGCCATCTGCGTCACGATCGGCCCGGACATGAAGGCGACGATGGCGGTCGCCGCGATTAGCGAAAGCGCCGCGCCAACCTCGGGCGTATAGACGATGTCGCCCTTCTCGCGCGCCTGTTCGAGCTTTCGCGGCGTCGGCTCTTCGGTCTTGTCGTCATCATCGGCGGCCATGGCGCTACCTCAGCCAGGACGCGTAGCGATCGAGGCTGTCGAGCCAGATCAGCATGCCGGTCGAAAGCCCGAGCGCGAGCACGACCAGTCCGCCCATGATCTGCAGCGGCAGCGCGACGAAGAAGACTTGGATTTGCGGGATAAGCCGCGACAAGACGCCCAGGCCAACGCGGAAGATGAGGCCTGCGACGATCACCGGCGCGGCGATCTGAAAGCCGATGCGGAAAGACGTCGCCGTCGCCTCCAGCGCCAGCTCCGCCGCATCGCCCACCGGCGGCGCCGCGCCCAATGAGATGACCTCATAGGAGCCGACAACGCCTTGCAGAAACATGTGGTCGAGGCCGGTGGCGAAGATCATCGCAACGCCCAGAATGCTCAAGAACACCGCAATCAGCTGGCCCGATTGGGTCATCGTCGGGTCGGCGGTCTGGGCGAAGGCAAGGCCAATTTCCATGCCGATGATCTGGCCCGCCGTCGCCAGCGCCGAGATCAGCAGCCGCGCCGCCCCACCCAGCAGAACGCCGATGATGATTTCGGCGCCCACCTGCCCGGCCATGCCGAACGCGGTCGTCGCCGGCTCCGGCACGCGGTCAGCCAAGGCCGGGCCGACACAAATCGCCAGCGCCAGCGCAAACGCCAGCCGCACTCGCGCCGGCACCGCCGGTTCGCCGAACCCCGGCAGCAACATCACCATCGAGCCGACGCGCGCGAACAACAGCGCCGTCGCCCAAATCTCTACGCCGTAGAGGGTGAGGTTCATGCTCGGGCGCCCCGCATCAGAACGCCGCGATCCGCTCGAAAATCTGGTTGGTGAAGCCGCCCAGCAGGCCGCCCATGATCGGCAGGAAAAGCAGGATGGCGAAGAAGATCGCCAGGATCTTCGGCACGAACACCAGGGTCTGTTCCTGGATCTGGGTCAGCGTCTGCAGCAGCGACACCACCAAACCCACCACCAGCCCCACGATCATCGGACCCGCCGCGACCAGGATGGTCACCCAAATAGCGTCACGCCCGAGATCGAGGACTTCCGCGCCGTTCATGGCCGCTCCCATGGCTTACGCGCCCGGCAAATTCTGCCGAGCCCTGCGCCCAGGGACGCCCGCCATGGTTAACGACGCGTTTCCGATGACACGTGACGGCTGTTAAGTCTGTGCAAGGCGTTGAAGGCCACACTCGATACGCAAAAGCGTGCTGTGGCGGACACACCGGGATTCAGTTTTCGTCGCAAGCATCCAAGAACCAGAATCACGCCCATCTTGGTGTTAGGCATGCATGGAACGGGCTGATTGTTTCAAACGTAGATATGCCGAGGAAACGCTGCAGGGGCTGATAATGACGGGGCTATTCTCTTCCATTGCCGCACTTTTTTCGCGGCTGTTCGTGCGCAAGAACGACAATTTCAAGGATCTGCTGATCGCTGATCTCGGGATCGAGCGGTAAAGCTCGCCGCGCGGCGGCTATCCGCCAGGCGGTACGCCGGAATTGAAGCTCTCCACCAAGCTGCCGGCGACCAGCCGCCAGCCGTCCACCAGCACGAAGAAGATGAGCTTGAACGGCAAGCTCACGGTCACCGGCGGCATCATCATCATGCCCATGGCCATCAACAGCGACGACACCACCAGATCGATGATCACGAACGGCACGAACAGCATAAAGCCGATCTCGAAAGCGCGCCTGAGCTCGGACACCATGAAGGCCGGCGCCAGCACCCGCAGCGGGGTGTCTTCGGCGTTTTGAGGCGGCGTTTCGAGGTCCGCCATGTCGATGAACAGCATCAAATCCTGTTCGCGCGTTTGGCTCACCATGAAGGTTTTCAGCGGCGCCACGATGCGCGGAAACGCTTCGTCCAACGGCATTTCCTCGCGCATCACAGGGCCGATGCCGGCTTCGTACGAGGCCTGCCAGACCGGCTGCATGACGAATGCGGTCAAGAACAGCGACAACGATACGATGACCACGTTCGGCGGCGCCTGCTGCAGGCCTATGGCGGTGCGCAACAGCGAAAGCACCACGACGATGCGCACGAAGCTCGTCGTCATGATGATGATCGACGGCGCCAG
Organism: Hyphomonadaceae bacterium; assembly: GCA_050186805.1. Classification (GTDB taxonomy): domain Bacteria; phylum Pseudomonadota; class Alphaproteobacteria; order Caulobacterales; family Aquidulcibacteraceae; genus Vitreimonas. The sequence goes on from JBFWYC010000001.1 coordinate 245,271, forward strand.
CGACAAGACCGTGATCAGCGCCGCGAGTTGCAGCACGCGCGCGGTTAGCCCTTCGCCGGTGCCAAGATCGACCGATAGCGTCGGCGCCGCCGCCGCCAGCGCATCGCCGGCGCTGATCAGGGCGACCCCCAGCACACAAGTGAACCAAAGCGCGCGCTTCATGCCGGGGTCTCTTCCTTGGCCGCCATTTCGCTGACCACGATGTCGCCGGCCGGCGACAACAGCAGCAGGTGTTCGCGCCCGTCGCAGCGCACGACGACGAGACGCCGGCGCGGATCGAGCATCAGGCTTTCGCTGACCTTGAGGCGCTTTTGCCCCTGCGCGCCGGGCTGCAACATGCCGAAGCGGCGCACGACGTACGCCGCGCCCAGGATCAGCGCCAAAGTCGCAATGAGCGCAAACACCGCGCGCGCCCAATCCAGCAGGTCCACCAACGCCTCCGTTCTGGAGTTAGCCTGCTCAGCGCTGGGGCGGTTTGGTAAACGAGACGTAAATATTCCGCGGGCAAATTAAGTCGCGCTTAACCATACCACACTCAACTAGGCAAAGTTTGCAGCCCTTGAGTCGGTGCGGATGGACGTCGCCAACAGCCCGTTTTTTAGTTTGCTGCGCGGCCGGCTCGACCAATTGAGCCAGCGCCAACAACTGATCGCAGAGAACATCGCCAATGCATCGACGCCCGGTTACCGCCCGCGCGATGTCGACACGTCGTCGTTCGAGCGCATGGTGGCGTCGGCGCAAGGCGGCGGGCTTGCCATGGCGCGCACGCAGCCGGGTCACATGAGCCCCAATAGCGGCGCCGGCGGGCAAGCGCGTGTGATCACCCGCGACGACAGCGAAACCACGATCGATGGCAACGCGGTGGTGCTCGAAGAGCAGATGGCGCGCGCAGCCGAAACGCGGACGGCGTTCGAGACAGGTCTGGCGCTCTACCAGAAGGGGCTCGACCTCTTGCGCCTCGCCGCACGCGCGCCCGGGAGATAAGTTTAGATGACCGACATCAACGCCGCCATTTCCGCCGCCGCATCCGGCATGCGCGCCCAGACGGTGCGCATGCGCATCGCGGCGGAGAACGTCGCCAACGCCAATTCGACCGGCACGAACCCGAACGAAGAGCCGTTCCGCCGGCGTATTCCGTTGCTTGAGTCGACGACGCTGACCAACGGCGCCCAAGGCGTGCGCGTGCGCGGGGCGACGTTCGACATGACCGAGTTCCGCGAGGAATATAACCCAAGCCATCCGGCCGCTGACGAAAGCGGTTATGTGCGGCTGCCGAATGTCGACACTTTGGTCGAGATGATGGATCTGCGCGAAGCGACGCGCGCCTATGAAGCCAACCTCAACATGATCGAAGCGGCGCGCGGCATGACCAATCGCGCGCTTGATTTGCTGCGGAGATAATAGATGGCCGTCGATCCACTTTCAGCAGCACGCGCCTATCAGCAAGCGGCGCAAGCGATGCAGGGCCGCGCCACCGAGGGCGGCGACCAGGTCGATTTCGGCAATCTCGTCCAGCAAGCCATCCGCCAAGCCGGGCAAGCCGCCAACGCGGCGGAAACGCAGGCGATGCAAGTGGCGGCGGGGCGCGGCGACATAGTCGATGTCGTCACCGCGATCGCAGCGGCGGAAACGCAATTGCAGACCGTGATGGCGGTGCGCGACCAAGTGATCAGCGCGTATCAGGAAATTCTGCGGATGCCGATTTAGGGATTGGGGGATCGGGATTGGGGATTGGGGTTCGACGCGCGAGCGTTCCCAATCCCCAAAACCCAACACCCAATCCCGCAGACGGAACTTCGCACCCGCATCAACGTTCAGCGAACACAAGGTTGCTGAACGGAGTATTTCCCATGCTTGGCTGGGCGATTGGATTTTTCATCGCCGCGTTGGTGGCGGCGGTTTTTGGTTTTGGCGGCATCGCCTCGGCATTCACTGGCATCGCCATCATTCTGTTTTGGGTGTTCGTCGCGCTGTTTGTGCTGTCTCTGCTGTTCGGCGCATTCGGCGGCACGCATGCGGCCGCGCACGGGCCGAGCGGACGCACGGCGGCGACGGTTGCGCTCGTCGCGGGCGTGGCGCTCTTGGTTTATGCCTGGGTCGATAACGACATGTCGGCCGAACGCGTTGGCCGCGAGATCGATGAAACCGCGGTGCAATTGGCGGAAGGGACCAGCGATGCGCTGTCGACCGCCGGCGAGCGCGCGGAAAATCTGGTCGAGAACACCTCCGACGAAATCCGCAACGACGCCGCCGATGGCTTGGATGAAGCGTCCGACAACGTCGACCCCGAGAACAATTAATCCCCTCACCCCGTGACCCTCAGGCCCAAGCCCATGCTTGGGCCTTTTTGTTGCGCGCAGGAGCGTGCGCGGCGCCGCCATGAGGCGAAACCGGGGACGTGCGTCAGCGAAAGGCGCGCGGCGCTTAGCTGGAATCGGCGAGCGCGACCGATGCCGCAATGCGCGGCGCGCACGCTTCGGCGCAGGCGAGCGGATCGATGACGCGCAGCCGCGTCAGCCCATGGCGCAAGCGGCGCATCAGGCGCGCGACGTGCGTCTCCAGATCGCGCACGACGGCGAGAATGGCGCGCAAGCGTGTCGCGAAATCGCGCCCGCGCAGGAGTTTGCGCAATCGCGCCCCGATCACGCGCCGCTCGCGCGCGTTTGGCGGATTGAGCCGGCCGTGACGCTGCACGCCGGCGCGCGGCGGCGTCATCCTCGCCGCGACCGTGAAGAAAACCAGCAGCCCCGCCGCGCGCGCCGCGCCATCGAGGCGCCGAGGCGACGGCGCGCGGCCGCCCGCTAACCACGCCGCGCTCAGCTGCATCACCCAGCCAAAAAACAAACGCGCCCAACGCAGGATGCGCTGGAGGCGGTGTGAGCTGATGGGGCGTTGTGCAGGTCGCATGCGCGCAAGTATCGGGCGCACGCGCAGGTGTAGGATAGATTTAGCGACGGCCGTTGATTGCGCTGGGAAATTTGCGCGATCGGTGTGGGATAGATTTTGAGCGAGCTGTCCACGCTGGCGCCCTCTCGATCAGAGAGGGCGCTGCGGGCGAACTACTTCTTCGCGCCCTTCTTTTCGTCGGCGTTTTTCTTGGGTTTGCGCTTTTCCTTGTTGGACCGCATTTGACCTTTGGCCATGGGTCAATCTCCGTCGCTATGGCGACGTGATTAGGCATGAGGCGAAGGGCGGTAGGCAATAGGGAATCTGCACGCCGCAGCGCGCGCCTATCGCCGACCGCCCCGATCGCGTGCGCTTAGCGATTGCAGTCGCTATCGAGCAGGCCTTCGTCGTTGGGGCCGTTGCACTCGTCGTTATCGTCGGTGAAATAATCGACAGCCGCGGCGCCGACAGCCGCGCCAGCCGCAAGCGCGCAGCCGCTGGCCAGGGGCGCTGCGAGCCCGAGCAGAATAAACAAAGCGGCGCGTGTGCGTGAGGTGTGCATGATCCTGAACTCCGTCATGGCGGTGATGGAGTGCAAACACGCGTGGTACCGCACCTGTTCCGGCGATGAGCTGAGAGCGCGTTTCCGGGCGGCTGGGTCCAGGCTCTTCGCCTTGCTGCCGCCGGGAAGCGGACGCCGGCTTAAGCCCGCGCTTCGTTCACGCCTCTGCCGAGCGCGAGCAGCGCGGCGTTGGCGATGGCGTCGGCGTCGAGGCCGGCTTGCGCGTACATGACGTCCGGCTTGTCTTGATCCTGGAAGATGTCGGGCAGCGTCAGCGTGCGGATTTTGAGGCCGCGGTCGAGCAAGCCATCGCGCGACAGGAAGTGCAGCACGAAGGCGCCGAAGCCGCCGACCGCGCCCTCCTCGATCGTCAGCAGCACTTCGTGCTCGCGCGCGAGGCGGCGGATGAGGTCTTCGTCGAGCGGCTTGGCGAAGCGCGCGTCGGCGAGCGTGGTCGACAGCCCCATGGCGGCGAGCTTGTCGGCGGCTTTGCTGGCTTCGCCCAAGCGCGAGCCGAAGCTCAGCAGCGCCACCGACGTGCCTTCGCGCACGATGCGGCCTTTGCCGATTTCCAGCGGCAGATGCGCATCGGCGCCCAGCGCGCCCTCGGCGTCGCCGCGCGGATAGCGGAAGGCGCTGGGCGTATCGTCGATCGCCGCGGCGGTGGCGACCATGCGGCTGAGCTCGTTGCCGTCGGCGGCGGCCATCAGGATCATGCCCGGCAGCGCGCCCATGAAGCCGACATCGAACGAGCCGGCATGGGTTGCGCCATCGGCGCCGACGAGACCGGCGCGGTCCATGGCGAAGCGCACCGGCAGCTTCTGGATCGCCACGTCGTGGACGACCTGGTCGTAGCCGCGTTGCAGGAAGGTCGAGTAGATCGCCGCGAACGGCTTCATGCCGTCAGCCGCGAGCCCGGCGGCGAAAGTCACCGCGTGCTGTTCGGCGATGCCGACATCGTAGGTGCGGTCCGGGAATTTGGCGCCGAAGCTGTCCAAGCCGGTGCCGGAGGGCATGGCCGCCGTAATGGCGACGATGCGCGCGTCTTTCTCGGCTTCGCGGATGAGCGCCTGCGCGAACACTTTGGTGTAGCTGGGCGCTGGCCCGCCCTTGGCCTGCTCGCCGGTGACGACGTTGAACTTGGAGACGCCGTGATATTTGTCGGCGGCGTTTTCGGCCGGCGCGTAGCCCTTGCCCTTCTTGGTGACGACGTGGATCAGCACCGGGCGGTCGTCATACTCTTTGGCGTTCTTGAGGATCGGCACGATGGTGTCGAGGTCGTGGCCGTCGAACGGTCCGAGATAGTGGAAGCCGAGCTCTTCGAAGAAGGTGCCGCCGGTGACCATGGTGCGGGCGTATTCTTCCGCCTTCTTGGCGACGTCATGGATCGGCGCCGGCAAATGCTCGGCCACGGTTTTCGCCGCCTTGCGGATGCGCCGGTACGTCTTCGTCGCCGCCAGACGCGCCAGATACGAACTCATGCCGCCGACCGGGGGCGCGATGCTCATATCGTTGTCGTTGAGGATGACGATGAGCCGCTTGGTGGTTTCGGCGGCGTTGTTCATGGCTTCGTACGCCATGCCCGCCGACATCGAGCCGTCGCCGATCACGGCGATGACATGGCTGTCGTCGCCGCGTTTGTCGCGCGCGACGGCAAAGCCGAGTGCTGCACTGATCGAGGTGGCGGCGTGGGCGGCGCCGAACGGATCGTAGGCGCTCTCGCTGCGCTTGGTGAAACCGGAGAGCCCGCCGCCCGTGCGCAAGGTGCGGATGCGGTCGCGCCGGCCGGTGAGGATTTTGTGCGGATAGGCCTGGTGGCCGACGTCCCAGATGACGACGTCGCGCGGGGTGTTGAACACGTAGTGCAGCGCCACCGTGAGTTCGACGACGCCGAGCCCCGCCCCGAGATGACCCCCGGTTTGCGACACCGCGCTGATCGTCTCGACGCGCAACTCGTCGGCGACCTGGCGCAGCTGGCCCTCCTCCAGCGCGCGCAAATCGGCGGGCAGCTTGATCTGGTCGAGCAGCGGGGTCTGGGAGGCCATGGATCCTCTTGCGAGCGGCGATCTGGCCAAACGCTAGCCCCGTTCTCGGTCAAAATCGACGCCGGACCATGGCGGGAACAAGGAATTGAGCCGATTACCCCATGCGGCGTGGGGGCGCAGGCGCACAGCGCGCGCGCGAGCACCGGATTCAGGCGACAAGCGCGCTTGCCTCCCCGGCATGGCCCCGGCACACAACGTCAAGGTTTGGGAGACGCCGATGAAACTCATGCGCACGTTCGCTGCCGCCGCCCTGTCGCTGGCCGCGCTAGCCGCACCCGCTTTGGCGCAGGAGGTCGGCGAGGAAGACATCGTCGTCACCGGCCGCCGGCTTGAGGAAATCGTGCGCGAGTTCGTCGGCGAAGTGGCGGTGGCGCCCGGCTCGGAAGATCAGCTGGCGCGTTGGGACCGGCGCATCTGCCCGGGCGTCATCGGCTTGCGCAACCGCGCGCTGGCGCAGCGCATCATCGACCGCGTGGCGCAGCGCGCCTTCGAGATCGGGCTCGAGGTCGACGATCCGGGCTGCCGCGCCGACGTCATCGTCTTCATCACCCCGGACTCCACCGCGCTGGCCACCGAGCTGCGCGACAATTTCCGCCGTCTGGTCAATTATTATTCCGAGAACAACTCGGCCACGCTGGGGCGCGACGCGCTGGACGATTTCGTCGAGACGCCGCGCACCGTGCGCTGGTGGCACGTCACCAACTCCACCACGCGCGACGGCTATACGATGGGCGAAGGGACCCAGCAGGTGCGCGCCCACGGCACCCGCCTCAGCCGCGAAACGCGCCAGGATTTCAGCCGCGTGATCATCGTCGTCGACGCGCAGCGCGCGCAAGGCGTCAACGCGGACTCGCTGGCCGACTACATCGCCATGGTGTCGCTGGCGCAATTGGACATCAACGCCGACACGTCGGCCTATCCGAGCATCCTCAATCTTTTCGGCGATGCCGGCGAGCGCCCGGTGGTGATGACCGAATGGGACCTCGCCTATCTGCATGGCCTCTATGACGCCACCCGCAACGCCACCAGCGCGAGCCGCCAGCAAAACGAAATCACCGGCGAGATGGCCGAAGAGCTCAACGAAGACCCCGCCCCGCCGGCGGAGTGAGGGATCGCGGGGTGACACGCACGCACCCATCGGCGCTTGAATCACCGTACCGCATACGGTACATACGGAAAAGCCAGTGGCGCGACGCCCGAAGATCATCGAAGTGCGCTTCTACGCCACCGCGTCCGGCGCCGAGCCGGTGCGCGACTGGCTGAAGGAGATGGACCAGGCTGACCGGCGCGCTATCGGCGCCGATATCGCCACGGTAGAGCACGGCTGGCCGATCGGGATGCCGACGTGTCGCCCGCTAAGCGGCGGGCTTTGGGAAGTGCGTACAAACTTGGAAGGCGGGCGCCTCGCGCGCGTCATCTTCGCCATCTTGAAAGGCCGTATGGTGCTGCTGCACGGCTTTATGAAAACGACGCAGAAGACGCCGAAGGCCGATCTCGATCTGGCGGCTAAGCGGAAGAAGGAGATCGAGCGATGAGCAAGGCAGCGAAGACAGCGGCGAAGCGCACACCCGCGCGCGCGCGCGTTGGACGCGGCAAGCTTGGATCGAGCTTCGATGCCTTGATGAGGGAAACCGGCGATTATGAAGCTGTGAAGGCGACGGCGCTGAAGCGTGTGCTGGCCTGGCAGATCGGCCAGGAAATGAAAGCGCAAGGCGTCACCAAGAGCGCGCTCGCCCAGCGCATGCAAACCTCGCGCAGCCAGCTAGATCGGCTGCTCGATCCCAACAATGACGAAGTGACGCTCTCAACGCTGGCGCGCGCGGCCGAGGCGCTGGGACGCGAGATCAAGCTCGAACTGGCGTAGGCTTGGCGGCACGCCAATGCATGGGCGCCAGTGCGGCGCGCAAACCGCTCTCGCTGTGGGGGGTGAGAATGAGATGAACGTGGTTCGGCATGAGGCAATAGCCCCAGCATTCCACATTCGCCTTTTGCGCACCATTCGGCGGCAAGCTGCAGATAGCGAAGATAGTCGCCATCGTTGAAGAAGGTCGGCTGGCGGCGATTGCCACGCTGGGTGACATGATGCGGGGTCAGCGGGGCGACAATGCGGGCTGCTCGCGACATGACGACCTCCAGCGGCAGCAATGTACATGTTTTGTTCTCCTACGCAAGTGGCTTTGCGTGGTCGCCACTTCGAAATCAGTACAAGCATACGGGGGTGACAACATTCGTGGGCGACACACGCGCACTGCACGACGACGCGGCGCATGATGTACAAGACTGAAAAAGTGTGTGTCACCCTTTCAATGTGGACGCGCGATACGCGCACTCGGCACTGGGCACTCCGCTTCCGTTGGTTGACGCTGCAACATTGCGCGACCAACTCTTCCGAACCTCATCGCCCGCGCCAAATCCCTTCAATGATCCCCTCTATGATCCGGATAGGGTTCAGACACCGAGGCCGCGGGCCATTCCAGACCCATTTACATATGATCGCGATTGACAGTGCGCGGCCTACGAAGCTTGTGTCGGTTGGGGGCGGAGGTAAGCAATGAGGGCCATTGGTCGATTTATCCGCGCGGGTCGTGCACTCCCGATCGTACTTTGCCTAGCGCTGTCGGGCTGCGACGACGAATACGCGGCCGACGTACGGCGCGCCATGAGTGAGAGTGGGCAAGACCTTGATCGGGCCAATACAATGCTATTGGCGCGAGCGCGAACCGGGACCGGCCGTGACATATACGTCTATCGTGTTTTCCTGATGACGCACTTGCCTTCTGAACCCGGACCTGAATTTGACGACTGGCCCTACAAGACGCAGCGCGATAGGTGGGCGTTGTTGAATTGCGCTGCGGCGGCGGGGTTTGTCCGCGCACAGCGGGAAGCTCGCTACGCTGGTGCCAGTGATGACAGTGTGCAGCAGTGTCTCGACGCGCGCGGGCTTGGAACGCCCGGTGTATGGACTTCGTGTGGGGCTGATCGGCTCCTGCCGCAGTGCTCGCTTTCCAGCCCTGCTGGATGAACAAGCGACGAACGAACGCTGTCCCTTCCGAAAACCTCATTTCGGCGGGACGCGGGCGTATCGGCTGTGCAGGCCGCCCAGCACGGGACGTGAAATAATGCGACCACGGTGTTCTATCGGCCTGCCCAGCGGGGAATCCTTGCCCAAAGCGATGTGGGTGCGGTCGAAATTGTAATAGTCGGCATAGTCTCGCAGCACGCGGCGCAGATGCGCGGCGTTGAGGATGATTTGGTGGTCAAGGCATTCGCGCCGGATCGATCCGATCAGCCGCTCGACATGGCCGTTCTGCCACGGTGAGCGAGGCTGGGTCGGGTGATCGCGTACACCGATGGTGCGGAGGCGGCGGCGAAAGACCGCGCCATAGAGGCGGTCATTGTCACGCACCAGGATCGGCGCTTGCAGCGAAGCACGGCCGAGCGCGCGCTCGATCTCACAGGCCAGCCAATACGCGTTCGCCCGGCGCGCCACTTCGACGTGCAAGATGCGCCGGCGGTGGTGTCCAAGCACGACGAAGGCGTAGAGGCTGTCGCAGCAAAGGGTGCGCACGGTCAGCATGTCGACGCCGACGATGTGTGAAAGGGTGACACACACGCACGTCGTGCTGTGCGACGTTTGCGGCAACTATCTTGGGTGCGTGTGTGTCACCCGTGTGTGTCGCTGCTAGTATCGGCGCTCGACGATGAAATCGACGGTCTGGGTGAGCACGTGGGCGCGGGGACCGAAGAGAGCGAGATGCGCCTTGGCTTGCGCGGCGAGCATGCGCACGCGGTCGCGTGTGGCGTCGGCGCCGAGCACGGTGACGAAATTGACCTTGCCGCGCGCTTTGTCCTTGCCGACAGCCTTGCCGGTGTCGCGCACGACGCCTTCGGCGTCCAACAGATCGTCCACCATCTGAAATGCGAGGCCGACATCGTGGGCGTAGCGGCTGAGCGCGGTGCGTTCGGCTTCCGACGCGCAGCCGATCAGCGCGCCGGCGTCGACGGAGAAATTGATCAGCGCGCCGGTCTTCAGCCGGTTCATGCGGGTGACGGCGATGAGATCGCTGCCGATGTCGATGCCGGCCATGTCGGCGGCCTGCCCCGCCACCATGCCCAGCGCGCCGGCCGCTTTCGCCAGCCCCGCAATCAGCATGCAGCGCATTTGCGGATCGGGATGGGTGGCGGGATCGGCCAGCAATTCGAAGGCGAAGGTCAGCAGCGCATCGCCCGCCAGGAGCGCAGTGGCTTCGTCATACTCGCGATGCAGCGTCGGGCGGCCGCGGCGCAGATCGTCGTCGTCCATGCACGGCAGATCGTCATGGATGAGCGAATAGGTGTGCATGCACTCGATGGCGCACGCCGCGCGCAGCAGGAAGCCCTCGTCGGCGTCGAAAATGCGGCCCGCTTCCAGCGTGAAGAACGGCCGCAGCCGCTTGCCGCCGTCGAGCGCGGCGTAGCGGATGGCGCCGAGCAGACGCGATTCCGGGCTCTGGTCGCGCGGCAACAGACCGTCGAGCGCGGTGTTGACCCGTTCGGCGGCATCCTTGAGGCGGGCGTCGAATTGCATGGGCGCCTGCGTTACCAGAGCCCGGGGCGAGCGCAAGCACTCGTCTGAGGCGCCGGCCCGCCTCGGCGCCATCGGGATGGCCTGTGGACTTCCAACCGGCGCCCATTCCAGGCATCATGGCCGAAGCGGGGGCATGGCGTCGGCCGCGGCCAAGGGCGGTCGCGCTGCGGCGTCACGGGTCTTCTGGGTTGAAAGAGTGGGGAATTCGTATGGCAACGGTTGTGATTATTCACGCCGCAGAAGACACGTTGCCCGCGCGCGCCCTGGCCGAGAAGCTGCGCCAGGCCAAGCTGCAGGTCGAACTGGAAAAAGGCGCCGGCCAAGAGGTGCGCGACGCGGTGAAGAACGCACCGGTGACGATCGCGCTCTGGTCTCCCCGCGCCACCGAACAAACAACGCTGGTCGAGGATGTCGCCTTCGCACGCGGCAAGAGCGCGGTGTTCCACGCGCGCATGCAAAGTGCGGCGCTGCCGCAGCAATTCGCGAGCGATAAAGCCGTCAACCTGACCGGCTGGCGCGGCGAAGACGATTTCGCCGCGTGGCGCGAACTGGCGCAAATGGTGGCGTCGAAAGCCGGCGTCGGGCCGCTGCCGCCGCCGGCGCCGAAGCCGGCCTCCGGCTTCTTCCAGCCGGGCCGCCCCGAGGGCGCGCCCGCGCCGCGCCCGCAAGCGCCGCCGCCGCGCCCGGCTGCAGCGCCGCGCACGCAAGCGGCCGCGCCGCCCCCGCCGCCGCGTCCACAGCCGCAACGGCCAGCGCCCACCCCGTCGCCCGCGCGCGCGCCCTCGCCTCCACCTGCGCCCGAGCCGGAAGCCAAAAGCGGCGGCGGCCTGATGCTGGTGCTGATCGCGATCGTCGTGCTCGCCATCGGCGGCGGCGGCGCCTATTGGTTCCTGAACCAGTCGGGCGGCCAGTCCGTCACCGCCTGGGAAGATGTCGAACGTAACGACGCCAGCGCGCTGCGTGCGTTCCTGGCCGGCAATCCCGGCGCTGACCGGGCCGAGGCCGAAGCCGCGTTGGCCGAACTGGAAGAGCGCAGCTACGAAGCCGCCAGCGAGGCCGACTCGATCGAAGCGCTCGAGGGCTTCCTGGCTGAGTTTCCGGAGAGCGAATACGCCATCGCCGCGCGCGGGCGCATCGCCGAACTGCAGACGCTGACGCCGGCCGCCACCCTGCCCGAGGACGCCGCCGCGCCGCTGCCGGAAGATGCTGCGCCCGCCGATCCCGATCTGTTGCCGCCAGGCGCTTCGACCGCGCCGCCGGCCGATAGCTCCGGCCCGGCCCCGCTGACGCCGCCGCCGGCTGAAGAGCCCGCCTTGACGGAGCCCGAAACAGCGCCTTCAAACTAGGCGCAACAAGGGGGAGACTGACGTGACCAAGATGTCGAACGCCGCCGGCGCTTTGCGGATCGTGTTCGCGGCGCTTGCCGTGTTGTTTGTGGCTTACGCTTCAGCGCCGAGCGCGGTGGCGCAAACCACCCAGGCGCAGGCCGCCCGCGAAGGCGCGGTCTATCTGACCGGCCAATGGCGCGTCACCGGCGGCTATGACGGCGAGGCTCAGGACGCGGTCGATTTCTGGGTGAACTTCAACGCCGACGGCACCTTCCAGGATCGCGACGGCTATACCGGGCGCTGGATCGTCTCGGGCGCCAACTTCACCATGTTCTATCCCGACGATTCACACCTCGGCTATGTCGGCGCGGTGCAAGGCGAAAACATCAGCGGCCGCTTCGACGGCCTGCACGTCGCCGGCCGCTTCCGCATGCGGCGGATGTAGGGCTCTCAGACGGACTGCGCGCCCGCTACTGTCCTCAATACATGCGTCCGCCGGTCAGCGCCGGGCGGTCGATGTTGAGCAGGACAACGTTGCCGTTGCGGTCGGGGAAGCCGAGGCACAGCACTTCGCTCATGAACTTACCGATCTGCTTCGGCTCGAAGTTCACGACAGCGGCGACGCGGCGGCCGAGCAATTCGCCGAGATCGTAATTGTGAGTCACTTGCGCGCTCGACTTCTTGACGCCGAGCGGGTCGCCGAAATCGATCCACAATTGGTAGGCGGCCTTCTTGGCCTCCTCGAACACCTTCACATCGACAATGGTGCCGAGGCGGATGTCCACCTTGAGGAAATCCTCCATCGAGATCAGAGGCAGGCGCGCATTGTTTTGCGGATCGTCGGCCATTTGCGTTTCTCTTCCCCTATTGCCCGATCTTGGCGGGCTCTGTGCGCGGGCCATCCGGCCCCATCACGATTTGATCGACTTCGAGCTGCGCATCCTTGAGCTGGCTTTCGCAGCGGGCCTTGAGGGCGGCGCCGCGCTTGTAGATGCGAATCGAATCCGCCAGCGGAACATCGCCCCGCTCAAGGTGAGCGACGATTTTCTCCAACTCCGACAAGGAGTCTTCGAAGGTCATTTGGGACGGATCGCGGCTTTCGGTGCTCATCGGCGTCAAAATATGCAGCCCCGGCGTCGGAAACAATGAAAACCGGTCTTCGCAGGCGCCACAACTACTTCACTTTCTCGTAGCGCCGGTACGACCAATAGCTGTCGCCGCGGTTCTCGACCTCGCGCCAACCCTGCCGGCGCAGCACCGGGCGCATCATGCGATTGAACCAGCCGTGCGCGCACAGGAGCACGTTTTGGCCACGCAGCGCTTGCGCCGTCAGCGTAGCGACGGCGGCCTCGGCGCGCACTTCCGCCTGTTCGCGGCTCTCGCCGCCCTCGTGGCGGCCGAGCATCCAGGCTGCGCGCGCCAGCACGCCCCAGTGGCCGGGACGGCGTTTGCCCCAGAGCGGCGGCGGCGGCAGGGGCGCTTCGATGAACACCGGATCTGTCGCGATCTCGCGACCGCCGGCCAACATTTGTGCGGTGTGAATGGCGCGCTGCAGCGTCGATGCGTAGATGACGTCGCTCTGTTCAGCGAGGCGCTGCAACCGTTCCGGCGGACGCTCGTCAGGATGCAAGCCGGCGAGATCGTAGCTCTTCCACCACTCGCGATAGCCATGATGATCGATGAGCACGCTGCGGTCGACGTGCGGCATGCCGTGCCGCGTCACCACAATCGTGCCGATTTGCGCCGCGCTACGGCGATCAAGCGTCACATCGGGCGCCATCGTCGTCGTCATTCTGACCCTTCACGCGACCGCTCGCCCTCTCCCCGTGAGCGGGATCTAGTCGCGTTGGAGCGCCGCCAGAAAAGCCGCGGCAGACCCGGCAAGCGCGTCCAAGTCGTAGCCGCCCTCCAGAGTCGAGACAAGCTTACCCTTGCAGTGCTGTAATGCCAGCGAACGAAGTTCCCGCCCCGCCCAGGCGAAATCCTCAGTTTCAAGCTCCAGCTGCGCGAGCGGATCGGCTTTGTGCGCGTCGAACCCGGCGGAGACCAAGATCAGTTCGGGCGCGAAAGCGTCGAGCGCGGGCAGCACGCGGCTCTCCATCGCGGCGCGCCACTCCGCGCTGCCGGCGCCGGCGGGCAATGGCGCGTTCAACACGTTGCCGTCGATGCCGGTTTCGCGCCGCAAACCAGTGCCTGGATAGAGCGGCGCTTGATGCGTCGAGGCGAAGAAAAGGCGCGGTTCGTGTTCGGCCACGGTCTGTGTGCCGTTGCCGTGGTGCACGTCGAAATCGATGACGGCGACGCGGGCGAGGCCGTGCGCGTCGAGCGCGTGCAGCGCACCGATGGCGACGTTGTTGAAAATACAAAAGCCCATTGGCGCGATCGGCTCGGCGTGATGGCCAGGCGGACGCACGGCGCAGAACGCCATCTCGTCCTCACCGCCAAGCACGGCGTCAACGGCGGCGGCGCACGCACCGGCGGCGCGATAGGCCGCCTCGCGCGAGCCGGCCGAAATGTAGGTGTCGGGATCGAGCCGCACGCGCGCGCTGCGCGCCTCCTCGAAGGCTGGTTCGAGCGCTTCGACATAAGCGGCTGGATGCACACGCTGCAGCGCTGCTTTGTCGGCGAGCGGCGCTTCGCGGCGATCGAAGCGCATCTGCTCCAGCGCATCGAGCACGGCTTGCAGACGGCCCGGATGCTCGGCGTGACCGCCCGGCGGCTGGTGATCGAGCATGGCGGGATGGGTGAACAGGAGCATGCATTGGCGGCTAGCACGATCACGCTACGATAGCGACACGCCATTGCCCGTCGGGCCTGCATGTGAAACTCTGCTGCCCGTCAAAGAGGGACGGGGCGGTCTTGTCGGGAAAATTCTTGAACCGGCGCTCATTCATGGGCCGGGTATCTGGCTTCGCGCTGCTGGGCGGGGCGACTGCGTCCGTCACCGGCTGCGTGACGGCGCTGACCTACACGGGTGCAAGCGACTCTGATCCGACCGACCCTGTTGGATATGGCCGCACCGGCATCACCGACGCAGACGGGGGCGTCTACGCCGATCCCATCGGACGCGGGCGCGGTCGCATTGTTGCCGGGCTAACTGACGCCGACGCTGGTCCCTACGCCGACCCGGTCGGACGTGGACGGGCCGGTCGCCGATTGCGCGGCCCCGCGACAGGCAGCGGCTTTTTCATCAGCACCGAGGGACACCTCGTAACCAGCTATCATATCGTGCGCGATCGCCCGACTGTGACCGTGGTGCGCGATGGGCAAGACTATCCGGCGCAGATTCTCGCAAGCGATCCAGCCAACGACATAGCGATCCTCAAAATCGACGCACCTAGCGTCCCTCTTCCGATCGGCAGCGCGCGCGACGTGCGCGTTGGCGAAGACATCATTGCACTCGGCTTCCCGCTCGCTGCGATTCAGGGGCAGGAAATGCGCGCCACGTTCGGACGGGTGAACGCGCTCTCCAGTCTCAACTCCGATACGCGGCATTTGCAGGTCGATGCGCCGGTGCAGCCGGGAAATTCGGGCGGACCGCTGATTGGACCTGACGGGCGTGTTATCGGCATCATGTCGGCGCGGCTCGATGACATTGCAACGCTGACAGCGACCGGCGCATTGCCACAGAATGTGTCCTTCAGCATTCGCATCGATTTTTTGACGGCGATCCTGCCGCCCGACGTCGAACTCAACACGAGCCCGCTGACAGGAAGCACGGCTGATCGTGTCGCCGCTGCGCGCCCCAGCATTGCGTTCATTCGAGCAGAGCCCGCGCCCGTCATCTCGGCAGCGGGAACGCCGAAGCCCGAGCCAGGCGGGCCAGTTGTTCAGGTCCCCGCCGATCAGCCGGGCTCTCCGCATGCGCCGCCGCCGCCACCGCCCTCACCTCCGGCGCCCGCGCCCTAACGCTGCGAATGGGCGCGGCGGCGCTCACCACCGCGCCCGCGCCGCGGATCAGGAGTGGCGTCCGCCGCGGTGGCGATGACGATCATCAACGCCGCAATCGTCATCGGTCTTGGTGCGCAGCACGTCGCCGCTGCGCCGATCCACGTCGAGTTCGACGCACTGCCCCTGCGGATTGAGCGCCTTCACTTCGTAGTGGCCGTCGTCGCGTTCGATCTCCAGCACGCGGAAGCCGCGATCGGTCAGACGCGTTTCGATCTGGCCGAGCGACATGTCGGAGGCTTGCGCCGAAGTCGATTGCGCGAAGGCGAGCGGCGCCGAAAACAGGCTGATGGCGACGACGGCGGCGCCGGCGGCGGTGATAAAGTTGCGCATGTTGGACCCTCTGGTTGACGCCGGGCTCACCGGCATTGCGCTTCTCCTCGCACAACCGCGCTGACACCCGCCCAGCGGGGAATGTCAGCGCGATGTCAGCCGCGCTCTGCCAGGGTAAGGCGTGCTGACCCGCTCCGCCTTTGTCGCCGCGCTGGCGGCCGCCCTGCTGTGGCCGGGCGGCGCAGAGGCGGATCGTGGGCGCGGACGCGGCGGCGACCACGACGAAGCGCTCGAAGCGCGCGAACGGCGCGAGGCGCTGCCGCTGCCGCGGATTCTCGACATCGCCCGCAGCGCCGTGCCCGGCGACCCGATCGAGGTCGAGCTTGAGCGCGAGGATGGGCGGCTGATCTACGAGGTCGAGATTCTTGCGCGCAATGGACGCGTGCGGAAGGTTGAGATCGACGCTCGCACCGGCGCGGTGCTCGAAGTAGAAGACGAGTGATGCGCGCGCTGCTGGTCGAAGACGATGACGATATCGCCGACGATGTCGCGCGCGCGCTTGGCGCGGCCGGCTATCTGGTCGAGCGTTGCAGCGACGGCGAGCGCGCCTGGTTTCGCGGCGACACCGAGGATTTCGCGGTCGTGGTGCTCGATCTCGGCTTGCCGCGCCTGGACGGGATCAGCGTGCTGAAACGCTGGCGCGCGGCCGGGCGAACATTTCCGGTGCTGATCCTCTCGGCGCGCGGCGCCTGGACGGAGAAGGTCGATGGCATCGACGCCGGCGCCGACGACTATCTGGCCAAGCCGTTCGAGGTCGGCGAATTGGTGGCGCGCACGCGCGCTCTGGTGCGCCGCGCCAGCGGCCACGCGAGCGCGGTGCTGACGGTGGGACGGCTGACGCTCGATACGCGCCGCATGGCGGTGGCCGTCGACGGCGCGCCGCAAAAGCTCTCGCCGCTCGAGTATCGGCTGATCGACTATCTCGCGCACCAGCAGGGCCGCACTGTCTCGGCAGGCGAATTGGCCGAGCATCTGCATGGCGGCGACGATGCGGTCGACGCCAACGCCATTGAAGCGCTGGTGGCGCGGTTGCGGCGCAAGATCGGGCGCGGCGCCATCGAAACGCGGCGCGGCTTTGGCTATGTGCTGAGCGGCGCGTGATGCAGCGTTCGCTTCGGGTTCGGTTGTTGGCGGGCGGCGCCTGCGCGATTTTCGTCGCGCTTGCGGTGGCGTGGGCGGTGATGGGCGTTCTGTTCGAGCGTCACGTGCAGCGCCAGGTGGAAGACGATTTGATCGTGCGCGGCATGGCGCTGATCAGCGCGCTTGGCTTTACGGCTGACCGCGCCGTCGATGCTTCGCCGCTGCCGGCCGACCCGCGCTTCGCAGCGCCTGCCGGCGGCTTGTACTGGCAGGTGAGCGGCGACGGCGTGCTGCTGCGCTCGCGCTCGCTGTGGGATCAAACCCTCGCTTCGCCTGCGCCGGCGCGGCCAGATCGCTGGACCACCGGCGACATGGGCGGGCCGTTCGATCAAACGCTGGTGTTTGCCGAACGCACCATTCAACTCGACCCGCAAGGCGCGCCGCTGACCGTGCTGCTGGGCGCCGACCACGCGCGCGTCACCGAAGCGCGCGATGCGTTTCGGCGCGATCTGGGTCTGTTTCTCGCCGTGCTTTGGATCGTGCTGGCGGCGGCGGCCTGGGTGCAGGTCGAACTGGGGCTCAAGCCATTGGAGGACGTGCGCGCAGCGTTGGCGAGCCTGCGCAAGCAAGCATCGGCGCGGCTATCCGAGCGCGACTATCCGGCCGAAGCCGCACCGCTCGCAAACGCCATCAACGACCTCGCCACCGCGCGCGAGCAGGATTTGGAGCAAGCGCAACGCCGCGCCGCCGATCTCGCCCATTCGCTAAAGACCCCGCTAGCGGCGCTTGCCGCGCAAAGCCGGCGCGCGCGCGAGGCCGGCGCCGGCGATGCCGCCGATGGGCTCGACCGCGCGATCGCGGCGGCGCGCCGAACCGTGGAGCGCGAACTGGCGCGCACGCGCGCAGCCGCCTCACGCGGCGCCGCCAGCAGCAATGGCCGCACTGTCATCGCCAAGCTGATCCAGGTGATCGAGCGCACCGAGAGCGGCGCGCGCATCGCGTTCGAAAACGATCTGCTCGATGCGGCTTATCCGGTCAGCGACGACGTGCTGATGGAAATGGCAGGCCCGCTTCTCGAAAACGCCGCCAAGTTCGCGCGGGCGCGCGTGCGCATCAGCGGCGACGCCACGCGCCTGGCGATCGAGGACGACGGGCCGGGGCTTTCGGACACCGAAGCTCAGGCGGCGCTGGCGCGCGGCAAGCGGCTAGATGAAAGCGGCGGCGGGCACGGTTTGGGCTTGGCGATCGCTCATGATCTGGCGCAGGCGAGCGGTGCGCACCTGCATCTCGGCCAATCCAGCCTCGGCGGCCTCTCGGTGCAAATCCAGTGGCGCGAGCCGACCTAGCCTTCGGCGTGCTGTTGTTGGATCGGCGGCGGGTGTCGGTGCAAGGGTTCGGCTTCGTTGAGCGCTGCCGTCAGGGCCTCGCACGATGGCGGCGCTGAGAGCACTGCGTCGGCGCCAGCGATGCGCGCGAGCAGAAAGGCGACGCCCGTCCGCGCCTCCGGCGTCAGCGCGATGATAAGGGCGTCGGGCGAACGTGACCGCAGGCGGCGCACGAGCTTCAACCCCTTCACGTCGGGCAGCATGACATTCACCACCGCCGCCCGCAGCGACACTTGCTCGGCGATGAACATGCCGACTGCCCCGGCGCTGGATTCGTGGGTGGTGTAGCCCATCGCCCGAAGAGCGCCGGCGAGGTGTTCGCGCGCGTCATCGTCCGGCTCGATCACGCAAGCCGCGCCGCGCATTGGAAAGCGTTCCTCTGGCCGGCGTGTCCTGGCAGACCATTCAAGTGAGGCGCCCATTGGTTCCTCCGTTCCCATACGTAACGAGCGATACGCCGAATTTGATCCCAACAAATGATCACCAACGGCCGCTAACCATTTGAGCCAATTCCAGAAAAGCGAAGGGCGCGGAGGGGGAGCACCTCCACGCCCTTCTCTGCGCCGCCCTGTCGCGGGGAGCTACGCGACGATTTGGGCGGCTTGGCTCATGGTGGCCATCGCCATCGGGGCGAACACGGCGCAGGCGGCGATGAAGGCGTAAAACTTGGTCATGATCGTTTCTCTCTGAATTCGGGGCTGATCGGGCTTAGGCGACGATTTGAGCGGCTTGCGCGAGCGTGGCGAACGCCATCGGGGCAAACAGCAGGGCGGAGAGAACGAAGCTCGAAAGGCGGGCGGTGCGGGTCATTGGTTTTGCTCCTCGGTTCGAAGCGCCATCGCTCCGATGAAGAGACCTTACGTCCGGCCTAGGCCCTGTGGCTGTGACCCGCGGCACAGTGTGCGATCCGGCGTACTGAGCCGGCGGCTGGCCGCAAAGGCGTTGCGCGGCGCGGCCGCTGACGGGTTACACCCGGACGAACCAGGGATCAGATGACATGACGTTCAGGCCGCTTGCCCTCATTGCCGCTTTGCTTCTGCTCACGCCCGCCGCCAGTGCGCAAAGCGAGAGCGCGCGCCATTGGTTCGAGGGCGGGCCGACGCCGCTGCGCTACGAAATTTCGGTCACCCCCGACGCCGAGGCGGCGACATTCACCGGCGAAGCACGGATCAGCATTGAGAGCTCCGAGACGCTCAACACGGTGGCGATGAACGCGCTCAATCTCGATGTGAGGCGCGCCAGCATCGATGACGCCAATGTCGGGGTGCGCGTGGATGAAGCGGCGCAGACGCTGACGCTTTTGCCGCGCCGAGCGCTGACGCCGGGACGGCACACCATCCGCATTAGCTATTCCGGCACGATCAACGATGACGCCTACGGCCTCTTCCGCGTCAGCTATGCAGCGGACGGTCAAACCAAGCGCGCGCTGGCGACGCAGTTCGAGCCAGGCGATGCGCGGCGCTTTGCGCCGATGTGGGATCAGCCCAATCGCCGCGCCGTGTTCTCGCTCACGGTGACGGCGCCGAGCGATCAGATGGTGGTTTCCAACATGCCGGTGTTGAACGCCCGGCAAGCGCGCAACGGCCGCACGACGACGACGTTCGCCGATACGCCGTCAATGCCCAGCTATCTCCTATTCCTCGCGGTCGGCGATTTTGAGCGCGTCACGCGCAGTGTCGATGGCGTCGAACTCGGCGTCGTCATGCGCCGCGGCGAAAGCCATCGCGCCCAGGAAGCGCTGGAGGCTGGCGAACAATCGCTGCGCTATTTCACTGACTACTTCGGCATCCCCTATCCGCTGCCGAAGCTCGACATGATCGGCGTGCCCGGCGCCGGCGGCTTCGGCGCAATGGAGAATTGGGGCGCCATCCTCTATTTCGACCAGTACTTGCTGGTGGACGAAAATTCCACCGAAGCGGAGCGCCAAAACGTCTTCGGCATCGTCGCCCACGAGATCGCGCACCAATGGTTCGGCAATCTCGTCACCATGATGTGGTGGGACGATCTTTGGCTCAACGAGGGCTTTGCGTCCTGGATGGCGGCAAAAGCCACCGAACACGTGCATCCCGATTGGCATCCCTGGATGAGCCAACTCACCGGCGGCACGCAAACGGCGATGCTGCTCGACGCGCGCGAAGGCACCCACCCTGTGGTGCAGCAGGTCAACACCATCGACGAAGCCAATCTGGCCTTCGATACGATCACCTACGAAAAAGGCCTCGCCGTCATCCGCATGCTGGAAGCCTATGTCGGCGAGGACGATTTCCGCACCGGCGTGCGCAACTATCTGAACAGCCGCCTTTACGGCAACGCGCAGACGGAAGACTTGTGGCGTTCGGTGCAGGCGGCCTCGGGCCAACCGGTGCTCGCCATCGCGCGCAGCTTTACGCTGCAGTCCGGCTATCCGGTGCTGACCGCCGAATGCGCCGACGGGCGCATCGCGCTTGCGCAGCGGCGCTTTGCCTTGGACAACGCCTCGCGCACGGCGGAGCGCTGGTCGATCCCGGTGGTGGCGCGTCGTCTTGGCGAGGCGCCGGTGCGCACGGTTTTACCGATGGAGGAACGCGCGAACGTCGAGGTTGGCGCGTGCGGACCCTACCTTGTCAATGCCGGCCAATCCGGCTTTTTCCGCGTGCTCTACGATCGCGCAAACTTCTCAGCGCTGACGCAGAATTTCGCCGCGCTCGATCCGACGGATCAGCTCGGCTTGCTGCTTGACTATTGGGCCTTCGGGCGCAGCGGCGATACGCCGTTCACCGACTATCTGGACCTCGTGGCGGTGTTGCCGCGCGACGTCGATCCGCTCATCGTGATGGACACCTCCGCCTCGATCGGCGCGCTGGTCGCCTACGCCAACGGGCGCGCGAGCGAAGCGGATGTGCGCGCGTGGGGCGCAGCCACGCTGCATCCCTATTTCGAGCGCGCGGGCTGGACGCCGCGCGCCGGCGAGGCGCCGAACGAAACGCTGCTGCGCGCAAATCTGATCGCGCAGCTTGGCACGTTGGGCGACGAAGCGGTGATCGCCGAAGCGCGCCGGCGGGTGCGGGCGAACGATCTGCCGGCCTCGATCCGCATCGCGGCGCTCGGCGTCTATGCCTACAACGCAAACGAGGCCGACTACGACGCACTGTTGGCGCAGGCGCGCGGCGCCGACGACTTCGTCGAGCAGCGGCGCTTGTGGCTGCTGCTGGCCAGCACGCACGACGAGGCGCTGGCGCGGCGCACGCTGCACATGACGCTGAGTGACGAGATCCCGCGTCAAATCCGTACGCAGGTGGTTGGCGTGGTATCCGGGGCGCATCCGCGTCTGGCCTGGGATTTCCTGGTCGCTAACCGCGCGGCGCTGGAAGCCATGCTGGACCCGCTGCAACGCCTGGAGTTCCCGACCGAAATCGCCGCCGCCAGCGGCGATCCGGCCATCGCCACGGAACTGGAGGCGTTCGCCGCCAACTTCCCGGAAGGCGCGCGCCCCTCGGTCGCCGCCGCCGCCGCTGCGATCCGGTTGCGGGCGCAGACCGCCGCCGAGCGTATGCCCAGCGTAGAGGCCTGGATCGCACACCATCGGCATTGACCCCCTCCCATCGCCCCGGCGCTGCCACTAAGATGGCCGGCAAATACGATGGGGTGATCGATGCACAAGTTAGGTTTGGCGCTCGCCGGCGCGATTGCGGGCGCAGCGTTCGCGGCAATCGCTTCGGCGCAGCCCATGCACTCGCGGCTGGGCTGGTTGAACGAGCTTTCCGGCCAGTGCTTTGAGGGGCGCGACGCAGCCGGCGCGGTTGTCGACCGGCAGTGCTTCCAGCGTCAGTTCTCAGTGCTGCGCAGCGCCATTACGCGCAGCGGCGGTTTTCAAGGCGAATCCGTTCTGGGCTGGAGCCGTGAGCGCGGGCGCCTTGAGCTTTACGCCTGGAGCAATCGTGCGGCGCCGGCGGTGTACCTTCCTGGCTTCGGCATCGATGGCGAAATGCTGCTCGCCGGCGCGAACCGCGACGAACGCATCCTGTGGCGGCGCACGGAAGATGGCTTCCAAGTCGTGGATCAAACGCGCAGCGGCGGCGCGTGGACCGACGCCAGCGTCATCACCTACGCGCGCGCGGGCGCGGCGCCGGCAGTGTTCTCGGCGCAAGGCGTCACCGGGGCCGCGCCGCCGGACGCAACGTTTGGCTGGCTGACGACGCTCTCGGGCCAATGCTTCCGCCAAGTTGAGCCAACCGAAACGGCGACGCGCGGTTGCTTCGCCATGCAATATCCCGGCGCGCTGCGGCAGACTTGGTATTGGGGCGGCGGCCAAGCGTCAGGCGAAAGCCTGATGTTCGTGGAAGACGGCGCCATCCGCTTTTTCCATTGGGACGCGCAGGGCAATTTCGGCATCGGCCATTCGGTCTGGGACAATCGCCGCCTGCTCTCCACAACCGACAGCAGCGGCACGCGCCGCACCGTGATGGAACGCTCCAGCGCCAGCATTTCGCTGACGACGCAGACGCGCGAAAATCGCGTGGGCGAAGCCTGGGGCGTTGAGCGCGAGTATCGCTTCCGGCGGGTCTAGCGATTGAAGAAGGCGGCGAAGGCGGCGGCGGCTTCGGGTGACCGGAGCCGCTCGCCGAAGATGCGCATTTCCTTCTTCATTTGCGCCGCCAGAACTTCGGTATCGCGCATCAGCGCTTTGGTGTGACGCATGGCGCCCGGCGGCTTCTTGGCCAACGCATGCGCAGCCGCGCGGGCGCGCGCTTCGACCTCGGCGGCAGGCAAAGCTGCATTGGCGAGACCGCATGCCGCCGCGTCCTTGCCTAAGAGCGGCTCGTTCAAGCCCAGCATGGCGAACGCGCGCGCGTAGCCAAGCCGCTGCACCATGGTGATGCTGGAGGCGTTCTCGGGCACGAGGCCGAGATCGATGAACGGCGTCGTCAGCCGCGCGGTCTCGGCGATGTAGACGAGATCGCAGTGAAACAGCATCGTCGTGCCGACGCCGACGCCGTGGCCCTGCACCGCCGCCACCAGCGGCTTCTCCGAACGGATCGAACTTTCCAAGAAGCGCTCGACATGGCGCGGGCCTTGGAATTCGCCCGCCGATTGCGCGGCAAAGTCCTTCAGGTCGTTGCCGGCGGAAAAGAAATCGCCGGCGGCGGTGAACAGGATGCAGCGGACGCCCTCGTCCTTGCCGGCGGCCTCGATGGAGTCCGCCATGGCGCCGTACATGGCGTTGGTGAAGGCGTTCTTCTTTTCCGGGCGATTGAAACGGATTTCCAGCACAGCGCCGTCGCGCTGGATCAGAATGTGTTCGTCGCTCATGGGGCGTCTCCGCGCGTCAGACCTTCAGCCTATAGCCAGTCTTGAAGATCCAATACACCGCCGTAAAGCATGCCGCGAGGAAAGCACTGATGGCGACGAGGCTGACGCCGATTTCGACGTCGGCGACGCCATAGAAGCTCCAGCGGAAGCCGCTGATCAAATACACGACCGGATTGAACAAGCTCACCTTCTGCCAGAACTCCGGCAGCATCTCGATCGAATAGAAGGTGCCGCCAAGGAAGGTCAGCGGCGTGATGATCAGCATCGGCACGATCTGCAGCTTCTCGAAGCCGTCCGCGAGCACGCCGAGGATAAAGCCGAACAGGCAGAACGACAGCGATGTCAGCACCAGGAACAGCAGCATCGCCAAGGGATGCATCACCTCATAAGCGACGAAGAAGCGCGCCGTCGCCAGGATGACGAGCCCAATGATCACCGATTTCGTCGCCGCCGCGCCGACATAGCCTGCGACGGCCTCGAACGGCGACACCGGCGCGGAAAGCAGTTCGTAGATCGTGCCGGCCCAGCGCGGCATGTAGATGCCGAACGAGGAATTCGACACGCTCTCTGTCAAAATCGAGAGCATGATCAGGCCGGGCACAATGAAGGCGCCGTAGCTGATGCCGTCGATCTCCACCATGCGCGAGCCGATGGCCGAGCCAAACACTATGAAATAGAGCGACGTCGACAACACCGGCGAGAACAAGCTCTGCCCCAGCGTGCGCAACCAGCGCGCCATTTCAAAGCGGTAGATGGCCTGGATGGCGTAGATGTTCATGGACGATTGCTCACCAGGCTCACGAAGATGTCTTCGAGCGAGCTTTGTTCGGTGTGGAGGTCTTTGAAGTCGACGCCGAGTTCGCTGAGGCGGCGCAGTAGGCCGGGTATGTCGTTATTCTCGGCTTGCGCGTCGAAACTGTAGATGATCTGGCGCCCGTCATTGGCCAGTTCGACGTGATAGCCGTTCAAGCCTTGCGGCAGCTCTGCCAGCGGCGCCGGCAGATCGAGCATGAGTTGCTTCTTGCCGAGCTTGCGCATCAGCGCGGTTTTTTCCTCGACCAGGATCAGCTCGCCCTTGGAGATGACGCCGACACGATCGGCCATTTCCTCGGCTTCCTCGATATAGTGCGTGGTCAGGATAATGGTGACGCCGTTCTCGCGCAGACCGCGCACCATCTCCCACATATCGCGCCTGAGTTCGACATCGACGCCGGCGGTCGGCTCATCGAGGAACAGTATCTTGGGTTCGTGGCTGAGCGCTTTGGCGATCATGACGCGGCGCTTCATGCCGCCGGAGAGTTCCATGATTTTCGCCGTGCGCTTGTCCCACAGCGAAAGATCGCGCAGCACCTTTTCGAGATAGGCGGGGTTGGGCGGAAAGCCGAACAAGCCACGACTGAACGTCACTGTGTCGATCACGCGCTCGAACGCGTCGGTGTGCAGTTCCTGCGGCACCAGGCCGATCTTCTTGCGCGCTTCCTTATAGTCGCGAATGATGTCGTGACCGTCGGCGACGATCGTCCCGCTCGACGGATTGACGATGCCGCAAATGATCGAGATCAACGTCGTCTTGCCAGCGCCGTTGGGGCCGAGCAGCGCGAAAATCTCGCCCTTGCTGATGTCGAGATTGGTGGGCTTGAGGGCCTGCAAGCCGGACGCATAGGTCTTGCTTACGTCCTTGATGGAGATGATCGGTGGCATGCGACTCAGAAACTTCCCCTCGAAGCGCCGCACATAGGGTTGGCGCACGCATAAGGCTAGAGGCGTTCGATATTCCGTAGGCCGAGTGCGGACATGGCTCGGTTCACGCCCTATCTAGGCAAGGACGATGCAGCCGGCCGCGATCCTACACCCGCGCCCTGAAGGGCTCTACGCGCCGCAGGCCGATCTTTACATCGACCCGGTGCGGCCGGTGGCGCGCGCCTTGATTACCCACGGCCATTCCGATCACGCGCGTGCCGGGCATGGCGCGGTGCTAGCGACGGCGGAGACGCTGGCGATCATGGCGGCGCGCTGCGGACCAGGCTTTGCCGGGTCGACGCAGGCGCTGGCGTATGGCGAGCGGCTCGACGTGAGCGGCGTCGCCTTCTCGCTGCATCCGGCAGGGCACGTGCTCGGCTCGGCGCAAGCGGCGGCGGAATGCGCCGGCACGCGCGTGGTCGTGAGCGGCGACTATAAGCGCCAGCCCGATCCCACCTGCCCGCCGTTCGAAGTCGTGCCGTGCGATGTGTTCATCACCGAAGCCACGTTCGCGCTGCCGGTCTTCACCCATCCCAGCGCCGAGCATGAGGTGCGCAAGTTGCTGGCCTCTGTCGCCATGTTTCCCGAGCGCGCGCACATCGTGGGCGCGTACGCGCTGGGTAAGGCGCAGCGGGTGATGGCGGAGCTGCGCCGCTGCGGCTGGGACAAGCCGATCTTCGTGCACGGCGCGCTGTTGGAACTGACCGCGCTCTATCAGGCGCACGGCGTCGAGCTTGGCGACGTTCAGGCCGTCGTCACCGCGCCGAAGAGCTTTTACGCCGGCGCAATCGTGCTCGCGCCGCCCAGCGCGCTGCAGACGCCGTGGGTGCGCCGCTTTCCCGATCCCGTCACCTGCTTTGCTTCCGGTTGGATGCGCATCCGCGCACGCGCGCGCCAACGAGGGGTCGAACTGCCGTTGGTGATTTCCGATCACGCCGATTGGGCCGACCTGCAGCGCACCATCAAGGACACCGGCGCCGGCGAAATCTGGATCACGCACGGCGAGGCCGATGCGCTGGCGCGCTGGTGCGAACTCGAAGGCATCAAGGCCAAGGCGCTGCATTTGGTCGGCTATGGCGACGAAGAGAATGAAGCGGGCGCGGCGGCATGAACCGCTTTGCAGCGTTGCTCGATCGCCTAGCCTACGAACCGCGCCGCCTCGGCAAGCTGGCGCTGCTGGAGAACTATTTTCGCACCACGCCCGACCCGGATCGCGGCTGGGCATTGGCGGCGATGACTGGCGCGCTCACGTTCAAGAACGCCAAGGCCGGGCTCATCCGCGCGCTTGCCGCCGAACGCACGGATGCGATCCTGTTCGGGCTCTCCTACGATTTCGTCGGCGATCTGGCCGAGACGGTGGCGCTGATCTGGCCGGCGAACGCGGCGCGCGCCAATGCCGAACTCACGATCACCGATGTCGTCGAAGGGCTGACCGCGACGCCAAAGGATGAACTGCCGGCGCAGGTCGCAGCATGGCTCGACCGGTTGGACGAAAACGGCCGCTGGGCGTTGCTGAAATTGATCACCGGCGCGTTGCGGATTGGCGTCTCGGCGCGATTGGCGCGCACGGCGCTGGCGCGGCTGGGCGGGCGCGAAGCCGACGAGATCGAGGATGTGTGGCACGCCGATGCGCCGCCTTATGCGCATCTGTTTGCGTGGCTCGAAGGCCGCGCCGATGCGCCAAGCGCGCAAACCTTGGTGCGCTTCTACCCGCCCATGCTGTCGCATCCGATCGAGCCGGAAGAGTTGTCCGCGCTCGATCCCGCGGACTTCTGCGCGGAATGGAAATGGGACGGCATTCGCGTGCAGGCCGCCGCCGGCAAAGACGCGCGCGGCCAGCGCGTGGCCCGCCTCTATTCGCGCACCGGCGAGGATACGTCCGGCGCCTTCCCCGATCTGGTCGCGGGCTTCGACTTCGACGCGGTGCTCGACGGCGAATTGTTGATCAAGCGCGGCGGCGGCGTGCAGGATTTCAACACGCTGCAGCAGCGGCTCAATCGCAAGACCGTCACCGCCAAGATGATGACGGAATTTCCGCCCTTCATCCGCGTCTATGACATCCTGGCGGTGGGCGACGACGATCTGCGGGCGCTGCCGTTCAGCGCCCGCCGCGAAAAACTGGAAACCTTCGTGCGCGACCACCCGCTGGCACCGATCGATCTGTCGCCGCTGATCCCATTCATGACTTGGGACGAGCTGACGTTCGCGCGCGCCGAGCCCGCCGCCGGCGGCGCCGGCATCGATGCGGAGGCGGTCGAAGGCGTGATGATCAAGCGCCGCGACGCGCCCTATCTGGCGGGGCGGCCGAGGGGCTATTGGTTCAAGTGGAAGCGCGATCCGATGGTGATCGACGCGGTGCTCATGTACGCGCAACGCGGCGCCGGCAAGCGCAGCTCATTCTATTCGGACTATACGTTCGGGGTCTGGACCGAGGCGGGCGAGCTGACCCCGGTGGGCAAGGCCTATTTCGGCTTCACCGACGAAGAGCTGATCGAACTCGACCGCTTCGTGCGCAACAACACCGAGAACCGCTTCGGCCCGGTGCGCGAGGTGACGCACACGAAGACCAAGGGGCTGGTGTTGGAGGTCGCGTTCGAAGGCCTGCAGCGCTCGAGCCGCCACAAAAGCGGCGTCGCCATGCGTTTCCCGCGCATCTCCCGCATCCGCTGGGACAAGCGCCCGAGCGATGCCGATACGCTAGAGGCGCTGTCGAAATTTCTATCGAAGGCGGCGGAGCGCTAGGACGCGCGCTCGCGGCGAACTAGCGAACGTATGATCCAGCCCGTCGCCACCCCCGCGACGAGGACGCCAGCGATCCAGTAGCGCATTGAGGCCGTGCGCTCACAATCCAGATAGGCAAGATAGCGAGCGAGGTCCGGTTGCTGCGGGGGCTCAGCGCCACAGAACTGCCGCACCACCCAGCCTTCAACGCCAAACACCTCAGCCACGAGAGCAATCGCCGCGATCACCGCCAGCGCGATGCCAATTTCGACCCCAGCTTCCAATCGCTGAGCCATGCTTCACTCCGCCCAAGCGCCTCGCGCCTTCATAGCGGGGATTGCCGGACAGGGAAAACGAGGGAACTTTTTCGGCGCAAGCGCGCTTAGCGCTCCGCCCGAAGGAGCACCACCATGAAAAGACTTGCCGCCGCAGTTGTCGCGCTATTCGCTCTCGCCGCCTGTGGCGATCGCGATGGCGGCGTGGGCGAGTTTTCGAACGATCTGCTCGGCAACGAGATCATGGTGGAGGCGCTGCGCGATCCCGCCATTCCGGGCGTCGTCTGCCACATTTCCTATTTCGACCGCAGCGTGCTGGATCGCTTGCGCCAGGGCAATTGGTTCGAAAACCCCTCCAATTCGGCGGTTTCGTGCCAGCGCATCGGCGCCATCGATCTGGCCGGCGTGGAGTCGAGCCGTGCCGGCGAGGAGATTTTCAACCAGCGGCAGAGCCTGTTCTTCAAGAACGTCGCCATTCGCCGCATCGTCGATCTGGAGAACAGTTCGCTAATCTACGTGTCGCACTCGCGCGAGATCGTCGAGGGCTCGGCCAAGATCGACATGTCGACGATTGCGCTCACCCCGGCGGAGGTCGCCGCCGCGCGCCGCTAAGGGGGCGAGAAATCCGATGGCGCCGTCCGCGCGTATCCAGCGTTGACCCCTTCGGAGACCTCGATGCGCCCCGCCCGCACCCTCATTGCCGCGCTTGCGCTGACGCTGGCGGCGCTGCCTGCCTGGGCCAGCCCGGCTGAGGTATCGCGCGCGTTGCCGAATGCGGAGAAGGTTGGCGAGGCCAGCTATCACGTGCTCTCGGTTCGCTTGTTCGACGCCGAACTCTATGCGGCAAACGGCGATTTCTCCTGGTCGGCGCCGTTCGCGCTGACGCTGACCTATGCGCGCGCCATTCGCGCCAGTTCGCTGATCAACCGATCGATCAGCGAGATGAGCCAGCGCGGCGGCGGCTCGGCGGCGGAGCTTGCGCCGCTGCGCGCGCAGTTGGCGGCGTGTTTTCCAAACATCGCGCGCGGCGATCGGATCACTGGCGTCAGCACGGGAGCCAATACAGCGCGCTTCTTCCACAATGGCGCACGGCGCTGCGACATCAGCTGGCCGGGCTTTCGGCGCACCTTCTTTGGCATTTGGCTCGATGGACGCGACGGACGCGCCGCCGAACTCAGCACCCAATTGCGCGGCGAAAGCTAAGGATCGCGCGGCGGCAAGCCGGAAAAGAAATCCCAGATCACATCGCCGGCGTTGATGTCCATATTGGTGGGGCCAAACGTAGCTTCGTCCATGACGCCGCCAACGCCGGGCCACGTGTGGCCGCCGCCATTGATGATGTAAAACGCCACCGCCCCATGTGGATCGCAGTCGCGCGGCATGAAGCGCACGACGTGGGTGCCGGGCGACTGGCCGCGCTCAGCAAAGGTCGTACTGACGCCGCTGTAGCTGCAATGGTTGCGACGAATGAAGAAACCGACGGTTTCCTGCGCGCTCAACGTAAGGCGTGTGGGCTCGCGATTCTGCCCGTCATTGATGATCACCCCTTCGTACGGGACGCTAGGGTCGGCGGTGCCGTGCATCACCAGAACGGCGGCGGGCGGGCCGCGGCACTCGCGGGTCAGAATTGAGTAAAGCGGCGCACCCACCGATGCAAAACCTGCAAAGCGGCGTGACGAACACGCCATGCGCAGCGTCATGAAGCCGCCATTGGAGAACCCGGACACGTACATGCGCCGCGTGTCGATGTTGAGATCGATACGCAGGTGGTCCATCAGCGTTTCAAGGAACGCCACATCGTCCTGCGGCGCGGCGGCGCGATTGCCGATGAGATCGTTGAAGGCGTTCCACTCGTTGTTCACGCCCTCCGGATAGACGACAATGAACCCTCGCCGCGCGGCGACCTCGTGCATGCGCGAGATGAGCGCCATGCCCGTCGCCGTGCTTGGCCGCCCGTGCAACACGACAAGAACCGGCATCGGCATCGACGGATCATAGGATGGCGGCGCGTAGACAAAATACGAGCGCGGGCGCCGGCCCACGCCGCGCTGATCCGGAAGCTGAAACGCCTCGCCGCCGAAGAAGAAGTTCCGCACAACGTCCGCCGCATCGACGCCGTGGCGATTGAGCCGATAATCTGCGCCGTCGCGGAACCATTCGTGGCCGCCATTGCGGATGCCGACATAGGCGACGCGTGCGCCGGTGGCGCAGCCGTCGTAGAGAGCGCTATCGCCCTGTGCCGTGCGTGTGGGGCGTTCGCCGCACTGGTTCGCGCGCCGCCAGAACGCGATCGTTTCATCCACGCTCAGGCGTTGGGCTGCGATCTGCGGCGAAGGCCGCCCGCCGCCCACCGGGAAGAGATCGTCGCGGCGGCCGTGCACGATCAGCATCGGCGTCGGGCCAGCCGTGCATGCGCCAGCGGCATAGTCCCACATCAGGGCGCTGACCACGGCGACCCCCGCGATCGCAAACGGCCGTTCGCATGCAAGCTTGTAAGCAAGCCCGCCGCCGGTGTCGTAACCAACAACGAATATACGCGCAGGGTCGATCGAATAATCGGCGCTGAGCGCGGCGACGACGGCGGCGATAAAGCCGGCATCGTCGGCGGAGGCTTCGCGACGGTTGAGCCGCTCATGCCCGCCGTCATTCCAGAATGCGCCGAGCGTTTCAGGGTAAGCGATGATGGCGCCGTGTGCTTCGGCGACATCGGCCAAGCCGCTCAAGGCATGAAAGGCTTGCGACGATGAAAACCGGCTGTGCAGCGCGATGATCAAGGGTGCGGCGCGCTCCGCGGCATAGGTTGACGGCCGATAGACGCCAACGATGCGCGACGCGCCGCCATGGCTGATCACGTGGCGCTCGGGCGCGCGGTCGTAGCTTTGCGCACGAGCGCCGCCGGCAAAACCGGCGCACGCCACCAGCGTGATCACGACAAGCCACCTCATGCCGTCACGAGACGACGTGGCGCGCGGCGCGCCAGTCACAAGTTGGAGAGCGCGCCGCGCTTGCGACGAACGCCGTTCGTCTTAGGCTTTCGGCCCCATGCTGACGCCGGGCGGTAGCTTGACGCTATCGGGCACGAAGAAATCCGGCATCAGCGGCTTCGAAGCATCGACGCGATATTTGTCGAAGTCGCGCTCGCCGGCTTCGTAAAGCAGGACGTCGTCGATGAAGAAGTTGCCGGTGCATTCGCGCGCGGGCGCGTTGAAGATGGCGTAGGCGGCGTCGCCCATGATGTCGGGCGTGCGGCAGTGCGCCATGCCCTCGGCGCCCGCGAGCGCGAACTCGATGGCGGCGGTCGCAATGCCGGTGCGCGGCCAGAGCGCGTTGAAGGCGACGCCTTGATCGCGGAACTCCTCGGCCATGCCGAGCACGCACATGCTCATGCCGAACTTCGCCATCGTATAGGCCACGTGGCCGGCGAACCAGCGCGGGCTCATGTCGAGCGGCGGCGACAGCATCAGCACGTGGGGGTTCTTGGCTTTAAGCAAATGCGGAATGCAGGCGCGGCTGACAATGAAAGTGCCGCGCGCGTTGACCTGGTTCATCAGGTCGTAGCGGCGGACATCGGTGGCGAGCGTGCCGGTGAGCTGAATGGCGGACGCGTTGTTGACGCAGATGTCGATGCCGCCGAAGCGCTCGACAGCCGCCGCCACCGCCGCATTGACGCTATCGGGCTCGCGCACGTCGACGACGATCGGCAGCGCCTTACCGCCCGCCTTCTCCACCTCTTCGGCGGCGCTGTAGATGGTGCCTGGCAGCTTCTTGTGCGGCTCGGCCGTCTTGGCGGCGATGACAATATTGGCCCCGTCGCGGGCCGCCCTAAGCGCGATCGCCAAGCCGATGCCGCGGCTGGCGCCGGTAATGAAAAGCGTCTTTCCCTGCAGGCTCATGGGCCGCCTCCCGTATATTTGATCACTTTAAGCCGTTCCGCGCGGGGTTCCACCGCCGCCGTTGCGACAACCGGGCCTTGACTGTCTGTCATCTGCGGCGACATTCCGCGCGAGGGCGAGTTTGGAGGAAACTATGCGCAAAGTTGCGCTTGCCGCAGTATTGGGCGTCGGGCTGGCCGCGAGCGGCGTGGCGCTGGCCGATCCGTGGAACGATCCGTCTGGGCGTTTCACCTTTAACGCACCGTCAGGCTGGCAGGTGCAACGCCAAAACGGACCGCCGACGCAAACCATTGTGCTGGCGTTCAACGCCGCCAACGATTGCTATTTCTTCGGCGTCGACAATCCGAACACCGCCGAGCGCACGCCGAACGAAGCGCGCAATGCAACGACGCCGATATCGTCGGAAGCATGGGTGGCCGCAGCGACGCCAATCCGTGATTTTTTCGAAGGTCAGCCAGCGACCCTGGTGTCGCAATCGGTTGATACGAGCGGCTTCTGGCCGGTGCAGCGCGCTGAATTGCGCGGCCCGCGCAAGACCGTTTACGCCGCGGTGCTGGCGCGTCCAGGCGTTGAGATCCGGGCTTTCTGCTCGGGCTCAAGTTCGGCCGCTTCGTACGATCCGATCTTTGCCTCGCTCGGCCATCCGAACGATGCGACGTGGCGCGGCGCGGCTGAGCAGCAAATGGCGGACCGCGCAGCGGCGGCGGCAGCTGCTCAGCAACCACAGCAACCGCCTGCGCAATGATCCTTGGCGCGGCGGCCGGCGTGGTTAATGGAAAGTTGCTGTAAATTAGCGTAAACGCTTGGTTATCCTCGCATTTACGTGCAATTCACGACGATGGCTCATGTCAATGAGCCATGAACGGGAGAATCCCTGACACCCTGGCCGCACCCGCTCTTGGCGGGCGCGTTCTGGTTGGGCGCAGCGGCGTTGCGTTGATGCTGGCGCTGGGCGCGGGCGGCGTGGCGCTGGCGTCGCCGCAAGCGGCGCTGTTTGCGCTCGCCGCACTGGGGGCCTGGGCGCTGATCGGCAACGAGGCCCTGCGCATCGACCTTCCCAGTTTTGTCGGGCCCGCATGCGCGGCGTTGATCGTCGGCGCCTTCGCCGGGCTGGCGGGCGCGATCGGCGTGGTGTTCGTGTGGCGGCTGTTCAGCGACACACGCTGGAGCGTCGCCGAAGCTGCGCGCTTGGCGCACGCCGCAGGACGCCCCGCTGAAGCCAGCTGGAAATCACTCGCGCATGCGTGGCTGACGCCGCTCTACGGGCTGACGCTCGTGGCGTTCACCGCGCCGCATATGGTTGCGGGTCTGCCGCTCGATTTGCCGCACGTGCCGATGTGGGTCCCGCTCGCGGCTGGCGGCTTGGCGTGCGCGGGCGCGTTCGACTGGGCGCTGCGGCGCGCGGCGGACTGGCGCTTGGGCGAATTGGCCAGCGCGCCGGCGCTGCACCTGCTGGCCCACCATGTCGTGTTCGTCATGGCTTTTGGGCTGATGATTGATGTGTCGGCCGGGCTTGTCGCGCTTGTCGCTTGGCGGCTGGCGCATGCCGCGCCCCTGCCGCGCCTCAGCTGAGCTTCACCGCCGTCCCATACGCCAGCACTTCCGTCGCCTGACCTTGGCCGGCGTCGGTGGTTTCGAAGCGCACGCCGATAACGGCGTCGGCGCCCATCGATTGCGCGTGCTGGATCATGCGGTCGAGCGCCTGTTCGCGGCTTTCCGCCAGCAGCTTGGTGTATTCGTGAATCTCACCGCCGACGATCATGCGCAAACCCGCAACGATGTCGCGCCCGATGAAGCGCGAACGCACAACGTTGCCGCGCACCAGACCAAGGTGCTGCGCCACGCTGCGGCCATGGACCTCAAAGGTAGTGGAAATGATCATGCGCGACTCCCTGCGCCCTTATGAAGCGCCAGCGCCCTTGCGGGCAAGCCTTCCATGAGCACATCAGCGCTCGACGTCGCGATAGCGTTTTTCGGCGGCGTCGCCGCGCTGGTCTGCGATCACGCGCAGCACCATCCAGACGCCGCCGACAAGCATCAGCACAAAGCCGCCAAAGCCCAGCAACACCAGGCCGATGGCGCCAAAGATGCTGCCGACGACAATGGCCGGATCGCCGCCGCTAAACGCTGTCGCCAGCACAGCGCCGACACCCAGGACATACGCCAACGTCGCCAGCCCAGCGCCGAGGCAGAAGCAGAGCATGGCGTTGCTGGAGCGGTGCTCGGGATTGCGGCCTTCAGGCTGGCTCATAATAGATGACACCCTTTTCGTCCGGCTTTGCGCGCGCGTGGCCGCGGCGGATCAGGCAATTGAGATGGGCGATGGTTTCGCCCGTCGCCATGCCCAGCAGATCCGGCCCTATTCTGCGTGCGAACAGCGCCACGAACAGATCGATCGCGCGTTTCGGCCCTTGCCGCAGGCGATGCAGCAGGCGCGCCAGCGCGCGTTCGTGGCCGTCGATCAGATTTTGCAAACGCTCGTGCAAACCGCGGAACGGCTCGTTGTGCGCGGGCAGCACCAGCACGTCATTCGGCACGGCGGCGAGCAGCTTCTTGCACGAATTGATCCAATCCGAGAGCGGATCGCCTTCAGGCTCGGTCGGAAACACCGAGACGTTCGAGGAAATGCGCGGCAGCACCTGGTCGCCCGAGATGAAGAGCTTGAGCTCATCTTGATAGAGGCACACGTGCTCAGGCGAATGGCCGTTGCCGGTGATGACGCGCCACACTCGTCCGCCGATCTCGATGCTGTCGCCATCGCTCAAGCGCCGATAAGCATCGGGCAGACGCGACACCGCCTTGCCGAAGCCGCCGAAGCGGACCTTGTAGCTGTCGATCGCGTCCTCATCCCAGCCGGCGCCGCGATAGAAGCGCACGCCTTCTTCCGGGGCTTCGCGCCCAGTATCGGCGACCAGCATGCGGCAGGTGACGTATTCGAGCCGGCTCATGTAGAGCGTCGCGCCGAACTTCCGGCAGATCCAGCCGGCGAGCCCCATATGGTCGGGGTGCATGTGCGTGCAGATCACGCGCTTGACCGGCCTGCCCTGCAGCGTCGCATCGAAAATCTGGCGCCAGTACTCGCGCGATTGTTCGAGCCCGACGCCGGTATCGACGATGGTCCAGCCGTCGCCATCCTCGATCAGCCACAGATTGATCCACTGCAGCGCAAACGGCAGCGGCATGCGCACCCAATGCACCCCGGGCGCGATTTCACGCGCGATCCCCGCCTCGGGCGGGTCGCCCAGGGGGTAAATCAATTGCGGCCGGCCGCGCCGTTCCGCCGCCGCTGCCTCGTCCTCAAGCCCGTCCATGGACATCGGGGCGCCTCCGAATTCAGCCTAGCCGACCACAGACGGGGACTAAATGGCCAGATTTGGGAATTACCACCCCGCATTTGCCTTCCGGCCGTCATGCTTCCCGGGCTAAGCTGACCCTCGCGCCGAGGACAGGGGGACATGGATGAAGCGCATCGTCATTTGCATGGACGGCACCTGGCAGTCACTCAACCAGGACGACCTGACCAATATCGGCGTCATCGCCCGCGCCGTGGCGCACAAAGAAACGCGCCCGGACGGCTCGTTCGTGCATCAGACCGTAATTTACGCACAAGGCGTCGGCAGCTTCACCGGCGCGCTGACCAAACGCACGCTCCTGCAGGAAGCCTCCTATCGCTTCACCCGCCTCACCGGCGGGGCGCTCGGCGAAGGCCTGGAGGATGGCGTTCTCGACACCTATCTGCGCCTCGCCTTCGACTATGAAGAGGGCGACGAGATTTTCATTTTCGGCTTCAGCCGCGGCGCCTTCGCGGCGCGGCGCTTGAGCGGCCTGATCAACACCGCCGGCATCGTCAGCCGCCGCTACACCCACATGGCGCGCGACGGATTCCGCCTTTACTACGACAAGCCGCGCGACGGCGCGCCGCCCGAAAAGATCGCCGAACACGATCGCGCCGCGCGTCAGTTTCGCATGCTCTACGGCAAGGGCGGCCGCAACGAGGATGGCACCCGCAGGCAAAGCGACGGCGTGCCGCCGATCAAATTCCTGGGCGTTTTCGACACCGTCGCGCAACGCGGCATTGGCGACATCATCGCCTCGTTCACGCCGTGGGGGAGCGGCCATCGCTTCAAGTTCAAGAATTATCGCGTCAGCCCCAATGTCGAGAACGCGCGCCACGCAGTGGCGCTCGATGAAAACCGCGTCGGCTTTCCGGTGCGCCTGTGGGACGGCATCGAGGAAGACAACGCCAAGCTCGGCCGCCGCGCTTACGCGCAGCGCTGGTTCATCGGCACGCACGGCGACATTGGCGGCGGCGGCGGTTCGGAAATCTCGGCGCTGGCGCTTAAATGGATGTGCGAGGGCGCGCGCGATGCGGGGTTGCGTTTCTACAACACGTATGGCGACGACAAATCGCCGCTCGACGAAAAGCTCGCCGAAGTCGGCCTCTGCTTCGACCGCAAAATTTCGCGCATGAGCTTTTGGAAGGCGATCCAGCCGATCAATTATCCATGGCGGACGCGCAAGCTATGGACCAAGCGCGAACGCCCCAGCCCGCAAGACCTCGACGCGCATCTTGATCCCTCAGTGATGCTGCGCGTGCGCGCGGACTATGTGAGGCCGCGCTACCTGCCGAGCCCGCTGCGGCCGTTCCGCAAGGCGCTCAAGGAATGGCAGCCGCCGGCCTGATCAAAGCGGGTCGGCGAGCGCGGCCGCGCCGAGCTTGACTTCGGCGAGCCTCGCGCTGGCGTGCGTTAGCGATACGCTCGCGAACACCTCGAACAAACCGCCCTGCTCGCTCAACATCTCGGCGGAGACGCGGTCGCGCGTCAGCCCGCGCGCCAGCAGCATGGCGCCAACTACATCGCCGGCGAGCGTGAGATAGGCGCTGGCGCCGGCGAGCGCGTGATCGCGCGAAGCGCTCAGCATATAGCGCGTCGCCTCGTCCAGCGTCGCAGCCGCGGCGACCAGCTGATCGCCGGAGGCGCGCTTCAGCGCACCGCCCGCGGCCTTTGCATCGGCGATGATGCCGAACATCGCTTCGCCACGGTCACGCAACAATTTGCGGCCGTAAAGATCGATGGCCTGAATGCCATTCGTCCCTTCATAAATCGGCGCGATGCGCGCATCGCGATAGAATTGCGCTGCGCCGCCTTCTTCGACGAAGCCCATGCCGCCATGCACCTGCACGCCGAGGCTCGCAACCTCGACGCCGACATCGGTGCTCCACGCCTTGGCGATCGGCGTCAGCACATCTTCGCGCGCATGATCGCCGCTATCGGCGGCGACGGCGGTGGCGTAGCAGATGGCGCGTGCGGCTTGAATCTTGGCTTTCATCGTCAGCAGCATGCGCCGCACGTCCGGATGCGTGATGATCAGCGCGCCGCCCTGTTTGCGCTCGTGCGCGTAGGCGAGCGCCTTTTGATACGCCGCTTCCGCGATGCCGACGCCCTGCATGCCGACATTGAGGCGCGCTGCATTCATCATCGTGAACATGGCGGCGAGCCCCTTGTTCTCCTCCCCGATCAGCCAGCCCGTCGCGCCCTCATAGGCCATCGTGCACGTGGGCGAGGCGTGAATGCCCATCTTCTCTTCGAGGCCGATGCAGCGCACCGCATTGCGCGAACCGTCCTCGTCGCGAAACTTCGGCACGATGAACATGGAAATGCCCTTCGAGCCCGCCGGCGCGCCTTCGATGCGCGCGAGCACTAGGTGAATGATGTTGGGCGTGAGGTCGTGCTCGCCCCAGGTGATGAAAATTTTCTGCCCGGTGATGGCGTAGGAGCCATCGGCTTGCGGCACGGCTTTGGTGGTCAACGCGCCGAGATCGGAGCCGGCCTGCGGCTCCGTCAGATTCATCGTGCCGCCCCATTCGCCCGAGATCAGCTTGGCCAGATAGAGCGCTTTCTGATCCGGCGCGCCATGCTGTTCGATCGCCTCGACCGCGCCCAACGAAAGCATCGGCATCAGACCGAAGCTCATGTTCGCGGCATGCACCATCTCGAACACGGCGAGCGCGACGGCGCGCGGAAGCCCTTGGCCGCCATAAGCAGGATCGGCGGCAAGCCCCAGCCAACCGGCCTGGCGGAATGTGTCATAAGCCGCCACGAAACCAGGCGCTGCGCGCACGACGCCATCGGCGAGGCTCACCCGGGCGCGATCGCCGCTGCGATTGATCGGCGCCAGTGTTTCCGACGCGACGGCGGCCGCAGCCTCAAGGATGGCGCCGAGAACGTCGCCATCCCCCAACTCCGCGAACGCGCCGCCCCGCTGCACGCGCCAGAGATCGGCGCAGTCTTCCAAGGCGAAGCGCATGTGTTGGATCGGGGCGGCGTAAGTCATAATAAGGCTCCGCGCCCAGCATAGCGTGTCGCACGGATTCCGCGACATCATGCCGGGCTGACTTATCACCGCTTTGGCGCGTGATGCGAAGGCGGGGTCAGGAGACGAACCATGAGAGCACTCGTTCTCGCCGCCAGCGTTGTCCTGGCGTCATGCGCAAGCGTGGCCGGCGCACCCGATCAGCCCCCGCCCTTCGCCACGGCGCCGGCCGCCGTCACAGCGCCCGCCGCCGCGGCCAATTACCCGATCGCGGTCGATCTGCCCGCCGGCAGCTATCGTCTCGATCCGCGGCACGCGAGCGTCAACTTCCGCATCCGCCATATGGATCTGGCCTGGTTCACCGCGCGCTTCGACACAAGGGACGCGACGCTTGTGCTCGATCCAGCCGATCCGTCACGCTCTCAGCTCACCGCCAGCGTCGATGCGACATCGATCAATACCGGCGTCCTCAACGCACAAGGAGAACGTGCGTTCGATCGCACCATCGGCCGCGCGCTCGGCTCGGATACGGCGCCCGCCATCACCTTCACCTCGACGGCGATTCAACGCACCGGTAAGCATACGGCGCAGGTCACAGGCGACCTATCCATGAATGGCCAGACCCATCCTGTCACGCTCGATGTCACCTTCGATGGCGGCGCCGTCGATCCGTTGCGCGGCGGCTCGCAAGTGCTGGGCTTCTCGGCCCACGGCACGATCGACCGCACGCAATGGGGCGTCACCCAATGGCAGGCTTTCACCGGCGACGACGTGCAAATCGTCATCGAGGCGGAGCTGGTGCACGGCTGACGCGTCGCTGACAGTGTTGAAGCGAAACCACATGCGGGTAAGTTACCTGCATGTGCCTCCGTGGCGCCGCCGCTGGCGCGATCTATGTAAAGCGCGCTTAAGCGAGGGAGCTTTGAATGAAATCATGGACGTTAGCCGCCGCGGCCGCTTTGGCGCTCGCCGCTTGTTCACAACCCGCGAACACAACGACCGAACCGCCGCCGGCGGCCGTCGAAGTTTCGGTTCCGTCGGGCGAGTACCCGCTCGATCCGAACCACACGACGGTGATCGTCCGCGCCAAGCACTTTGGCCTGTCGTACTACCAGTTCCGCTTCAACACGGTGAGCGGGTCGCTCAATTTCAACGCCGAGGCACCGGAGCAATCTAGCGTCACGGCGACGATCGACACCACCTCGCTCGACACACCCTATAGTGGCGACCGCAACTTCGATGCCGAATTGCAAAATTCTGATTGGCTCGATAGCGCGAGCTTCCCGACCGCTACGTTCACGTCGACCGCGGTCGAACGCACCGGCCCCAACACGGCGCGCGTCACCGGCGATCTGACGATCAAGGGCCAAACCCATCCGATCACGCTGGAGGTGACCTACAATATGAGCCACGCCAGCCATCCGATGGGCTTCCCGATGCAATTGATCGGCTTCTCGGCGCGCGGCTCGTTCAACCGCGCCGCTTTCGGCATCGCCTCGACGACACTGATGCCGTCCGCGCCGGACGCAGGCGACGGCGTCTCCAACGAAATCGAACTGGTCATCGAAGCCGAGTTCATGCGTGAAGCGCCGTCTCCGGCGCCCGCGCCGCAGCCCGCCGAACCGGTAAACTGAAATGGCGGCGCCGGTTCAGCGCTACACCGCGGTGGCGATCGTCCTGCATTGGGCGATCGCCTTCGCCATTCTGTTCATGATCCCGCTTGGTTGGTGGATGGGCGATCAGGCCGAGGACGGCGCCGTCACGGACGGGGTCTTCCGCGCCTACCAGCTGCACAAGTCGATCGGGCTGACAGTGTTGGCGCTGAGCTTGGTGCGCCTGGGCTGGCGGTTGGCGAACCCGCCGCCGCCGCTTCCCGCGCACATGCCGCAATGGGAGCGCATCGTCGCCAAGGCGACGCACTGGGCGTTTTACGTCCTGATGATCGCGCTGCCGCTAACCGGATGGCTCTATGTTTCGGCCGGCTGGTCCGAACATGACGATCAACCACTGATGGTGACGACGCATTGGTTCGGCCTCTTCGTCGTGCCGCATCTGTTTGGCTTGCCGGGCGCGGGCCTCGATGTGCGCGAGTCGGTCGCCGAGGCTTCGATGGGCGTGCATTCGAAGCTTGCGTGGGCGGCTTTGGTGCTGGCGGCGCTGCATGTCGCGGCGGCGCTGAAGCATCACTTTTTCGACCGCGACGAAACGCTGGCGCACATGGTTCCCGGTCTGCGTGCGCCCCATCAAACTGAGCCGTACCCCAAGAACCCCACGCGGCTCGCCGTGCTCGGCGGCGGCTTGGCTCTCGTCGCCGTGGCCACATTTGCGGCGTTGTTCGCATTCGGCTCGTTCATGAGCAGCACGAGCGACAATTCGGCGCCACAAGCGCAATCGTCGTTCGAGGTTGTCGAGGCGACGCCCGACGCGCCCGCCGCCGCGCCGGAGACAGCTGCGCCAGCCGATCCGGCGGCGCCGTCGGCAGTGCCGGCATGGCGCGTCGACGCCCGCGCAAGCTCCATCGGCTTTGCTTTCACCTACACGGACGACGAAAGCGGCGCGACGCGCTTCCAAGGCCGCTTCACGCGCTGGCGCGCCGACATCCGCTTCGATCCGCAAAACCTCGATCAGTCCTCCGTTGTGGTGACGATCGACACCGCCTCGGCCACCGATGGCGTGGCCATGCATGACAACGCGCTCTCCGGCGCCGATTGGTTCAACACCGCCGCCTATCCGACCGCGACATTCCGCAGCAGCGCCTTCCGCCGGCAAGGCGAAGGCTATGTGGCACGCGGCACGCTGACCATGCGCGGCCGCGACCGCGATGTGGACTTGCCGTTCGCGCTGACGATCAATGGCGCGAGCGCGACGATGACAGGCTCGACCAGCATCGACCGGCGCGACTTCGATATCGGCAAGGACACCGACGCCGACGATCTGATCTCACGCGACATCGACATCAACGTGCGCGTGGAAGCCTCGCGGGCGCCATGAGCAGATCG
>JBFWYC010000002.1:0-223936 GCA_050186805.1 Hyphomonadaceae bacterium
CGTTCCAAGATCAAGCGCGGATGTGGCGCGGGATGTTTGCTGGCGTGGGGCTCTCTCCTGCCGCGCGCGCGGAATGGGTGCGCGCTCAATTTCCAATCCGCACCACGCAGAAATTTCCGACCATCCGGTTCTACAACACCAACGATCCGCGCGGCGAAGCGACGAACCTCTCCGCCTCGCTCGTGGGCGAGACCTGGGAAACGCCCAACGGGCGCTATTTCTCCAAGGGCGGCCACAATGACTGGACGGGCAATTTGGTGATTTGCGAGGACGCCGGGGAACGCTGCCTGGTGATGCTCGGCAACAGCGTGCGGGCCGAGATCATCTTTCCGGAAGTCGCGGCGCTGGTTCTGGGCGAGACGGCGTTTCCGTTCTGGTGGATTTATCCGGAACTGCACAACGCGCAATGATCCTAGACCTTCCGGGCAACAACGAACGTCCGCACATCGTTCTTCTTCGTCCCGTGATGCGCTTGTTCGACGATCTCGAACCCAGTGTCGGCGATCTCCTGGCTAAGCTCTTCGCTTGTGAAGAAGCCGACATAAGGCGCTTTGCCGAAAGCCTGCATAACCGGCACGAGCAGGCGGATCGGAAAGCCCATGGCGCTGAGCGCTGGCGTCTTTGAGATGAACACGCCACCGGGTTTCAACAGACCCCGCACGCTGCGCAACGCCGCCGTCCGATCCTTGATCAGATGCAGCACATTGAAACCAAGCACAGCGTCAAAGCTCGCGGCTGGAAACTGCGCGGTCTCCGGTGTGGCGACTACAAACTCCACATTGGTCACGGCTTCCGCCTGCGCCTTCTCACGCCCGATCGCGATCATCTCCTGAGAGATGTCGGTCGCGACATAGCGCGCGACCGAGGACGCGAGTCTCAGCGCGGTCGTCCCCGTGCCGCACCCGAACTCGAACACGGCGTCGGTGCTCTTGAGCAAGCGGCGGGTGTGATCGATCGTTCGCTCATAGCCGGCCATATCTTCAATCGGGCTGGCGGCATATTTGCGTGCGATGCGATCCCAGAAACGGGCCGATTGAACTGGCATAGGCTCTCCTCGTCGCAGACGTCCTAGCACGTCGCGCACCACCGCCCTGCGTCAGAATCACCGCCAGACTCCGCTTTTCCCGGAGAATCTCCTAGAAGCGCGGCCATGACCGACATTCTCCCGATCAAACGCGCGCTGATTTCCGTCTCCGACAAAACCGGGCTCATCGAGCATGCGCAGGCGCTTGCCAGCCTGGGCGCAGCGCTCGTGTCCACGGGCGGCACCAAGAAAGCGATCGCGGACGCGGGGCTGAAGGTGGCGGACGTTTCCGCCGTCACCGGCTTTCCGGAAATGATGGACGGGCGCGTGAAGACGCTGCATCCGAAAGTGCATGGCGGCCTCCTCGCGCTGCGCGACAATTCCGAGCACACGGCGGCGATGAAGGAGCACGGCATCGAGGCGTTCGATGTGCTCTATGTGAATCTCTATCCGTTCGAAGCGACGGTGGCGCGCGGCGCCGCGTTCGACGAATGCATCGAGAACATCGACATTGGCGGCCCGGCGATGATCCGCGCGGCGGCGAAGAATTACGGCTTCATCGCGGTGGCGACCGATGCCGGCGACATGGAAGCGATCCTCGCGGAAGGAAAGGCGCATGGCGGCACGACATTGGCGCTGCGCAAAAAGCTCGCGGCGAAGGCCTTCTCGCGCACCGGCGCTTATGATGCGGCGATTTCGGCGTGGTACGCCGAGCAGCTTGGCGATACCGCGCCGACATGGCGCGCGGTTGGCGGCAAGCTCAAGCAAAGCCTGCGCTATGGCGAAAATCCCCACCAAAACGCTGCTTTCTACGTCAGCGGCGAAAAGCGCTTCGGCGTCGCCACCGCCAAGCAATTACAAGGCAAAGAGCTCAGCTACAACAATCTGAACGACACCGACGCGGCGTTCGAACTGGTCGCTGAGTTCGATCCGAAGGAAAGCGCAGCCGTCGCCATCATCAAGCACGCCAATCCGTGCGGCGTGGCGCTGGGCGGCAATTTGCTTGAAGCCTACAAGCGCGCGCTTGAATGCGATTCCGTGTCCGCATTCGGCGGCATCGTCGCGCTCA
Source organism: Hyphomonadaceae bacterium (assembly GCA_050186805.1). Classification (GTDB taxonomy): domain Bacteria; phylum Pseudomonadota; class Alphaproteobacteria; order Caulobacterales; family Aquidulcibacteraceae; genus Vitreimonas. The sequence goes on from JBFWYC010000002.1 coordinate 2,094, forward strand.
ATCGCCGGCTGGACAAAGCGTCCGCCGAAGCGATCGCGGAAATCTTCACCGAAGTGGTGATCGCGCCGGAGGCGGATGAGGACGCGATCGCGGTGTTCGCGAAGAAGAAGAATTTGCGCCTGCTGGTGACGGGCGGCTTGCCCGATCCGGCGACGCCGGGTTTGAGCGTGAAGACCGTGGCCGGCGGCTTCCTCACCCAGAGCCGCGACAATGGCCGCATCGGCGCGGGCGACTTGAAGATCGTCACCAAGAGGCAGCCGAACGAAGCGCAAATCCGCGACATGATCTTCGCTTTCCGCGTCGCCAAGCACGTGAAGTCGAACGCCATCATCTATGCGCGCGACGGCGCCACAGTCGGCATCGGCGCCGGCCAGATGAGCCGTGTCGATTCCGCCCGCGTTGCGCGCCTCAAGGCCGAGGACGCCGCCCACGCCGCCGGCTGGAGCGATCCCAAGACCATCGGCTCGGTGTGCGCCTCCGACGCCTTCTTCCCCTTCCCGGACGGCCTCCTGCAGGCCGCCCAGGCGGGGTCGACGGCGGTGATTCAGCCCGGCGGCTCAATCCGGGATGAGGACGTCATCAAGGCCGCAGACGAGGCGGAACTGGCCATGGTCTTCACCGGCATGCGCCATTTCCGGCACTAGGGCGCCTGTGAATATGTTGCGTCACGGCGCGGCGGGGTGAAAAATCTCCCCTTGCGGCGGCTTTTCATGTTGCGCCGCGCAAAATCTTTCGGCTTAGTGGGGTCAGGAGCTAAATTTCGTGCCGACCGAGCGCAGACCAGCCCGCGTTACCGCAACCGCGAAAGCGGCTGACGGCCGCGTGCTTGTCGTACTCGTAGGCCTTATGAGCCTTAGCCTGGCGCTGATTAGCGCCAGTGCGGGATGGCTGCCCTCGACCTGACCTCAAACCAGGATCGATCGGACCACCCCGCACCATCCGGCAGCGGGGTTTTTTGTTGCCCGAGCGATCCAAACCGGACGCTGATGACGCAAGAGATCGCCCCCAAGGGCTCCAGCCCCCTACGCAGCGCCGTCGTCACCGGCGGCGCCAACCGGGCGGCCGCGCGCTCCTATCTGCGCGCCGCGGGGCTGGACGACGCCGATTTCGCCCGTCCGCTGATCGCGGTGGTGAACACATGGTCGTCGGTGACGCCCTGCAACATGCATCTGGGCGATCTGGCCGAGTACGTGCGTCGCGGCGTGCGCGAGGCTGGCGGCGTGCCGATCGACTTCAACACTATAGTCGTCACCGACGGCATCTCGATGGGCACGCCGGGCATGAAGGCATCGCTGATCTCGCGCGAGCTGATCGCAGACTCGATCGAGCTTGCGGTGCAGGGCCACCAACTCGACGGCGTGGTTTGCATCGTCGGCTGCGACAAGACCATTCCAGCCGCAGCCATGGCGCTGGCGCGCATGGACCTGCCGGGCTGTGTTCTCTACGGCGGCACCATCATGCCGGGCCGTCACGCCGGCAAAGAAATCTCGATCCAGGAAGTGTTCGAAGCCATCGGCGCGCACGGCGCCGGTACGCTGGACGATGAAGGCTTGAAAGCGGTCGAGAAGGCCGCCTGCCCTGGCGCCGGCGCCTGCGGCGGACAATTCACCGCCAACACCATGGCGATGGCGCTGTCCGCCATGGGGCTCTCACCGATGGGCGCCAATGATGTGCCCGCAGTGCACAAGAATAAACCCGCTGAGGCCGAACGCTGCGGTCGGCTCGCGGTCGAACTCACCCAGCGCGGCCACAGCGCGCGCCGTTTTGTCACCGCGGACTCGCTGCGCAACGCCGCGCTCGCTTGCTCCGCCAGCGGCGGCTCCACCAACGCAGTGCTGCACCTAACCGCCATCGCCGCCGAAGCCGGCATCGCTTTTGGTGTGGAAGATTGCAACGCCGCCTGCGAAGCCGCGCCAGTGATCTGCGATTTGAAACCGGGCGGCCAATTTCTCGCCCACCATTTGTTTGAATCCGGCGGCACGCGTCTCGTCATGCACCGCCTGATGGCGGCCGGACTTGCGACGGATACCCCCACCGTCTCCGGCCGCTCATTGTTTGACGAGGCGCGTGAGGCCGTCGAGCCCGCGGGTCAGCAAGTTATCCGGGATTTTTCCGCTCCCGTGCTGGCTCGCGGCTCTTATGCTGTGATCTACGGCAATGTCGCGCCTGACGGCGCGGTGATCAAACTTGTCGGCCACGACACCGCACGCTTCGAAGGCCCTGCGCGCGTGTTCGACAGCGAGGAAGCCTCGTTCGACGCGGTGCAGGCTGGCGCGATCAAGGAGGGCGACGTCATCGTCATCCGCTACGAAGGCCCCAAGGGCGGCCCCGGCATGCGCGAAATGCTGCAAGTCACCGCCGCGCTGAAAGGTCGGGGCATGAAGAACGTCGCGTTGATCACAGATGGGCGCTTCTCCGGCGCGTCTTATGGTTTCGTCGCCGGTCACGTGTCGCCGGAAGCCGCCGCGGGCGGCGCAATCGCCTTGTTGAAAGACGGCGATGTCATCAGCATCGACGTCGCCGCGCGCAGCATTGACACAACGGCTGATCTCTCGGCGCGCCGCTCTCATCCGCCGACCAAACCCGCGCCCACCGGCGCGTTCGCCAAATACGCTGCTCTCGTTGCTTCCGCTTCGCAGGGCGCCGTGACCATCCCTAACCCGCCGCCGGCGCAAAGACGCGAGAAGTAAGAAGATGAAAGTTTACACCAACGACGACGTGAAAAGCGAAGTGCTGCAGGGCAAACGCATCGCCGTGCTCGGCTATGGCAGCCAAGGCCGCGCGCATGCGCAAAATCTTCGCGACAGCGGCTACGATGTCGTCGCCGGCGTGCGCAAAGGCGGCAAAGGCTGGACCCACGCCACCGCCGACAAGGTCGCCACGGCCGAGCCTGCCGAGGCCATCGAAGGCGCCGACCTGATTGCTTTCCTTACCCCCGATATGGCGCAGGAAGCGATCTACAAGGACATCATCGAACCAAGAGCCAAGAAGGGCGCGACGCTCCTGTTCGCGCACGGCTTCTCGATCGTGTATGGACGCGTGCAGCCGCGCGCGGACATGGACGTCGTGCTCGTTGCGCCGAAAGGCCCGGGCGATCTGGTTCGTCGCGAGTATGCGCGTGGGCGCGGAGTGCCTTCACTGTTTGCCGTGCATCAGGACGTCAGCGGCAAGGCGCGCGACAAGGCGATGGCCTATGCCAAGGGCAATGGCGGCGCCACCGGCGGTCTGCTTGAGACCACCTTCACGGAAGAGACCGAAACCGATTTGTTTGGCGAACAGGCCGTGCTCTGCGGCGGCGCCAAAGAGCTGGTCATGGCCGGCTATCAAACCTTGGTCGACGCCGGCTATCAGCCCGAAGTTGCGTACTTCGAGTGCCTGCACGAGCTGAAGCTGATCGTCGACCTTTTCTACGAAGGCGGCGTGTCAAAGATGCACGACTTCATCTCGGAAACGGCCAAGTACGGCGCGGTCGTTTCAGGCCCGCGCATCATCACCGATGAAACCCGCGCCCGCATGCGCGAAGTGTTGAAGGATATCCAGTCCGGCAATTTCGCGCGCGACTGGATCCTCGAAAACCAAGCGGGCAAGCCGCGCTACAACGCCATGCTCAACGCCGACCGCAACCATCCGATCGAAAAGACCGGTGCGGCGCTGCGCGAGCGCATGGCGTGGCTGAAGCAACCGACCAATTCGTGAGCCCGCACACCCGATGACGACCGCAAGCAACATCGCCCAGCTCCACCCCGCCGACACGGCGCCGTTCGCCGGCATCGAAATGACGGGCGCGGAAATGGTCGTACGCGCGCTGAAGGATCAGGGCATCGACACGCTGTTCGGCTATCCGGGCGGCGCGGTGTTGCCGATCTATGACGCCCTTTTCTCCAACAATGACGTGCGTCATATTTTGGTGCGTCACGAACAAGGCGCCGGCCACGCGGCGGAAGGTTATGCGCGCTCAACCGGCAAAGTCGGTTGCGCGCTGGTGACCTCCGGGCCTGGCGCCACCAATATCGTGACGCCGCTGGCCGATGCGCTGCTCGACTCGATTCCGATGGTGGTCATCACCGGCCAAGTGCCGACGCATTTGATCGGCTCCGACGCGTTTCAGGAGTGCGACACGGTCGGCATCACTCGGTCGTGCACAAAGCACAATTGGCTGGTGAGCGATGTGAGCGAGCTCGCGGCGGTGCTGCATGAGGCGTTTCATGTGGCGCGCAGCGGCCGGCCCGGGCCCGTCGTCGTCGATATTCCGAAGGACGTGCAATTTGCGCGCGGCATTTATGTGCCACCGGAGCGTGCGCCGCAGCGCTCCAAGCGCACCGTGCGTGGCATTGATCAGAGCAAGATCGCTGAAGCCGTCGAGCTGATGGCGAGCGCGCGCAAGCCGATCTTCTACACAGGCGGCGGCATCATCAATGCCGGCCCGCGCGCCAGCGACACCTTGCGCGAGCTAGTGCGCGAGACCGGCTTTCCGATCACCTCCACCTTGATGGGGCTGGGCGCTTTTCCTGCCTCCGATCCGCAATGGCTCGGCATGCTGGGCATGCATGGATCGTGGGAGGCCAACCATGCCATGCACGATTGCGACGTGATGATCTGCGTCGGCGCCCGCTTCGATGACCGCGTCACCGGGCGCATCGACGCGTTCAGCCCGAACTCTAAGAAAATTCACATCGATATCGATCCATCTTCCATCAACAAGAATGTCCGCGTCGATGTGCCGATCATCGCCGATGCGGGTGAAGCGCTAAAGGCCCTCGCCGCAGCCTGGCGGCAGCGTGTGAAGTCGCGGCCGAATATGAAAGCCTGGTGGGATCAGATCGAAGGCTGGCGCGCCCGCAAATGCTTCGCCTACAAGCCCTCACAAGACGTGATCAAGCCGCAATACGCCATCGAGCGACTCTACGCGGCGACGAAGGATCGCGACGTCTACATCACCACCGAAGTGGGCCAGCATCAGATGTGGGCGGCGCAATATTTTCACTTCGAGACACCGAACCATTGGATGACATCCGGGGGTCTCGGCACCATGGGTTACGGCCTGCCCGCAGCGCTCGGCGTGCAAGCTGCCCATCCTAACGCGCTCGTCATCGACATCGCCGGCGAAGCCAGCGTGCAAATGACAATGCAGGAAATGTCGACGGCCGTGCAGCACATGCTGCCGATCAAGATTTTCATCCTTAACAATGAATGGATGGGCATGGTGCGCCAGTGGCAGCAATTGCTGCACGGCGAGCGTTATTCGCATTCCTACTCCGCAGCGCTGCCGGATTTCGTCAAGATGGCCGAAGCCTTCGGCTGCAAAGGCATTCGCGCCGATCGACCCGACGAGCTTGACGCGAAAATCCTGGAGATGATCGAAACACCGGGGCCGGTCCTGTTCGACTGCCGCGTCGCCAAGGAGGAGAACTGCTTCCCGATGATCCCTTCGGGTAAAGCGCACAATGAAATGATCCTCGCCGACACCTTCGCCGGTGACGAGATCGACGACGACGGAAAGAAGCTGGTCTAACGCCCATGTCGAAGTCCGCCGCAAACATGTCCGAGGCCCGCACGCTGGCTGTTGTCGTCGATAATGAGCCGGGCGTGCTTGCGCGCGTGGTCGGCATGTTTTCCGCGCGCGGCTACAATATCGAAAGCCTAACCGTCGCCGAGACGGACAAAGCCGCTCATACGTCACGCATCACGGTCGTCACGCGTGGCGAGCCTGCCGTGATCGATCAGATCAAGGCGCAGTTGGAACGTATCGTCTCGGTGCGGCAAGTCATCGACGTGACGCTCGATCCCGCCGGCGTGCAGCGCGAGCTGGCGCTGGTGAAAGTGCGCTCGACCGGCCAAGACCGCATCGAGGCGTTGCGCGTCTCCGACATTTTTCGCGCCAAAGTCATCGACACCACGCTGGAGAGCTTCATCTTCGAGGTGACCGGCTCCAGCGAAAAGATCGACGCCATAATCGAACTCATGCGCCCGCTCGGCCTCGTCGAGGTTTCGCGGACGGGCGTTCTTTCTATTCATCGCGGACCGGAAGCCGACCGAATTAGCAGCGCCGACGCTCACGCGTCGGCTGCGCCACGCACCTAAGCTCATCCGGAGATTTCCATGTCCAAGATCATTATTCAGACGTTCGAAAAGACCGTTTCCCGTCGCGGGCCTTCGTCTCTCGCTAGGAGGCAGGCGCCATGTCCCAGGTAGGAGAAGCGGACGTACGCGACGCCAACCGCGTTCTGGTCTTCGACACAACGTTGCGCGACGGCGAACAAGCGCCTGGCTTTTCGATGTCGGCCGCCGACAAGCTGGCCATGGCCTTTGCGCTGCGCGACCTTGGCGTCGACGTCATCGAAGCCGGCTTTGCCGCGGCCTCCCCTGGCGACGCTGACGCTATCCGCCGCGTCGCCAGCGAGGTAGAAGGCCCGACCTTCTGCTCGCTCGCGCGCGCCAACGAGGCCGACATCAATACCGCCTACGGCGCGCTGCAATCGACACCGAGGCGGCGCGTCCACATCATTCTCGGCACCAGCCCGATCCACCGCCAGGTGAAGTTCGGCATGAACGCCGACGAAGTGCTGGAGACCGCCGTGCGCGCCGTCGCCTTCGCGCGGACCCTGTTCGATGACGTCGAATTCTGCGCCGAGGACGCCATACGCACCGAGCGCGACTTTCTCGGCGACGTGCTGGAGGCAGTCTGCGAAGCCGGCGCTACGACGCTCAACATTCCCGACACTGTCGGCTATTCGACGCCGCTCGAAATCGGCGCAATTTTCAGCGAAATGAAGCGCCGCACAGCGCGCTTTCCGCACGTCGTTCTGTCGGCGCATTGCCACAACGATCTCGGCATGGCCGTCGCCAACACTTTGACGGCGGTGGCTAACGGCGCGCGGCAAGTCGAGGTCGCGGTCAACGGCATTGGCGAGCGCGCCGGCAATTGCGCGCTCGAAGAAGTGGTGATGGCGCTCAAGACGCGCGGCGATCTGTTCGGCGTTCACACTGGCGTCGATACAACCAAGATTCTGAGCACAAGTCGTCTGTTGAGCAAGATCACGCGCTCCCCATTGGTCCGTAACAAGGCGATTGTCGGCGTCAACGCCTTCGCGCACGAGGCGGGCATTCATCAAGCCGGCATTCTCGCGGACGCGCGCACCTACGAGATCATGCGCCCCGAGGACGTGGGCTTCGAAGGCTCCCGCTTAGTGCTCGGGAAGCACTCCGGTCGTCACGCGATCGCGCAACGCGCCGAGACTTTGGGCTATGGTCTGAGCGGCGCCGCGCTCGCCACCGTCTTCGCCGAATTCAAGCGCCGCGCCGACACTATCGGCGAGATCGACGATGCCGAACTCGTTTCCATCATCAACGCCGTTACTGAAACGGCAGGAGGCATGAGTGCCCTCTCCTAAGACCTTGTTCGACAAAGTGTGGGACACGCATGTCGTCACGCGTGAGACGCCGGACGCGCCGGCGGTGCTTTACGTCGATCTGCATCTCGTGCACGAAGTGACGAGCCCGCAGGCGTTCTCCGAACTCGATGCGCGCGGCCTGAAAGTGCGCCGCCCTGATCGCACATACGGCACGCTCGACCATTCGACACCGACCTTGCCGCCCGATGCCAGCGGCAAGCGCCCCTACGTGACGAAAGAAGCAGAAGCGCAAGTGGCGACGCTGCAGCGCAATTGCGAGGCACACGGCATCACCCTGGCCGGCTGGGAGAGCGACGATCGCGGCATCGTTCACGTCATGGCGCCGGAGCTCGGCTTGACGCAGCCGGGCATGGTCGTTGTCTGCGGCGATAGTCATACGGCCACCCACGGCGCGTTCGGCGCCATCGCGTTCGGCATCGGCACATCGGAAGTTGGCCACGTGCTGGCGTCGCAATGTCTGCTGCAACGTAAGCCAAAGCGCATGCGCGTGAACGTCTCCGGCAAGCTGGCGGCGGGTGTTTCGGCCAAAGACATGATCCTCGCCATCATCGCTGAGCTCGGCTTCGGCGGCGGCGCCGGCTACGCCATCGAGTACGCGGGCGAAGCCGTGCGCGGGCTCGACATGGAGGGGCGGATGACCCTCTGCAACATGTCGATCGAAGCGGGCGCACGCTGCGGCATGGTCGCGCCGGACGAGAAGACCATCGCCTTCCTGCGCGGGCGCCGCCACGCGCCAGCGGAATTTGATGCGGCAGCTGACAGGTGGCTCTCGCTCGCGAGCGACGAAGGCGCCGTCTTCGACAAAGAACTTACCCTCGACGGCGCCGCCATCGCGCCAATGGCGACATGGGGCACAACGCCCGACGCTGGCGCGCCGATCGGTGAAAAGCTGCGCGCGCCACGCACCGAGTCCGAACAACGCGCGCTCGACTACATGCATTTCAAAGCCAACGAAGCGACGACCGGTCACGCCGTCGATGTCGTTTTCATCGGCAGTTGCACCAATGGACGCATGTCTGACTTGCGCGCCGCCGCCGACGTCTTGCGCGGGCGTCAGGTGAAAGACGGCGTGCGCGTTTTGGTGGTGCCAGGTTCGGAGGCGGTGCGGCGACAAGCAGAGGCGGAAGGGCTAGACCGCGTGTTTACGGCGGCGGGCGCCGAATGGCGTTTGCCGGGCTGCTCCATGTGCATCGCCATGAACGGCGACCTGGTGGCGCCGGGACAACTCGCGGTCTCGACGTCGAACCGCAATTTCGAAGGCCGGCAAGGCAAAGGCGCGCGCACCATCCTCGCAAGCCCTGCAACTGCCGCCGCCACCGCGATCGCCGGCGTGCTGACCGATCCGCGCATTTATCTGGGAGCGGCGCGCAATGCCTGAGCCATTCAAAAGTCTCACCTCGCGCACCTTCGTGTTGCCGCAAGAGAGCATCGACACCGATCAGATCATCCCTGCTCGCTTCCTTACGACGACTTCGCGCGAAGGCCTTGGTGTGAAGGCGTTTTACGACTGGCGCTACGACACCGCTGGCAAGCCGCTCGCCAATGCGCCGCTGAACGAGGTCAACACGAGCGAGCATCGCGTGCTGGTCGCGGGCGACAATTTCGGCTGCGGCTCCTCGCGCGAGCATGCGCCCTGGGCGCTGATGGATTTTGGCTTCCGCGCCATCATTTCATCGAGCATCGCTGATATCTTTACCTCGAACGCACTGAAGAACGGTCTGGTGCCGATCGAAGTCGATGTGGAAACGCACCAGCGCCTGCTCGCCGATCCGGGCGGACGCGTGACCGTCGATCTTGAAAAATGCGAGCTCACCATCGGCAACACGCCACCGATTGCGTTCAAGGTCGAACCGTTCGCGCGCACCTGCCTGCTCAACGGTGTCGACCCGCTGGGCCACATCCTCAACCAAATCCCCGCCATTGAAGCGTTTGAACGCGATCATGGCCTGGAGCGCGCACCATGAACGCCAAGACCACCACCCACAAAATAACGTTGCTCCCGGGCGATGGCGTCGGCCCGGAGGTCACCGACATCGCGCGCCAAGTGCTGGTCGCGGTAGGCGAACGGCACGGGCGGCGATTCGACTTCGACACGCACCTGATCGGCGGCTGCGCCATCGACGCGACTGGCGATCCGTTGCCGAAGGAAAGCCTGGACGCGTGCCAGAGGTCCGACGCGGTGTTTCTCGGCGCCGTCGGCGGCCCCAAGTGGGACAAGGGGGCACGCCGGCCGGAGCAAGGGCTCTTGGCGCTGCGCAAGGCGCTCGGTGTATTCGCCAACATCCGGCCGCTGAAGATCCACGCCGCTTTGATCGACAAGTCTCCGTTGAAGCGCGAGATCATCGAAGGCGCCGACATGGTTGTGTTCCGTGAACTGACCGGCGGCTCGTATTTCGGTGAGAAGAAACGCAGCGCCGACGAAGCCAGCGACCTCTGCATCTACACATCTGAGGAAGTCGCCCGCATCGCCCGCGCAGCGTTCAAAGCCGCACGCGGCCGCCGCAACAAAGTGACCTCCGTCGATAAAGCCAATGTCATGGAGACGAGCAAGCTGTGGCGGGAGGTCGTCATCCGCGTGCAGCAGGAGGAGTTTCCGGAGGTCGAGCTGGAGCATGTTCTGATCGACGCGATGACGATGCACGTGCTGCGTACGCCGCGCGCCTACGACGTCATTCTCACTGAAAACATGTTCGGCGACATTCTCTCCGACGAGCTCTCCGCTTTGGCAGGCTCGCTTGGCCTATCGCCTTCCGCCTCCATTGGGTCATCGGGACCCGGCCTGTTCGAGCCGGTGCATGGCTCGGCGCCGGACATTGCCGGGCGCGACCTCGCCAATCCGGCGGGCGCCGTGCTGTCCGCGGCGATGCTGTTGCGTTACGGCCTGGGCCTGCATACCGAAGCCTCCGCCATCGAAAACGCCGTCGCCGGCGCTTTTGACGAAGGCGCAGCCACGCGCGACATCGGCGGCTCGCTTGGCTGCCACGCCATGGGTGCGGTCATTCTCGACAATATTGGGCGCGACCGCCGCGGCGGCGCCCGCGGTAGTGATCGCGCCCGTATGCATTGGGGCTGAAGCCGCGCTATAAGGCGGCATGTTGAAACGCTGCCTTGCGCGCTTTGCGCTCGCGTGCGCCGCTGTACTCTGCATGGCGATGCCGGCTGTTGCGGATACTTTGAACGCGCGGGTAGCGCAGTTGAGTTCGGGTCTCACGGTTACACGGCCCGAAGGCGCGGGACCTTTTCCGGTCGTGATCATGCTGCATGGCTGCGGCGGCCCGCGGCCTTTCATCAACGACATGGCTCGCCATGCCGCCGACGCCGGCGCCGCCGCGATCGTAGTGGATTCCTATGCGCCACGCCGCATCTCACGCATGGCCGCGCTGGCCACGGTGTGCACCGGTACGCGCTTGCACGGGCGCGAGCGCGCTGGCGATCTCTATGCTGCAGTGACGTGGGCGCGGCGGCAAAGCTGGGCGGCGCGCGATCGCATCGCGGTGATGGGTTGGAGCCACGGCGGCTGGACCGTGCTCGATGCGCTTTCTCTGCGCTCTGGCGAAGAGATGGCGCGCGCAACCGGTATTTCCAATCTGCCGGCCGAACCCTTGAGCGGCGTGCAATCGGCTTTGATCGTCTATCCCTATACGGGCCTCGGCAGTCTTGTTGGCCGGCGCGACTGGCGCTTTGCCCTGCGCAGCACCGCGATCGTGGCGGGACGCGACTATATTGTTGGCACAAACGGCCCGCGCGAAGCGCTCAATCGACAACGCTTGCGGGGCGCGCCCCTCGACATCGTGCTATTCGAGAACGCCACCCACGCCTTCGAAGACCCGCTCGCGCAGGACCCGCGCGTGCGCTTCAACCCAAGCGCCACGACGCGAGAGATCGAACTCCTGCGCGAAATGATCGCAGCACTCTAGCGGACAGCATTCACCAACGCATTGAACTCCGCCGAGATCAACATCAGCTTGGCGAACGTCCATTGGCCCTGCGCGTTCAGTTCTCTGAACGCTGCGCTTGCGCGCTGAGCCGGCTGGCCGATGCCCCCAATCCAGTCGCGCGTCGCGAGGGCCATCCAATGTGCATCGGCCGCCTTTGCCGGGGCGCCGATCTTTCCTGCCGCCGCTTCCGCGAGCTTCAGCTGCGCCTCCGCGAAATCTTCCGCCGCACGACGCACCACTAGGCGATCCCAGTGTTGGTCGAGCGACAGTTGCGGCACCGCGTCCCGCAATGCGTCAATGCCGAACTCGGCACCGATGATGCAATGAAGCAAGGCGGCTTCGTGCACCGGCCATCTGGTGTTACGCGCGAGATCGGCCACATCGAGCGCCGTGCTCAGCGGCGAGAGGAGCGACACATCGCGCGCCAATTCAAGCGGCACACCCATATCGACGAAGCCAGCCTGCCGGGCCTCGGTGCGCGAGCGCTCAAGCTCGCTCAACTCTTCACCGATGCGGGCGCGCTGGGCAGCCACCGGCTCTCGATAGAGCGCGACCACGTCGCCGATGCGCGTCGGCTGCGGGCGATCGAAGCCACCATTGCGCGCGAGATAATTGGTGACCCGCCGCAGTGACGAGGCTATGCGCTGATGCAACGCGATCTGCGCCGCAGCGGGAATCTTGTTGTCGAGCGCGTTGATACGCTGGAACAGTTCGTCGAGATCGTAGATGCGCCGAGCCGCCTCGAACGCGCTGGCGATCACCACCGCATCGGCGCGCGAAGTCTCGCGCACGCGGTCGATGAAGGACGGGCCCGCGCGGTTGACCAGATCGTTGGCCAAACGCGTGGCTATGATTTCCCGCCGAAGCCGGTGCGTCGCCATCTGCGGCTCGAGCGCCCCGAGTTCGCGCGGAAAATAAGTGCGCAGCGATTCAGCGAACGCGGGATCGTCCGGCGTGGGCGAGACCGCCAGTGCGTCGAACAAATCGATCTTGGCGTAGGCAACGAGCTTGGCGAGTTCGGGGCGCGTCAACCCCAATTTCCCGGCGCGCAAGTTCGCCACCTCCGCCGGCGGGGGGAGCCCTTCAACACGCCGAGAGAGTTTTCCCGCCGCTTCGAGGCGCTGCATAAAGCGCTCGTGGCTGTCGAGATCTGCGGCCGCGCTCGCCTGCGCCAGCGATAGCGCCAGGGTCTGATCGTAGTTATTGGTCAGCACCAGGGCGCCGACTTCGTCCGTCATCGACTCGAGTAATTTGTCGCGTTTGTCCGCCTTCAGCGCGCCGGTGCGGATGGTGTCGCCGAGCAGGATTTTGATGTTCACCTCGTGGTCGGAGGTATCGACGCCGGCGCTGTTGTCGATCGCATCGGTGTTGATGCGCCCGCCATTGCGCGCGAACGCGATGCGGCCCTTCTGCGTGACGCCGAGATTGGCGCCCTCGCCGATCACCAGCGCACGCAAATCCTCCGCATCGACCCGGAGCGCATCGTTGGTTTTGTCGCCGACATCAGCGTGGCTTTCACTGCGCGCTTTGATGTAGGCGCCGATGCCGCCGAACCACAAAAGCTCGCACTGGCTGCGCAGCAGCGCGGCGATCAGTTCCGACGGCGTGACCTCCGGCTTGTCCAGCCCGGTGAGCGCGGCCATTTCCGGGCTCACCGCGATCGCTTTCACACTGCGCGAAAAGACGCCGCCACCCTTGGAAATCTGGCTCTTGTCGTAGTCCTGCCAAGAGGTGCGCGGCGTATCGAACAGGCGTTTGCGCTCAGCCCACGAGGCCTCGACATTGACAGGATCGGGATCGATGAAGATGTCGCGGTGGTCAAAAGCGGCGACGAGCCTGATCTTGCGCGACAACAGCATGCCGTTGCCGAACACGTCTCCCGACATGTCGCCGACACCGATGACGGTGAATTCTTCCTCCTGAATGTTCTTGCCAATTTCGCGGAAGTGGCGCTTCACCGCCTCCCACGCGCCCTTGGCGGTGATGCCCATGGCCTTGTGGTCGTAGCCGACCGACCCGCCGGAGGCGAACGCATCGCCCAGCCAGTGGCCGTACTCGGCGCTGATGCCGTTAGCGATGTCGGAGAAGGTCGCCGTGCCCTTGTCGGCGGCGACGACAAGATAGGCGTCGTCGTCGTCCCAACGGATCACGCCGCCGGGCGCTTTGATGGCGTCATCGACGATGTTGTCAGTGATATCGAGCAGGCCGCGGAGGAACGTCTTGTAGGCTTCAATGCCGGCTTCCTGATAGCCGGGCGCGCCGCGCGCGGGCAGGCGCTTGGGATAGAAGCCGCCCTTGGCGCCGACAGGTACGATAATGGCGTTCTTCACCTGCTGGGCCTTCACCAGGTCGAGCACTTCGACGCGGAAATCGTCGCGCCGATCGCTCCATCGCAGGCCGCCGCGCGCAACCGGTCCGAAGCGCAAATGCACGCCTTCGACTTGCGGGCTCGCGACCCAGATTTCGCGATAGGGCTTCGGCGCCGGCAGATCGATGACGGCGTGCGAGTCGATCTTGAACGACATGTACGGCTTGGCGGCGCCATCGGCGCTGGGTTGGTAATAGTTCGTGCGCCGGATCGCCTTCACCAGATACGCAATGCGACGCAGCGCGCGATCTTCATCCAGACTCACCACTTCGTTGAGTGCCGCTTCGACCATGAATTCGAGCCGCCCGGAGCGGATGCGGCGCGTCTCCATGGTTTCCGGCAAGCCCGGATCGAAGCGCGCACGGAAGAGCGCAAGGATCAGTTCGGCAATCTTTGAATTGTTGGCGAGCGCCTGCTCTTGCACGGCCTGCGTCGGGTCGAGGCCGGTCTGCTGGCGATAGCGCGCGAGTGCGCGGATCAACGCCGCTTCGCGCCAGGTACAAGGCAGCGCCAGGATCAAGCGATTGAAGCCATCGCTTTCGGCTTTACCGGTCCAGATCGCCGCGAACGCCTGCTCGAACTTGGCGCCGGCGCTGTCGAGATTGATCGGCTTGCCGTCGGCGGAGCGAGTTTCGATGTCGTGAATGAAAATGCGTTGCGCGGGATGCAGCGGGCCCGGCTTGACGTTGAGTTCGTAATTCACCTCAGAGTCGACGAATAGGCCCATGTTCTCGAGGATCGGCACCGTGGCCGAAAGCGCCAGCACATCGCCGCGTGCGTAGAACTTGCAGCGCATAATGTTTTCGGCGTCGCCCGGCAAACGATAGGCGCGCGCGCGGATGATCTCGTCATCGCCGGCGCTCATAATCTGGACGACATCGATCAGCGCTTCGTCGACGCCGTTGGCTTCGCGGTAGGCAGCGGTGAACGCGCCCTCGAAGCGATTGGCGGCTTCTTCGCGCGCGGCGGCGTCAAACATGTCGGAACGCATCAGCGCGTCGGCGAAATCGTCGACCCAGGTATGGGTGATTTCGGCCAGTGCGTGATCGAGCCGACGCTGGTCGGGATCCGGGCGGGTCTTGTCGATGTCGCCGATGACAAACAGAACGCGCGCCAGCTGGCCTTCGCCCAGTTGCGGCGTGAAGCTCTCGACTTCACCGCCATAGGCCGCCGCAATCGCCCGCCCGGCGCGCTCGCGCGTGTTGGTGTCGTAGCGATCTTTCGGAATGTAGGCGAGCGCAGTGACAAAGCGGTTGAAGCGGTCGCGCCGCGTGAACACGCGCGCGCGGGGGCGGTCCAGCAAATGCAGAACGCCGCGCGCGATCGACAGCAATTCGTCACGCGACATCTGCCACAGCTCTTCGCGCGGATAGTATTCAATGATCTTGCGCAGCGTCTTGGCGTTGTGACCGCCGGCGGCGAAGCCGGCCTCGTTCATCACCCACTCGGCCTTGCGGCGCAGCATAGGAATATTGCGCGTCGGCTCGGTAAAGCTCTCGCTGGTGAAAAGACCGACAAAGCGGATTTCGCCGATCGCTTCGCCTTCGGCATTGTAGCGTTTGACGCTGATATAGTCGGCGGTAGTGCGCCGGTGCACGCGGGCGCGAATGGTCGATTTCGCGACGATGAGCGGCGCCGGCTCTTGCACCAGACGCTTCAACTCTGGCGTCAGCACCATCGGCTCGGCCGAGGTGCGGAGCACGTAGAGATCGAGGTCGCGCAACACGCCGAGGCACGAATGGGTGAGGATTTCCGGTTCATCGGCTTTGTAGCCGCCGTCGGGATTGCGCGCGTATTTGTAGTCGCGGGCGCCTAGGAAGGTGAACTTGTCGGCGGCCAGCCAGCGCAGCAGCGCCACCGCCTCGGCCGCCTCTTCCGCCGGCGCATTGGTCTTGGCGGTTTCCAGTTCCGCCGCGGCGTCGAGCATGCGGGTGCGCATGGCGTGGAAATCGGCCACCGCGGCGCGCACGTCGGCGAGGCTAGCGCGGACGCCATCGTGCAGCGCCTTGGCGCGCTGCGCCGAGAGCCGCGGCAAGTGCACTTGGATGAGCGAATCGCGCCCCTGCCCCGAGGCTGACGGCGCCAGCGGATGGAACATGGCCAGCGAGGCGATGCCCTGATCGGCGATCTCACCCATTACCGAGTCGACCAGGAACGGCATGTCCGGACCGGCGACCTCGAGAATGTCGCGCTCAAGCTCGCGCCCGCCGGCGCCGACGCCGCGGCGGATGCGGCTCAGTTGTTCGTCGGGACGGCGCTCGCCGCGCCAGATCCAGAAGTCGTGCGCGAGCGCCGTCAGATCGGCGGTCGACAGATCGACCATCTCGTCCTCGGACGCATCGTCGAACATGCCGCGCAAAAACGCTTCGGCGGCGGCGTCGATCACGCCATTGGAGCGGAAAGCGGGCCAGGGGCCCTTGGCGGCGGTTGCAACGAATTGGTCGGCGGAATGAGCTTCCGCACGCGCAGCGGCGTCCATGTGAAGAGTGTCCCTTCGGGGCGTTTCCTGATTGGGCGCGAACCTAGCCTCCCCAACAGCAGGCGCAACCGCCGCTCGGTTCAAAACGCCGCGAAAAGAGGCGCCCGCGCTCTGCGCTAACGCATGGCGGCGCCGACTTTGACGAGCGGTTCAGGTTTTCGAAAAATTGGCGGCGCCGTCGGACGGGGACAAGCTGTCCGACGGCGCCTGCAGGCCTCGCAGCAGGCTGGGTGGGGGACGCACGCGGAGGCCTGGTCCTGTGGACGTTTCGCGCCGCAAAGATGAAGCCCCCCATTGAGCCCACGTGTGCAGTGCGACACGTCAAACTGACGTATCGAGCGCGCCGGAATCTGGTTTGCGTTCAGCAGAAAACGCCCCAAGCCCCGGCGACGTTCTTCACAAAAGCGATACATGTTCGCTGATGATTCGCAAGGATCAATTTGGTGTAGAATCGACCGCGCGCATTTCATCTGTGTCAGGTGTTGGATTGCCATCGGCGGAGAGCAGAATCGCGATCCATCGCGTGGTGCGAAATTGCGCTAATACAATCATCAACATCACTGTCAGCGGCGCGGCGAGAAACGCGCCGACAATGCCCCACATCGCGCCCCAAACAGCCAAAGCCAGCAAGACGACGACAGCGGAAAGATTCAATGAATCTCCTGTCATGCGCGGTTGAATGAAATTGCCGATGATGAATTGCCACGCGCTGACGCCGGCGAACACGGCAAACACCGGACCGAGCGTTTGGAACTGCACCAGCGCAACCGCGGTGGTGAGCACGGTCGCGGCGATCGAGCCGATGGTGGGGATGTAGTTGAGGAAGAAGATCAAGAACGACCAGAACAGCGCGTTTTCCAAGCCAATCACCGAAAGCGTGACGTAGGTGAGCGCAGTGATAATGAGGCTCATCACGGTCTGCACCCAGAGGTAACGCTCCATCGAGAGGCGGATGCGTGCGATCACATCGCGCGCGCCTTCGCGTTTGCCGCCGCGACCGAAGATGGCGTCGAGCTTATCCGACATCACCGATGCGGCCGGAAACAGGAAGGCCAAAAAGATCAATGTGAAGATGGCGCTCGACATCAGGTTCTGCAGCCCTTCGCCGACTTCCGCAGCCAGACGCGCCGGATCGAGTTGCGCGACCAGATCGCCGACGGTCGGCGCCCGGCCCGGGCCGCCGATAGCTTGGTGCAGCTGGCTCAGCACTTGGTTGAGACGGAACTGATAACGGTTCAGATCGCCGATGATGGCGGCGATGTTGTCCACAACTACGTACCCAATCAGCGCCACTAGGCTCAGCACCAGCACCAGCGCGATCGGCAGCGCCAGCCAGCGCGGCGCGAACGGAATGCGCTTGTCCAAAGTCTCGGTCAGGCCGTCGATGGCAAGCCAAAGGATCAGCGCCATGGCCAGCTGCGTCAGCGGCTCGCGCAGGAAATAGAGCCCCGCCGCGATCACCCCCGCGGCGATGATCCAGACCGCCCCACGCTGTGACAAATCCATACTTGCCTCTCCCGCCGGCTTGCCGGAAACACCCGATGCGCCAAGCTGTTGCGCGAAGCAAGGAGGCCGAAGAATGGCGGCATCGATCGAGATTGGCGCCGCCCCGGAAGGGGTTCAGGGCATGGCCCTGAAACGCGCCAACCGGCACGGCCTCATCGCCGGCGCGACCGGCACCGGCAAGACGGTGACCCTCCAGGTGTTGGCCGAAGCGTTCGCGCGCGAGGGTGTCAACGTCTTCGCCGCCGACATTAAAGGCGATCTCTCGGGCTGCGCCGCCACCGACCCAACGCCGCCGGACTGGGTGTCCGCGCGCGCCGCCGAGATCAACCTCCCCCACGCCGCCGAGGCGATGCCGGTGTCATTCTGGGATGTGTACGGGGAACTCGGCCACCCGGTCCGGACTACGGTCACAGAGATGGGGCCGGTGCTTATGGCCCGCGTGCTCGAAGCGACGGACGCCCAGGCGGGCGCGCTCACCATCGCCTTCCGCTTGGCTGACGACTGGTTCAAGGCTGGCAAAAACGAAGGCCTGCTGCTCGATCTCAACGATTTGCGCGCGCTGCTGACCTACATCTCCGACAATGCCGATGACATCGGCAAACAATACGGGCTGGTGACGCCGCAATCGATCGCCGCTCTTCAGCGCAAGCTCCTGCAATTGGAGATGGACGGCGCCGACCGCTTCTTCGGCGAGCCGGCGTTCAAGCTGGAAGAATTGTTGAAGACGCGCGAGGACGGCAAAGGCACGATCAACGTGCTGGCGTCCGAGCGCTTGGTGCAAAGCCCGCGGCTCTACTCGGCCTTCCTATTGTGGCTGATGAGCGAGCTTTGGGAGGAGATGCCGGAAGTCGGCGACCTCGATAAGCCGAAGCTCGTCTTCTTCTTCGACGAAGCACATTTGCTCTTCCGCGACGCGCCGAAGGAGCTGGTCAACAAGGTCGAGCAAGTGGTGCGGCTGATCCGCTCCAAGGGCGTCGGCATCTATTTCGTCACCCAATCGCCGACCGACATCCCCGAGATCGTGCTCTCGCAACTCGGCAACCGCTTCCAGCACGCGCTGCGCGCCTATACGCCGACCGATCAGAAAGCCGTCCGCGCGGCGGCGCAATCGTTCCGCGCCAATGCCAATGTCGATGTGGCGAAGGAGATTCAGGAACTAGGGGTCGGCGAAGCGCTTGTCTCGACGCTCGATGAAAAAGGCGCGCCGACGCCCGTCGCCCGCACCAAGATCCGGCCGCCGAATAGCCATGTCGGCCCGATCCTGCTCGCCGAACGGCAAGCGCTGATGCGCGCCAACGCGGCAGGCCGCGCCTATGAAAAAGCCGTCGATCGCGAGAGCGCGCACGAAATCCTGAGCCGCCGGGCCGAGCAAGCGGCCGCCGCCGCTGCACGCGAAGAAGCACGCGAGGCGCGCGAAAAGGACGCCGCGCGCGCTTCGCGGTCGCGGAGCAGTGGCGGCGCGAAGGCCAAGAGCACGCGTTCATCATCGCGCACCACGCCGCTCGAACGCCAAAGCGGGCGTGTCGCCAGCGGCGTCATGAACACAATCGTGCGCGAGCTGATGCGCGGCATTCTCGGCACCCCGCGCCGGCGCAGATAGGAGCGCCGGCGGATGTCACTCACCTACACGCACGCGCTGTTGCGGTGTTTTCCGCGCTCGTATCCGTCGCTCTACGTCGAGCGCGGGCGGGTGATTTCGCTCGACGCCTGCGCGCGCCAGCACGACGCCTACGCAGCGGCGTTGCGCGCGGCAGGGCTTGTGGTGGAGGTGATGGACGCTGCGGAAGAGACGCCGGACTGCGTCTTTATCGAGGACACGGCGGTGCTTTGGGGACGCCATGCGCTGCAAACGCGCCCGCGCCCGCCGCGCACGGCGGAAGCAGACGCGGTCGCCGTGCGCCTGCGGCAAACGCATGAAGTAACGACACTTCCAGACGGCGCCTTCCTTGAGGGCGGCGACGTGTTCTCGACCGAGGCGGCAACATTCGTCGGCCTTTCTTCGCGCACCAACCAGGCCGGCGTCGATGCGCTCTCGCGCTTCATGGCGCGCTTCGCACGCGAGACCATCGCCGTGCCGATCGAGAGGGCGTTTCACCTGAAGTCGGCGGTCACCTATCTCGGCGACAACACGGTCGCAATCGCGCCATTCCTGGTCGATACCGCCGCGTTCGCGCGCTTCACGCAGATCGCCATCGATGTGGACGAGCACCACGGCGCCAACGCCATCCGCGCAGGCAGACACCTCATCGTCTCGGAGAATTATCCGAAAGCGGCGCGCAGGTTCGCCGCCTTTGCGGAAACGCACGGACTCACCCTGATTAGCGTGCAAAACGGCGAGTTCGAGAAAGGCGACGGGGCCATGACGTGCCTGTCGCTGCTCTGGAGCTAATCCGCCGAAAGCCTGTTGCGCCTGTGATCGCAGAGCGCAATATCGGCGCATGTCACAGCCGAATTCGCTTGAGTCCTTCTGGATGCCGTTCACCCCGAACCGGGCGTTCAAGGCCGATCCGCGCATGGTCGTGCGCGCCGAAGGCATGCACTATTACACGCCCGACGGCCGCGCCCTGCTCGACGGCACCGCCGGACTCTGGTGCGTGGCGGCCGGGCATGGACGCAAGCCGATCGTCGAAGCGATCCAGCGCGCCGCCGCCGAACTGGACTACGCGACCAACTTCAATGTCGGCCATCCGAACGCGTTCGAATTCGCCAATCGCCTCGCCGACATCCTGCCGTCCGGGCTCGACCGCATCTTCTTCACCAATAGCGGCAGTGAAAGCGCCGACACCGCGCTCAAGATCGCCCTCGCGTACCAAAGAGCGCGTGGCAAAGCCGGCAAATATCGGTTGATCGGCCGCGAGCGCGGCTATCACGGCACCAATTTCGGCGGCATCAGCGTCGGCGGCATCGTGCGCAACCGCATGACTTACGGGCCGATGTTGGTTGGCGTCGATCACTTGCCGCACACGCTCGACATCGCCCGCAACGCCTTTTCACGCGGCGAGCCGCCACACGGCGTGGAGTTCGCTGACGCGCTGGAGCGCCTCGTGCAATTGCATGATGCGAGCACCATCGCGGCGGTCATCGTCGAGCCGGTAGCGGGATCGACCGGCGTGATCATGCCGCCACAAGGCTATCTGAAACGCTTACGCGAACTCTGCACCAAGTACGACATTCTGCTCATTTTCGACGAAGTGATCACCGGATTCGGCCGCCTCGGCGCGCCGTTCGCCTCGCAATTCTTCGATGTGAAGCCCGACATTCTCACCATGGCGAAGGCCATCACCAATGCGGCGGTGCCAATGGGCGCGGTGGCGGCGTCGCGCGAGATTTACGACACCATTCTCGCCAATGCCGACACGCCGATTGAGCTCTTCCACGGCTACACGACGAGCGGCCATCCGCTCGCCTGCGCCGCGGGACTGGCGACGTTGAAGCTCTTCCGCGACGAAGCGCTGTTCGAACGCGTCGCCGAGATCGCGCCCTATTGGGAAGACGCGATGCACAGCTTGCGCGACGCGCGCCATGTTATCGACGTCCGCAATCTGGGCCTTATCGGCGGCATTGAACTCGAACCGCGCCCCGGCGCGCCGACGCAACGCGCACTCGAGGCCTTTCGCATGTGCTTCGACAAGGGCGTGCTCATCCGCGTCACCGGAGACATCATCGCCTTCTCGCCGCCGTTGATCATCGAGAAGGCGCAGATCGATCAGATCGTCGACACACTGCGCGGCGCGCTGAAAGAGATCGCTTAGCATGAGCGCGCTGCTTCCGGTGATGGCGACCAATCTTGCCATCTCCGCGGCGTTTTTCGCCGCGCTTTGGCTCATCAGCCTTCGGCTCAAGGATCCGAGCTTTATCGATGCCTGGTGGGCGCTGGGCGTGATCGTGCTCTCGTGGTCGACGTTCGCGCAGCTCGAGGCGCCAGGCCCGCACGCCACCGCGCTGACGCTGCTCTCGACCGCATGGGCGCTGCGGCTCGGCGTTTATCTCATTTGGCGCTGGCGCAAGAACGGGCCGGACCGGCGCTATGAAAAACTGGCGCAGCGTGCGCGCGACAAGCACAAGCTCAATTTCGCACTGTTCTCGCTCTTGTGGGTGTTCGCGCCGCAGCTTTTTCTGCAATTCGTGACGGCGTTGCCGGCGCAGCTTGGTCAGCTCGGCGACAACGAGGCGATTGGCGCTATCGGCGCGTTTGGCCTTTGGCTTGCGGTGATCGGCATTGTCTACGAAGCCATCGCCGACGCGCAGCTTTCGCACTTCAAATCGGTCGCCGCCAACGCCGGCAAAGTGATGGACCAAGGCTTATGGCGCTATTCGCGGCATCCAAACTATTTGGGCGAACTCGTGACGTGGTGGGGCCTCTATCTGATCGCGCTCGACGCTGGCTTCGGCGTGCAGGCGCTGGCGGGGCCGCTGCTGCTCACCTATCTGCTCACACGCGTCAGCGGCGCGCCGACCACTGAAGGCCATCTTCAGCGCACGCGGCCAGAGTACGAAGCCTACAAGGCGCGGACGTCGAGTTTCATTCCACTGCCGCCGAAGCAGACGCCGCGTCTCTAGCTGAATCTGCCGCGCGCCCGCGCGGCGAGATCGATTTTTGGCAACGGGCCGCGATCTTGCGTTCCATCGAGCGCCTCACCCGCCGCCCAGCTTGTCTGCTCGAACTTGGGCAAAATCTGCGTCGGCACAAAGCGCGAGCGGATCGCGTAGACATGCTTGTCGCCGCCCCTGCCTTGTTGCGTGTGATAGAAACGCTGCGGCGTGATCAGGTGCAGCTCATCCTTCGCGCGCGTCATCGCCACGTACAAGAGCCGCCGCTCCTCTTCCAATTCCGCCGTCGAACCCGCGCCGAGATCCGACGGCATGCAGCCATCGACAACATTCAGCACGAACACATTCTTCCACTCCTGCCCCTTGGCCGAGTGGATTGTCGACAGAATGAGATAGTCATCATCCTTCGACGACTTTCCGCTTTCATCACTGGTTGAGTTCGGCGGATCGAGCGTGAGTTCAGTCAGGAAGCTCGTACGCGACCCAAACGTCGCGCCAATGCGCTGCATTTGATCGATATCGCCGGCACGCACGCGCGCGTCGTCATAGCGCTCGTTCATCATCGGGCGATACCATTGCGCCGCAAGATCAAGATCGCCCGGCCACGTCGCACCCTGCAGATCACCCAGCATCTGCTTCAGCGCATCCCACGCCTCACTCGCACCCGCCGGAGGCGCCGTGTTGCGCACAACGCCATACGCGCCCATCTCATCGACCGCATCCAGCATCCGCGATGCCTTCGCCGGCCCAACGCCAGGCACAAGCTGCAACGCACGAAAGCCCGCAATGCGATCGCCGCCATTCTGCGCCCAGCGCAGGATGGCCAGAAAATCCTTCACGTGCGACGCTTCGAGAAACTTCAGCCCGCCGAACTTCACGAACGGAATGTCGCGCTTGGCCAGCTCCAACTCCACCGGCGCCGAAAAATCCGCCGCGCGGAAGAGGATCGCTTGCTGCATCAATGTCAGCCCGCGCTCGCGCGCCTCCAGTACGCACTCCGCCACATAAGACGCCTGCGCCGCTTCATCGCGGACGCTGACAAGCTTGGGCGCCGTGCCGCCGCTGCGTGTGGTGCGCAGATTTTTGGTGAAGCGCTCTTGCGCGAGATCGATGACGGCGTTTGAGGCATCCAAGATCGGCGCCGTCGAGCGGTAGTTCTGCTCCAAGGTCACCAACCGCGCTTCGGGTGTGAACGCCTTCGGAAACTCCAGAATGTTGCGCACATCCGCCGCGCGGAACGAGTAGATCGACTGCGCGTCATCGCCCACCACAGTCACGCCACGCCCATCCGGCTTCATCGCCAGCAGAATGCGCGCCTGCAGCTTGTTGGTGTCCTGATACTCATCGACCAGCACGTGATCGAACCGCGCGCCAACTTCGCGCGCCAAAGCCGGCTCATTCATCGCCTCGGCCCAGAGCCAAAGCAGATCGTCATAGTCCAGCACGTTCTGCTTCTGCTTCGCTTCCACATACGCCGCGAACAGCCGCTTCAGCTCCGCTTCCCACTCACGGCACCACGGAAACGCCGCCGCCAGCGCATCGCCAATCGATTCATCCGCGTTCACGACGCGCGAATAGATCGCGAGGCACGTCCCCTTCATCGGAAATCGCTTCGCGCCCGTCGCCACGCCAAGCTCCTGGCGCACCATGCCCATCAGATCGGCGCTATCGCTGCGATCGTGGATGGTGAACTCCGGATCGATACCAATCACCGGCGCCAGTTCGCGCAACAGCCGCGCGCCAATAGCGTGAAACGTCCCCGCCCACGGAATGCGCACATTCGTTGGCAGCGTGCGCACCTGCTCCCCCTCGATGGGGGAGCTGTCACGCGGAGCGTGACTGAGGGGGGGAGGCCCGCCGTCGCTTCCAATTAGGCCTTGTGAGGCATCGTTATCATCGCCAGCGCGCACACCCCTCCCCGCCGCTTCGCGGCGACCCTCCCCATCGAGGGGAGGGTAAGCGGCGAGCGCCTTGCCGACGCGCGCAATCATCTCGCTCGCCGCGCGCCGCGAAAACGTCAGCAACAGAATGCGCGACGGATCAGCCCCGTTCGCAACCAAATGCGCCACGCGGCACGACAACGTCTTGGTCTTCCCCGACCCCGCGCCCGCAATCACCAGCAACGGCTCGAGCCCATGCTCCACCGCCGCCCGCTGCTCCGCGTTCAGATCGTCAAAAGCTGCGCTGCTGATTCGCGACATGCGCGGAGGCTGCAGCGTTTCGCCTTTGTTCGCAACGCGGGGAGTGTTAACGTGTGCGCATGGACCTCGAAGAAGTTTGGCGCATTCGCGAAGAGGAGCGTTATCCCGCTCTCTTCGGCGCCGTGTGTCACGGTATCTTCCCACTCACGAGAGAACTTTTCGAAGGTCAGTTCAAGCAATCGGATATTGACCCGAAGTGGCTGCACTACGGTGTGTTCGAGTTCGAGCCAACGCCGAGCCGCCCCTCGTGGCTGTATGTGACATCGGGTCATTCGAATCCATGGCATGAGGCGCCATCCGAATATCGAGAGACGAACGAGTCTGGTGTCGGCGCAGAGTTTACTTTCGCAACATCGCAACGGGGCGATTGGGCTATCCGAACGCTCCAATCGATGTTGGCGTTTGATATTCTGTTATGGGCGGATCGGTTTCAGGGAAAACCACCGCTATCGCTCCATGACAAAATTCCGCTTCGAGCGCCCATCAACGGCGATCCGTCTTGCGTGCTCCGAAACCTGATTGTCACCGAGCCGGAGGGGATCGCGGATGAGTTCACGCTTCCATCAGGCAAGGTGCTTCTCGTCGGCTTCACCGCTGTGAGTGATGCTGAATTGACTGAGGCAAGGACCAAGGGCTCAGGCCACATGATTGATCAGCTACGCACTGCCGGATTTCATCCGATCAACGACCCAGCACGCAAATCGCTCGTGTAAGCCATGATCTCCCCCAACGGCATCGCCCACATTCGGCTCACCGCCCGCGACGTCGCCTCGGGCCGCGCCGATGCCTGAAATTATCATCCTGGCCGGCCCTAATGGCGCCGGCAAGACGAGCTTCGCCAACCAATTCCTCCGCGACGAAGAAGGGGTGGCCTACGTCAACGCAGATGAAATCGCCCGCTCGCTCGCTAGAAAAACCTCGCAGCGGGAGTCGGAAATCCAAGCCGCCCGCCTGATGCTTCGGCAAATCGATGCGCTCGTTGCGGCGCGGCATGACTTCATGTTCGAGACGACGCTATCGTCTCTCGGCTACGCGCGCAAAATCCCGGCCTGGCGCGATGCCGGATATCATGTCGGTTTAGTGTATTTGCGTCTGCCCAGCATCCAATCGTCGCTCGCTCGCGTCGCCAAGCGGGTCGCGGACGGCGGTCACAGCATCCCTGACGCGATCATACGGCGCCGCTTCAATCGCAGCCTGACCTGCTTGGTCAGCTACAAAACGCTGGTGAATGAATGGTACGTTTGTGATAGTCTCGAGGGCGAGTTCCCGATTGTCGAAGCTTGGAATGATTAATGCCTAGGAAGCTCGATCGCCCAAAGCTAGAGGCCGCCCTACAGCGCGCCGCCAAAGTTGCGACAACCGGCCCACGTTCCGCGCGCGCAGGTCGCTTTCTTTCAACGGGCCCATCGAAACGACTTGGCACGTCAATTTTGATCGAAAACGTATCATCTACGGCGATTGATCAGATTCAGTACGATCATGCGCGCGCTCAGCTCAAGATTACGTTCAAGAGCGGCCGCACCTATGTGTATGAAGGGGTAGCGCCCGACACCTATGAGAATTTGATGAGCGCCGACTCACAGGGTGGCTATTTCAATCGCAACATTCGAGACGCGTACGAGTTCAGCGAAATCCGCTGAGGGTTCATGATCTCCCCAAACGGCATCGCCCACATTCAGCTCACCGTTCGCGACGTCGCGGCGTCGCGGCCATTCTATCACAAGCTGCTGCACGAAACCTTCGGCATGGCGATCCAGTACGACGTGCCCGGCCAGATCTTCTACTGCATCGGCGCGCGCACCGGCGTGCTCATCCGCAACGCCGCGCCCGAACACCAGGACACGCCATTCGACCAATGGCGCATCGGCCTGCATCATTTCTGCTTCCGCCTCCGCTCCCGCGAAGACATCGACGCGCTCGCCGCCACGATGCAAGAGTTCGGCGCCACCATCATCCGCACCGGCGAAGAAGGCCCCTGGGCGCCCGGCTATTATTCGACGCTCTTCGAAGACCCAGACGGCATCCGCATCGAAGCCCTCTTCATCCCCGGCGCCGGCAATCTCGACCGCATCAAGGACGCCCCGCTCACGCCGGTGGGCTGACGCGTGGCGCCATTCGTCGCAACGGCTTTGCGCGCGCGCGCCGAGCGCGGTTCGCTCACGCCATGAAACACGTCGCCCTTGCCCTCGCCTTCAGCTTCGCCGCATGCGCTGCGGCGCAGGCGCAAACCTGCCCGCCAGCGGGCTATGACCGCGCGCAGTTGGAGGCGCTGAAGGCGGCAGACTGGGCGCTGCCCGATGACGCGGCGCGCAATGCGCTGGCGCGCGCGCTGGCGGCGTGCGTCGCCTCGCCCGATCCGGCGCTGCGCGATGGCGTCGCATTCGAAGGGCTGACCTATTGGCTGCGCTCGCAACAGCTCGCCCCCGAAACCATGCTGGCGCTGGCTGACGATCTGCAGCCGCGGCTGGCAGCGCCGGAAGGCCCGGGCTTTGAGCGCCCGTTCGCGGCGCTGGTGCTGTCCGAAGTAGCGCGCGCCGATCGCATCGCGCCGTATTTGAGCGCGGAACGGCGCGCGCAATTGCTCGACGCGGCGCTCACTTACTTCACCGGCGTGCGCGATTATCGCGGCTTCGACGCGCAGGAAGGCTGGCGCCATGGCGTCGCGCACGGCGCCGATCTGTTGCTGCAGCTGGCGGTGAACCCAGCGATTGGGCGTGCCGATCTCATCCGCATTCGCGACGCCATCGCGACGCAAGTCGCGCCCGAAGAGCATTTCTACATTTACGGCGAGAGCGAGCGGCTGGCGCGACCGATCCTGTTCATGGCGCAACGCGGCCTGATCACCGAGGCGGAGTGGAGCGCGTGGTTTGCGCGTTTTCCAGCCGCTGGCGAGAATGTCTATGCGTCGCAAGCGGGTCTTGCCTGGCGCCACGACGTGAATGGCTTTCTGCAGGCGATTTACCTGAATGCGCGCTTGAGCCCGAACGCGGAGGACGACGCGCTGTTGGCGGGCTCGGAGGCCGCGCTCAGGGCGATGCCGTAACCCCCATCAGCTGCGCTTCGTGCGCAACAGCAGCACTTGCCCGGCAAGCACGAGGGCGACGCCGACGAAGGCAAGAACGCCCCAAGTTTTGCCCTCGAACAATGTCGACACCAGCATCGCCACCGGCGGCGTCAACGCTGAAATGTAGGACGCCGTGGCGTAGCCGCGCCGGCGCGCGAGCCCGTAATAGAGCAAGAACGCGATCACCGAACCGACCACCGAAAGATGCAAGAGCGAAAGCGTGTAGCTCCAGGTCGGTTCGAACGTCCACGCCTTGCCGGTGCCCAGCGCAAACAGCGCCAGAAGGCCCGCGCCATAGGCCATCGCCCAGCCGGTGAGCGGCGCGACGCCAAGCCCCGCCAGTTCGCCGCGCCGCGCATAAATGTTGCCGACGGCCGAAAACAGAACGCCGAGCAACGTCAGGCCAATGCCGCCGAGCGCGACCATGTTCATGCGCGCGCCCGTCACCTCTTCCCAAGACAGAAACGCGACGCCCAATATCCCCAACACCGCCGCCGCCCATGCGAGCGCGGGGGCGCGCTGACCGAAGGCGATACGAAACGCGATCAGATTGAGAAACGCCAGCGCTGCGAACACCACCGCGACGACAGCCGACGTCACGCGCTCTTCGGCCCAATAGACGAGCGCGTAATTGATGGTGAAGGTGGACAGTCCAACGCCGAACGCCGCCACGTGCTGGGCGCGCGTCAGCGTCAGCGGCTCGCGTCGCAGCACACACCACGCAAGCAACAACGCCGCCGCCAGCGCAAAGCGATACGTAATCGAAATTATCGGATCGACGACACCGAGCTGCAGCGTGATGGCGAACCAGGTCGTGCCCCACGCCAACGTGCACACAAGGATTGCGGCGAGATCAAGCCATTGCGTTGCCGGCGCGCTCGCGGCGCTTTGCTCAGCGCTCATATGCTCCCCCTCGCGCCTACATAGAGCGCTTTGCTGCTCGTGGCGCAGCGACATGTGGGGTTTGATTTGCATAAGCCAACAGCGCGCTGTTCGCACATGCGGCGAAGCTGATGCTTACGGCGCCCTTTAGGATGTCAATGCGTTGACCCATCACCCTGTCGGGCCTACCTTTTCTTATAGGCATCGGGGGCGCTCCAGGGGGCGAGACCGGTCCCCGAGAGCTTTCCCGCCCGCCCGGGCAACCCAAGGAGGCTCCTTCATGCGCATACAGGTCGCCGGACGGCAAATGGATGTCGGCGAAGCGCTTCGAACTCGCATTGAATCCGACCTCGCTTTCGGTGTGGGCAAGTATTTCAATCGCGCCACGGATGCTGTTGTCACAGTGGGCAAGAATGGCGGAAGCGGTGTTGAGGTCGATTGCACCGTTCACCTTTCCTCGGGAATTTCCCTACAGGCGCAAGGGCACGCGGGCGACGCCCACAGCGCCTTCGGCGACGCCCTGGAAAAGCTCGAAAAGCGGGTCCGCCGTTACAAACGGCGCCTGAAAAATCACCACGCCGTGAACAAATCACCCCTTCCCGCAGAGGATGCGACCGCGTATGTGCTCGCGCCGTTGCAAGATGAGAGTGAAGCCGACGCACCGGCGTCGGAAGAGCAAGAGGCTGGCCCCCTGGTGATCGCCGAAACCACCGTTCCGGTGCGCACCATGACTGTCTCGACCGCGGTGATGCAGCTCGATCTGTCCGACACCCCTGTTCAATTGTTCCGGAACGCCGCCAACGGCGCTCTTAACGTTGTTTACAGGCGCGCGGATGGAAACATCGGCTGGATCGACCCCGAACGGGTGAACGGGCTGGCCAAAGAAGGAACCTGAGGGTTCAGCAAGGTGTTTGGCGCCGGTCATGCAATTCGATCGTTCGGATTGCCAATCGGGCCGGCGCGGACAGGGTGAAATGAACGACCTTAGCGATCTGGTGGCGCCCGGAGCGATCATGCCGCGTTTGCTGGCGACGTCGCGGCGCCAAGCGCTTCAGATGATGAGCGAGACGCTGGCGAAAGCCGCCGGCATCGACGCGCGCGCCGTGTTCGACGCCATCCTCATCCGCGAGCGGCTCTCCGGCACCGGCATGAACGAAGGCGTCGCCGTGCCGCACGCTTCAGTGCCCGGCCTGGCGCGCTCGGTGGGCGCGTTTGCGCGGCTTGAGCCGGCGCAGGATTTCGACTCGCTCGACGGCCGCCCTGTCGATCTCGTGTTCATGCTGATCACGCCGCCCGATCGCGGCGCCGATCATCTGAAAGCGCTGGCGCGCGTGTCGCGTTTCCTCAAGCGACCCGACATGCGCGAGAAACTGCGCGCGGCGCGCGGCGGCGACGAACTCTACGCGCTCATCGCCGGATCCGTGCGCGTCGACGCGGCATGATGACGGCGGCCGACAGGGTCTTCTCCTACTTTCCGCTGCTGATGGCTCTTGCGTCGTTTACGGCGCTGGGCGTGTTCGCGGCATGGCCGTCCGTGTGGACGATCCTGTTGCTCACCTTCATCGTCTATCTGCTGCCGCCGCTGACGCTGCGCATCATGCTGCGCTGGTCGGCGACGAAGGTGGGCGTGTCGCAGATCGATGGCGTGACCTTCTCGCCCTGGCTCGCGGCGCATCACATTCAGGCCTTCTATGACGCGTTGCCGTTTCTTGAATCGCTGCTGCGCGTCATTCCCGGCTTTTACTCGATGTGGCTGCGCATGTGGGGATCGCGCGTCGGCTATGGCGTCATCTGGCCAGTGCGCATGGACGTGCTCGACCGCAATTTGATGGACATCGGCAATCGCGTGACCTTCGATCGCGAAGTCGAACTCGCCGCGCACGTGCGCCAGAAAACCGACGGCGGCGGCTCGCGCGTGCTGGTGCGAACCGTGCGCATCGGCTCGTATGCGTATATGGGCGCGGGCGTACGCGTCGGTCCCGGCGCCACCGTGCCGCACAACGCCAACGTGCCGGCGCTTACCGTGATCGGCGTGAACGAGACTTTCGGCGAAGCCGTGCGCCATCCGGAGAAGGACGAAGCACAGTTCGCGTTCAGCTGAGCGCGGCGTGCTGCGTCATTCAAGGGCGATCTCGCGCAGCGAGAGCGAACCTGGAACCCAGGGCAAGCGATGAGGCGGCGGCCCCTGGATTCCAGATCGCGCCCGCGGCGCGTCCGGAATGACGGAGTTACTCCTTCTCCAGCTTCGCCAGCAACACGCCCTCGCTCACCTGCGAACCAGCTTTGGCGTTGAGCTCAGCGAGCTTGCCATCGAACGGCGCCGTGAGCGTGTGCTCCATCTTCATGGCTTCGAGCACAAGGATGGCGTCGCCCTTCTTGAGCTTCGCGCCAGCTTTCGCCGCAACGGAGACGATCTTCCCGGGCATAGGTGAGAGGATGGCGCCGTCGCCCGCGGCGCTCTCGTCAGCACTGCGCTCGCCGGTATCCCATTCTACGTCGTACAGATCGCCACGCTGAAAGATGCGAACATGATCGCCATCCCAAGACCAACCACTCTTGTCGAAACCTGTGCGTGGCTCGCCTTCATAGAGAGCGCCATCAATCTTGATACGGAAAACGACGTTTTGTGGAGCATTGAGTCTAAATCCGCCCATCTGCCAAGGATCGCTGGCGTTGCTCCGCGCCCCTCCACGCTTGTTTGTAAAAGTCATGAGGGCGCCCACCGCCGATGCAAACAATTCGTCATCGGGCGCCGCTCGTTTAGTTAGGACATCCCCGCGCGCTGCGATGAGATTGGTGTCCACTGCGCCGGCGATGAAGTCTGGGTCTTCTAGGCAACGAACGAGGAAACCAGCGTTTGTCTTGACTGGGCTAACCTGAATTGTCTGGCATGCTTCGCGCAACCGATCGATGGCCGCCGACCGCGATGGGCCGTGTGTAATGATCTTCGCGATCATGGGATCGTAGTTCGGCGTTACTTCGTCAAAATGCGTGACGCCGGTATCCACGCGCGCGAGCTTTTCGGGCAGATCGAGCTTCATCAGCAGGCCGGTGCTTGGCAAAAAGCCGGTTTCCGGATTCTCCGCATACAGCCGCGCCTCCATCGCCCAGCCGTTGATGCGGAGCTCTTCCTGCTTCAGCGGCAGCTTCTCGCCGCTCGCCACACGCAGCTGCCACTCCACCAAATCCTGCCCCGTGATCTCTTCGGTCACCGGGTGTTCGACTTGGAGGCGCGTGTTCATTTCCATGAACCAGATGCGATCGCCGCGCAGGCCTTCGCTGGCGTCGGCGATGAACTCGATGGTGCCGGCGCCGACATAGTTCACGGCTTTCGCCGCGAGCACCGCCGCATCGGTGACAGCTTTGCGCGCTTCTTCGCTCATGCCGGGCGCGGGCGCTTCTTCGATCACCTTCTGGTGGCGGCGCTGCAGCGAACAATCGCGCTCGAACAGATGCACGACATTGCCGTGCGTATCGCCGAACACCTGCACCTCGATATGGCGGGGCCGTGCCACGTACATTTCAAGCAGCACGCGATCGTCGCCGAACGCCGCCGCCGCTTCGCGCTTGGCCGAGGCGAGCGCGGCTTTGAACTCCGCCTTCTTCTCGACCTTGCGCATGCCTTTGCCGCCGCCGCCGGCGACGGCTTTGATCAGCACCGGATAGCCGATTCCGTCGGCTTCCTTCTGCAAGCGCTCTTCGCTTTGATCTTCGCCGAGATAGCCTGGCGTCGTCGGCACGCCGGCTTCGGCCATGAGTTTCTTGGCGGCGTCCTTGAGGCCCATGGCGCGAATGGAGTCAGGCTTCGGCCCGATCCAGATCAGGCCCGCATCGATGACGGCCTGCGCGAAGTCGGCGTTCTCGGAGAGAAAGCCGTAGCCGGGATGGATGCCTTGGGCAGCCGTTTGCTTCGCGGCGGCGATGATCTTCTCAGCCCGGAGATAGCTCTCCTTCGCGGGCGACGCGCCGATGTGCACCGCTTCATCCGCCTCGCGCACGTGCAGCGCTTTGGCGTCAGCGTCGGAATAGACGGCGACGGTGCGGATGCCGAGACGCTTGCACGTTCGGATGACACGCCGCGCAATTTCTCCGCGGTTGGCAATGAGCACTGATTTCAGCATGGCAGGAACCGTTCCCCGCCCCCTCGCGGGGCGGGGGCTGGGGGTGGGGGGCGATGAGCAGCTCGCGCTGTTGCAGAACGCGCTCGGATGTCGGTGCAAGCTTCGTCAAACCTCAGCGCGTTTGAACGCCCCCCCTCCCCTGCCCCTCCCCCGCAAGGGGGGAGGGGTGAAGAATTGCGGGCAATCTCGCCACGGTTTGCGATGAGGACGGATTTAAGCATCAATGTTCGCGCGAGTTTTGAGGAAAGCGAGATATTTGGCGTCGTCGGATGCGAATATCTCCGCGCCGCCGCCCATGTACGCACGCATCAGTTCATCCGCCGCCTGCACTTCTTCGCCTAGTTCAAGCTTCGCTTGTCCCAAACGTAGGTGAATGAAGGGATTTCCAAATCCGCCGGGACAATGGACGGCATACTCCAACGCCTTGCACACGCCATCCCATTGCTTCTCGAAGAAGAACGAGTCGCCAAGCGCCGCCAGCACCCACGTCGATGCTTCCCAATCCAACTTCGGGTCGGGAATCAGTTTCCAAGCATCGTCATACCGCGCGATAGCATCGCGATGACGTCCCTGCTCCGCAAGCACATCGCCTTCGGCGCTAAGCGCTTTGATACGTTCGTGAAGATCGTTCGGAAGTTCAGCCGACATCGTCACATCCTAAACACGCCGAAGCGTGTTTCTGGGATCGGCGCGTTCAGGCTCGCGCTGATCGCCAGCCCTAGCACGTCGCGCGTCTGCGCGGGATCGATGATGCCGTCGTCCCAAAGCCGCGCGGTCGCGTGATACGGATCGCCCTCGGCTTCGTAGCGGGCGCGGATGGGGTCTTTGAATTTCTCTTCGTCGGCCTTGGCCCAGCTCTCGCCTTTCGCTTCCATGCCGTCGCGCTTGACTTGTGCGAGCACGCTGGCTGCTTGTTCGCCGCCCATCACGGAGATGCGGGAGTTCGGCCAGGTGAAGAGGAAGCGCGGCGAGTAGGCGCGGCCGCACATGCCGTAATTGCCGGCGCCGAATGAGCCGCCGATCAGCACGGTGAATTTCGGCACTTCGGCGGAGGCAACGGCCGTCACCATTTTCGCGCCGTCCTTGGCGATGCCGCCGGCCTCGTATTTGCCGCCGACCATGAAGCCGGAAATGTTTTGCAAGAAGAGAAGCGGAATGCCGCGCTTGCAGGCGAGCTCGATGAAATGCGCGCCCTTCTGTGCGCTTTCGCTGAACAGGATGCCGTTGTTGGCGAGGATCGCAACCGGGAAGCCCCAAATGCGCGCGAAGCCGGTGACGAGCGTCGGGCCGTAGAGCGGGCGGAATTCGTCAAGCTCGCTGCCGTCGACAATGCGGGCGATGACTTCGCGGACGTCGTACGGCGTGCGCACGTCGTCGGGGATGACGCCATAAATACTTTCAGCATCGTAGGCGGGCGCGATCGGTTCGCGGAGATCGAGGCCGACATTCTTCACAGTGTTCAGATTCGCGACGATGCGGCGAACCAAGTGCAGCGCGTGCGCATCATCCTGCGCGAGGTGATCGACGACGCCGCTCTTGCGCGCGTGCATATCGCCGCCGCCGAGATCTTCGGCGCTGATGACTTCGCCGGTCGCGGCTTTCACCAGTGGCGGCCCGCCGAGGAAGATGGTGCCTTGGTTGCGGACGATGACGGTTTCATCGCTCATCGCCGGCACGTAGGCGCCGCCGGCGGTGCATGAGCCCATGACGCAGGCGATCTGCGCGATGCCCTCGCCCGACATGCGCGCCTGGTTGAAAAAGATGCGGCCGAAATGGTCGCGGTCGGGGAAGACTTCGGCTTGGTGCGGCAGGTTCGCGCCGCCGCTATCGACGAGATAGACGCACGGCAGCTTGTTCTGCATCGCGATCTCTTGCGCGCGCAGGTGCTTCTTCACCGTCATGGGAAAATAAGCGCCGCCCTTCACCGTGGCGTCGTTGGCGACGATCATCACTTCGCGGCCGGAGACACGGCCAATGCCGGTGATCACGCCGGCAGCGGGCGCTTCGCCGTTGTAGAGATCGTAGGCGGCGAGCGCGCCGACTTCGAGAAACGGCGCGCCGGGATCGAGCAAACGCTCAACGCGCTCGCGCGGGAGCAGCTTGTTGCGCTTGGTGTGCCGCGCGCGCGCTTCTTCGGGGCCGCCGAGTGCAATCTGCGCGGTGGTCTCGCGCAGCTGCTGCGCCAAGCCGCGATGATGCGCGGCGTTCTTGGCGAAAGCTTCGGAGTTGGGATCGATGTTCGATTTGAGTTTCATTCGCTTCCACTGAGATTGGCGAACAATGTTGTTACAAGTCTATCTTGCCAGCGATGGGATAGAGATATCTTCCAAGCGGCGTGCGCTGAACCGCGGCGTAACCCAGGTAGATTGAGGGCGGAAAACCTATCAGCAAAGCCCCGTCCACCCATTTCGGCACGTCCATCGGCGTTACGATTAGGACCATCACGAGATAGATGGCCAGCAGGATAAGGACCACGGCCGCGGTCGCGAGATACTTGATCCAGGAAGGCGGCTCTGCACGATCATCCGCCACCAATGATCTCCCGGCCGATCAAGAAGCGCCGGACTTCGTTGGTGCCAGCGCCGATGTCGTAGAGCTTAGCGTCGCGGAGGAAGCGCTCAACTGGGAAGTCCTTGGTGTAGCCCGCGCCGCCGAGGGCTTGGATGGCCTCCAAGCCGACCTTCACCGCGCTCTCCGAGGCGTAGAGGATGGCGCCGGCTGCGTCGTGGCGCGTGGTCTTGCCGGCGTCGCAGGACTTGGCGACGGCGTAGACGTACGCGCGCGCCGAATTGAGCGCGACGATCATGTCGGCGACCTTGGCCTGCATGAGCTGGAACGAGCCGATTGGGCGGCCAAACTGTTTGCGCTCGCGCACGTACGGCAGCACGACATCGAGGCATGCTTGCATGATGCCGAGCGGGCCAGCGCTCAGCACTGCGCGCTCATAATCGAGCCCGCTCATCAGCACGCCGGCGCCGTGATTGACGGGGCCGAGTGCATTCTCCTCCGGCACCTCGCAATCCTCGAACACAAGTTCGCCGGTGTCCGACCCGCGCATACCCATCTTGTCGAGCTTTTGGCCGACGCTGAAGCCCTTCATGCCGCGCTCGATGATGAATGCCGTGATGCCGTCCGAGCCGGCCAGCGGTTCGGTTTTGGCGTAAACGACCAGCGTGTCCGCGTGCGGCGCGTTGGTGATCCAGAATTTCGTGCCGTTGAGCACGTAGCGATCGCCCTTGTGTTCGGCGCGCAGCTTCATGCCGATGACGTCGGACCCCGCGCCCGCTTCGCTCATGGCGAGCGAGCCGACATGCTCGCCGCTGATGAGCTTCGGCAAATATTTGCGCTTCTGCTCGGCGTTGGCCCAGCGGCGCAGCTGATTGATGCAGAGGTTCGAGTGCGCGCCGTATGAGAGGCCGATCGAAGCGGAAGCGCGGCTCACCTCTTCCATCGCGACCACATGTTCGAGATAGCCGAGGCCCAGGCCGCCGAACTCCTCTTCGACCGTAATGCCATGCAGGCCAAGCTCGCCCATCTCCGGCCAAAGCTCGCGCGGAAAGGTGTTGGTCGCGTCGATCTCCTCGGCTAGTGGCGCGATACGATCGGCGGCGTAACGGCGGGTAGTGTCGCGGATCGCGTCGGCGGTTTCACCGAGCTGGAAGTCGAGTTGATAGGAATCGGTCATCTGGGGCCTCCCGACCCTTCTACGATTGACGACGACCTCTAATTGATTTGCCGTTCCAATAGAAATTGAACCTTGCGAACAAGACTGATAGATATGGCCTATGGATCGCTACCTGCTCCGCTACTTTCTGGCCGTGGCCGAGCTAGGGTCGTTTTCAAAAGCGGCGCAGCGGGTGTCGGTCACGCAGCCGACGCTTTCGGTCGGGATCGCCAAGCTCGAGGACGAGGTTGGCGCCCGCCTCTTCGAGCGGACGACGCGCCGGGTGTCGCTGACGCCGGCCGGCAGCCGCTTCCTCGCCCATGCCAGGCGCATCACGCAGGAATATGAGGCCGCACTGCGCGACGTCGCCGAGGCGCCGCAGCTGAAGCGCGTCCGCGCCGGCGTGCTTTCCACGATCCCAGCGCGCGACCTGGAGCGAGTGGTCGCCCGGCACGCCAAGTCCACCGATGGCGAAGCGCTGGAAATCCTCGACTCGACCGAGCGCGATATCGCCAACCGGCTTTCCGACGGACGCCTCGACGCGGCGCTCACCATCCTGCGCCCAAGCCTGCAAAGCTTCGCGCAGGAGCGGCTGCGCAGCGAACTGTATGTGTTGTTCGTGGCCGCCACCCACAAACTGGCGGGCGCCGAAAGCATCGAGGGTGGCGAACTGGCGGGCGAAACCATGATCGTGCGCCGGCAATGCGAAGGTTTGCCGGAGATCAGCCGTTACTTCACCAATCGCGACGTGCGGCCGTTCTTCAGCCTGCGCACGCTGAATGACGACCGCGCCATGAGCATGGTGGCCGCGGGCCTAGGCGTGACGGTCGCGCCGGAAAGCTTCAAAGGGCCCGGGCTAGCAGCATTGAAATTGGCGGGGCTCGACCTTGTCCGCGAGGTAGGTCTGGTGTTCTCCGACCGGCTGCGTGAGCGCTCGGGCGCCTTTGTGGACGCTGTACGCGCCACCTACGGCGTCAGCGCCCGTCGCAAAACAAGGTAAACGCTAACCACGCGCGTTGCTGGCGCTCGACGGCGATGTTACGCTTTCGGAACGTTGGGTCACGTCAGGGCGTTTTAGTTCCATGCCACCTCCAGCTCGTCCCATTTGGACTGGGCAAATCCGGCTCGCCTTGGTGGCGCTGCCGGTGAAGCTCTATTCGGCCTTGGATTCGAGGGAGAAGATCTCCTTCAATCAAATCCACGAGCCGTCCAAACAGCGCATCCGCTACGAGAAGGTCGCGCCTGGCGTCGGCCCCGTGGACAAGGATGAGATCGTCAAAGGCTACGAGTATCAGAAGGGCCGCTACGTGCTTTTCTCGGACGAGGAGTTCGAGGCGCTCAAGGTCGACTCGAAGAAGACGCTGGACATGATCCAGTTCGCGCCGGCCGACACGATCGACCCAATCTACTTCGACAAGCCTTATTACGCTCTGCCCGACGGCAAGATGGCTGACGAGCCCTACCGGGTCGTGCGCGAGGCGCTCAAGAAGACGAAGACCGTCGGCCTCGGCCAGATCACCATGCGCGGGCGCTCCTATATCGCGGCGGTGAAGCCCTACGAGGACGGCCTAATCGTCGAGACCGTGCACTATGCCGAGGAGCTGCGCGCGGCCAAGAATTTCTTCGACGAAATCCCAAACGGCAAACTCGATGCCGATTTGATCGATCTGGCCGAAGAACTGATCACCCGCAAGAAGGCCAAGTTCGACCCGACCAAGTTCGAGGATGAATACGCCATCGCGCTTGAGCGCCTGGTGAAGAAGAAGATCGAGCGTCACGGCGAATTGGTGCTCGAAGACCAGGAAGAGCCCTCGCGCGACTATGGCGACAATGTCGTGTCGCTGGTCGATGCGCTGAAGAAATCGCTGGCGAAGAAATCGGCGAAGGCGCCGGTCGAGGACGACGAGGAAGAGGCCGCTCCGCCGAAGCGCAAACGCGCCGCCGCCGAGCGCACCAAAGCGCCTCGCGCCAAAGCGGCTAAGCCGCCGGCGAAACGCGCCAAGAAATGAAGCGGCCCGCCAAAAGCGGGACGAAAGCGAACGCGGCCAAGGGCGACACGGTCGGCGACCTGGCCGAGTACAACCGCAAGCGCGATTTCAAGAAGACGAACGAACCCGCCGGCGGCGCCATGAAGGACGCTGGCGGCATGTTCGTCGTGCAGAAGCATGCCGCCACGCGCCTGCACTATGATTTCCGCCTGGAGCATGACGGCGTCTTGATGAGCTGGGCGGTGCCGCAGGGCCCTTCGCTCGATCCCAGCGTGAAGCGCCTCGCCATGCGCACGGAAAACCACCCGCTCGAATACGGGTCGTTTGAAGGCGTGATCCCGAAGGGCGAGTACGGCGCCGGCTCGGTCATCATCTGGGACACCGGCGCGGTCAAATGGCTGCTCGATCCCGATGATGGCATGGCCAAAGGCGAACTGAAATTCGTGCTCGCCGGCGAGCGGCTCAAGGGCGAATTTCATATGGTCAAGATCAAGCCGCGCGAAGGCGAACGCGGCAACCCTTGGCTGTTGTTCAAATCAAAAGACGCCTTCGCCGGAAAAGAAGACCCTGTCGCACGCAGCGTCACCAGCATTGTCTCGGGCCGCACTATAGAGGACGTCCGCTCCGGCGGCGCGCGGGTGTGGAGCAAGGGCGGCGAGCGCGCACCCAAAGCGGCGAAGCCGCCGAAATGGACATTCGTCGAGCCTGCTTTGGCGACGCGCGCGGAGAAAGCGCCCGCCAGCGACGCCTGGATTCACGAGATCAAATACGATGGCTATCGCATTCAAGCAGCGGTGAGCGGCGACAGCGTGAAGCTGTTCACTCGCACCGGCCTCGATTGGACCGGCAAGTTTCAGCCCATCGCCGACGCGCTCGCGGCGCTCAATCTCAAAGACGTGCTGCTCGACGGCGAAGCGGCGGTCGCGCAGGCGAGCGGCAAGACAGATTTTTCCGCCCTGCAGGCCTCGCTCGAAAACGGCGTCGCCAAGGGCGTGTCGTATTTCGTGTTCGATCTCCTGGCCGAAGGTGCGAAGGACTTGCGCAAGACGCCGCTATCCGCGCGGAAGGCAAGCCTGGAGAAGGTGCTCAGCAAGGCCAAGGCGCCGATCCGGCTTAGCCCCTACTTCGAAGGCAACGGGCCGGACGTGCTGGAAGCGTTTCGCGAACAAGGGCTTGAGGGCGTTATCTCGAAGAAGGCCTCATCCACTTATCAAAGCGGGCGCACCAATGCCTGGCTGAAAATCAAGCTGGTGAACGAGCAGGAATTCGTGATCATCGGTTATCAGCCGTCGCTCAAAGGCCGGGCGTTCGCGTCGCTGATGTTGGCGGACAAGGTAGACGGCAAGCTACAGTACCGCGGCAATGTCGGCACAGGCTTCAATGATAAGACGCTCGCCGCGCTGTACGAGAAGCTCTCCAA
This sequence comes from Hyphomonadaceae bacterium, assembly GCA_050186805.1. Lineage (GTDB taxonomy): Bacteria > Pseudomonadota > Alphaproteobacteria > Caulobacterales > Aquidulcibacteraceae > Vitreimonas. The sequence goes on from JBFWYC010000002.1 coordinate 41,688, forward strand.
GCTTGAGCGCGCGAAGCCCGCTCTGAACGTGCCGCGCGAGGCGGCGAAGGGCGCGAAATGGGTTGAGCCAAAACTCGTCGCGCAGGTTCGCTTCGCGGAGTTCACCAGCGAAGGCGCCGTGCGGCATGGTGTGTTCTTAGGGCTGCGCGGCGACAAGCCGGCCAAAGACGTGCTCGCCGAGCAAGCCGCGCCGGCCATGCGCACACGTGTGCGGCTTACGCATCCGGACAAGGTGCTCTTCCCCGATGCAGGCGTGACCAAAGCAGAGCTGGCCGCCTATCTCGACATGGCCGCCGATCGCATGGGGCCGCACGTCTATGGCCGGCCGATCAGCCTGGTGCGAGGCCCTGACGGCGTCGGCAAGCAGACCTTCTTCCAGAAGCACGCCATGAAAGGCATGCCCGATGAGATCAAGCTCATCGGAGTCACAGAAAGCGACGGAAAGGCGGAAGAATATCTCACTCTGCCGGACGCGACTGCGATCGTCTCTGCGGCGCAGATCAGTGCGCTTGAGTTTCACATCTGGGGCTCCCGCAACAACGACCTGGAGCGTCCCGATCGTCTCGTCTTTGACCTCGATCCTGACGAAGATTTGGAATTCCAAGTCGTCAAGCGCGCCGCCTTCGACATCAAAGCGCTGCTCGATGGCGCCGACCTCGCCTCGTTCGCGATGCTGACCGGCGGCAAGGGCATCCACATTGTGCTCAACGTGAAGCCGAAGCTCAGCTGGGACGAGTTGAAGAGCTTCGCCGGCGACGTGGCCGAACAGATAGCGACTTTGGATCCCAAGCGCTTCGTCGCCAACATGGCCAAGGCCCGCCGCAAGGGCCGCATCTTCGTCGACTATTTGCGCAACGGCCGCGGCGCAACCGCGATCGCGCCATACTCAACCCGCGCCCGGGGTATGGCGCCCGTCGCGGTTCCGGTGAGCTGGGACGAGTTGAAGACGATCCCCGCCGCCTCGGTTTTCAAGCTGAAGGACATGCGCGCGCGCCTCGCTGAGCCTGATCCCTGGGCCGACTATGCCAAGCGCGCGGTCAGCATCACCAAATCAACACGAAGCAAGCTCGGTTTGGCCTAAGCGCCAACGGATAGGACAAGTCCGCCGTTTGCGTGTTAGTCAGCATCGAGGAGATGTTCATGCGCCGCATCATGCTCGCTTCGCTGCTCGCTCTTGGCGCCTGCGGTCAGCCCGCGCCGCCCCCGCCACTGCCTGCGCCCGCCGAGAGTGCGATGGCGCCGCCGTGGTTCATTTGCGATGGCATCAATACGCCGGCGCTTTTTGTGTTTGAGCGCAGCGGGGACGCTGTACGCGTTGCCGAATACGACAAGCCTAACGGCGCCATCGTCGCGCGCACCGATTACGCGCTGGGGCCGCAGGAAGGCGCCGCGGGCAGCGTCTACACAACGTTACTGAGCAGCGGCGCCGAAGCCGGCGCGATCCGCCAGATCAATTCCGACATGCTGGAGACGCCGGGCGCGGCGTACACACTGCCCTTCACTTCGGTGCGCCTGGGCGAACGCGATATTGCCTGCCGCTGGCTGCCGCGGACGCGCGTTGCAGGCTTCACCGGCCGACGCAGCTTCGTGGTGCACGAGGACGCAAGCGGCGACCTCATTTACACGACCTACGATTTCGCCGCCGCGGCGGACGCGCAACCGATCGAACTCAGCGAGAATGGGCGCACCACCACGTTCTCTGTCGAAGTCCGTGACGGCAGCGAGGACTTGCGCCCCGACGGCGCCGATTTCCGCTTTGTCGGCCAAGACGGCTATTCCTATGTCGTCGCACTCAGCCGCGACGGCAGCGGCCAGCTCGACGTGCAACAGACGGGCGAAACCGTACAGTCCGAGCCGTTGATCGCCTTCCAGCAGGGCGCGGCCGCGGAGTAGCGCATTGTGGCGCCGGCGCTGATCGTCTAAGCCGCTCGGGAGATTTTCTCTGGAGCTAGCGCCTCATGACTTTCGCCACCTACGAGAAGAGCGGCCGCGTCGCCATCATCACGCTGAACAAGCCGGAAAGCCGCAACGCCATTGGCACACAGCAGGATTGCGACGATCTCGTAGCGGCGTTCAACCGCGCCAACGACGATAGCGACATTAATGTCGTCATTCTCACCGGCGCTGGCCAATCTTTCTGCGCTGGCGGCGATTTGAAGGCGATCCGTGAGCGCAGCGGCATCGGCCCGCGCGACACGCCGGACGGCACGCGCGCCAATTATCGCCGTGGCGTGCACAGCGTCATCCGCGCCATAGCCGACGTTGAGGTCGCGACGATCGCCGCCATCAACGGTCACGCCATCGGCCTTGGCCTCGACATTGGCATCATCTGCGACATCCGCATCGCCGGCGCCTCGGCCAAAATGGCTTCGAGCTTTGTGAAAGTCGGCATCATTCCGGGCGATGGCGGCGCGTGGATTTTGACGCAAGCTGTCGGCCCGGCGAAGGCCGCCGAACTCGCGCTCACCGGCGACACCATCGACGCCGCCGAGGCGGAGCGCATTGGCTTGGTGAGCCGCGTCGCGCCAGACGACCAATTGCTGGCTGAGGCGCGCAAGATCGCCGACAAGATCGCCGTCAACCCGCCGCGCTCGATCCGCCTGGCAAAGCGGCTGTTGCGTGAAGCACAGCACGCGCGTCTGACCGATGTGCTCGAACTCTCGGCCGCATTCCAAGCGCTCGCGCACGAAACGGCCGACCACAAAGAAGCGGTCGACGCGTTCACCGAAAAGCGCGCGCCGAAATTCACCGGGGCCTAATGGACGCGCCCGCGACGCAGCCCAAGCAGACGAAGCAGCCGCTCGCGGTCGACCTCGACGGCACGCTTATTCGCGGCGACCTCTTTACCGAGGCGATGCTACGGCTTGCCTTCACGCAACCGTGGAAGCTGCCGTTACTGCTGCTCTGGTTGATGCGCGGACGGGCTTTCGCCAAAGCCAAGCTCGCGATCGCGTTTCCGCCAGATGCCGCACACCTGCCCTACGACGAACGGGTCGTTGCCTGGCTGCGCCAGGAGCGCGTCGAAGGCCGCGTGCTGGCGTTGGCGACGGCCTCGGACGAGCGCGCCGCGCGGGCCGTGGCGGATCATGTTGGCGCGTTCGATCACGTCTTCGCCTCCGACGGCGCGACCAACTTGAAGTCGCGGCGCAAGGGCGAGCGGCTGATGGCGGCGTTCCCAGAGGGCTTCGTGTACGCCGGCAACGAAGGCGCGGATGTGAAAGTTTGGCGCGCCTCTACGCGCGCGGTGGTGGCCAATGCCTCGCCTGCATTCTCACGTGCGATGGCGGCGCGATTTGATATCGAGCACACGTTTCCGCGCGAACGTGCACCGCTGCAAGCTTTGCTGACGGCGGTGCGGCCACGGCATTGGGCGAAGAACCTGCTGGTTTTCCTTCCCTTGCTCGTCGGCCAAGGCTGGTATGCGGCGGAGGCCTGGCGCGGCGCAGCATTGGCGTTCGCTGCACTCTGCTTGGTCGCGTCCAGCGTCTATCTGGTCAACGACGCCGCCGACATCGAGGCCGACCGCCGCCACCCGCGCAAACGTTTGCGCCCCTTCGCGAGCGGCGCCGCCTCGCCCGCGGTCGGCCTGCTGGTCGCGATCGCCATGCTCGCAGGCGGACTTTGGGTTGGCGCTCTCAGCGGCGCATTCGCCCTGGTGCTCGCTTACCTGGTCGCCGCTACGCTCTACACCTTCTGGCTCAAGCGGGTCGTCTTGCTCGACGTGTTCGTGCTGGCGGGGCTTTACGGCCTGCGCATCGTCATCGGCGGCAGCGCTAGCGGCTTTCCCGCCAGCGACTGGCTGCTCGCCTTCTCCGGATTCTTCTTTCTGAGCCTAGCGTTGGTGAAACGCGCCGCGGAAGTGGATGCAATAAGGGCCGACCTCGTGGGGCGTGGCTATCGCGCCGCGGACGGGCCCATGCTTAAGCGCGTCGGCGTTGGCGCCGGCCTGATCGCCGCTTTGGTGCTCGCACTCTACCTGCAGGCGCCAGCAATCACGTCGCGTTACGATGCGCCGACTTATCTCTGGGTGTTGCCGGCGGCGGTGACGTTTTGGTTCGCGCATGTCTGGCTCAAGGTTGAGCGCGGCGAGATGCATGACGACCCGCTGCTGTTTGCCCTGCGCGATCCTGTGTCGTGGGGCGTGGCGCTCATCAGCGGCGCGGCGTTCGCGGCGGCCGTGCTCGGCTAACGGAAAGCGACGTAGCGGGCGCCGAGAAAATTCCACACAAGCACGATCGCCGTCGCCGTGACTTGCGCCACAAGGTAGTGAGCGCCCGCCCCGATCAAGCCGCCCACAATGGCGCCGTTAAGCACCATGCCGATGCCGTAGAGCAATGCGAATTTGGCGAAGCTCGAAGCCACGGGCGCGTCGGATGCGAAGGTAAAGCGCCGATTGAGTGCGTAGCTCACGACGATGCCGACGCAATAGCCGATCGTCGTTGCGAGCACCGGCTTTGCATGTCCGAATTCGACCAGCGCGATCAATACGCCATAGTGTACCGCCGTCGCGATGACGCCTACGACCGCAAAGCGTGCGACTTGCCGCACGAGAGCGTGGTTCATCAAAGCCTGGAACGCTTTCGGCATCACGCCGACAGCGGTAGAAAAACCCACGTTCGGCGGCAAGCGTTCTCTGTTGTTTCGCACCGCGTTTGGCCGATGGTCGCGACGTTGAAGGGGATCGGGTATGATCAAAGTCGGCATTGGCGGCTGGAATTACGAACCCTGGCGCGAAACCTTCTATCCTGCCGGCACGCCGCAGGCGAAGGAGCTGGAATACGCAAGCCGGCAGGTGACCGCGATCGAGATCAACGCCACGTTCTACCGCACGCAAAGCGCAGCCTCGTTCAAGAAATGGGCGGCCGCCACGCCGGACGATTTCATGTTTTCGGTGAAGGCGCCGCGTGCGGCCGTGCAACGCAAGGATTTGCGCGAAGCGGCGCAATCGATCGAGTGGTTCTTCAATAGCGGCGTCGGCGAGCTTGGCGCCAAGCTCGGTCCGATTTTCTGGCAAATGGCGCCTTACAAGAAATACGACGCCGACGAGATGTCGGCCTATTTCGACTTGCTGCCGGAAAAGCTGGGCAAGCTGAAATTACGCCATGCGCTCGAAGTGCGCCATGCGAGCTTCACCGACGAGGCCTTTCTCAAGCTCGCGCGCGAACGCAACATTGCGGTGGTGACGGTGGAATCCGAGAAGCATCCGCTCATTGTGGAGCCGACGGCGGATTTCGCCTACGCACGGCTGGAACTGACGCAAGCCGACGAGCCGACGGGCTACCCCAAGTCGGCGCTGAAAAAATGGGCCAAGACCGCGCGCGATTGGGAAAAAAGCGGCGACGTGTTCCTCTATTTCATCAGCGGCGCAAAGGAACGAAATCCGGCGGCGGCCAAGGCAATGCTGGAGATTTTGCGCGACTGAGCCTGCTCACGGCGTCGCCCCGACCGGGCGCGCCTCGCTCTTTGCCGTGAACGCGCCGTGCAACAGTAGAGTCGCGGCGTAGAGCACGACGACGACCACCAGCCACCGCAACACCACGAGGTCGAGCGACTTCACCACAAAGGCGGCAAGCAACACCGCCGGAATGCCGCCGATCGCCATGCCGATAACAATCCGCAAATCAATGCGCTCCGAGCGCACGAATTGCAGGCTTGAGATCGGCATCAGGAACGCGCACGAACCCATCATGATGGGGAATGCCGCGGCGGGGTTGAGGCCGAGCAGGCTCAGCGTCACCAGCGATGGCGCGTAAAGCCCGATGCCAAACATCATCAGCACGCCCATGACGAAATGCGCGACGACGGCGACCACGAACAGGGGCGTCGGCAAGGTCAGCGCTTCGCCGCCCGCGGGCATAAGCCCGAGATTGCTCATCGCAAACAGGCTCGCCGCAATGAGGAGCGCGACGCCTACAACGCCCTGCACCAACCGCACAGGCGAACGCTGCACGATCGGCGCCCCGACGAAAGCGCCTGCCACCGATGCAACAATGCACGCCAGCAAGAGCCAAGGATCGACGCGCACCAGCGTGATGAAAACCAGCGCTTGGGTCACCGTGGGTAGTGCATGGCCAGCATTGAGAATGGCGGGGAAGTAGCTATCCGGCGCCATTTTCCGCAGCTTCAAATACGCCGTTGTGGGCGCGAACGAGCCGATGCCCAGCGTATCGAAAAAATTGGTCACCGCGCCGAGGCCGACAGCCTCTGGCTTCGGCGCAAGCTCGCCGCGCTTCTTCGCAGCGCCGAACAAGGTCACGACAAAATATGCGGCGATCGCCGACAGCGCCGTCAGCAGTCCGCCGACAATGGTCGCCAGCCATGCGATCACCGATTGCACGCTCAAGCCCATAATCCCTCCCCCGAGGTTTGCGTCACTTGAGCACGCGTCCGCCGCGCGCGCAACGCGGATCAGACCACTTGAAAGCCGTGCGCGAACGGATCGTCGGTATCAAGCCAGATTTCGTTTCGGCCGGTGGCGTAAGCCGCGCCTTCAATCGACGGGATGATGGCGCGCTGACCGCCGATTTCGGTTTCCGCCTCAATGGCGCCGACGAAGCGGCTGCCAATATAGCTCTCATGCACGAACGTATCGCCGAGCTTGAGTTTGCCCTTGGCGTGGAGGTGCGCAAGCCGCGCCGACGTGCCGGTGCCGCATGGGCTGCGATCGATGGCTTTGTCGCCGTAGAACACGGCGTTGCGGCCGTCAGCGCCGTCACCCTTGGGCGCATCGGCCCACAAGACGTGACTGACGCCGCGTATGGTGGGATCGAGCGGATGCGTGGGTTCGATTTTCTCGCGCAAGAGTTGGCGGATGGAGGGTGAAAGCTGAAGGATGCCGGCCGCGCCTAGCGCGTCGAGCCCCGCATAGGCGCCTTGCGGTTCGATGATAGCGTAGAAATTGCCGCCATAGGCGATGTCGATCGTGAGCGGACCAAGACCCGGAACATCAATGCGCACATCAGTCGCCGCCAGATAGCTCGCCACATTGCGGATGCGCACCGCGCTGACGCGCGCGCCCTCCTGGCGATAGCTCAACTCGATCGCGCCCGCCGGCACGTCGGCGACAAAGCGTCCGGGCGTACGCGGCTTGATGAGATTGTTCTCGATGCCGAACGTAACGATGCCGATCGTGCCGTGACCGCACATCGGCAAACAGCCGCTGGTCTCGATGAACAGGATGCCGACATCGGCATCCGCGCTTGTCGGCGGATAGAGGAAGCCGCCGCTCATCATGTCGTGGCCACGCGGCTCGAAGCAAAGGCCGGTGCGAATCCAATCGTAGCGCGCGAGAAAATCCTGGCGCCGTTCGCTCATCGTGGCGCCGCGCAAATCAGGCGCGCCTTCAATCACCAGGCGCACCGGATTGCCAGCGGTGTGACCGTCGATGCAGCGGAACGTATGGCGCGTCACCGTGGCGACGCCTTCAGCTTCGGCCGCGTCGCCGCCGCCTGCTCGACCATGGCGATGACCTGCGCGCGACGTTCGCCGGCGAGCGGATGGCGCGGCAGCCGCACGCGCTCGCTGCCGCGCCCCATGACCTGCTCCGCCAGCTTGATCGATTGAACCAGATCGTGTTCGGCGTCCAAGTGTAAGAGCGGCATGAACCAGCGGTAGATGGCGCGCGCCATTTCCAGATCGCCACGCATCGCCGCATCGTAGAGCGCCAGCGACTCCTTCGGAAACGCATTGGTGAGTCCTGACACCCAGCCGCGCGCACCGAGCAGCAACCCTTCAAGCGCCACGTCATCCAAGCCGGCGAACAGCAGGTAGCGATCGCGAAGCGCGTTGAAGAGATCGGTGAAGCGGCGCGTATCGGGCGCGCTTTCCTTCAGGCACACGATGTTAGGCCGATCCGAGAGCTTCTTCAGCGCCTCGACGCCGATGCTGACGCGGTACGCCGGTGGATTGTTGTAGAGCATGATCGGCAAGCCGGTCGCTTCCGACACGGTGCGGAAATGCGCGACCAGTTCGTCCTCGGTCGGCACATAGACCATGGCCGGCAACACCATCAGCCCATCGGCGCCGATCTTCTCAGCGTCGCGCGCGAAGGCGGCGGCGCGCTTGGTGTCCAACTCAGAGACGCCTGCGATGATCGGGACGCGCTTGCCGACAGCCTCGACGGCGGCCTTTAGCACCGCGCGCTTTTCGTCCGCTTCCAGCGAATTGTTCTCACCGACCGTGCCCATGATGATGAGGCCGTGCACGCCGTCGCGCACCAGCGCGTCCTGCACGTTCTGTGTCGCGCCATAGTCGATGCTGAGATCGGGCGCAAATTGCGTCGTCGCCGCTGGAAATACGCCGGCCCAATCGACTCGCATCGAAACCTCGCTTGCCAAGGCGGCGAACCTATACGATCCCAGCGGCGCATGAAATCCATTCTGGTCATCGGCGGCGGCTTGATCGGCGCGGCGTCGGCGCTGCGGCTGCAGCACGCTGGCATACAAACAACGCTGATCGATCCGGGCGACAAGAGGCGCGCCGCGTCTTACGGCAATGCCGGCCATCTCGGCGCCGAACAAGTCAATCCATGGTCGGCGTGGGAAAACGTTTGGCGAGCGCCTGGGTCGAGCTTCGCGATGGGCGGGCCGCTCGATTTTCGCTGGCGCGATGCGGGGCTTTGGGCGCCGTGGTCGCTGCGCTTCCTGGCGGCGAGCGATGCGCGGCGCTTCGCGCGCGGGCGCGCGGCGCTCACGACCCTGCTTGCCGATACGATCGGCGCCTGGCAGCGGCTCGCGGCGTTGGCCGAGAGACCCGATCTGGTGATCCCGCACGGCCACGTCACCGCGTGGACCACGCCGCGCGGCGCTGAGCTAGGCCTGCGCGCCGCATCGCGCGCGGCGTGGGGCGCGACCAGCTATCGCGAGCTGACGCGCGGCGACCTTGAGCGCTACGCCAAAGTCATGCGCACGCCGCCGACGGCGGGCATTCTGGTCAGCGGCACCGGGCAAGTCAGCGATCCGCAGGGCGCGCGCGACGCGATCTTGGCCAAGTTCGCGGCGCTGCGGGGCGAGATTGTCGTCGGCAAGGTGGGGCGTATTGAGGACAGCGGGCGCGTTGATTTGGGAGACGGCGCAACGCGCGAGGCGGACGCGGTGCTGATCGCGGCGGGCGCGTGGTCAGGGCGATTGATGCGTCAGCTTGGCGTCAACGCGCCGGTGATCGCCGAACGCGGCTATTCGGTGCAGAGCGCCGACCACGATTGGCCGGCGGATCTGCCGACCACTGTGTTCGAGGAAAGGTTCTTCGTGTTCTCGCGCTTCACCAGCGGCCTGCGCGCGACCAGCTGCATCGAGTTCGGCTCGCCTGACGCACCGGGCGACGCGCGCAAGTGGCGCTTGTTGGAAAGCCGCATCGCCAGCGTCGGCGTGCGGTTCTCCGCCACGCCCGATCGCTGGGTCGGCGCTCGGCCGACGCTGCCAGACTACGTGCCAGCGATCGGGCGCCTCAAGCGCGCGCCGAAAGTGCTCTACGCCTTCGGCCACGCGCATCTGGGGCTGACGATGTGCGCGATGACGAGCGAGCTGGTCGCGGCAATCGCGACGGAGCAAGCGCCGGAGATCGATGTTGCGCCGTTTAGCGTGGAGCGGTTTGGGTAACCGAGACCTCAGCGTTGCATCTCGCTGACGATGCCGAACATTGCGAACCCCAGCGGAATCGACGCGAGAACAGTGAACGCGACGGCGGCTAGAATTACGAACTGAACGAAGTCGGGTTCTTCGGCGCGCTCGTCAGGTGGCCGATTCCGATTCACAAACTCATATACGCCGTACGTGGCGTAGAGCACCGCTCCAAGAAGAGGCCACCAGGCCAGGATAGGGTGTGAGCCGTTGCGCGTGGCCGACCAGAACGCTGACGCCACCCACACTGCCGCCATCAGAAAGAAGCTGAACCACCGGGGCCGCCCTCGCTGCATCGCGCGCATCCTTGGAATGCTGATTTTGCTATTGTCCATCTTGTTTAGGACAATTGATCTCAGCGCGGCAGTTCGAGTGAGTTTGGGCCATGACCCAAGCCCTAACGCAGACCTTCGTTGATCTTCTCCAGCGCGCTTACCGGCGGCACGAGCTCGGCGTCTTGCAGTTTGTTGAGCGCGCAATCGACGGTGTTGAGGCCGTCGTGCAGATCGTGGGCGCTTGGATCTACGAACAACAAACCGGTGACGATCTCGCCTTCCGCCGCCTTGCGCGCGAGATAGCCGAGCGCGGCGTGGCGATCGGTGGAGTCGTAATCGTCCTCCAACTTGCGCAGGCGCAGGATCGAGCCGTCGTGCTGGACGACCTCCTTCAGTTCGCCCGGCGCGTATTCGGCGCGGATCGGCGCGCGCGGGCTGATCACATCCATGCGGTTCACCGCTTCGTTGTGCTCGCGCACATAGTCGAAGCTCTTGGTCGAGCCGACGTGATTATTGAACGCCACGCACGGGCTGATCACATCGATCACAGCCGTGCCCTTGTGCGAAAGTGCGCCCTTGATCAGCGGCACCAATTGCGTTTTGTCGCCAGAGAACGAACGGCCCACATAGGTCGCGCCCAGCTGCAGCGCGAGCATCACCAGATCGATCGGGCTGTCCTTGTTTTCAGCGCCCTTCTTGGCTTTCGAGCCTTTATCGGAGGTGGCGGAGAACTGGCCCTTGGTGAGGCCATAGACGCCGTTATTCTCGCAGATATAGGTCATGTTCACGCCGCGGCGGACGGCGTGGCAGAACTGGCCGAGGCCGATGGAGGCGCTGTCGCCGTCGCCGCTGACGCCGAGATAAATGAGATCGCGCGCCGCGATATTGGCGCCGGTGAGCACGGACGGCATGCGGCCATGCACGGCGTTAAAGCCGTGCGCGGGACTGACGAAATAGTCCGGCGTCTTCGACGAGCAGCCGATGCCGGAGAATTTCGCCAACCGATGCGGCGCGAGATCGATTTCGTAGCAGGCCTGGATGATCGAGGCGCTGATCGAATCGTGCCCGCAGCCGGCGCACAGCGTGGAGATGCGGCCTTCATAGTCGCGGCGCGTGAAGCCCAGTGCGTTCTTTTCCAGCGACGGGTGATGCAGCGGCGGCTTGGCGAGATAGGTCATTTCGCTTTCTCCGGGAGGGCCGCGGCCTGGCCGGCCTTCAGCTTCTCGGTGATGTCCTTGATGATGAAGCGCGCGGTGATCGGCGTGCCGTCATAGTGCAGCACCGAGACGAGCCGCGCGGGATGCACGCCGCCTTCGTTCACCAGCAGCGCCTTCAGCTGGCCGTCGCGGTTCTGCTCGACCACGAACACCTGCTCGTGGTCGCGGATGAACTCGAACACCTCAGCGTGGAACGGGAAAGCGCGCACGCGCATGGCGTCAAGATGGACGCCATGGCTTTCGAGCGCACACAGCGCCTCTTCCATGGCCGGATCGGTCGAGCCCATATAGATGACGCCATCGGGCGTGCGCTTCTTGGCCTTCTTGGTGATTGGCGCCGGCACGTAGGCCTTCATCGTCTCCCATTTGCGCAGCAGACGCTCCATGCCTTCGGTGTAGTCCTCGCCCTTTTCGCTGTAGCGCGCATCCTTGTCGTGGCTTGAGCCGCGGGTGAAGTAACTGCCCTTGGTCGGGTGCGTGCCCGGATAGGTGCGATAAGGCACCGCGTCGCCGTCGACATCGCGGTAGCGGCCGAAGGCGACGCCCTGCTCGAGATGCGCGTAGCTCAGCACTTTGCCGCGATTGAGCTTGCGCGTGGCGTCCCACTTGAACGGCTCGGTCAGCCATTCCTGCATGCCGATATCGAGCTCAAGCATGACGAAGATCGTGGTTTGGAAGAAGTCCGCCAGATCGAACGCCTGCGCGCCCATCTCGAACGCTTCGGTCGGGTTGCCCGGAAAGAGCATCGGATGCTTGGTGTCGCCGTGCGAGGCGTAAGCGGCGAGCAGCAGGTCAGATTGCTGCGTGCGCGTCGGCATGCCGGTCGAGGGCCCGCCGCGCTGCACATCGAAGATCACCGCCGGAATCTCGGCATAGTACGAGAAACCGACAAACTCGTTCATCAGCGAAATGCCGGGGCCGGACGTACAGGTAAACGCCCGCGAGCCCGCCCAACCGGCGCCCATCACCATGCCGATCGAGGCGATCTCGTCCTCGGCTTGCACGATGGCGAAGCGGTTCTTGCCGTCTGCATCGGTGCGCAATTGCGTGCAGTATTTTTGGAACGACTCCGCCAAGGATGTTGAGGGCGTGATCGGATACCAGGCGCAGAACGTCGCGCCGCCGAACACCGCGCCGAGCGCCGCCGCGTCATTGCCTTCAACGAAGATGCGATCCCCGACCTTGTCGGCGCGCCTCACCTTGAGGCCGATGGGCGCGAGATGTGCTTCGGCGAACGCGCGGCCCAATTCGAACGCCTTGAAGTTCGGCTGGATCAGCTTGTCCTTGCCCTTGAACTCTTCGGTCAGCAGCTGCTTCACCACATCGGTTTCAAAACCGAGCAGATGCGCCAGCACGCCGACATAGCAAATATTCTTGAACAACTGCCGCTCGCGCGGCACGGCGAACTCCGCCGCGATCAACTCAGTGAGCGGCGCGCCGATGATGGTGATGTCGTCGCGAAACTTCGACGCCGGCAGCGGCTTGGACGAATCGTAGAGCAAGTAGCCGCCAGGCTCGATGCTCTTCACATCTTCCGTCCATGTCTGCGGGTTCATCGCCACCATCAGGTCGATGCCGCCACGCCGGCCGAGCCAGCCGGCCTCCGACACGCGCACCTCGTACCAGGTGGGCAGACCTTGGATGTTGGACGGGAAAATGTTGCGCGCGCCGACTGGCACGCCCATGCGCAGGATGACCTTCGCGAACAAGCCGTTCGCTGAGGCCGAACCCGAGCCATTCACATTGGCGAATTTGACGACGAAATCGTTCGTAGCGGCCAGCGGCTTTGCCATGACGTATGAAAACGCCTCGTTTTTTGGGCGGTCCGGCCGCCGGGGCGTTCTCAATACAAGGTCCCGACGCTCAAATGAAGAGCGACGCGACGGGATTTCCGCTCAGGGCTGGCCGGCGGCGGGGGCAGATGGCGCGGCGGCGCGTTGACCCGCTGGCGGGGCATCAGCGCTAAACACGATGGCGGCGTTGTTAAAGCTGCGGCGGTACCGCTCCAGCCGGTCGAACGTCATGGTGCGAAAGCCGAGCACCGGTTCGAGCACAACGAACGTCTCGTCCTCATAGCCGACGATCAGCACGTAGTGATTGATCATGGCGAGGCCGGTCCATTCCGACAGCCGGCCCACGCGCGTCGTCACCATGCGTGATGGGAAGCCCAGCACCGTCTCGTTGGCGCCCGGCAGCGACCAGTCTTGCAGATAAACCGATGGAATGCGCACGGGGACGAGGACGGGCCGCCCTGCTTCCAGCTCGCGAATGGCATCGGCATGCTGCAGGCGCACAGCGCTGGCCAAAAGTCCGTTGTGATGCGCGAGGGTCAGCAATTCCGACATGGAATAACCCGAGGCGCTGGCGGGCGGTGTTTGGTGGTAGAGGGCAGCGCCCGTGACCGCGCCGTCGCCCTTCCAATAGCGGATCACGCTGGCAAGCACGTGCGCCCCGCAAGATGGGCCCTCGGTCTGCCGGTCGTGCGCGACGGCAAGCATCAGCGTCGACGGCGGATCAACCTGCCGTTCGAACAGCTCGAAACTGTTGTTGGCGCTGCGCTGGGCGAATGTGTCCAGCGAAGAGGTCGGGCTGGTTGCACAGCCCGCAGCTCCCAGCGCCAACAACAGCGGCACGACGAGCGTGCGACGTCGCATTAGTCGGCGGCGACCGCGACGATCACGACCACGACGATAAGACCGATCACCAGCCATTGATTGTTCGAGAATTGGCCGGCCTCGTACTGGGCGGCTTCTTCTTCGGTGATCAACTGCACCTGATAGCCGGCGTCTTGATAGGCGGCGACTTGGCTCGCGTCGGCGGCCGACAGGCCGTAGCGCTGAAGCTCTTGGGTGCTAAACGTCTGCGCTTCGACCGAGCGGAACGCGCCCGCTTGTTCGGCATAGGCGGCCGGCGCGGCAACAGAGGTGAAGGCGAGGGCAAGCGCCAACGCCGTAGCGGCACGAAACTTCATGGGAATCCCCTTCGGTTGCTCAAGACATAAGTGAGCGGCGCCGAAGCGGCCTTCGTTGAGGTCGGTTGCGCCGTCTTCTTGGCGCCTGCCCATTTTGGGCAAACGCAAAACCGGGCGCGCCGAGACGCGCCCACACACGATCCCCTGCCGTGGGTCAAAGGTAACCCAGGCAGACGTGAAGACAAGACGCTTGGCGAACCAAATGGTTCCTGACGGTAACGGCGTCGCGCCTTACTTCGCAGGCGCCAATTCGCGCTTGCGAGATGGCGGCTTCGGCGCACAGCCGGCGTGCGTCACCTCGAGGTAGAATTGCTGCATGTCCCACGCGCCGGTGGGGCAGCGCTCGGCGCACAAGCCGCAATGCAAGCAAACGTCCTCGTCCTTGGCCATGATGCGTCCGGTGCCGAGGCCGTCCTGCACGTAGATATCTTGGGTGACATTCAGCGCGGGCGCATTAAGCCGCTCGCGCAGGTCGGTTTCCTCGCCGTTTTCCGTAAACGTGATGCAATCCATCGGGCAGATGTCGACGCAGGCGTCACATTCGATGCACGCCGGCGCGGAGAACACGGTCTGCACATCGCAGTTCAGACAGCGTTGCGCCTCCTTGTAGCCGAGCAGCGGATCGAAGCCCTTCTCAACCTCGACCTTCACATTGCGCAGCGCCACTTCGGGCTCGACCATCGGCACCTTGTAGCGATCGTCGAGGGAGACGTCGTTGTCGTAACTCCATTCGTGAATGCCCATCTTGGTGGACATCATCGACACGCCGGGCGCCGGGCGATGGCGCACGTTCTGACCAGTGAGGAAGAGATCAATCGACACCGCCGCGTCGTGGCCATGCGCGACCGCCCAGATGATGTTCTTCGGCCCGAACGCGGCGTCGCCGCCAAAGAAAACCTTCGGGATCGAGGATTGGAACGTCGCTTCATCGACGACCGGCATGTCCCATTTGTCGAACGTCATGCCAATGTCGCGCTCGATCCACGGGAATGAGTTTTCCTGCCCGACCGCCATCAGCACGTCGTCGCACGCGTAGTGCACGTCGGGCTCGCCAGTGGGCTCCAGCTTCTTTTTGCCGTCTTTCTCCACCCAATGCATCTTGGTGAAGGTCACGCCGGTGAGCTTGCCGTTCTCGTGCGTGAATTCCTTGGGATTGTGGAAATTGAGGATCGGGATGCCTTCGTGCATCGCGTCTTCTTTTTCCCAAGGGCTGGCTTTCATCTCGTCAAAGCCGGAGCGGACAATCACCTTCACGTCCTCGCCGCCCAAGCGGCGCGACGTGCGGCAGCAATCCATGGCGGTGTTGCCGCCGCCCAGCACGATGACGCGCTTGCCGATCGAATGGATGTGCTCGAACGAGACGTTCGAGAGCCAGTCGATGCCGATATGGATATTGGCCGCCGCTTCCTTCTGCCCCGGCAGGCCCAAATCGCGTCCCCGCGGCGCGCCGGTGCCGACGAAAATCGCGTCCCAACCTTCGGCCAGCATCGCCTTCAGCGACTCCACCCGCGTGCCGAAATGGGTGACCGGCTCATAGCGGAGGACGTAGTTCACCTCTTCATCGATCACGCTCTCCGGCAGCCGGAAGCGCGGGATCTGGGTGCGGATCATGCCGCCGCCCTTGGCCTCGGCGTCAAAGATGTGGACCTCATAGCCGAGCGGCAGCAAATCGCGCGCAACCGTCAGCGACGCGGGGCCTGCGCCAATGCAGGCGACGCGCTTGCCGTTCTTCTGTACCGGCTTCGGCGGCAGCAGCGCTTCGATGTCGCCTTTGTTGTCGGCGGCGACGCGCTTCAACCGGCAAATGGCCACCGGCTCCGGCTTCTCTTGCGCCTCTTCCACACGCCCGCGCCGGCACGCCGGCTCACACGGACGATCGCACGTGCGCCCGAGGATCCCCGGAAACACGTTCGACTTCCAATTGATCATGTAGGCGTCGGCATAACGCTGCGCCGCAATCAGCCGGATGTATTCGGGTACTGGCGTGTGCGCTGGGCAAGCCCACTGGCAATCGACGACCTTGTGGAAATAGTCGGGGTTCTTGATGTCTGTGGGCTTCAAGCGGCCTGCTCCCTATTGGGGCGGCAACCTAGCCCGCCGCGCGCCGCGCGCAAGCACTGTCCGACGCTAGCCGCTTGATTGCAGAGGCGCCTCTGGCAATGGTCTGAGCTCAATGAACGCTGGCTGGCAATTCTGGATCGATCGGGGCGGCACCTTCACGGACGTCGTCGCGCGCGCGCCTGACGGGCGCGAGACGGTCAAGAAGCTGCTCTCCGTCAACCCCGGGCGCTACGACGACGCCGCGCTCGAAGCGATCCGGCTCATCCTGGCGGAAAATGGCGGCGCGTGGGCGGATATCGAGGCGGTGAAACTCGGCACCACCGTCGCCACCAACGCCCTACTGGAGCGCAAAGGCGCCGACGTGGTGCTGGTGGTCACCCAAGGTTTTGGCGACCTACTTGAGATTGGTTCGCAAGCACGGCCGGACATTTTTGCGCGCCGTATCGTCAAGCCTGACTTGCTGCACCGGCGTGTCATCGAAGCGCGCGAACGCGTCAGCGCTGCGGGCGAGGTGCTGGCGCGCCTCGACGAGGCGCAGGCGCGCGTCGATCTCAAGCGCGCCTATGACGACGGCGTCCGCGCCGCGGCGATCGCCTGCCTGCACGGCTGGGCGTTTCCGGCCCACGAACAGCGTCTCGCCGAGATCGCGCGCGAGATTGGCTTCACACAGATTTCGGTCAGTCACGAAATCAGCGGCCTGATCAAATATGTGCCGCGCACCGACACGAGCGTGGCGGATGCGTATCTGTCACCAGTGTTGCGCGCCTATATCGAAAGACTCGAGCGCGGGTTTGGCGAGGCGGGCGGCGCTGCAACGTCTCTCCTCTTCATGCAATCCAATGGCGGCCTTGCGCATGCGGAGAGTTTCCGTGGTCGCGACGCCGTGCTCTCCGGCCCCGCAGGCGGGGTTGTCGGCATGGCGGCCGCCGCCGCACGCGCTGGCTTTACCCATGCACTCGGCTTCGACATGGGCGGCACCTCAACCGATGTCTCGCATTTTGCCGGCGTCTTCGAGCGCACGAACGAAACGGTCGTCGCCGGCGTGCGGCTCTCCGCGCCGATGCTGCAGGTTCACACTGTGGCTGCAGGCGGCGGCTCGATCTGCTTCTTTGACGGCGCGCGCTTGCGCGTTGGCCCGCACAGCGCCGGCGCCGATCCGGGGCCAGCCTGCTATCGCCGTGGCGGGCCGCTCACCGTCACCGACTGCAACGTGCTTTTGGGCCGCGTGCAGCCTGACTTCTTCCCGGCCATATTCGGCCCCAACGGCGACCAAAAACTCGACCGCGAAATCGTTGTCGAAAAGTTTGCGGCGCTCTGCGCCGAAATCGAGACGCAGACCGGCCAGTCGATCGCGTCCGAGGCTGCCGCCGAAGGCTTTCTCACCATCGCCAACGAACACATGGCCGAGGCGATCAAGAAAATTTCGATCCAGCGCGGCTACAATCCGGCTGAGTATGCTCTGGTGGCATTCGGCGGCGCTGGCGGACAACACGCCTGCGCGGTGGCCGATGCGGTGGGCGTCGAGACAATATTATTGCATCCGCTCGCAGGCGCGCTCAGCGCCTGGGGCATCGGGCTCGCGGACGTACGCGCGGTGGCGGAGGAGACGATCGAGGAAAAACTCGATCAGGTCGATCTCATGACGCGCTGTACCGAACTGGCCATGAAAGCGCTCGAACCGTTTCTCGACCCAGATTGCGAAGCCGGGGCGGGTTTCGACATCGAAGCGACCGCACATCTGAAATATGAGGGCGCGGACTCGACGCTGCCAATTGCGATCCGGCAGGCCTCGTCTCTGAAGCAAGCATTCGAGGCAGAGCATCTAAAGCGCTTCGGCTTCACCGATCCGGCGCGCGCGATCGTTGTCGGGTCGCTTTCAGCGGAAGTCATTTCGGTGACGCGCAGCGGAGCGCCACCCTTCTCTACTCGCGACGAAGCTGCGCCCCCTAATACTGACGAGTATCCGCCGGCAATACGCATGTTTGTCGACGGCGCGTGGAACACAGAGATCGCTTGGCCCCGATCCACGATGGGCGTGGGATTCGATCTGGAGGGGCCGGCGCTAATCTTGGATGAAGGTGCAACAACCTATGTCGCTCCAGGCTGGACGGCCCGACTAACTGATCGCGGCGACGTGGTTATCCGGCGCACGTCACACATCGAACGCACCGCCATTGGCACGCACGCCGATCCGATTTTGCTTGAAGTGTTCAACAACCGCTTCATGGGCGTGGCCGAGGAGATGGGGCTGGCGCTGCAAACCACGGCTTCCTCCGTCAACATCAAGGAGCGGCTCGACTTCTCCTGCGCCGTGTTCGATGAAACCGGCGGCCTTGTCGCCAACGCGCCGCACATTCCGGTGCATCTCGGTTCGATGAGCGATAGCGTGCGCGAAATCCTGGCGCGGCGCGGCGCCACTATGCGGGTCGGCGACATCTACATGCTGAACGCCCCGCACGCCGGCGGCACGCATCTGCCGGATATCACCGTGATCGCGCCCGTCATTCTCGACGACGATGCAGCACCCGCCTTCTTCACCGCGGCGCGCGGCCACCATGCCGACATCGGCGGTCTCACGCCGGGTTCGATGCCGCCTGACAGCCGCAGTGTGGACGACGAAGGCGTCCTGATCGAAAATTTCCTGCTGGTGCGCGACGGCGTGTTGCTCGAAGCCGAGACGCGCGCCTTGCTGGCCTCCGCCAGGCATCCCGCGCGCGACATCGATCGCAACATCGCCGATCTTAAAGCGCAGATCGCGGCCTGCGTGCGCGGCGCAGAAGAGCTAAAGCGGCTCGTCGCTCACTATGGCCGCGACGGCGTCGCCGCTTATATGCGCCACGTCCAGGACAACGCCGAAGAGCAAATCCGGCGCGTGATTGATCGGCTGACGCCGGGTTCGTTCGCCGTGACCATGGACAACGGCGCCACCGTCTGTGTCGCCGTGAACCCAGACCATGCAAGGCGCACGGTACGCATCGATTTCACTGGCACAAGCGCTCAGCAGCACAACAATTTCAACGCTCCGCTCGCCATCACGCGCGCGGCGACGCTCTACGTCTTCCGCACCTTGGTGGACGACAACATCCCGCTCAACGAAGGCTGCCTGAAGCCGATTGAAATCATCGTGCCAGAAGGATCGCTGCTCAACCCGAAACGCGGCGCCGCTGTCGTTGCCGGCAACGTCGAGACCAGCCAAGTGGTGGTGGATGCGCTCTATGGCGCGCTTGGCGCACTCGCCGCCAGCCAAGGCACCATGAACAATTTCACTTTCGGTGACGAGACGCGCCAATATTACGAAACCATCTGCGGCGGTTCGGGCGCAGGGCCCGGCTTTGACGGCGCCAGCGTCGTGCAAACCCACATGACCAATTCGCGCCTCACCGATCCAGAGGTGCTCGAAACGCGCTTTCCTGTTCTGGTCGAGGCGTTCGGCGTCCGCCATGGCTCCGGCGGCGACGGTGCGTACCGAGGCGGCGACGGCGCGGTGCGCCGCATCCGCTTCCGCGAGCCGATGATCGCGGCAATGCTGGCGAACCGGCGCAGCACGGCGCCGTTTGGCTTGCACGGCGGCGGCGATGGCCGGCCAGGCGCCAATCGTGTCGAACGCGCTGACGGCGCGATAGAGGCGCTCGGCGCAACGGCCAAAGTGCGCGTGGGACCCGGCGATGTGTTTGTGATCGAAACGCCGGGCGGCGGCGGCTACGGCGAAGCTTGAGTCACGTAAGGGGGCGCTAAGTGCTGGTTTTGTTGGGCATCGCCGTTGTCGTGTTCGGCTTCATCGTGCGGGCCAATCCGCTGCTGGTCGTCATGGCCGCGGCGCTTACGACCGGGCTCGCGGCGGCTTGGTCGCCGGAGGCCGACGTGCAGAGCATGTACACGGCCGCCCTCGCCACGCTCGCGGCGTTCGGCAAAGCCTTCAACGATAGCCGCTATGTATCGATCGTCTGGTTCGTGCTGCTGGCCATCGGCCTGCTTGAACGCGCTGGCCTGCAGGATCGCGCGCGCATGCTGATCGCCAAAGTGCAAGCCGCGACCGTGGGGCGCGTGCTGTGGGTATATTTCGTCATCCGCCAGGCGGCGGCGGCGCTCGGCCTCACCTCGCTCGGCGGTCATCCCCAAATG
Organism: Hyphomonadaceae bacterium; assembly: GCA_050186805.1. Lineage (GTDB taxonomy): Bacteria > Pseudomonadota > Alphaproteobacteria > Caulobacterales > Aquidulcibacteraceae > Vitreimonas. The sequence continues at coordinate 61,951 of JBFWYC010000002.1, forward strand.
GTGCGGCCGCTGGTTGCCCCTATGGCGGAAGGCGCGGCGGAGGCGCGCTTTGGCATATTGCCGGATCGTGAACGCTATCTGATCCGGTCGCACGCGGCCGCCGCCGACAACATTGCGCTGTTCTTCGGCGAGGACATCTTCATCGCCATCGCCTCGATCCTGCTGATCAAGGGCTTTCTCGAGCAGAACGGCATCATCGTCGAGCCGCTGCAACTGTCCGTGTGGGCCATTCCCACGGCTATTGCTGCGCTCGCCATTCACTCTCTGCGTCTTTGGCTGCTTGATCGGCGCTTGCAGCGAACCTTGCCTACGCGAGTTGCGGAGACGCAGCCATGATCACACTGCCCGCGCTCTATATCTTAGTCGGCGCCTTCTTCGCGGCGATCTCGATCCTCTCGATTGGCGACACCAGCAATCCGCGCCGCGTCTTCAACTTTTTGTTCTGGGGCTTGCTGGCGACAAGCTTTCTTGCCGGCTCAGCGCTTGGCGACCTCGGCAATGGCGTGCTGGCGCTCGGTCTCGTCATCGTCGCCACCATCGGTCTCGGCCAAGGCAAACCCGTCACCACGTCGGCGGAAGAGCGCAAGGCGAGCGCGCTGAAGCATGGCGATCTGCTCTTCTTGCCGGCGTTGATCATTCCCGCCGTCGCGTTGGCCGGCACGCTGATCGCCAAGGAGACGGCATGGGGCGCGACTTTGATCGATCCCGCACAGGCGACGCTGATTTCCCTCATCCTCGGCACACTGATCGCGGTGAGCGTGGCGATGATCTGGCTGCGGCCGCCGCTGATCGCGCCCTTACAGGAGGCGCGTCGCCTGCTGGACGCCGTCGGCTGGGCGGCGATCCTGCCGCAAATGCTGGCCTCACTGGGCGCGGTGTTCCTGGCTGCGGGCGTCGGTCAGCAGGTCGGCGCGATCTTCGCCGACTACATCCCGCTCGACACGCGCACGTTCGCAGTCGCCGCCTATTGCATCGGCATGGCGCTGTTCACCATCATCATGGGCAATGCGTTCGCGGCGTTTCCGGTGATGACCGCCGCCGTCGGCCTGCCGATCGTGGTGATCGAACTCGGCGGCGATCCGGCGCGCGTTTGCGCCATCGGCATGCTGGCCGGCTTCTGCGGCACGCTGATGACGCCGATGGCCGCCAATTTCAACGTCGTGCCGGCCAATTTGCTTGAGCTGCCCGACCGCAAAGCGGCGCTCAACGGCGTTATCCGCGCACAAATCCCCACCGCGATCCCGCTCCTGGTCGCCAACATTCTGCTCATGCGTTTCCTGGCCTTCCCGTGACCACGCTCACTCGCGACATCGCCGAGAAATTCGCATCGCTGGCGCTGGCGCATGTCAGCCGCGAATATCCCAACAAGCTCGACCACGTCATGGGCGGCGCTGGCGATGTGTTGGGCCCGCGCGCACTGCATCCGATCTTCTTCGGCAGTTACGACTGGCACTCCTGCGTGCATGGCTATTGGCTGCTTGCGCGCGTGCTGCGGCGCTTCCCAGACTTGAAGTGCGCCCGCGATATAGCAGCGCTGTTCGATGAGCGGATCACGCCGGCCAATGTCGCGGCTGAATGCGCTTACCTCGATCGGCCGGAGGCGCGCGCGTTCGAGCGGCCGTATGGATGGAGCTGGCTGCTCGCCCTGCAAGCCGAGCTGGATCAGCATAAGGGCAGCGCAGCGGCGACGCTGCGGCCGCTGGCGGAGGCTTTCGCCGATCGCTTTCGCGCGTTTCTACCGCTCTGCGATTATCCGATCCGCACCGGCGTGCATTCTTCCATGGCGTTCGCGCTCCGCCTCGCCGCCGACTATGCGGAGCCCAACGACGGCGCGCTGTTCGCGCTGATGCGCGATAAGGTCGTCGCTTGGTTCGGCGCCGACCGGGGTGCGCAAGCCTGGGAACCGAGCCAGGACGATTTTCTGTCACCGACGCTGATGGAAGCGGAGTGTGTGCGCCGCTTCCTCGCCCCGTCCGCGTTTCGCGCCTGGTTCTCGGATTTTTTGCCGGTGGCCGCGCAAGGCGAACCAGCATCGTTGTTTGCGCCGGCGCGCGTGAGTGACCGCACGGACGGCAAGATCGCGCATCTGGATGGGCTCAATTTCTCGCGCGCCTGGTGCTGGCGCGCCACCGCATCGGCGCTCGCGCCTGGCGATCCACTCGCGGCGCGGGCACGCGCGGCCGCGCAGGCGCATATCGCCGCGAGCCTGCCTCACGTTGCCGGCGACTATATGGGCGAACATTGGCTCGCGACGTTCGCGCTGCTGGCGCTGGAGGCCTAGCGGGGCGCGATCGTGAACGTGAGCGGCGCAAGACCCTCGACGCCGCAACTCACGCGATCGCCAGGCTGTAGCGGGCCGACGCCTGACGGCGTGCCTGTGAAAATGAGATCACCCGGCGCCAGCGCCCACGAGCGCGACAGGTGCGCGATGATTTCCGGCACGCTCCAGATCATTTCGGCGATGTCGGCGTCCTGCTTGCGCGCACCGTTCACGTCGAGCCAGATGCGCGCTTGCGCGGGATGGGCGACTGCACGTGTCAGCGCGCCGATCGGCGCGGACTCGTCGAACGCCTTCGCCACATCCCAGGGCGCACCGGCTTGCTTGGCTTCCGCCTGCCGGTCGCGGCGGGTGAGATCGACGCCGACGCCATAGCCCCAGACATGACCGAGTGCTGCGTCGGCAACGATGTTTTCGCCGCCTCGTCCGATGGCGACGACGAGTTCAACTTCGAAATGCAAGTTGGCCGTGTTGGCGGCATAGCGGACCGCCGCGCCGCTCTCCACCACTGCGTCCGCGGGCTTGGTGAAAAACACCGGCGGCTCGCTCTTGGGATCATTGCCCATTTCGCGCACGTGGTCGGCATAGTTGCGGCCGACGCAGAAAATGCGCCGCACTGGAAAGCGCGCGGTTTCGCCCGCTACCGCGACGGACGGTTGGCGCGGCGGCTCGATGAGAAATGTCATGCGCCTGCTTTGAGCACGCGAGCGATGCGCAGGCAAATCGCCCTCGGGGGGAATTGCCTGAAGCACGTCGCACAAAGGCTTGCGCGGCGGCGCGACACCCCTAAACCTCGCGCGAGACCTGCGGGGGCGGGCGCGGCATGGAATGGATTTTCATACTCGGCCTCGCGGTGTGGGCGTGGCGGCAAGGCGCGCGCACCGACGCGCTGCAGCGGCGCGTCGATGAACTGGAGCGCGGCGTGCGGCCTGCCGCCGAACTCGAACCGCTGCTGCTGACGCAAGTCGTTCCGCCGGACGAGCCGCTGCTGTTGGACACGCCGCTGCCGGAGGCGTCAAACGACGACGTGCTCGAGCCGCCGCCGCCGGATGAAGCCGCGAGCGGGCCGCTGCAACGCGCGCTTTGGCTGGCGCTCGCGCCGTTCGCGCTCGTTCTGTTGCTGATCCTGCTGCCGCCACGCCTGGCGCCGACGCCCGACGTCGCTGCGCTCGCCGGTTTGGCGGCCGGCGCCGCCGGCCTCGCGCTCGCCGCGTGGCGCCGCTCGGCGTGGCTCATGGCGGCGAGCGCAGGCGCGCTGTTTGTGTGGGCGGGCGCTTCGATCATTACCGACCGGGTGACGCTTGGATTGGCGGCTATAGTGACCGCATGCGCCGGCGCCGCGCTTTGCGCGCAGCGCGGCGACGACGCGGCGCGCTGGGTGCTCGTGCGCGCGCATGGCGTGTCGATTGCCACAAGCCTTGCGAGCGTTCTGTTGCTAGCGGCGTGGTTCGTGATCGCGCAGGCGCCGGCAAGCGCCGTGCTGAGTTTGACCCTGACCGGCCTCCTCCTGCTCGCCTTGGCCGCCATTGCGGTGCGCACTCGCGTCGCCCCGCCTGTGCTGCTCGGGGTGACAGCAGCCCTCATCGTATCGGGTCTCATCGGCTACCAGCAGCAGCGCCATATGTTCGCGCCGCTGGGCGACGAACACTATTGGGCGCTGTTGGCGAGCGCGGCGGCGCTGACGGCATTTGTGCTGGGCGCCAGACCACAGCGCGAAGGCGCGCACATGCTTGCCTTGGTGGGCGCGCTCGGATCCGCGCTGCTTGTGCTGCTCGCGGCGTTCTCGGGGGAAAACTGGCACAGCTTCGCCGCCGCCGCGCCGCTCTTCTCGGGCTCCGCTCTCCTGATGGCGGCCGCCGTGCTCGATCGCCACGCGCTTCCCGCCGACGCCAGCAAGCGCATCGATCTTTGGGCAGGCGCCGCGGCGGGCCTTGCACTCATCGGTGTCGAAGCCGCCTTCCCAGCGAGCGCACGAACCGTTGGCCACGCGTGCGCGGCGCTGATTTTCGCCGTCGCCTGGGCGCGCAGCGATTGGCGCATCTTACGCCACGCCGCACTTGTCGCCGCCGTACTCGCCGCACTGCAGACTTTGACGCCGGAGCTCGCAGCGCTCGCGCCCGACGATGCGATGCCGATCTTTGTGCTCTCGGCGCTCTTCTTGATCGCGGCCTCGCGCGCCGCCTCCGGGCATGCGCCAGCTTATGTGGCGCGCACATTGGGCGGTGCGGCGGCTACGGTGATGGTGGTCAGCTTGCCGATGGCCCTGCGCGAGGCGGGCGATGCGCGCGCAGTCTTGTTCGCGCTAAGTGCAGCCCTGCTGGCGCTTGCGCTCAACGCCCGCGCCGACGGCGCGATCGCGCGCACGGCAAGCGCCATTGCCGCGCCATTCGCTTACGTCGGGCGCGCGATCGCTGACGGCATAGAGACCCTTGTTGCGCCGCGGGCGCCCGGTTCGCCGCTGCCGCCTATGTCAGGCGCGCGGCGTGATAGGCGACGTGGTCGCCGATGAAGCTGGCCATGAAGAAATAGGAATGATCGTAGCCTTGGTGGCGGCGCAGCGTGAGCTTCTGACCCGCCTTCGCCGCCGCCGCCTCCAACATTTCGGGCTTGAGTTGGCTTTCCAAAAACTGATCGCCCAGGCCCTGATCGACCAGAATGTCATCGAACGGCTTGGCTTTCCCGGCTTCGATCAACAGCGCCGCGTCGTGCGCGGCCCATAAGGCGCGATCACCGCCGAGATAAGCGCTGAACGCCTTCTCGCCCCACGCACAGCGCGTCGGCGACGAGACCGGCGCGAAGGCCGAAACGCTCTTGAACAGGCGCGGATGTTTCATCGCCAGCGTCAACGCCCCGTGGCCGCCCATGGAGTGGCCGAAGATCGAGCGCTTGGCCCGCAGCGGAAATGCGCCTTCGACCGCTTCGATCAGGTCGCGTGTGACGTAGCTCTCCATCTTGAAGTGCGGCGCCCACGACGCTTGCGTGGCGTCGATATAGAAGCCGGCGCCTTGGCCGAGGTCGTAGGCCGGATCATCCGCAACACCCTCACCACGCGGCGACGTGTCCGGCGCAACGATCGCCACGCCATGTTGGGCCGCATAACCATATGCCCCGGCCTTGGTTGTGAAATTGTCTTCCGTGCAAGTGAGGCCGGACAGCCAGATCAGATACGGAAATGGACCGGCGCCAGGCGGGGCGAACACCGAAAACGTCATCTTTGTGCCGGTCGCGGCGCTAGCATGATGGCCGTAGGCGAGCGCGCCGCCATGCACGCGGTGCGTCTTGGTGATCTCCACGCTCATGCTGGCTTTGCTCCGTCGCGCGCGAAGCCCGCCATCAGCTCCGGATATTGATGCGGCTCTGGAAATTTTTCGAAGCTGTGCCGAGCGCCGCTGACGACCCCCGGCAGCTTCTCACTCACGTAGGATTCTATGTAAGGCGCGACCCAGCTGGCATCGTCCAGCATGGTCGGCCGGAAATTGACGAACTGCCCGCCGGCGATGCCGGAGGTGTAGAGCCAGTTTTTGCAGTACGCGCAAAAATGATGGACGCTGCTTTCGCGATGCTCGCCGCCGATTTCGGTCGCGCCTTCTACGTCGAGCGCCTCGGCTGGCAGCATGAGCGAGAGCGAGTACGGCCCGCTGGTGAGTTTCTGACAGCCGCGGCAATGGCACGCCATCGCAATGATCGGCGGCGCGCTCACGCGCATCTTCACCCGCCCGCATAGGCAGGCCGCACTCCACGGCAGCTTCCAATCCATCACTGGCGCACCTCGCTCCATCAGCGGCGGCGACAAACAATCACGCGCCGTCGTTCGGGTAATTGAAGAAAAGCTGATTACCGTCAGGATCGTCGATCACGAACAGCCGATAGCCCCAGCGCCCATCCCGAACCGGCGCGCCGCGTGTCTCGAGCTCCGCGCGCGCAGCATCCATGGTGGCGAGACTGCCGTCGCCCAGCGACACAAACAGCAAGCCCTTGCCGACTTTCTCCGGCCATTGGCTGCAGAGGATGATTTCGCACCCCTGGCGCTCGACTTGCGCCACGAACACCGTCCCGCCCTCATCAAACTGCCAGCGTTGTTCGAAGCCGGGCTTCTGCACATAAAACTCGATCGATCGCGGCACGTCGGCGACATGGAAAACCGGACGGGCGAACCAATCGCTCATGATCAATAAACCACCACGCTCCGAATGCTTTCGCCTGCGTGCATGAGATCAAACGCTTCGTTGATGCGTTCGAGCGGCAGCTTATGCGTGATCATCGGGTCGATCTGGATCTTCTTATCCATGTACCAGTCGACGATTCTAGGCACGTCGGTGCGCCCGCGCGCGCCGCCGAAGGCGGTGCCCTTCCACACCCGCCCCGTCACCAATTGGAACGGCCGCGTGGCGATTTCCTTGCCCGCTTCGGCGACGCCGATAATTATGCTCTCGCCCCAGCCGCGATGGCAGGCTTCAAGCGCGGTGCGCATCACTTGCGTGTTGCCGGTGCAATCGAATGTGTAGTCGGCCCCGCCGCCGGTGAGCTCCACCAGATGCGCGACCAAATCACCCTTCACATCGTTCGGATTGACGAAATGCGTCATGCCGAATTTGCGTCCCCATTCTTCACGCTTGGGATTGATATCGACGCCGACAATCTGGTTGGCGCCAACCATCTTGGCACCCTGGATGACGTTCAAGCCGATGCCGCCCAAGCCGAACACGATGACATTAGCGCCGGGCTCGACTTTCGCTGTGTTGGTCACTGCGCCGACGCCGGTGGTGACGCCGCAACCGATATAGCAGGCGCTCTCGAACGGCGCGTCACTGCGAATCTTCGCCAGCGCGATTTCCGGCAACACGGTGAAGTTCGAAAACGTCGAGCAACCCATATAGTGCGCGACCGGCTTGCCCTTGTAGCTGAAGCGCGACGTGCCATCGGGCATCAGGCCCTTGCCCTGCGTGGCGCGGATGGCGGTGCAGAGATTGGTTTTGCGTGAGAGGCAGCTTTTGCATTGCCGGCATTCCGGCGTGTAAAGCGGAATAACGTGATCGCCGACGGCGACGCTCGTAACGCCGGCGCCAACTTCGCGCACGATGCCCGCGCCTTCATGGCCGAGGATGCTGGGAAAGATGCCTTCGCTGTCGAGCCCGTCGAGCGTGTAGGCGTCCGTATGGCAGATGCCCGTCGCCTTGATCTCGACCAGCACCTCGCCGGTCTTCGGGCCTTCGAGATCGAGTTCGACGATTTCCAGGGGCTTTTTGGCTTCGAACGCAACCGCAGCTTTGGTCTTCATGCGCGCCTCTCCGTGCTTGGGCGCGCTTATAGCCGCAAGGCTCGCGTCTGTCCTACCGCTTTGACGACGAGCGTTTCGTTTTGGCGCGCCGCGTCGGCGCCTTCGGACGTCTAGCCGGGGCCTTCTTCTTCTTGGCCTTTTTCGGCGCGGCGGGTGGGCGCACGGCGCGCGATGATGGCATGTCCATCAGAAAAAGCCGCGACATGCGCGCGATCTTCTCACGCACGTCCGGCGCGACCTCACCACCGTGGCCGGCAAGCATGCGCACCGCGTCGATCGGCACCAAGGCGGCCACGGGATGACCGTAGCGGTCGAACCCGATCACCGTGTTATGCGCTTGCGCGGTTTCCAGAGCCTCGGCGAGATTGGCGCGGCCTGTTGACGTCGAATAGCGAGACGTGGCGCGGGATCTGCCGGCCGGCTTCCGCTTCAGCTCATTGGTTTTCATGTCGTCAGCTCACTTGGTTGTGGCAGTTCGCCAAACCACGAAACGTCCCATAGCTCGTCAATGCTCTGAGGTTCAAAACTGAAAATTCTGTCAATGACGGCGCGCACCGTACTTAATGGCGCGCTGACTAAAATTAGATCACGAAAGTCTTGCGTTGATGCAGCAAATCGACGGGACATCTCTATCACTGCAAGTGGCGCTATCGGTTGCGGTCGATGCAAAAGCGGTACCCGAATCTGACTCGCAAGATGCGCTAGCGAATGTGCGTCCCTCAAGGTGCTGGTGTCTGCAAAGAATGCGGTGAGTTTGCGACCGAGCTGCGTTTGCTCCCAATTCTCCACAAGCCGGACTAACCGCGTTATCCGCGCGCGCCGCATGCGCGCGGCCGCAGCCGCTTGCCGCTTTTGCTCGACGGCGTTGCGGCGGCGGCGATTGGCGCGGCGCGCGCGCGGCGGCAATCGCGCCGGCAGGCGATCGATTTCGAGCACCCATTCACGATCGTCGCAACTGAACACCAGCAAAAAAATGTAGTCGAACATCTCGAACACGACGCGCGACGGGCGATAGCCTTCGCCCTCGGCTTCCATATCCAGCGCTTCCTGAATGCGCGCCCGGCAATAGCCGCGCAGCGCCCTGATCTGCGGCGTCGTGAAATGCTCGATCGCCGCGGTGAAACTTTCGCCCCAACGGAATCGCCTCGTCAATTCACACATGGGGTGTCCTCGCCTCTTTTATATGCCGCTGCCGGGGTGAAGCGAAAACACACGCAATCGCGCACAGCGTCAATGTACAAGATTCTACATGTGTCTTCGGCGCAAGCGGGGCGGCTAAACTTTTGTACAACATGGGCTTTGTTTTTGACGGCGGCGTCGGCGCGGCCGATGGTGCGCGGGGCGGCAATTGGGGGCCGTTGGCGGACGCCGGCGGGCGGCGCAAAGCAGCTCGCCCGCCGGTGTCTTGCGCCTTAACTCTTACCCCTGGTTCCGGGCGCGCCCGGCGGCCCCCAACCCCCCAGGCGAAAAAATCTTTGTCAGCAAGGGAACGCCCCCCTGGGGTGGACGTTGATTGCACGGCGCCGACCTACTCCCCCCGCCCAAGGCGCCACCGCAGCACGGGCCGGATCGAGAGATCCGGCCCACCTGCTTTTTGGGGTTCCCCGTCCGGAGCGGGCGCTCAAAGACCCATGAAATGGCTGGTGATCGCCCCGCTGGCGGCGGTCCAAGCGTGCAGCATCCAGCCCGGCTGCTCGGCGGTTTTGGGCGCGATTTGCTGGCCCTCCCGCAATGCCAGGCCATAAACCCACGAACTGGACGGTGCGATGATCGCCGGCGCATGCGCGATTTGGCCGATGGCGACGCGGTGGTGGTGGCCGCATATGACACGCGCCACTTGGCGGTGCTTGGCGATGACGCCGGCGAACAGGTCGGCGTCCAAGAGCCCGATTTTGTCGAACAGCAGGTCGTGGGTCAGGAACGGCGGATGGTGCAGCGCCACGATGGTGGGCTTGGCCGGCGCCGCGGCGAGCGTCGCGTCGAGCCATGCCGCGCCCTCGGCGGTGAGGTAGCCGTGTGTCTCGCCCGGCGTGATCTGATCGATCGCGACCACCCGCACCGCGAACTGATCCACCGCAAACGAGAGCGCGCCCGCGCGCGGCAAATAGAGGTGGCGCGGAAACATATCGCGAATGAGCACGCGGTCGTCGTGATTGCCGGGCAGCATGAATAACGGCGCCGGCGGATTGACGATGGCTTCAGCCAACGCCGCATATTCCTCGGGCCGCGCATCGTTGACGAGATCGCCGGTCAGCAGAATGGCGTCGGCGCCGTACTCCGCCGCCTGCGCCATGGCCCGCTGCAGCTGCGCCGCCGCCGCGCCGCCATCGTCGGCACGCACATGCGTGTCGGAAATCTGCGCCAGGTTGAAGCGATCGCTCATGCGCCAAGCCCCAGACGCGACGTCGCGCCGGCCCTCCCGCGGCGACGCTGCGCCCGCGCTTCTGCTTTGTCTGTAACCGAAGTCACACTACTCGCATCAGTCCAGCGCGCGCGCGACGCGGAAGCCGAGGCCCGGCGCGCGTTGCGTGGCCGGCGCAAAGCGACGCGCGGCGGCGCGCAGGGTCGGCGCCTGGTCGGCATAGCCCCCGCCGCGGAACACCCGGCGCGTGCAATTGTCGGCTTGCACCGCCACGCCATCGACAGGCGCGCCGTCATAGGAATTGACGTAGCAGTCCTCGACCCATTCGCCGACATTGCCGTGCATGTCGAACAGCGCAAAAGCGTTGCCGCCATGTTGTCCAACCGGCGTCGGCTGACGCGCGCGATACGTCGCTTGCGCGGCGGTGACGCGCGGACCGAACGTGTAGGCGTCGGCGACGCCGGCGCGGGCGGCGTATTCCCACTCCGCCTCGCTCGCCAAACGATACCGCAGCCCGCCAGCCTGATCGTTTAGCCAATCCAGATACGATTGAATGTCGTTCCACGAGACATTGATGACGGGCCGGTCGCCACGGCCCCAGCCGCCATCGGCGGGCGAATAGCCATTGCAGCCGCCGCCCGCGAGACACGCGTCCCACTGTGCGAAGGTGACTTCGTATTTGCCGATCGCAAACGGGGCGACCGAAACCTCGCGCTGCGGGCCCTCATCGCGACCGCGGCCGGTTTCGCTCAGCGGCGAGCCCATCATGAACATGCCGCCGGCCAGCACCACCATTTCCGGGCAATTGTCGCAATCGCGGAAGGCATAGCCAGGCGTGTAAGTCGGCGCCGCGGGACCGGACACCGGCAGCGTCAATGTTTCATCGGGCGCGGCGATGCTGGGCTGATCCGCCACGGTCGCTTCGTCTTGCGGCAGATATTGCTGCACCATGCGATAGACGGTCGGGCCGAAATAGATCGCCGCCGCCAGCACGGCGGCTGCGCCCAACATCCACACCACGCGATTAGCTTGCCGCGCAAAGCGCTGGCGCTTCGACAAGATCTCGAACGTCTGCACGCGCTGCTCGATGTTATCGAGCGGCTTTTGGCCCTTGGATTGGAACGCCGCCGTCGGGCTGGTGCGCGCCATCGAGCGAAACTCGGCCGACACCAACGCCGTCCCCGGCTCCGCCAAAGCCTGCAGACGCGCCGCGACATTGACGCCGTGGCCAAGCAGATCGTCGGTCGCGGTGACGACGACATCGCCGACATGGGCGCCGACACGGATCGGCGGCTCGCCACGTTGGCGCTTGTCGAGAATATCCTGCACCGCGCTTAGCGCCGCGCCCGCAGACGCGAACTCAAGCATGAAACCGTCGCCCGCCGTATTGAACAGGCGTCCGCCATGTTTGCCGGCGACATCGATGATGCGCGTGCGCAGGCTTTCGACCTTGCGCGCAGCGTTGCGCTGGTCGCGTTCGGACATGGTGGAAAAGCCGACGATGTCCATCGACACGATGGACGCCAGTCGAATGGCACGTTCTTCAGTCGGTTGTTGGTTTTCAGCCACGGCTCAGTCCCCACGCGCGGGGGACGATAACCCTCCCCCGAGGACATTTCCATCCTTCTCCTAGCCGTCTGAATCGAGGCTGAGCAGGAGTGCGCTCATATTCTGGATGAAGGCGCCGGTTGAGATGCCGATGATCGGCGAGGATGTCGTGAAAGGCGACGTGTCGGTCGCGTCGCCGACCAAAGTTTGTGCAAAATCCCCTGGCGCGGGCGTTGTGGCGCCGTCGCCCGCGTACGGGTTGCTCGTCGCCGTAAGCGGCGTCGGCCAATAGCCCTCGGTATTGAGCGACGAGACAAGCTCCCGGATGCGCTCGGGCGTCGGCAACCCCACTGCCCCTGACCCGAGGTTGGAATTGAGGTCGGACACCTCAATGTTCTGCGTCGTGAAATAGCGCGGCAGTCGGAAGTCGGCGCGCCGCTCCAACGGATTTGCCCCCGCGGAGATAATCGGCGTCGTGTCGCGGAGCAGCGCATAGCGTGTGCGTAGCGCCTCGACATCGAGGGCGCGCCATTGCGAATAGTGGGTGATCGGTTTGGCGGGATCATAGTCCCAATAATATTCGCCGTTGACGACATTGGAGCCGCGGCGATGATTGATGCGTGCGCGGTTGGTCCCAAGTTCGGTGAAGGTCGGATAGCGCCGGCCAGGGACTTGCACCTGATCTTCCGGCAAGCGCACCGACTCCAGCCAGGCGATGGCTTCCGGCACGCGCGCCAGGAAGCGCGCCTCGCCCGTCCATTCGTAGAAGCTCATCACCTGATTGGTGTTCAGATACGTGGTGTGCGCGGTGAGCGCTTCCGGTTCGTAGGTGCGCGCGCCGCGCGGCGCGAGCGTTTGGGCGTCGTGCTGCAAACCCCAGCCCGCTTGCGGCGCCGGCTGCTGCGTCGCCAGGAAAATGTCCATGGCGCGGCGGATGGCGGCGAGCGCGCGCTCATCGCCCAGCGTTTGATAGACCATCAGCAGAAACTTGATGTTTTCGCCGGCGACATCGTCGTTGAAGGTGATGTGGCGGGTGTAATCGGGGCGGCCGTGCAAACCGCCGTGATCGACGAACGGAAAACGCTGCGGCCAGCCGCCATTTTCGTATTGGCTGTCGAGCACGAAGCTGACGGCGCGTTCGAGCGGCGCACGCAAACGCTGCGCCCGGCGCTCAAGATAAAGACGCAGCAGGAATTGCGATGCCTCCGACGTACCGGCGTCATCGAAGGTCGCGTTGCCGTAGTAATGATGGAATTCTTCTAGCCGCCAGCCGTTTTTGCCGATCGTGTCGTACCAGCGGCGGGTCGAGTCCTCGCCGGCGAAGTCATGCAGATAATTCCAGCCGCCGGCGGGGTGCTGGGCGGCGATCAGTCCATCCGCGACCTCCATCGCCGCTTGATAGTAAAACTCATCGCGCGTGGCGTGATAGCAATCGAGATAGAGATGGCCGACCGTGGCGGTGCCCGGCGGCTGAATCCAGATCATCGTCGGATAGGCTTCCATCTCGCCCCAGCGGCGCGAGAAATCCGGCAGATAGCTCCACACATAACCGCCGCGATACGCCGCCTGCTCGCGCATGAAGCGCGCGGCGCGCTTCATCGTGGCGCGAACCTCGGCACTGCTACCGGTGTCAGCGGCGGGCGAAAAAAAAGACGCGCAAGCGCTCGTCAGCGCAGCGCCGGACGCAGCGGCCAGCAGGCGGCGGCGCGATGTCAGCGTCGAAAGTCCCATCGTTCAGCGTCCCTTCCCGGCTCAGCGCGACGGCCCGGGCGGGGGTGGCGCGAGCAGATGTTTTCTAATCTTGCCCGCGGCGGTGCGCGGGAAATCGTCCACGAAGGTCACGTGGCGCGGGGTTTTATAGCCGGCGAGGCTGGCCCGGCAAAACTGAATCACATCCGCCGCGCCGGGGGGCGGCGCGCCCGGCCGCAGAAGGATGAAAGCGTGGCCGACCTCGCCCCATTTCTCGTCGGACACCCCAACGACGGCGGCCTCCAGCACGGCAGGATGGCGCGCCAAGACGTTTTCGACCTCAGCCGGGTACACGTTCTCGCCGCCTGAAATGTACATCTCCTTGATCCGCCCGGCGACGTAATAGCAGCCATCGGCGTCGCGCCGGCCGGTATCGCCGCTCTTGAGCCAACCATCGGGCGTGAACGTCTTGGCGGTCTCCTCGGGCCGGTTCCAGTAGCCTGGCGTCAGCCCCGCGCCGCGCATCCATATTTCGCCAGTGGCGCCCTCGGGCGCATCGGCGCCATCGGGGTCGACGATGCGGACGTCGAGCAAGAGTTGCGGTTTGCCGACCGAGCCGATCTTGGTGAGCGCATCTTCCGGCGCCGCGACGAACGCCGTCGGCCCGGTTTCCGTCATGCCATACCCGTTGCACACCCGCACGCCCTTGGCCGCGAAGCGCTCGACCAACACATCGCTTAAAGGCGCGCCGCCACACCCCCACGCCCGCACGCGCGAGAGATCGGCGCTCTCAAACGCCGGATGCAGCGAGAGCTGCTGATACACGGCCGGCACGCCAAAGAAGACATCGAGCCGCGGCATCAAGGCGAGCGCGCGCGCTTCGTCGAACGACGGCATCACGATCACCGTCCCGCCGGCCATCAGCGTCGGCAGCGTGACCAGCTGCACGCCGGCCGTGTGGAAGAGCGGCAGAAAGTTGAGCGTCGTGTCGGCGCCGCTGACGCCGAACGCCTGGCTGACGTGGAAGGCGTTCACCGCCGACATCTGAAACGTCTGGATGACGCCCTTCGGCGCGCCTGTCGTGCCCGACGTGTAGCTCAGAAACCAGACCGCATCGCCGCCCCAGCGACGCTCGGCGGCAAACGGCGGCGCGGCGGCCAGGGCTGGCTCATAAGCTTCGTCCAAGGGCAAAGCGCACATGTCGCCACGCACAAGCGCCCGCGCCGCTTCAACATCCTCAACCCCGAAAACCAGCGCTTTTGGCGCACAATCGGCCATCACGCCGCTGAGCTCGGTCGCCGGCGCACGCCAGTTCAGCGGCACAAGGATTGCGCCGAGCTTGCCGCACGCGAACAGTACTTCGAAGAACTCGATGCGATTGCGGCAGAGGATGGCGACCCGATCGCCGCGCTCGACGCCAAGCGCCGCAAGCACGGAAGCCGCGCGCGCTGCGCGATCGTCAAGCGCGGCATAGGTGAGCGTCCGTCCGCTCACCGCGTCTTCGAACGCGATGCGATTCGGCGTCAGCGCCGCCCGCTTCGCTGTGATGTCGACCAGGTCGACACCCATGCCTTGCCTCCCACGCGCGTATCTATTCTGAAGACGCGTCCTTGCCTCTGCGCGGCGCCAGACCGTTGATCATCAGATCGGCGGCGGCCTCCGACACGCTTTCGATATCGGCGGCGTCTTCCCACACGCCATATTTCAAACCCAGGAACGTCGAGGCGCCCATCAGCGCCCACACCCGCACCTCGTCCTCGCCGGCGCTGATTTCGCCGCGCGCTGCAGCTTGCGACAATTGCTGGCGATACGCTTCCGAGAACACCCGGTAATAGGCGCGGTAAGCTTCCGGCGCCACGAACTGCGCCTCCATGATGATGCGATAGAGCGCTTTGTGGGTGCGCACGAAATCGATGTAAGCGCGAATGCCCAAACGCTCGGCTTCGATACGGTTCGGCGCGTCCTTGATGCTTTCGCTCAAGGCATGGCGCGTGCGCGCGCCCATGTCGGCGACCAGCGCCCGAAACACTTCTTCCTTGCTCTTGAAGTAGACGTAGAAGGTGCCGAGCCCGACGCCCGCGCGTTGGGTGATGTTGCTGATCGCGGTCTCATGATAGCCGCGCGCGCCAAATTCCTCTCCCGCAGCGTCAAGCAGGCGCCGAAGCGTACGTCGCCCGCGCTCGGTCTTCGGACCGGAGCGCTCCTCCAGGGTCGTTTGGTCAGAACCTGAATGTTGACTCATGTTTCAAGTCTCGGCTAAGACAGGGGACAAGACAAGAAGATTCCAGGCCGAGAACGGCCCGGATCGGGGGGAAATCCGGTTATGCCGGTCATCGCGTTGCCAGACGGGGCGGCTATGTCCTACGCCGACGAAGGCGCAGGGTCTCCGCTTGTCCTGGTCCATGGCTGGGCCGGAAATCAGCATTTTTTCAAAGACCTGAGCGCGCGGCTCGCGAAAACCCACCGGGTTCTCACGCTGACGCTGCGCGCCCATCCGGGCTCCGACCAAGGCCAAGCTCCTCTCACCATCGAGACGCTGGCCGACGATATCGTGCATTTCTTCCAGGCGCTCGACCTAAAGGCGGCGACGGCGCTGGGCTGGTCGATGGGCGCCATGGCCGTGTGGGCGGCGGCGCCCACGCTCGGCGCCCGGCTTGAGGCGATCATCGTCGAAGACATGGCCCCGCGGCTGCCGAACGACGCCAGCTGGAGCCATGGCCTGCAGCCTGGCTACAGCGCCGAGGACGTCATCGCGACGGTGTCCGAGATCGACGCTGACTGGCCGGCTTACGTCTCGCGCTTCGCCCCGCGCATGTTCGCGCCCGGCGCCCGCGCGGCGCGGCCCGAGCAAGTCGATTGGGCGATCGCTGAAATGGCGAAGGCCGAGCCGCACGCCATGGCGTCCTATTGGCGCTCGATGGCGGCGCAGGATTTCCGCGGCGCGCTCGCCCGCATCACGCAGCCGATGCTCGTGATCCATGGCGGCGAAAGCCAAGTCTATCCCGACGGCGCGACCGCGTTCGTCGCCAACACAGCTCCCCGTGGCGAGCGCGTGGTGATCCCAGGCGCCGGCCACGTGCCGCATCTCGAAGCGGCAGACATTTTTTTCAACCAGGTCGAGGCTTTCGTCCGCACGCAGCGGCGGCCCGAAACGAAGAGCGGAGGAGCAGTCCCATGAAGCGGTTTGGCGATTCGGCGCGGTATGCGCTGTTGTTTGCGAGCGTGTGCGCCGCGCCGATGGCGCTGTGCACGCCGGCGTTCGCTCAAGACGAGGCAGGCGCCACGTCGGAAGAGGAAGTTGTGGTCACCGCGCGCCGTCGTGCGGAAAACCTGCAAGACGTACCGATCGCCATCACTGTGCAATCGGCCGAGCAACTCGACCAGCGCGGCGCCACCGACATCACCGTGCTGCAGCAAACGACGCCGAACGCGACAGTTCAGGTCGCGCGCGGTTCAAACTCGACGCTCATCGCCTTCATCCGCGGCGTCGGCCAGCAGGACCCGCTTTGGGGCTTCGAGCCGGGCGTGGGCCTCTATGTCGATGACGTGTACGTCGCCCGTCCGCAGGCCGCGGTGCTCGACATTTTCGACATCGAGCGCATCGAAGTGCTGCGCGGGCCGCAAGGCACGCTCTATGGCCGCAACACGGTCGGCGGCGCGGTCCGCTACGTGACGCGCGAACTGAACACGGATGAAGCCGAGCTCACGGCGCGCTTCAATTTCGGTTCCTACAACCAGATGGAAGCCATTCTCTCCGGCTCGGTTCCGCTGACGGAAAATTTCGTCATCGGCGGCGCGCTCGCGCTCTATGCGCGCGACGGCTACGGCGAGAACCTCGTCACCGGCGCCGAGCACTACAACAAGGACGTCGATGCGTTCCGCGTCAGCGCGCAGTGGACGCCGACCGATGCGCTCACCATCCGCCTGACCGCAGACGGCGTGCGCGACGATTCAGCCCCGCGCCACGGGCATCGCTTGACCAGCTTCCCGGCGGGCGGCCCGTCCTACGACGTGCTCGACGATATTTATGACACCCGCGCCGGCTCCGGCGATTTCAACCGCGTCACCACGTCGGGCGAGTCGCTGCATATCGACTACGAGCTGTCCGACAACATCACGCTGCGTTCGATCACCGCGGCGCGCCGCGGCAAGACCAACGGCACCATCGACTTCGACAACACGGAATTCCCGACACTCGACATTCCAGCATTCTATCACGACGAGCAGTTCACCCAGGAATTCCAAGTCCTGTTCAACTATGATCGCGTGCAAGGCGTCGCCGGCCTGTTCTATCTCGACGGCATGGCCGAAGGCGCGTTCGACACAGTGCTCGGCCTCGCCGGCCCGCTGACGATCTTCACGCAAGGCCAGGTCGATACCGAGTCGCTCGCCGCGTTCGCTGACGTCAATATCGACATCACCGAGTCGCTCGCGCTTTCCGTCGGCGCCCGCTGGACGCGCGATGAAAAGACCGGCCAAGTCTATCGTCAGAACTTCACCGGCATCCGCAGCCCGTTCTTCGGCAACGCGGCGGCTGTGCCCGGCTTGATCCGCACGAACTATACCAACGATGCGGAATTCGAAGAGGTGACCCCGCGCGTCTCGCTGACGTGGGAGCCGACAGACTCGCTCACCATCTATGGCTCGTACAGCCAAGGCTTCAAGTCCGGCGGCTTCGACATGCGCGGCGACGCGGTGTTCACGCCGGATACGGTCAACGGGTATGACCCAGAGTTCGTCGACACTTACGAACTGGGCTTCCATTCGTCATTCCTGGCAGGCCGCGTGAATCTGAGCGGCGCGGTCTTCATGTCTGAGTACACCGACATGCAGATCACCCGTCAGGAGCCGACCACGCTCGGCGGCATCGCATCGTTTGTGGACAACGCCGCGTCGGCCGACATCACCGGCGCCGAACTCGAAGGCACGATCTTCGTCACTGACAATCTGCGCGCCAATTTCGCCGTCGGTTACATCGAAGGCGAGTTTAACGAGTACCTGTCCAACACAGTCGTCGCCAATCCGGCCCCGCCGCCGGCGACGATCGTGGTGCCGATCGATCTGTCGGGCTCGGCGGCGCTCCAAAACACGCCGGATTGGACCGCCTCGGCCTCGTTCACGTACACGATGCCAGTGTTCAACGGCGCGCTCGCCTTCACGCCGTCGGTCGCCTATCGCGGCGACAGCCAGATGTTCGAGTTCGCCAACCCGGTCCTCGATCAGCAAGCGTATACGCTCTACAACGCGTCGCTGACCTGGACCTCGGACAGCGATCACCTCCGCCTCGGCCTGCATGCGCTGAACCTGGGCGATGAAGAGTATCGCGTCGGCGGCTACAACTTCCCCGGCGCCACGTTCGGCAATTCGATCATCGGCTTCTACGGCCCGCCGCAGACGATCACCGGCTCGATCGAATTCCGCTTCTAACCTCCTAAACCTCCCCGGCGGCGTGAGCTCCCCTCACGCCGCCATTTTCTTTATGGGTGGGGATATGAGCCAAGCCAGCACGCCCGCAAACGACGCAACGCCGCGCGCGGACGCCAATCGCTACGTCGTGCTGGGGCTTCTCTTTCTCGTCTACACGTTCAATTTCATCGATCGGCAGATCATCGGCATTCTCGCCGCGCCGATCCAGGAAGAGCTGGGCGTCAACGACGCTCAAATGGGCCTCCTCGGCGGGCTCGCCTTCGCGCTTTTCTATACCGGGCTCGGCATCCCGATCGCCTATTGGGCCGATCGTTGGAGCCGCACCTGGATCATGACCATCGCACTCACGCTGTGGAGCGGCTTCACCGCGCTCTGCGGCGCGGCGACGAACTACACGACGCTATTTCTGGCGCGCATGGGTGTCGGCGTCGGCGAAGCCGGCGGCGTTGCGCCTGCTTACTCGCTCATCTCCGACTATTTTCCACCGAAGGAGCGCGCCCGCGCCCTGGCGGTTTATTCGTTCGGCATTCCCATCGGCAGCGCTGCCGGCATCGCCCTCGGCGGCATCGTCGCGAGCCTGGTGGATTGGCGCGTCGCCTTCATCGTCGTCGGCCTCGCTGGCATCGCCATCGCGCCGCTCTTTCGCGCCTTCGTGCGCGAGCCGGAACGCGGCCGCTTCGACATAAAAACTGAGGGCGCTCCGCCGCGCGCCGGATTCTTCGAAGCCTTGGGCATCGTTGCAAGGAAGCCTAGCTTCTGGCTGCTCTCGTTCGGCGCCTCATGCTCGTCGATCATGGGCTACGGTTCGTTCTTCTGGATCCCCAGCTTCTTGCGCCGCTCCTACGATTTCGATCTGCAACAGGCGGCGTTCTTTTATTCTGCGATCCTGCTGGTGGGCGGCGTTGTCGGGGTGTGGCTCGGCGGCATGCTCGGCGACAAACTCGGCGCCAAACGACGGGCGATGTTCGCGCTGGTGCCGGCGGGCGCCTGGATCCTGGCTGCGCCTTGCTATGCGCTGGGCTTGCTCTCGCCTTCGCCGACGGTAGCGTTTTTCCTATTCCTGGCGCCGACAGCGCTCGGCCTGGTTTGGCTCGGCCCGGTGATCGCGGCAGTCCAGCATCTCGCTCCCGCACACATGCGAACGACGGCGTCGGCGAGCTTTCTCTTCATCAACAATCTGATCGGGATCGGCTTCGGCACCTGGGCGCTCGGGCAATTGTCGGATGTGCTGAGCGCACAGTTTGGCGAGGAATCGCTGCGCTATTCGATCCTGGCCGGCACCGGTTTCTACGTCCTGGCGGCCCTGCTCTACCTGATCGCGGCGCGCACGTTGAAACGCGACTGGGTCGACTGACCCCGATCCCCATCGTCTCTTCCCACCCTCGGCGGCGCCTCGCAAGCGCCGCCCTTTTCTTTGGTGCGGCAATCTTACCGTTTGCATATAACTGACTGGTCAGTTATATAAAGAGTATGGTCGAGCCGGTCGCCAAAACTTCCAGCAAATCAACGTCGCCCCGCTGGCGGCGGCGCGCGGATGCGCGGCCGGATGAGATCCTCGACGCGGCGCTGGCCGAATTCACCGCCCGCGGCTTCGACGCGGCGCGCATGGAAGACATCGCCAAGCGCGCGGGCATCTCGAAGGCGGCGATCTATCTCTATTTCCCCAGCAAGATGGCGGTGCTGGAGGCGCTGATCGAAGCGAAAGTCTCGCCGCTCGCGCGTCAGGTGCAGCACCTCTCGGACGCCGGACGCGCCGATCCGCTGATGGCGCTGCGGACGCTCGCCACCGCCGCCGCGCATCTGCTCTCCGACCCGAACCTGTTCGCCGTGCCGCGCCTGGTCATCGGCCTGTCGGGCCGCTTCCCGGAAATCGCCGACTACTATCGCACGCATGTCGTGGCGCTGGCGCGGGCGGCGCTGGAATCGCTGGTGCAAGCGGCAATGGATCAAGGCGCGATCCGTCAGATCGACAAGCAGGCCGTCGTGCGCGCCTTCATCGGCCCGCTCTTCTTCGAGGCGATGTGGACGCATGTGCTGCGGGGTGAAAGCGCTCTCGGCGATCCGCAAAACCTGATCACCTCACACTTCGACATCCTGCTGAACGGGCTGGAGCACCGCGCATGAAGCGCTTCCTCATTCTGCCGCTCGCCTTGCTGGCGATCGCATGCTCGCGCCCAGCGAGCGACACGCTGCAAGGCTATGGCGAGGCCGACTATATCTACGTCGCCAGCCAGGAAAGCGGCGTCGTCCGCGAGCTTTTGGTGCGCGAAGGCGACACCGTCGAGGCCGGCGCGCGCATCTTCACCCTCGATCCGGACCGGCTCGCCTTCAATGCGGAATCGGCCAACGCGCAAAGCGCCGCCGCCGCCCAAGCGGTGCGCACCGCGCAGGCGCAAGCAACACTCACGCAACGCAATTACGCCCGCGGCGCTGAGCTCTATGAGCGCGGCTTCTATCCGCGCGCGCGGCTCGACAGCGACCGCGCCGCCATGGATGCGGCGAATGCGCAATTGGCTCAGGCCCGCCGCGAAGCGGGCGCCGCCAGCGCCGCCACTGGGCTCGCGCGCGAGCGCCTCACCGACGTCAACGGCGATGCGCCCACCGGTGGCAGCATCGAGCAGATTTTCCATCGCCCCGGCGAAGTCGTCACCGCCGGACAGCCGATCGCTGCGCTGTTGCCGCCTGAAAACATGAAGGTGCGCTTCTTTGCACCGGAGGCGATGCTTGCGCGCCTGCCCGTCGGCGCCCGCGTGCGTGTAAGCTGCGACGGTTGCGGCGAGGCGGTGGACGCCACGGTCAGCTTCGTTGCGCGCGAACCGCAATTCACGCCGCCGGTTATCTACTCGCTCGACCAGCGCGAGAAGCTGGTTTTCCTGGTGGAAGCGCGCTTTGCCGGCGCTACGCCGGTGCGCCCCGGCATGCCGGTCGATGTACGGATCGTGCAATGAGCGATGAGCTCGTCATCGACGTGCGCGGGCTCACCAAGAGCTTTGGCGGCCGCAAAGTGGTCGACAATTTCGACCTCAAAGTACCGCGCGGCGCCATTTACGGATTCCTCGGGCCGAACGGCTCCGGAAAGACCACCACCATCCGCATGGTGTGCGGCTTGCTGAAGCCGGAAAGCGGCGCCGGCGAAGTGCTGGGCCTCGATGTCTTGAACGAAAGCCTGCGTATCAAGGAACGCGTCGGCTACATGACGCAGAAATTCTCGCTCTACGAAGATTTGTCGATCCGCGAGAATTTGGAATTTATTGCGCGCCTCTACGGCCTCGATCGGCGCAAGGAGCGCGTGGATCAAGCGCTCGAAGACTTGGGCCTAGTCGAACGCCAAGGCCAGCTCGCCGGCAAGCTTTCAGGCGGCTGGAAACAGCGCCTCGCCCTCGCGGCATGCATGATCCACGAGCCGGAATTGCTTTTGCTCGATGAGCCGACCGCCGGCGTCGATCCCAAAGCGCGGCGCGATTTCTGGGACCAGATCCGCCGCTATTCCGCCCAGGGCGTCACCACGCTCGTCTCCACGCACTATATGGACGAAGCCGTGCAGTGCGATTCCATCGCCTATATCGCCTACGGCAAAAAACTGCTCGACGCCGCGACATCCGACATTCCCAAGCAAATCGGCCTGCATGGCTGGCGTGTCGCCGGGCGGCCGCTGCAAGCGGCGCAACACATGCTGGAAGCGTCGCCAGGCGTCGAACTCGTGGCCCGCTTCGGCGCCGAGATTCACGCTTGCGGCCACCACGCGCCAGCGCTGGAGCGCGCCGTGCGCGCCGTCAAGCAAGCGCAGCCGCATGTCGAGATAGAACCGATCGAAGCGGGCTTCGAGGAGATTTTCATCTACCTCATGTCCGGCAGCATCGACAATTTCCAATGAACCGGCCGCGCTTCCCCGCGCTCGCCGCGCTGCTCGATCTGTCCTGGTCGCGCGTGCTGGCGGTGATGCTGAAGGAGCTGGTGCAGATGCGGCGCGACCGGCCGACCTTCGCCATCATGATCATGATGCCGATCATGCAATTGGTGCTGTTCGGCTACGCCATCAACACCGATCCGCGCCATTTGCCCGCGGTCGTCGAAATGCGCGAGGACGGGCCGTTGACGCGCGCGTTCCTCGCTTCGCTGACAGCCTCGACCTATGTCGATCTCGTCGCCGTGGTGCAAAGCGCTGACGAAGCGGACGCCATGTTGCGCTCCGGCGAAGCGACCTTCCTCATCTCGATCCCCGAAGGCTTCGAGCGCCGCATGGTGCGCGGCGAACGCCCGCAAATCCTCGTCGCCGCCGACGCCAGCGATCCGGTTGCGGCGGGCGGGGCGATCAGCGCCATCCAGCAAGTGGCGCAGCAGGCGTTCGCGCCTGACTTCGACGGCCCGCTCAGCTTCCTTGCCCGTGCGCCGCCGCCCTACGAAATTGTGGTGCATCGCCGCTACAACCCCGCCGGCGTCACCGCCTTCAACATTGTGCCGGCGTTGCTGGGCGTCATTCTCACCATGACCATGGTGATGATCACATCGATCGCACTCACCCGCGAAACCGAGCGGGGCACCATGGAAAATCTGCTCGCAACGCCCGTGCGCCCACTTGAAGTGATGATCGGCAAGACGACGCCCTATATCGGCGTCGGCGCGGTGCAGGTGGCGATCGTGCTTCTTGTTGCGACGCTGCTCTTCCGCATCCCGTTCACCGGTTCGTTCCTGGCTTTTCTGCTTGGCGTCACCGTGTTCATCTTCACCAATCTGATGCTGGGCTACCTCATCTCCACCGTCGCGCGCACGCAGATGCAGGCGATGCAGATGACCTTCTTCATCTTCCTGCCGTCCATTTTGCTTTCGGGCTTCATGTTTCCGTTTCGCGCCATGCCGGATTGGGCGCAGGCGATCGGTCAATGCCTGCCGCTGACGCATTTCCTGCGCATTGTCCGCGAGGTGGTGCTGAAGGGCGCGGGGATTGGCGATATCGTGGGCGACCTTGGGCCGCTAACACTGATCCTGCTCGTGCTGGCGACGATCGCGCTCGCCCGCTTCCGCCGCACGCTCGACTAATCGGCGAGCCATTTCAGCAGCAGCTTTTCCCATTCGGCCGGTTTCATCTGCGGCGATACAAACACCTGTTCGCACGCTTCGCTCCAGAACTTGGCGCGCTGCGCGTCGTCGGGAATGCGTCGGCCAGCTTCGGCGCGCACGCGTCCCGCCGCTTCCAGGAACGCCGGCAAGCCCGGCGGCAGCGCCGCCGCCAGACGTGCGCGCACCGCCTCCGTCACCGCCCACGGCGCGCCTGGCGCTGCGACGCCGAGCGCCAAAGCGCCGGCCGCGCTCACGCCGCCCAGCACGACGTCTGAATTCTCTGGCGCGCCGAGCAAATGAAACACTGCTTGCTGCGCCCGCGCCGCTGTGCGCACCCGCGACGGCCTCGGCTCATCCGGCCCGCACACGACAAGGCTCGCGCCTTGAAAGTCGGAGCCGCGCCAGCGCCGCAGTTTTAACCGCGCCGCCGGCGCGAGCGCGCGCATCGCATCGGTCGGCGCTGCATCGAAGACTGCAACGCTGGCGCCGGCGGCGAGGAGCTGACGCGCGACGCCCGCCATCGCCGCATCGCCGCCGATCAGCACGACAGAGCGCCCGGCGAGGTCGAGAAAGACCGGAAAATATGGAAACAGATTGCTCACGCGCCGTGATCAAGCGCGCCCGCAACTTCACACGCAAGTGCTAGCTGGCGACGGCCTGCTCTTCGACCACTGACGGCGGCTTCACCGCGGCCAGGAGTTCGGCGGCGATCGCCTCTTCGTCGCCCGCCTCAGCCAGCTCCGCCAAGCGATCCATCAGCGCGCTGAGTTCGGCCAAGCCATGCGCGGCGGAAGCCGCCGCCATCACGCCGGGGGCCGGATCGGGCTCGCGCCACTCGTCTGGCGCAACCAGCATTTCGTGCAGCTTTTCACCCGGGCGCATGCCGGTGATCACGATTGGCACATCGACGTCCGGGCGCTTGCCCTCGAGGCGGACAACATCGCGCGCCAGCTCAATCACCGGCAGCGCGTCGCCCATCTCGACCACCAAAGCAGCGCCGCGCGCCCGCGATGAGCCGACGCTGATCGCGCCACCCTGCAGCAGCACGTCGGCAGCCTGCGGGATGGACAGGAAGAAGCGCGTTACGTCCGCGTGCGTCACCGTCAGCGGCCCGCCATTGGCGAGCTGATCAGCGAACATCGGCGACACCGACCCCGTCGAGCCCAGCACATTGCCGAGGCGCACCGGCACTGCGCGCAACCCG
This sequence comes from Hyphomonadaceae bacterium, assembly GCA_050186805.1. Taxonomy (GTDB): domain Bacteria; phylum Pseudomonadota; class Alphaproteobacteria; order Caulobacterales; family Aquidulcibacteraceae; genus Vitreimonas. Next base: position 86,795 of record JBFWYC010000002.1, read on the forward strand.
CCCTTGCGGTCAAGCGCTTGGCAATACATCTCGCCCAACCGCTTCGACGCGCCCATGACGCCTGAAGGCTGCACCGCCTTATCGGTCGAGACGAAGATCAAGTCGGCGCCGACTTCATGAGCGGCGTCGGCGACATTGCGCAGGCCGACGACATTGGTCAGCACGCCCTCGCTGGGGAAAGCTTCAACCATCGGCACTTGCTTCAGCGCCGCGGCATGGAAGACGATGTCCGGCTGCTCACGCTCGAACCAGCGGCGCACCGACTTGGCGCTGCGAATGTCAGCCAGAACAACGACCGCGTCCTTCAGCTCAAGCTTCTTGGCGTGGAGATTGTACTCCGAGGAATCCACCAGGGTCAGGCGGGCGGGATTGAGCGAAGCGACCCGGCGCGCGAGTTCGCCGCCAATGGTGCCGCCGCCGCCTGTAATCAGAACGCGCTTACCCTCGATCAGGGCGCTGATGCGCGACCAGTCCACCGGGCCCAAAGCACGGCCGACCAAGTCGTCCATGCGCAGGCGGCGCAAGCGGCCATGCTCGATCAGAGAAATCTTGACGCCGGCCTCAGCCGCCCGCGCCAGCAAAGCACGCGCGACCACCGCGTTGGGCAGCGGCTGCGCCAAAACGAGATCGGCAGGGGCGATCACCGCCGGATCGAAATCCTGCAAGCGCTCGGCCCGAAACACACTGGCGTGGGAAACTTCGCCATCCCCGAGAATGGCGACGCCCGATATCGCGAGGCCCGCCGGCGCCCATTGGGCGCGGTGCTCCAGCGCCGCGTTAATCGCGGCAGCCGTACCGGCAAGCACAACGTCTGCGGACATCCCCTCTCCCCGCCAACTTTCGCCTGAACCAAGACCTAGAGAGCCACATTCTCGGCTGTCCAGCGCCTTATTCAGGTTCCCTGATTATTTGCGACAATCAGAGACTTCCCAGCGCCCAAAGCTACCACACGGCGCCTCCGTGCTGAGCACTATTCTCCGATTATGACACCTACGTCACAGCGGCAGTGATGTTTTCGCGTTTCCCGCGGCAACCTCAAGCGGCTGATCCAGCTTGCCTCCTCCGATGGTGAATTCTCCGCCGGCCGCCGCCACCAGCGCGCAGCCTGCGGCCACATCCCATATCATCGAACCCGATTCGCGATAGGCCTCCGCGCGGCCGGCGGCCACGTATGCCAGGGCGCTGGCTGCAGAGCCAATCATGCGAACCTTGCGCCACGTCCGCAGCCGCGCCTCGAACAGCTTCATGGAGTCCGGACTGGCCCGCGATGGCACCCCGGTCTGCAGGATGCCGGATGCCGGATCGGCGATGTCGGACACCCGTATCGGGGCGCCGTTCAGCCAAGCGCCTTGGCCCACAGCGCCGCTGAAGCGCTCGCCCAGGGCAAAACAATCCACAACTCCCAGAACCGGACGCTCGTCCTTCAAAAGCGCAATGGAGACAGCGCAATGTGGGTAGTCGCGTAAGTAGTTGACGCTGCCATCCAGCGGATCGACCGCCCACACATAATCGGAGCGGCGCTCGCCAGCGCGCCCCCAGCCTGCCTCTTCCGAAATCACCGGAAACGGCGCCGCTTTCTCAAGCGCCGTCAAAATCAGCGCCTCGGCGCGCTTGTCGGCGTCGATCTTCACCTCGCGGCCATGTTCGGCCTCGATCACCGCCCATTGCTTGCGGTGCGCCAGCAACGCGGCGGCCGCCTCCGCGGCGGCGCTTTCGGCGATCGCCAACAAGTTCCTGAGTTCGCTCACATCCACCTGATAGCCGCGAGACAGCGCTTGGAGAAGCCATCCACACGCGCTTAAGTGGCGCCGGGAGCCGGCTGATGGATGGCGGGCAAGCGAAGTCGCCAAATGCAGGCGCCGCGGGCAAGCTGCCGCGCGGCCTGACGGCGTCGGGGCTCGACAAGCGGCTCAATTTGCGCAAGCGCGCCCGCGAGGATGCCGAGCGCAACCATCCCCGCCCAGACGCCACCGAGCTTTCGCAAGCCGAGCACGATGTAATCGCCGCCGTCGCCGTCGAACGCGCCTCTGTTGACGCTGCCCGCGCTGAGGCGCGTGCGGAGGCCGAGCGGCGGCTGCGCACACTGGCGCCGATTCCGCAGGATTTCTCGGGTCCGGCGCTCGACGCACGGCTGGCGCTGCAACAAGCGGCGGGGCGCCTGGCGCATGATTGGCGCGATGCGGTTGGGCGCGCTGAGCAAGCCAAACACGATCTCGCCAGCTTCAAGCGCGCCCATCAGCTGCACCGCGGCGCCATCTATCCAAACTCGACCCTGCTGCAGACCGGCATTCTGCTTTGCGCGGCGCTGTTCGAATCCTTGTTCAGCGCAGCGTTGTTCGCAGAGGACGATGCACGCGGCCTGCTTGGCGGCGCCGTCACCGCGATTGGCTTGTCGGGCGCCAACGTGACGCTGGGCTTCCTCGCCGGCTTCTTGGGTTTGCGCTATCTGCAACACGTCCACGCGCCGATCAAAGCTATTGGAGCGCTGGTGTTCGCCGCCGGCTCAATTCTGGCGCTCATGCTCAATCTGTTCGCGGCCGATTGGCGCGATCAGCTCGCCGCGCGCGCGGGCCGCGACCTCGACGCCGGCGCTGATGCGAGCTTCCACCTCTGGTCGCTGCTGCAGCTCGACTCGCCGCAAGCGATCATCCTGCTCATGCTCGGCGCGGGCGTTTGGGTTTTTGCCGCGCTCAAGGGCTATTCCGGCTTTGACGATCCCTATCCCGAGTACGGCCGCATGGCGCGCGCCGAGCGCGACGCCACCGATGCGCTGTCGGAGTTTCGAGGCGCTGCGCGGCAGGACCTGGAAGCGCCGCTCAACGCCGCGCGCACAACCATCGCCGGACGCGTGGAGAAAATGCGCGCCGAGTTCGAAGCCATGAGCAAGGCGTTCGACGCCGCTTCGCTGAAGATGGAGCGGCTGGACGCGCAAGCCCGCGCGCTGGACGACGCAGCCGCCTCCGCCATCCATCTTTATCGCCAGGAAAACGCCATCTATCGGAACGCGCCGGCGCCATCCTATTTCAGCGCAACACCGCCATCGGTGGGACCGGCGCTTGATGCGCTGGCGACCGCCGCCGCAATGATCGATGACGCGCGCGCACGGCTCGCCGATGCGCAAGGGCAATCCGCGCAAGCGTTGCAGGCCTTGCTCACCGACCTCGACGAAGCCGCCAACCGCCTCGACGGCGCCGCCCCATGAGCCGCAACCGCGCCAAGGGACGCAACGTCCTGGGCGTGGTGCTGATCGTCGTCGCCATGCTGGCATTGGGTGGTCTCGCCGGCGCCACTTTTCTGCTGCGGCCGCCGCCAACGGACAGCGAAACCTTGTGTCGCACCGATGCGCCGCTTGCCGCGCACACGATCGTGCTGGTCGACGCCACCGATCGGCTCGAGCAGCGCCACCGCCGCAAGCTGCGCGCAGTGCTGGCGCAGGAGCGCGCGCGGCTCTCTCAATACGACCGGCTGACGGTCATGCGCATCAACGTGCGGCGTCCGCAGGAGCCGTCGATCCTGTTTTCGCGGTGCCTGCCGCGCCCGCCCGAGCAGACCAACCCTCTGTTCGAAAACGCCCGCATGGCCCAGGAGCGCTGGGACGCTGAATTCGAGGAAGTGCTCGACGGCGCGGTGCGCAGCGCCGCCGCCGCCGGCCCGCAACGCGCTTCGCCGATCATCGCAGGCTTACGCGCCGTCGCCGCCGACCCTGATTTCGGCGCCGAAATCCCCAGCCGGCGCCTGGTGCTCGTTTCAGATCTGCTGGAGCACGACGGGCGGGGCTTCTCGCTCTATGCGGACGCCGCCGATTATCCCCAATGGCGAACGCAAACACCTGTCGGGCCACCGGATTTTACCGATGTCGAGCTGCGCGTCGTGCCCATCGACCGGCCCGATCACGCCGCCCGCCAAGCCGCCGCCCAGGAGCGCTTTTGGCCCGCCTTCTTCGATGATGCGGAAGCAAAATCCGTCAGCTTCGATCCGGCGTCGTGAGGCCATTTGCGCAACGCCGACTCACTTTAGTCTGTCGCCTTCGGGACAAATCCGGAGGGGCGCGTGAATACATTCTCCTGGCAGGGCGCCAGCGGGCGCTGGTACGAGCATGAGATCGCGCGCGCGCAACGCGCGTGGGAGCCGGTCGGCGGCATCTACATGTTCGTGAAGCCGCCATCGCATCCGACCTCGGAATGGGGCGGCCCGATCTGTCTGTTCGTCGCCAAGTGCGACGACTTCGCCGCAGCCTTGGCCCGCCATGACATGTGGCAAGCCGCCGAAAATCTCGGCGCCCGGGAAATTCACCTGCTGCCGATCGCCGACGCCGGCACGCGCGCGCGTGTCGAGAAGGATTTGCTCGAAGCGCAGGCGCCGATCCTCAACCGCAACATGCTGCGCCGCGTCGCCTAGGCGCGCGCGGCCACAGCGGCAGCGGGAAAGTCACTGAACACGCCATCGACGCCAGCGGCGTAGAAAGCACGCAGTTCGGCATCGAGGTCGCCATATTGGCGCATGAAATCGGGCGCGCTCGCATCGCCGCGGCGAAGTTCGGCTGGCAGAAAATAGTTCTCCGCCCTGAACGTCCACGGATGCACAACGAGGCCAGCTGCGTGGGCGCGCGCCACCAGGTCGGTCGCCGGCAGCGAGCGGCCTTCCGCGTCACGCGGAATGACCAGCGCCTTTTCCGCCCCAAGCCCGCGCGCATACTCGGCGATGGCGCGCAGGCCGGCCTCGGTGAGCATATCGGCGTAGCTCAGATCGCGCCGATCCCACGGACCGCCCGACGCGGATACAAGCTGCACACATTGCCAGCGAAGCGACGACATCTGCGCCAAGGTGCGCAGCGCGGCGATTTCAAAGCATTGCACGAACATCGCGTCCGCCGCGCGCTGACCGCCGCCCTGGTTCACCGCGCCGATGAAAGCCGGAACCGGGTCGAGACCCTGTTCGCGCAGAAATGTCGGATGCTTCAGTTCAGGATAGATGCCGACGCCCGCCTGTTGCGCTAGCGCCAACGCCTCCGCGAACGTTGGTATCTGTTCCTGCCCGTCATAGGCAGTGTTGGCGGGCCGCAATTGCGGCAGCCGCTCCTTGCAGCGGAGCGTCTTCAGTTCGGCCAGGGTGAAATCTTCCACCCACCAACCGCGCGCGGTGACGCCATCGACTGACTTCTCCTTGTGACGCTCGGCGAATTCAGCGCGCGTGGCGACATCGGTCGTGCCCGAGATCTCGTTCTCGTGCCGGCAGACGAGCACGCCGTCGCGTGTCATCACCAGATCGGGCTCGATGTAATCGGCGCCCTGCTCAATGGCGAGGCGATAGGAGGCCAGCGTATGCTCGGGCCGTTCGCCGCTGGCGCCGCGGTGTGCGATGACGATGGGACCCGTCGCCGCCGCACTCATGCTCGCACACCCTGCGAGCGCCGCAGCGCCAAGCAGCACATCGCGCCGCCTCACACGCGCTCGTCCTGCGGCGCAAGCGATGTCATCGACAAGCCCATGAACAGGATCGAACCGCAGAACACGAGCGACCACGCGCCGAAGGCGGAATCGAGCGCGCCATCGAGATTGGGAAATGCGGTCGAGAATTCATGCGTCAGGAAGCCGTTCAGAAAGAGGCTCGGCAGCGCGATGCCGATCGCCGCTTCGCCTTCATCGCCGCGCGCTTCGCGCAGCAGCTTCAGCAGAATGAACGTCGCCGCCACGCCAACCACGGGCGCTGTCAGAAATGCGATCAGACGCGGCGTCTCGTCAGGCAGAAAGAACTCCTGGCCGTAGAAGCGAAACACCGCCGCCACCGCAAGCCAGAGCAAGAACCCCAGCCCCATCGCCCGCATGATCATGTGCGCACTCCCCTTGAAGCAGCCTGACGCTAGCCGCGCGGGCGTGCGAGGTCCATCAGCCTTTCAGCATTTCGCGCGAGACGATGACGCGCATAATTTCGTTGGCGCCTTCCAGAATGCGGTGCACGCGCAGATCACGGACGATGCGCTCGACTTCGTAGTCCGCCAGATAGCCGTAGCCGCCGTGCAGTTGCAGCGCCTGGTCGGCCACCTTGAACGCGGTGTCGGTGACGAAGCGCTTGGCCATGGCGCAATATTTGGTGGCGTCCGGCGCCTTTGCGTCGAGCTTGCGCGCCGCGGCATGCAGCAAAGCGCGCGAGGCGGCGAGTTCGGTCGCCATATCCGCCAAGGCGAATTGCGTGTTCTGAAACTCGGCCAGCGTTTTGCCGAATTGCTTACGTTCCTTGACGTAGGCAAGCGCGCGGTCGAGCGCGTCCTGTGCGCCGCCAAGCGCGCAGGCGGCGATGTTGAGTCGGCCGCCGTCGAGGCCCTTCATCGCATATTTGAAGCCCTCGCCTTCCGGGCCAACGCGGTTTTCGATCGAGACGCGGCAATCCTCAAAATTGACGATCGCGGTGGGCTGGGCGCGCCAGCCCATTTTGTCCTCGGGCTTGCCAAACGAGAGACCCTTGGCGCCGTTCTCGACCAACAGCGTCGATACGCCCTTCGGCCCGTCCTCGCCGGTGCGGCACATCAAGACATAGAGATCAGAGAAGCCCGCGCCCGAGATGAACGCCTTCGAGCCGTTGATCACATAGTGCGCATTGCCGTCCGGCTTTGCGGTTGTGCGCAAAGCTGCGGCGTCAGAGCCCGAGCCAGGCTCGGTCAAGCAATAGGACGCGATGGTCTCCATCGTTGTCAGCTTCGGCAGCCAATGCGCGCGCTGTTCTTCGCTGGCGAATGAATCGATCATCCACGAGCACATGTTGTGGATCGACAGAAACGCCGCGGTCGAAATGCAGCCGCGCGACAATTCCTCAAAGATCAGCGCCGCGTCGAGGCGTGTGAGGCCAGAACCGCCAACGTCGTCGCGCACGTAGATGCCGGCAAAGCCGAGTGCGGCGAGTTCTTTCAGAACGCCGCGATCCAATCCTTCGTGTTCCCAGCGCGCGGCGTTGGGGCGCAAGCGCTCTTGCGCGAAGGCCCGCGCTGTTTCGGCGATCATCTCTTGGTCGTGGGTGAGCTCTGCGGCCATTGTTCCCTCTTTCGCGCGCCTTATAGCCGGCTGGCGGCGAACGGCCAGCGTTCCTCGCGCGGAACCACGCCTCTGCTAGCGGGTTTCAGCCCGGTAAGCATCGCCCTCCCGCGGTGCAGACCAGGAGTTTGACCATGCTCAAATTGATTGCGACCGCCTCGGTCGCCGTGGCCGCCCTTGGCCTCGCGGCGTGTGGCGACGGCGGCAGCGCTGAGAAGTCCGGCGAAAATCTCGATTCCGCGATCGAGGAAGCAACGCAAGGCCAAGAAAATCTTGGCGACGGCCCGCTCGAACGCGCCGGCGAAGAAATCGACGAAGCCACCGGCAACGCTCAGAACCAAGACGGCGCCGACGCGTTGAATGATGCAACGGACGGAAATCCGAACACCAATCCATAACGCTTCCGCAGCGCCCCTAATTTAGCTGGTCATGGGGCGCTCAGGGCGGCGGCGCTGATGCGTGGCCCGCGTCAGCGCCGCTTCGTTTGGAGCTTCGTTTGGAACTGTGTTCTTGACGAAACGTTGACAGCCCCGGCGGCGATGCCGCCTCGAACGAGGGACATTAGGAGACACGCATGTTGAAGTCATTGCTGGCCGCCGCCGCTACCGCTGCTCTGCTGGGCGTCGCCGCCTGCGGCCAAGGACCGAACGAGGAAGCCGGCGAAGCCGCCGACACCGCGTACGAACAATCCACGACCGGCACGACCGACATGGGCCAAGGCCCGATGGAAGAAGCCGGCGAAGCGGCTGACGAAGCGACGCAAGGCGAAGCCATCCCGCCGACCGGCGACACCACAACCACCACGCCGTAACGACCAACGGCGATTGCGCATTCACTCCCCGCGCGCCACATAGCGCGCGGGGAGTTTTCATGTCTGGCCGCACGTTTCCGCCAGCTCTGGTGCTGACGCTGGCGATCGTCGCTGGCTCATGCATGGACGCGACGATCAAATATCTCGCGCAGGGCAATCACGTTCTGCTCGTGGCGTTTGCGCGCTATCTGATCGGCACGCTGTTTTCGCTTTTGATTTGGACCCATGCCGGGCGGCCGACCATCACCGCCGAGATGTGGCGCGCACACGGCTTGCGCGGCTTCGTCATCGCCGGCTGCGCGGTGACCTTCTTCTGGGCGTTGACGGTCTTGCCGCTGGCGGAAGCGGTGACGCTGTCGTTCGTCTATCCGCTTATCGTGCCGTTCGTCGCCCGCTTCATGCTGGGCGAGCGGATACGGCCAACCAGCATTGTGGCAGCCATTTTCGGCTTCGCCGGCGTGATCGTGGCGATGCAAGGCGCGCCTGCGCAGCATGCCTCGCCGCTGCATTCGCTCGGCGTCACCGCGGTGCTCGTCTCGGCCGGCTTGTTCTCGCTCGCCATGGTGCTGCTGCGTGCGCGCGCGCAAACCGATGGCGCCCCGATTGTGGGCCTGATGACGAGCTTCGTTCCCGCCGTCATCCTGGCGGCGCCGACTTTGCTGTTCGCGACGCCGCCGAACGTTGCGGAATGGCCGGTGTTTATCCTCATGGGCGCGCTGGCGGCGGTGTTCATGTATCTGATGGCGCGCGCCTATGCCGCCGCGGAAGCGCAGCAATTGGCGCCGATCCACTACACTGAACTCGTCTGGGCGAGCGTGATCGGCTACATCGTCTTTCACGAGACGCCGCGGCTTGAAATCTATCTCGGCGCGGCGCTGATCATCGCCGCGTGCTTGTATGCCGCCTATGACGAGCGGCGGCTCGCCGCGCTCAAACCAAAGGACGCCGGATGACCGATTTCGCCGCCACCATGCCCTTCGCCAAGCTGATCGACATCCGCGTCATCGAGGCGACGCCCGATAAGGTCGTCGGCGAACTCACGGTCCGCGAAGACCTTTGCACCGTCGGCGGCCTTCTCCATGGCGGCGCGGTGATGGCGTTCGCGGATTCGCTCGGCGCCATCGGCGGGTTTCTGTCCTTACCGCCAGGCGCGGTCGGCACCACCACGATCGAGAGCAAGACCAATTTTCTAGGCGGCGCCAAAATAGGCGCGGTGGTGCGTGCGGAGACGACGCCCGCCCACCGCGGCAAGCGCACCAGCGTGTGGGAAACCCGCATCAAAACCGCTGAAGGCAAGCCGGTGGCGCTGGTGATCCAGACGCAGATGGTGCTGCTGCCGGGCTGATTTCCCGGGAATTCACGTCAAATCGCTTGCGGGCGGGCGGGGCTCGGCTAGCCTACGCGCACACGTCGGCATCCCGGGGGAGACGGCGCATGATCACGGCCAACCGCGCGGCGCTTGCGTGCGCGCTCTTCATTGTCGCCAGCGCCGCGTCGGCGCAACCGGCGCCGCGTCCTGTGCAGCGCGAGTTGGAGCGCGCGCGCGTGCAAGCGCCGGTGGCGCAGCCGGCGCCGGAAGAGCCGGCGAGCAGCGCCAACACGGTTTTGCCCGCCAGCGCGCAATGGGCGCCGGCGCGGATCGAGGTGCAGCGTGGCGCGCGTCTGCAGATTGCGGCGTCGCCGAACACGCTCTGGACCGCCGGCGGTCAGCAAACAGCGGCAGCGCGCGTCGCTGTGCCGATGGTCGATGCGAACGGCCACCCCAACACGGCCGGCCAACAAGGTTTGCCTGTGCCGCGCGGCAATCGCGGCGCGCTCATCGGGCGCATCGGCGACAACGGCGCGCCGTTTCTCATCGGCCTTTCCTACGACGGCGTCGCCGAGGCTGACGGCCAGCTTTATCTGTCGATGAACGATTTCGCCGATCAGTTCGCCGACAATCAGGGCCGCATCGCGATCCAAGTGAACGTCACGCCGCCGCCGCCAGTGCAAGAGCCGGCGCAACCGCCCGTGGAAACGCCGCAAGCGCAAGACCCCACAACGCAGCCGGAAACGCCGCTCGAAACACCAACGGCCACGCCAGCGCCGGACGAGCCTGGCGTCCCAGGCGTCACACCGCCGGTGCAGGCGCCGCTCAGCCCAATGAACATCGCGATCATCGCCGGCGTCGTTCTGCTCGGCATGTTTCTGTTCACGCGCTTGTTCCGCGCGCGCCCGCGCGAACAGCACGACGACGATCCGCAGGAACGGCCGGCCGCGGACATCAGCGCCCGCATCGTCAGCGACGGCATCGCCGGGCAAATCCTCACCATCACCATGGGGCGCCGCGCATGACCGACGACGCCTACACCTTGCGCGCCTTCTTTGGCCTCGACGATCCCAAGCGTGAGCAAGACGCCGCGAAGGCGCTCCAGAATTCGGCGGAATTGCGCGGCGTGCGCGGCTTGCCCGGCGCGCTGCGCGCCCCTGCCGCCAACGCCATCGTGATGACCGCCAAGGCGCTGCTGAGCGATCCCGTCAGCGGCCTGATCTGCAATGCATGGACGAAAGCCGCGGAGCTGCAGCGCTTCATCAAGGCGCCGCCCGATCAAATCAACGAGTTTACGCTGCATGAGCATGAGGTCGCGCTGAGCCGCGCGCCGTCCGTCGATCTCGTCGTCAACGGCGCGCCAACCGGCGTTCAACTTCGCTTTGAACTCAAAGTCGCGTTGAGCATCGCCAGCGCCTCCTTGCGCATTCAGAATGCGCACATTGTCGGCGCCACATTGGGCAAGGTCAGAGGCGGCGGCAGCTTCAGCCTCGGGCGCGCGACATTGGTGGAGCGCAAGACCGAACTGGTGCGTCTGCCTGCCGAGCTGACCTTCAATCCCGGCGCGCGGCTGAGTTAGGCCGCGATCGACCCGGTCAAGCGATCGTCGTCGGCGCTCTGCAGCGTGCTCAAATCGGAGACGATGCTGAGGGTAAAGCACGAGCCTTTGCCGGGTTCGCTGGTGGCGGTCACATCGCCGCCCATGGCGCGCGCGAGCCGGCGCGCGATCGACAGGCCAAGCCCCGTCCCGCCATAGCGTTGCGTGATCATCTCGTCAGCCTGCACGAATGGCTCGAACACGCGTTCGAGTTGATCCGCCGTCATGCCGATGCCGGTGTCGCGCACGTGGAACATGGTCATCGGAACGCCGTTGCGCTCTTCGCGCGCCACCTCGATCTCGACCGAACCGCTATGGGTGAACTTGCAGGCGTTCGACGCCAGGTTCAGCAGGCATTGGCGAACCCGCAGCGTGTCGTTCCACGCCAACAGCACCATGCCGTCGCCGGTGCGGTTGATGATCGTGTGCGAGCGTTCAGCCAACGGACGCACGATGGCAATGACCTCATCCGTCAAGGCTTGCGGGTTGAAGGCGTTGCCGTTGACGTTGACGACGCCGGCCTCGACTTTCGACCAATCCAGGATTTCGTTGATCAAGCCGAGCAAATGCCGGCCTGCGCCGGTGATGCGGTCCAGATCTTCGGCTGTCTGTGGCGTCTTCTGCTCGTCGGTATCTTCGCGGATCAATTCGGCGTAGCCGATGATGGCGTTAAGCGGCGTGCGCAATTCATGGCTCATGCGCGCCATGAACGCGCTCTTTGCGGTGTTGGCCTGCTCGGCCGCCTCGCGTTCGTTCTGCAGCTCCTGAGCGCGCCGCCACATCTGACTGATCTTGTGGCCGTAGAAAGTGACGCCGATGACCATGAAAATGATCAGCAAGCCGATCAGATACTCGAAATTCCGCAGCTCGCGGGCCCGCGCGACCTGCTCTTGCAGCGCCGCGGTCTGCTCGCGCTGAGCCGCGTTGATGGCGAGCGAAATCGAACTGGTCAGCTCGCCATACGTGCGGTCCATGGTCGCCATACGGCGCCCGGCGGCGGCGGCCTGCCCACGCTCAAAGTGGACGAAAATGCGCTCCGCCTCTTCCACCATGCGCCCCATCGCGACGCGCGTGGCGCCAAGCGCGGCCACCACTTCGGCGCGCTGCGCTTCCGGCATGGTGGCTTCGAATTCGGTGACGATCACATCGATACGCGCGTCGAAATCGGCCAGCGCCGCGTCACGGCGGGCGCGTTCGACCGGCACGTCGCGGCTGTCGAACACGTCATTGCCCGGCGCGTTCGTCGCCTGTGCGAGGCCGGACAATTCCGTGATCGCGCTGATCCGGCCCGCCCACGCCTGATTGGCGGCGACCGAGTTGTCGTAATTGGTCAGCAAATGGTTCGACAGCGCGAGGCCAAGACCGACGGTGATCAGATCGAACGCAGCCAGCACGAAATAGAGCATATGCCAGCGCGGCATGCCTTTGGACTTCACGGCTTCGCCCATGCGCAACTCTCCCTCACAAAAGGGTAAATCGCGCTTGGTTACCCGTACCTAAATGCGCCAACCTATGTGTGCATTAAGTAGCGGCCGCTACGCGGCGGACTGCTGCGCCTTCTTCGCGACGTCGTCGGCCCGTCTGCCGGAGATCTCGACCATATGGTCGTACTCCGCCTCGAAGGTCGCCAAGCCTTGGGTCAGCGAGCGCAGCTCGATGATGAAGCTCTGACGCTCCGCATGCGGCAGATACGCCTCCACCTTGTCCCACCCAGGCCAGCCTTCGCGCGGCTCGAAGCCGAGTATTTGGCCGTTGTGCGAGGAGACGGCGGAGTTGATCTTCGGCGTGCCGGAATTGGGCGTGAAGATGGTCAGCTTCTCGATCGGTTCGAGGATCACCGAGTCGCATTCCGACAGCGCGTCGCTCATGCCGATGCGGCCCGCCATCTGGAACGAGTGCTCGGAGGAATCGACCGAGTGATAGGAGCCATCGATCACTGTGACCGACACGTCCACGACCGGAAAGCCCTTCGGGCCCTTGGTCATGGCGTCTTTCACGCCGGCTTCGACCGCGGGAATCCATTGCCGTGGAATGGCCCCGCCAGTGATCTTATCGACGAACTCGAAGCCTTGTCCGCGCGGCAGCGGCCGCACCTGCAGCACGCAATCGCCGAACTGGCCGTGGCCGCCCGTCTGCTTCTTGTGGCGTCCGCGCTTTTCGGCCGTTTTGCGGATGGTTTCCTGATACGGAGTCGCCGGCCGCGCGGTCGAAACATCGACGCCATAGCGCGACTTCAACCGCTCCAGCACCGAACGCAGATGCGGCTCGCCCTGCCCTTGCAGCAGGATTTCATGCGTCGACTGCTCGTGCACGACGTTGAGGCCGTTGTCTTCCTCAACCAGCTTCTGCAGCGCGCCTGACAAACGCACGTCGTCCTTGCGGTCCTTGGTCGCGATCGCCAGCGCGTACACCGGGAAGCGCTTGTAGGGTGCGACCTTGGCGGAGAGTTTCGATCCGTTCGCCGCCAAGATGTCGCCCGCGGCGACCGGATCGAGTTTGCCGATCGCGACCACATCGCCTTCCGGCGCGCCGCTAATCTTCTTCGTCTGCGCGCCCTGCACCGAGAACAGCGCGCCTGGGCGCTGCGACGAGCCGTCGCTCAGCGCCAGCTGGTCGCTATCGCTGAGCTTGCCGCCAAAAATGCGGGAGTAAGCGAGCTTGCCCGCCTGGCCAGCGTGAGAGATTTTCATCACATAAGCGCCAGAGCTGGTGAGCCCCAGCCGTTCGGCGGTGAAATTCGGCGCCGGCGTGTCGTGCCGAAACGCCTTCAGCAAGCGGCGCACGCCATGGCCTTGCGCGGTCGAGCCGAAGAACACCGGCGTAATCAGCCCTTCGCGCATCTCGCGCACGAGATCGGCGAAGACCGTATCGCGGTCCGGCGTCACGTCGGAGAGCAATTGCTCCATCAGCGTATCGTCGAAGTCGGCGAGCTGCTCCAGCATATGGAAGCGCGCTTCATGCTCGCGCTCGCTCATGTCTTTCGGGATATCGATGACGCGCGACGGCTTGCCGTGCTCGTAGTGGTACGCGCGCTCCAGCGCCAGATCGACAAAGCCGGCGACCTTCTCGTCTTCCCAGATCGGAATCTGGCGCGCCACCAGCGGCACGCTGGAGACAGGCTGCAGCGCTTCGAGCAGATCGCGCACGCGGCCGCGCGCCTGGTCGATCTTGTTGATGAAGAGCGCGCGAGGAATTTTCATGTCCTCGAGCATTTTGAGGAAAGGCTGCGCGAGCACGGCTTTGTCGGGATCGGGATCGGCCACCACGATGGCGAGGTCGGCCGCGGGAAGCGCGAAATCGGCGTCGGCGAGGAAGTCCACGGCGCCGGGCGCATCGATCAGCGCATAATGATCGCCCATGAAATCGACGGCGGTGAAGGTGGTTTCGGTGGACTGGCCCGCCGCGGCCGGGGCTTGCCCGGAACCGCCCGAGGCGGCTGACGCCAGAGCTTGGATCAACGCCGTCTTGCCCGCCCCGGTCGGACCGACGACGGCGATTGCCCTCACCACGTTGTTTGCTTTGCCTTCAGGCATGACGCTGCCTCCCTTATTTCCCCGTTTCGGGGTTGAGGCGGCGCCCAGCGGCAGGCGCCGCTTCTCGCTTATGGACGGCCCGTCCTCCGGGCCGAGCAGTCACTGTTTCACGAACGCAACAGACGCTCAAGCCGAGGATGCGAGCTTTCGAACTGTTTAGGCGGAAGCCGGCGTCGGCGACGCCAGCGGTTCGGGCAGCAGGCCCGGATAAATCGCCTCTTCGCGGTAGGCCTTGGAGCGGGCGTTGAGCGCACGCCAGTCGCGCGCAACGAAGACGAGCGTAAACACCAGCCGCGCGATCGGCACATAATCGCGCTCACGCATGAATTTCACCGCCGCGCTCGCTTCGCCGGCGCGATCCATCGTGTAGTAACCCTCAAGATCTTCCATCAGCACGACGGTGGGGCGCCATGTGCTGTAATCGATCGTCGCCAGCACGCCGAGATCGTCGCCTTCGCAATCGACATTGAGCAGATCGATCTGGCGTCCGCCCGCATTCTCCTCCAGCAGCGTATCGAGCCGATCGCAGCGCACCTCGCGCACGCCGCGTGTGGCGTAGCCGGACTCCGCCAGCGCCTTGGCGCGCGCTTCGTCCATGGTGTTGAGCATGCCGATTTCGAACTGATGGTAGTTCAGCGTCGAAGGCGTGGACGACACGCCGACCGTTAGGTGCGTGTCGCGCCCACGCAGCAGACGGAATTTCCAGGCCGCCTGCGGATTGGGCTCGATCGTGATGCCGCGCCAGCCGCGTTTGTAGAGCTTGTAGGTGTTGGACGCATCGACCGGATCGTAGGCGCCGACATCGACATAGAAGCCGTTGCGGCTTGGCATCAGCGCATTGAAGACAACAAGGTCTTCACCATACTGGCCGTAAGCGCGCGTCCCCTGCGGCCGCAAATACGGCTTCAACGGACGCGCGAAACGCTTCAAGGATTGCACTGCGCCCGCAAGCATACGCGCCCCGCGATCATTATGCGCCACGTTGAACCGGGGCCTGCAAGATGTCGATGGGCGCGCAAGCCTTGCGCCAGCGTGTCTCAGCCGACGCCGCCGCGCTGCTTCAGTTCCGCCAGCACCCGCCCGAGAAATTGCCAATGTCCGGCCTGCACCGGCATGTGCTGGGCGAGGTCGGGATCGGCGAGCGCGTCACGGTTCATCGCCCCCGCCGCCTTGAACAGCGCCGGATCGCCTTGCGTGAATTCATCGATCAGCGCTTTGGCGCGCCGGCCAATCTCCAGCGCTTGCGGCGAGGCGGGGTCGGCGCCTGGGCCCAGCGCATCGATGTCGGCGTAAATCTGCGCCCACGCCGCGCCGACGCGCTTTTGATCGTCCGCGGTAAACCCGCGTCCGCGGATCTCCTGCAATTGCTCCGGCGTATAGTGCTTCTGCGCCAACGCCTCCATTTTGTCGTTCCACTTGAATTCGGTCATCGCCGTGCTCCTGACTAGCTTCGCAAGTTCGTCCGGAGAAAGGCGGCCTTTGTCGGCCAGTTTGGCGCGCGCCGCACGCACAAGCGCAAGCGCGCTTTCGGCTTCGCTCCTCGCATCTTCGAGCGCGACCTCTTGCAGCGCCAGCGCCGCGGCAAGATCGGCCCCGCCTTGCAACACTTCGCCGATGCGCTTGAGCGGCAAGCCGAGCTGCTTCAGCGCGAGGATTGCGCCAAGCCGCTCCAGTTCGGTCTGGCGATAGATGCGCCAGCCCGCCACCGTCCGCGCCGGCTTCAAAAGCCCCGCATCCTCATAGACCCGCAGCGCCTTGACGCTCACGCCGAAGCGCTTCGCCACGGCCGCCGCCGTCTCCTGGAACACATTGGGCTTCATCACGCCGCCTTCCTTGAACGGCGACGAGAACAATCCCGGCCCCAAGGGACGGCTCAAGCGCTTTTTTGCCGCGCTGCAGTTGTGGACGAGCCTGCGGCGCCCGTTCTGGTTTTCGATCCCGGTTTGCAACCCGGCAAGCCCTGGCGCACATTCCCCCGACTCGGCAAACCGGCAGTGAGGGGGATGCACGATGGCGGGACTTAAGCGGCTGTTGGCGGCTTTGGCGATGACGGCGTTGGCGGCGACGCCAAGCTACGCTCAATCGCGGGCGACATCGGTGTCGTTCGGGCGCGCAGTATCGGGTGAACTCAGGGCTGGCGATGCGACGCTGCGCTCGGGTGAATTCAGCGACGCCTACACCTTCCAAGGCCGCGCCGGCCAACGCGTCATCATTTCGCTGCAGTCGAACGCCTTCGACCCTTACATCATCCTGATTGGCCCAGGCGGCTTCCAACAGGACAATGACGACGATCCGAACGGCGGTCTCAATAGCCGCCTTGACGTCACACTGCCGGCCGATGGCGAATATCGTATCGGCGCAACTTCGTTCGCGGCGGGCAGCACGGGCAGCTACACGCTCCTCGTGCAAGACGGCTCGGCCGCGCCGCAACAAGCGGCCAACCTCACCAATGATGGCGGCCGTGCGCTGGCGCCGGAGCAGTCGCAGAACGGCGCGCTGCAAGTCGGCGACGCGCAATTGCGCTCCGGCGAATTCGTCGATTCCTACCGCTTCCTCGGCTATCGCGGTCAGCGCGTCACCATCGACATGCAGTCGAGCCAGTTCGACACGTATCTGATCCTGACCGCGCCGAACGGCGAGCAGCAGGACAACGACGATGTCTCCGAAGGCAACGTCAACTCACGTATCGAAGTGATCCTGCCCGAAGACGGCGAGTACGGCGTTCACGCCACGTCGTACCAACCGGGCGAAACCGGCGCCTACAGCCTTAACATCTCCATCGCCGACGATAGCGGCCGCGCCATCGCCGAAGCGCCCGAAGCAGGCGGCGGCCTGAGGCTCAATCGCACCACCAGCGGACGCTTGGAAAATGGCGATCAAACCCTGCGAAGCGGCGAATTCGCCGACACCTATACGTTCCGCGGCCAAGCCGGCCAGCGCATCTCCGTCGACATGAGCTCGTCGGAAATAGACTCCTATCTCATCGTCGTCTCGCCTTCGGGCGAACAGCAGGACAATGACGACGCCGGCGCCGGCATCCGCGACTCGCGCGTGGATCTCACGCTGAGCGAAAGCGGCGACTATCGCATCGTCGCCACCTCGTATGCGCCGGGCGAAAGCGGCGGCTATTCGCTGCGCGTTTCAAGCGGCGGCGGCGGACCGGTTGTCGCCGCTCCGGTCCCGGCGCCATCGGGCGCGCCCGCCGCCGGCGGCCGCGCGCAAGTGCACGGCATTTTCGTCGGCATCTCCGACTATTCGGGCTACGCCAACAGCCTGCCCTATACCGCCGAAGATGCAGTCAATCTCGCCCAGACCTTGCGCCAGCAGGGCGTGCTCTCGTCTGACAGCGTTGTCCTCACCGACAACCAGGCGACCCGCGCCAACGTCCGCAACGCCTTCATGCGCATCGCCGCCAATGCCGGCCCGGACGATCTGTTCATCTTCTTCTTCTCCGGGCACGGCTCGCAAACCGACGATCAGACCGGCTCGCAGGAAGCGGATCGGCGCGAAGAATCCATCGTGCTGCGCGATGGCGAGGTCGGCGACGACGAAATGGCGCAATGGTTCGCCGCCGTACGCGCCCGCGTCGCCATCATCGCGCTCGACAGCTGCTTTTCCGGCGGCTTCGCACGCGATGTGGTCAACCGCCCTGGCGTGATGGGCCTGTTCTCGTCGGAAGAAGACCTGACCAGCCAGGTCGCCAGCAAATTTCAGGCGGGCGGATACTTGTCGCACTTCCTGCGCACCGGCCTGGGGGGCGAAGCCGACTCCAACCGCAACGGCGTGATCACGGCGGGCGAACTCTCGACCTATCTCTGGCGCAAGTTCGCAACCGAAGTGGAAGACGTGGAAGCGACGACACGCGAAGAACAGCAGAGCTATCAGCGCCTGGTTGTCGATCGTGGCGGCGTGAAGATCGACGACGCGCTGCTGCTGTTGCGCTGAGTTTTCGACGCGCCGCCGGGATGCCGGCGGTGCGTCAATGCTCCGGCAAGGGAATGAATTCCTTGTCGTCGCCGGGCACGGCGCCGAAGCGGCCGGCCTTCCAATCTTCCTTCGCTTGCTCGATGCGCTCCTTGCGCGACGACACGAAATTCCACCACAAATGCCGGGGGCCGAGATTGGCGCCGCCCAGAGCCATGAAACGCGCCGGCGTGCGCGCCTCGATCGTGATGCGGTCGCCTGGGCGGAAGATCAGCAAGCGGCCGGCTGCGAACACGTCGCCCGCGATTTCAACTTCGCCCGCCGTCAAATAAATGGCGCGCTCCTCGTGGTCGGCGTCCAACGGCAACGACGCGCCGGCGTCGAGCCGCACATCGGCGTAGAACATGTCCGAATAGGTTTGCACTGGCGAGCGCTGGCCGTAGAGAGCGCCCGCGATCAGGCGCACCTGCTTGCCGCCCTCTGCGATGAACGGCAATTCGCTCTCGCCATGATGCTTGAAGAACGGCGCGCTTTCTTCCTGTCCTTCCGGCAACGCCACCCACGACTGAATGCCGCCGATGGGCGATCCCGTCGTGCGCAGCTCAGGCGCGGTGCGCTCCGAGTGCGCGATGCCGCGGCCCGCATTCATCCAATTGACGTCGCCCGGCTTGATCGCCTGCGCCGAGCCCAGGGTGTCGCGATGAAAAATCTCGCCGTCGAACAGATAGGTCACGGTCGCCAGACCGATGTGGGGATGCGGGCGCACGTCCAGCCCTTGCCCCGGCGCAAAACGACTTGGCCCGAACTCGTCCCAGAAAATGAATGGTCCCACCATACGCTTTTCGAGCGCCGGAAGCGCGCGGCGCACAAAGAAGCCATCGCCCAAATCGCGCGGCTTCGGCTCGATCGTGATCATGACATCGGCGGGGGTATCGTCGTTTGCGCTCATGGCGCACTAGGTAGCGCCGCAGCGGGCGCGCGTCACCCTCCCGCGCGGCGCGACAGCCAGGTGGCGATGCTCCAGCAGAGCATCGCCCACGCCGCGCCGAGGCACCAGCCGGCGAGCACGTCGGTTGGCCAGTGCACGCCGAGATACACCCGGCTCGCGCCGATCAGCAGCGTCAACAGAATTGCCGCGCTTAGAATATAGCCGCGCAAGCGCCGCCGCTCCTGCGTGCGCGCCACAAGCGCGCCGAGCGTCAGATACGTCACCGCGGAGAGCATGGCGTGGCCGCTGGGAAAACTCATGCTCGTCGTCTCGACGACATGCGCGACCAAGTCCGGCCGCGGCCGCGCGAAGCCGACTTTCAACCCTTCGCTGATCGCCGTGCCGCCCAGCGTCGCAACCAACAGCATCAGCGCATCGAGCCATTTTTTCTGCGCCGCGAGGTAGCCGACCGCGAACAGCGTCACCAGCGCCAGCACGGCGAAGCCGCCGAGCGCGGTGATGTCCATAACCGACGTCTCGACCCAGTGCGGGCCAATCGGATCGGCGGGATCGTTGGTGCGCAACGCCAACAGCAGGCGTTCGTCGAAGCCGCGCGTGTCGCCCTCGCCGACATCGTCGGCGATTTCCATGAACGCCAAGACAGGCAGCGCAATGCCCAGGAAAATCGCGATCGGCACGATTTCCCGCCGCGCCAAGGCAACCCACGCCGCAGGATCAAGTTTCATCATCGCCACCGCCCGGGAACAATCTCGGCGGTCGGCGGTTCCCACACTGCCCGCGGAACAGCAACGCGGGCTGGGCCAAGTTTTGGGAGGTCAGCATGAAATTCATCTACGCGCTCGCCGCCGCGGCGGCGTTCGGTCTGGCTGCGTGCAGCCAAGCGGAAACCGATCAGGCCGAGCAAGATATGGAAAACGCCGCGGCCGAGACCGGACAAGCGCTGGAAAACGCGGGCGATCAAATCGCCGCTGGCGCCAACGAGGCGGGTGAAGCGGTTGAAGGCGCGGTGAACGACGCGGCGACGGAAGTCGAACACGCCACCGACGACGATCCCAAGACCAACTAAGGAGAAGGGAGCGCGGGCCAAACCCGCGCTCCCTCTTCGCGCCTTAGGCGGCTTTCTTGTCGCTGGCGCCGTTGAACAAGAAATCGTTGCCATCGAAGGAGACGCGGATCGCGTCGCCATCCTTGATCGCGCCTTCGAGAATGAGCCGCGCCAGCGGATCCTGCACATCCTTCTGAATCACGCGCTTCAGCGGCCGCGCGCCCCACGCCGGATCGTAACCGCGCTTGGCCAATTCGGCCTTGGCGCGGGCGTCGAGGTCGAGGCGCATATTGCGCGCCGCCAGCAGACGCTCCAGCCGCTTCAGCTGAATGTCGACAATGCCGCCCATCTGCACGCGCTCGAGCCGCTTGAACAGAATGATCTCGTCGATCCGGTTCAGGAATTCCGGCCGGAAGCGCAGCCGCACTTCGTCCATCACCAGCTTGCGCACGTCCTCGACATCGGCGCCTTCGGGCTGATCGGCGAGGAATTGCGCGCCCGCGTTCGACGTCATGATCAGAATGACGTTCTTGAAATCGACCGTCCGGCCCTGGCCGTCCGTGAGGCGGCCATCGTCCAGCACTTGCAAGAGGACGTTGAACACGTCCGGATGCGCCTTCTCGATTTCGTCGAACAGCACGACCTGGTAGGGCCGCCGCCGGATCGCTTCGGTGAGCGCGCCGCCTTCTTCGTAGCCGACATAGCCCGGCGGGGCGCCGATCAGGCGCGCGACCGAATGCTTCTCCATATATTCCGACATGTCGATGCGGGTCAGCGCGTGCTCGTCATCGAATAGAAATTCGGCGAGCGCCTTCGTGAGCTCGGTCTTGCCGACGCCTGTTGGCCCCAGGAACATGAAAGAGCCGATCGGCCGGTTCGGGTCCTGCAAACCCGCGCGCGCACGGCGCACAGCGTCCGCAACAGCGCGCAGCGCCGGCTCCTGACCGATCACGCGCCCGCGCAGCTGATCTTCCATGGCCAGCAACTTGGCCTTCTCGCCTTCGAGCATTTTCTCGACCGGCACGCCGGTCCAACGCGACACCACGGCGGCGATGGCTTCGGAATCGACCACCTCCTGCACCAGCCCGACTTTGCCGTCGCCGGCGGATTTCTCAAGATCGGCGACTTGCTTTTCCACTTGCGGAATGCGGCCGTATTTCAACTCGGATGCGCGCGAAAGATCGCCGCGGCGCACCGCGCCGTCATACTCGGTCTGCAGCCGGTCGAGTTCTTCCTTGGCCTTCGCCGCGGTTTGCAGCTTCTGCTTTTCGGCGCTCCAGGCAGCCGTCAGTTCGCCCGAGCGGGTCTCCAGACCCTTAATCTCGACTTCGAGCTTTTGCGTGCGGTCCTTGGAGGCGGGATCCTTTTCCTTCTTCAGCGCCTCAAGCTCGATCTTGAGCTGCACCAGGCGGCGATCGAGTTCGTCCAATTCTTCGGGTTTGGAATCGACCGCCATGCGCAGCCGCGCCGCGGCTTCGTCGACCAGATCGATGGCTTTGTCCGGCAAGAAGCGGTCGGTGATGTAGCGATGGCTGAGCTGGGCGGCGGACACCAAGGCCGCATCGGAAATGCGCACGCCATGGTGCTGCTCGTAGCGATCCTTCAAGCCGCGCAGGATCGAGATGGTGTCCTCCACCGTCGGTTCCTCGACGAACACCGGCTGGAAGCGGCGCGCCAACGCGGCGTCCTTCTCCACGTGCTTGCGATACTCGTCCAACGTCGTGGCGCCGACGCAATGCAGTTCGCCGCGCGCCAGCGCCGGCTTCAGCAGGTTCGACGCATCCATGGCGCCATCCGCCTTGCCAGCGCCGACGAGCGTGTGCATTTCGTCGATGAACAGAATGATCGCGCCTTCGGCGGCGGTGACCTCGTTCAGCACCGCCTTGAGCCGCTCTTCGAACTCGCCACGGAATTTCGCGCCGGCGATCAGCGCGCCCATGTCGAGCGCCAACAGCTTCTTGTGCTTCAGGCTTTCCGGCACGTCGCCATTGACGATGCGCAGCGCCAGGCCCTCCGCGATGGCGGTTTTGCCGACGCCCGGCTCGCCGATCAGCACCGGATTGTTCTTGGTGCGCCGCGAGAGCACCTGGATAGTGCGGCGGATTTCCTCGTCGCGGCCGATGACCGGATCTAGCTTGCCCTTACGCGCATCCTCGGTGAGATCGCGCGCGTACTTTTTCAGCGCTTCGTATTGATCCTCAGCGGAGGACGATTGGGCCGTGCGGCCCTTCCGCAGCTCGGCGATGGCGGCTTCCAGTTTTTGCGGCGCGAGACCGGCCTTCTTCAGAATGTCGGCGGCGGGACCCGGCGAAATCGCCAGGCCAAACAGCAAGCGCTCAGCCGTCACGTAGCTATCACCGGCCTTTGTGGCCGCCTGTTCGGCCGCATCCAGCGCCCGCGCAAATGAGCTTGCGGCATACATGCGATCATTGCCGCCATGCACCTTGGGCAGCGCCTGCACGGCTTTGTCCGCCTCTTCGGTGGCGAGACGCGCGTTGGCGCCGGCATTTGTGATCAAGCTGGCGGCGAGACCTTCGCGATCATCGAGCAGCGCCTTCAGCAGATGCTGGGTTTCCAGCTGCTGGTTCTGTTCGCGCAGTGCGATGGTTTGAGCGGCCTGCACGAATCCGCGCGCGCGCTCGGTGAGCTTTTCCATATCCATGACCGACCTCTAAGAGCGTCCCGCGTTAACCCCCATCAGGCGGATCAACGTGGCATGAGTGTTGTGCCCATGACTTAGTGTGGCGAATGGGGCACACAAGGGCCAATGGAGGTCTCAATGTTCCGGCCTGCTCTTTTTCCGGCGATTGCTTGGGCATTGCTCGGATGCGCCGGCCCCACCGGCTTTCCAGAAGCCTCCTACGCCATCATCGAAGGTCGCCAGGCAGACCTTGTTTGCGAGGCGAGAGACGTCGCGGCGAATACCTGGACACCGGCCGAAGCGGACATTCGACGGATGGAGGCTTCGCTATTTCCGCTGTTGAGCCGAGAGCTTTTGCGCGACCCAGAACACAATGGCGAAGCGGAACCCGAACACTACTACCGACTCTATTCCGGCATTGTTGTCGATGGGACGCGCATGATTTGCGTCCAGGGGACACATCGCTCGGTATATGAAAGCCAGTACGCTGTGAGGCGCGAGTGGCGCGATCCCGTAGTCATTCGTGACGGCGGCTCCGTTCAATTTCGCGTTCGCTACGACCCGGCAACGGACCGGTTCGAGGACTTTGCGTTTAACCACGTCGCCTAGCCCCGCGCCACATAGCCGTATCGCAGATTGCTGGGCAGCGCTCCGCTCTGACGGTGCGCGGCCTTTTCCTGGCTGAGCCGATCGCCGCGCCACGCCTCGCGCTCCGCGTCGGTGATGGCGTAGAGGCGCGCATTGTTGTCGCCAAAGATGGCGCGCTTCACCGGACCATCCGCTTCACCCAAAGGCGCGAAACCGTGCGCGGCTCGCATGTCCTCCGGAATCTCCAGCCGGCGCAGGCCTTCGATCTGCCATTGCGGCGCGCCGGTCCAGACCGCATCGGTGCCCCAGCACACATGATCGGCGCCCAGGCCCTTCACCAGAATACCCATGATCGCCGCGCACACGCGCGGCTGCGAAATCAGCGTCTGTGCGAAAATCTGGCCGAGATCGCCGTACACATTGCTGACGCCATGCTGGGCGGGAATGTCGGCCAGATCGCTCACCCACTCGAGCCGGCCGCCGCGTTCGAACTCCGCCAGCGCCGCGGCCGGATCGGCCAATCTGTAGGCCGAGTGATAGATGATAAAGTTGAGCTGCGGCCAATCTCGCGCCGCCTTCGCCACATCACGCACGTCTGCGTAAGGCGCCAGCTGTGGGAAGCGCTCATCCAAAGCGGACGACCACAGCCCTTTATGGACGCAGACATTCTTCACGCCGGCGGCGACCATCAGTTCATAGCCGCGATAGGTCGTCGCCTCGTCGTCCATTCGCCACGGATAGCGCGCGGTTTCCTTGTGCGTGTTGTCGCCGACCGTGTAGCCCTTGACGCTATCGGGGCGAAGTTCGAGCGAGGCTTGCAGATGGTCGAGCCAGCCCGGCGCGCCGGGCGTGAAAATGGCGTGCGTCATCAGCCGCCGCGAACCGGCCGCGTCGTTCACGCGCGTGCGCGCCTGCGCCATCTGCTCGTTGGTGAGGAACCAATCTTCCGGAATGTCGGACGGGGCGGAGGAAATCAGCGCGATCTTGGTGTCGCTATCGAGGAAAATCTCGCGCCGGTAATTGTCGAATTTCAGGTGCTCGATGGTCTGCTCGCCGCCGAGATCGGGATTCCAGCCTTCGCGCCCAACGGCTTCGCGCATGCGCACGAAACCCAATAGACGCGTATCGTCGCGCAGAAAATGCGTGTGCATGTCCATGATGAACTGATCGGCCAGCGCCGCCGCGCGTTCGTTGGCCATCTCCGGCGTGCGCGCTTCGGCTTGGCTCGCGCTAAACAGCCCGCCATAGGTTTCGTTCAGCGCCACGAACGCAGCCGCCATGCCCGCGCTGCTGGCGAA
The DNA here is from genome assembly GCA_050186805.1 of Hyphomonadaceae bacterium. Classification (GTDB taxonomy): domain Bacteria; phylum Pseudomonadota; class Alphaproteobacteria; order Caulobacterales; family Aquidulcibacteraceae; genus Vitreimonas. The sequence continues at coordinate 111,515 of JBFWYC010000002.1, forward strand.
GAAGCGCCGGCGCGACAGCCCTTGCCTCGGCGCGATGTCGTCGGCGAGCGCGTAGAGTCGCGCTTCCGCCTCGCGTTGCTGGGCGGTTTGAGGTGATGGCGCATACTCGTCGCTGGAGACAATCTGCGTCGGCAACGGCGTGCGCGGCAGCGTCTCGGCGCCGGCGAGGCGCGCTCTATCCTCGTCGCTCAGAAGACCCATGATCGTCCTCCCTCAAGGACAATCTAGCGTGCGAACCCTGCGCGGCCAGATGCTTGCGATGGACGGGCGCGATCAGCCGCCGAAGCCGAAATCGCTGAGATGCGTGCCGAAGAAAACCGCCGCCAGCACCAAGATAATGACGAGCCCCAGAACGATCCGCGTCACCACTTTCAACGCCACCCAAATGATGACGATCGCCAACACGACGCCAAGCACGCCGTCGAGCGCGGACCAGTTGATCTCCACCTTAGTGCGCCATCAGAAGGGGCACCGTCGCCGTGCGCAGCAGTTCGCGTGTCGCGCCGCCGAACACCAATTCGCGCAGGCGCGAATGAGCATAGCCGCCCATCACCACGAGATCGGCATCGAGTGTTTGCGCCTCCGAGAGAATAGCCTCCGACGCCGAACGCCCCATACTGTCGACATTGCGCACATCCGCCGGCAAGCCACGGCGCGACAAGTGCGCGGCGATATTGGCGCCGGGCTGATCGCCATGGCCGAACATTTTCGGCTTCGCATCCACGGTGACCACCGTGATCTTCTCCGCCTTGTCGAGAATCGATTGCGCCTCCGAGAGCGCCCGCGTTGCTTCGCGGCTGGCGTCCCAGGCCACCACGACGCGTTTGCCGATGCCGCCGCCGCGCCAGGCGGGCGGTGCGATCAGCGCCGGGCGGCCGGAGTGAAACAGCACGCCTTCGATGATCTCCTCGCGCAGTTCGGCGCCGGCGCCCTCCACCGGGCGCGTCATCACCGCGACATCGGCATAGCGCGCGTGCACCGCCGCGACCCGGCCAAGATCGCGCGACAGCGCCTCGGCGTTGCGCAACTCGCTGGCTTTGGCCGATTGCTTCAGCCGCGCTTCGACCCTTTTGCGCTCGACTTCCGCGTCTTGCCGCGCCCGGCCCAGCAGCTCGGCCCACACGCCAGCGACCACAGTTGGCTCATAGGCCAACGGTTCGTCCGGCAAGGGCGTGAGAAAGGCCGCGGCGAGATGACAATCGGCGCATTGGTTCGCCAGCGCTTCGCCCAGCGCAAGCGCCGGCTCGTCAGCGGCGGCGTCGGAGACGATGACCAGGATATCTTTCCAACTCATGGGCGCCTCGTGCGCTGGGGACTATATGCCCTTGCGGGCGCCGGCGCCAGAATCCTGTCGCTGCCCACTTGATGCCGCCTTGCGTCTGCGCAAAGTCCGGCTGCTTCTTAAAGGAACACATCCATGGCACAAGCGTTCCGCTCCGACGCCTATATCGACGGCACATGGCGCGGCGGCGCCGCCCGCTTCGAGGTCTACAATCCCGCCAATCAAGAGGTGATCGCCAACGTCCCCGATTTTGGCGCTGTGGAAACCGAAGAGGCCATCAACGCCGCGCATCGCGCATTTCCGGCCTGGGCGGCGAAGTCCGCGAAAGAACGCGCCGCGCTGATGCGGGCCTGGTACGATTTGATGATGGCCGACATCGATCGGCTGGCGCGGCTGATTTCGCTGGAAGGCGGCAAGCCGGTCGCTGAAGCCAAGGGCGAAGCCGCGTATGGCGCGGCGTTCGTTGAATGGTTCGGCGAAGAGGCCAAGCGCGCCTACGGGCGCACCATCCCGACCACGACGCCGACGCGCCGCTACGTCACCATCCGCCAGCCGATCGGCGTGTGCGCGGCGATCACGCCGTGGAATTTTCCGATGGCGATGATCACCCGCAAGGCAGCGCCCGCCATCGCCGCCGGCTGCACCATTGTGCTCAAACCCCCGTCACAGACGCCGCTCACGGCATTGGCGCTGGCGGAGTTGGCGGAGAAAGCCGGCATTCCCGCCGGCGTGTTCAACGTCGTCACCACGCACGATCACACCGCCGACGTCGGCAAGCTGATGTGCGAAAGCCCACTGGTGCGGAAATTCTCGTTCACCGGCTCGACCGAGGTGGGCAAGAAGCTGGGCGCGGCGTGCGTCGGCTCCACCGTGAAGAAGGTGTCGCTCGAACTCGGCGGCAACGCGCCGCTTCTGGTGTTCGCCGACGCCGACCTCGATCTCGCGGTCAAAGGCGCGATCGCATCGAAATTCCGCAATGCGGGACAAACCTGCGTCTGCGCCAACCGCATTCTGGTCGAGGACGCCATCTATGACGCGTTCGCCAAGAAGCTGGCCGACGCCGTCGCAAAGCTGAAGGTCGGTCCCGGCGATCAAGAGGGCGTCGAGATTGGCCCGCTAATCGATGGCAAAGCCATCGAGAAAGTCGAGCGCATGGTGGCCGAGGCGCTGGCGGCGGGCGCCACTGCGCTCGTCGGCGGCAAGAAGCATCCCGCCGGCGCGCAATTCTACACCCCCACCGTGCTCACCGACGTCACTCGCGACATGCGCGTCAACACCGAAGAGATTTTCGGCCCGGTCGCGCCCTTGATCCGCTTCAAGAGCGAGGACGAAGCCGTCGCCATCGCCAACGACACGCCGTTCGGGCTCGCCTCTTACTTCTTCACCAAGGACGTCAACCGCGCCTGGCGCGTCGCTGAGCGCATCGAGAGCGGCATGGTGTCGATCAATGACGGCATCTTCTCGAATGAAGTGATCCCGTTCGGCGGCTGGAAAGAAAGCGGCCTCGGCCGCGAAGGCGGCGTCGAAGGGCTGGAAGAGTATCTGGAAACAAAGTTCGTGAACTTCGGCGGGTTTGCGTGATCCAGGTGCATCCCTTGATCTATCGGCTTTTGTGGATTGGAGTGGCCGTTCTCGGCGCCTTGCTTTTGCTCGGGCCATTGTTGCTACTGTCCGACGATGTGACCGCGACGAGCGAGTCCGCGCAGTACGTTCTGGTCGCCAGCGGCGGACTCGGGGCGCTCACATTTTTCTACGCGCTTCGCCGCCTTATCTGGCCGCTCAAGCCTCCAGCTCAAGCGCGATGAGCTGCGCCTTCACCTACATTCTCGGCTCAATCCGCGGCGCGGATCGGCGTACTTATGTCGGTTGGTGCGTGGACCTCGATCAACGGCTCGGCGCGCACAACACAGGCCGCGGCGCGCGCTCGACGCGCGGGCGCGCCTGGGTTCTGCTCTATGCCGAGCGCCACCCCACGCGCAATGAAGCGATGAGCCGCGAAGTTCATCTGAAGCGCGACCGCAAGTTTCGCGCGACCCTCGCCGCCCTGCTCGACGCCGACGCCTTCAAGGACGCTGCATGACCCTCAGCTTCGCCACCTATGACGTGTTCACCGACACGCCCTTCGCCGGCAATCCGCTCGCCGTCGTGTTCGGCGCCGACGCGTTGAGCGATGCGCAGATGCAAACCATCGCGCGCGAATTCAATTTGTCCGAGACGGTGTTCGTGCAGGCGGCGAGCTACGCCCAGCACGCCGCCAAGGTGCGCATCTTCACGCCGGCGCAAGAGCTGCCGTTCGCAGGCCACCCCACCATAGGCTGCGCCATCGCATTGGCCGAGCGCCTGCATGGGCGCGAGGCGGCGCGCGATCTCATCCTGGTGCTGGAGGAAAATATCGGCCCGGTGCGCTGCGGCGTGAAAATCAGCGCTGATGGCGCCAGCTTCGCGGAATTCAGCGTGCCGAAGCTGGCGACCTCCGCCGGCGTCGATCCCAGCATCGATGCGGCGGCGCAAGCGCTCGGGCTCTCGGCGTCGGATATCGGCTTCGATCGGCACACGCCGTCCTTCTTCAGCGCCGGCGTGCCGTACGTGATGGTCCCGCTCGCCAGCCTCGACGCCTTGGCGCGCGCCAAGCCTGCGCCGGGTTTTGCCGAGCTGGTCGACGGCCGCTCAATCTTTCCCTACGCACGCGCCGAAGCCGATGCGCCGCACGCTTTCCGCGCCCGCATGTTCGCGCCTGAGCTTGGCATTGCCGAAGACCCTGCCACCGGCAGCGCGGCGGCGGCGTTCGCCGGCGTGCTGGCGCGGTTCGAGGATTTGCCGGACGGCTGGCACACGCTGCCGATCCTGCAGGGCGTCGAAATGGGGCGGCCATCCTTGATGGGACTCGAGGTTCAGATCGACGCAGGCGCGCTTGCCGGCGCGCGCATCGCCGGCAAAGCGGTGAAGGTCAGCGAAGGCGCGCTTCGCCTCTAGCTCAGCGCCAGAAGTCCAGTGGCGCCAGGCACTGCGTTTGCACACTGCCCGCGAGCGCAGGTAATGCGTCTTCCGGCGTTACTTGTTCGGCCAGCCGTCGGCGCGCGCGTTCGACGATGCTGTGGGGAATGTGCAGCGGCATTGCTTCGCTATCGGGCAGCGCCGAGATCGCAGCGCCAAACCAAGCCGCGGCCGCCATGCGCACAGTGGCCTCATCCGGCAACGGCTGCTCGCCCAGCATCTGGCCGTTTTCGCTGAGCTGATACCGCGCCGCCTGCAGCACAGCGGCGCGCTCCTCCGCCGTCGCGAAGCGGCTGCGCGTCTCGATATGATAGCCCAGCAAGCGCAGCAGCCCGATATGACATTCGCCGACGCCGAGCCGCGTTGCGAGGTCGCGGCTCAACACCACAACCGCACTCACATCGCCCGGCGCATGCTCGGGCGCGCCGAGGTTCATGACTTCGCCGATCGCGTAAGCCACATCGTGGGCGCTGCGCGGCGGCGGCCCATCCGCCGGTTCGCCGGCGACACTCTCCAGGAACCGCCACGCGCCGTAGCCGCCAAGGCCAACGCCAGCGCCAAGCAGCACGAGCACCGCCAGCCACGCCAACATCGGCCGGCCGCGCAAACCGAACACCGCGATGGTCAGCGGATTGACGACGAACGCCGCCATCAAGAGCCCGGCGCCACCGGCGACCAGCCACCAATTGCCGTCCTCGGCGTAGAAGCCGACATAGCCGAGCAGCGCCGCAGCGCACATCAGCGCCAGGCTCAAAACCCAGCGCACCACAGCAATCAGCACGCCCATGGGCGTCCCCCGATTTTCCGCGGCTGGACCCTGCCGCGTCTGCTGACGCCGCACAAGCCAGGCGTGCGGCTTGGCCGGGCAAGCGGCGCGCTTTATGCTCCGGCCCATGTCAGCACGCCCCGACATTCCAATGAGCCTGCCCGCCTGGCTCTACACCGATCAGCGCTTCTTCGAGCAGGAGCGCGAAAAAGTGTTCAAGCAAGCCTGGCACATCATGGGCCACATCAACGACGCGCCGAACGCGGGCGACTATCTCACGCTCGACATTCTGGGCGAGCGCGTCGTCACCGTGCGCGGCGACGACGGCAAGCTGCGCAGCTTCCACAATGTCTGCCGCCACCGCGCCGGTAAGATCGCCACGGAAGCACGCGGCTCATGCGGCCATCGCCTCGTCTGCCCCTATCACGCTTGGAGCTACAAGCTCGACGGCGGCTTCGCCGGCGCGCCGAAATGGCAAGGCTTCGAAGGCATCAACGCGAAGGAGCTTGGCCTGAAGCCAGTCGACCAGGAGATCGCCCACGGCTTCATCTTCATCCGCTTCGCGGCAGGCTTGCCCAGCGTGAAAGAGATGATGGCGCCCTATGCCGATGAACTCGAAGCGTTCGAACTCGAAAAGCTCATCCCCAACGGCCGCGTCACGCTGCGCCCGCGCCCGGTGAATTGGAAGAATGTCGGCGACAATTATTCCGACGGCATGCACATCCCGGTCGCGCATCCCGGCCTCACCCGGCTCTTCGCTGGCAGCTACAAAATCGAAGCCAAAACCTGGATCGATAAAATGTGGGGCGAGATCACCGAGACGCCCTCGAACAATTGGTCGGAGAACGCTTACCAGCGTATGATCGAGAGCTTCGAACACATCGCGCCGGAGCGCCGCCGGCTGTGGGCGTACTACAAGCTCTGGCCGAACGTCGCGTTCGATATCTATCCGGACCAAGTCGACTTCATGCAATTCATCCCGGTCTCGGCCGAAGAGACAATGATCCGCGAGATCGCTTACGTGCACCCCAACGGCAGCCGCGAGATGAAGGCGGCGCGCTATCTGAACTGGCGCATCAATCGCCAGGTCAACGCCGAAGACACCGTGCTGATCGAAGGCGTGCAGCAGGGCATGGAAAGTTCGAGCTACGCCACCGGCCCGCTTTCGCCGTCGGAAGTGTGCCTCATCTCGTTCGGCAACCGCATGCGCGGCCTAATTCCCGACGCCAACCTCGAACACGCGCCGGCTTAGGGCGTGCGGCGCAACCGCGTCTGATTGCGGAACTCAAAATTGACGGCCGGGTCTTCGAGGTAGTCCGCCTCTTTGACCGCCAACGTTTCGTCGCCGCTGCGGGTGAGCGTAACGCGGATGTCGGCGGCGCGATCGTCATCCATGCCGCGCTCGCTAAACACGATGGTCCAGTGCGCGGCGTCGGCGAACGCGCTCACCGTCGCGGCTTCGCGCGTCAGCGCCATGGCGCGGCCGGCGCGAAAGCCGGCTGTTTCGTAGAGACCGCTTGCCTCGTCAAACGCAGAAAGCCCGATGATCCAAACCGCCGGCGCGTCGCCCTCGTCGAAGCGCGAGGTGCGGATCATGGTGCGGCCGTCCTCAGTCAACCGCAGCGTGGTCCGCACCGGCAATTCGAACAATTCGTTGCTTTGATAGTCGCGATAGCCGAGCGCGCCCTCCCACTCGCCCACGAGGCCAGCCATGAGTTCGGCGGGGGTTTGGGCGGCGGCCGGGCGCGCCAGCGCAAAGCCGACAAGCAGGATCAACACAAAACGGAGCATCCAAACCACCTCCCGATCGCGGATACGCAAGGCTGCTCCGCGCGGATTTGCTTGCCTGCGCATTTTCGCTCTGGCACAAGGCCGCCGCCTTATGACGACCGAGATTGCCTGACGTCGCGGGCCGCGTGTTGAACGCCAGCCCGCTCTGAACCGCCCGCGCGCTCCCTAGCCGCGGCGCGAACGCATTCGTTCAGATCAGGCAATTCAAGTGAACATTTCAAAGTACGAGCAGCGCACGCTGCACGCCCTGGCTCAGGGCGGCGCTATTCATCATCGCAAGAACGACGAGGGCGACATCGTCGAAATCGACTGCTTCAACCGCGACGGCTGGCGGCTCAATGACTGCACGCTGGCGATCTTCCGGAAGCTCCGCCGGCGACGGCTGATCTCCAGCCGCGACGGCGGCCCCTATCGCATCACCCGCGACGGCCTCGCGGCGGTGCGGGCGCAATTGGACAACAGATAGAAAGAACGCATCCATGCGCATCGCGTCCGCACGCGCGCGTCACGCCCGGCTCGCGATTCGGCTTTGTCAAAGCTATGCATTCACCGGCCTATCGGCGGCGGGCGATGCATACCTCGCTACGCTCACGCCATCGGCGTTCGCCGCCATGATTGAGGATTGGAAGACCCTTATTCAGGCTCGGATCATCGACGCATAGCCGCCATCAACGCCGCACTGCGCGGCGTCTGACGCCTAGTGTCGCCCACTCAGACCGGCGCGAAGTCCGGCGCTCCGAAGCCCAGCACGCGATCGTCGTCCTCACCCGCCAGCTCGAAGGCCGAGCAGCAGCGGGCGCAGTAGGCGACATCGCCAACGATGGTGCGAAACGTGGAGCGGCGCCGTTGCAGCGGCGTCTGGCAGGTCGGGCACGGCTCGCCGATTTTTTTCTCGAGCATTGCGGTCTCCGATGCCTTTCACGTTACTGTATTAATGCTGAACAAAACCTTAGGGCGGGTGCCTTCGGGCGGTCAGCACATACCTAACAACGCAGATGCAACGAAGGTTCGCTTCGGACGCGACAGCCACGAACTTGTGATCGTCACACGCACAAGGCGAATTCCCGCAGCACCATCAAGAGAGTGCGCCGACTCGACCGCAATCGCCATCAGCCACACGACATAGGCGAGCTTGCGCGCTGCGCATGCGCCGTGAGCGTGGCGCAATTGCAGCGTTTGCATGCGCACTGTGCAGCGCGCGGCGCAATCAGCGTTTTTTGCGTTTTGGCCTTGGCGCGTTGGCGAGCGCGTGCGCGGCCTTGAGCGCGGAGTGAACGAGCCCATCGTCCGCGGCTTTCAGATCACACCTGGACATGCCCATGCGGCCCCAGCCGCCCGGCAGCGGCGCGATCACGCCCGGCGCCTGCGCGCAGAAGAATTCCTGCGTTGCGAGATCGAACATCAGGTTCACCGCCTGCTCATCGGGCGGCAGCGTCGCGAAAATTTTTCGCGGCGTGCGGAACGCCGGGCGGTCCACGTGCGTCACCTCACTGGCGTTCTCGAATGAGAGCGCCAGCTTGCGCACGCGAGCTTTGGTGACGGCCATGGGCGGAGTATCGTCGCGGCCATGGTTCAACTCAACCACACCATCGTGCACGCCCATGATGCGGACGTCTCGGCGGCGTTCATGGCCGATGTGCTGGGCTTAGGCGCGCCGCGCCGGTTCGGGCCGTTCGTCGTGGTCGATACGGCCAACGGCGTCAGCCTCGATTTTCTCTCAACCGACGAGCCGTTCATCGTGGAGCACTACGCCTTCCTGGTGAGCGAGGCCGAGTTCGACGCCATCTTCGCCCGCCTCAAAGCGCGCGGCCTCGATTACTGGGCCGACCCGCGCCTCGCCCACAAAGGCCAGATCAACCGCAACGACGGCGGCCGCGGCTGCTACTTCCAAGACCCCGCCGGGCATGTGCTGGAGATCATCACGCGGCCTTATGGGGGTTAGGTGCGGGGCGCTCGCGATTGCTCAACAAACGGCAATTCCAAATTGTGTTCGGTTAGGACCGCTCGATAGTGCTCCAGGCAGCCACCCAGAAAATCACGCACATGCTCAAGGTCGAGGCGATGCCTCTTCGCTGAGGTTGTCGCCTACCCCATTCAGTGCGGCGACCAACTCCCCATGCAAGATTTTGAGGGTGTCGCCCTGCACCAATATGCCGGGAAACCGTCTGGCAGGGTGACGGAGGATCGCTTGATTTGAAGCGTCAGAGTAAATCTCAACTGGTTCGATTCTCATGCCAGCCCTCTGGGTAGGAAACCTAGACGAGGATCGCTCCAATGTCTGCAATGCGCCAAAGCCCGAAGTCCGATGACTGATGCTTACCGCCGGCGCAGCGCCACGCCGTTCGATTGCTCCGTCATTCCGGCCTCGCGGAGCGAGAGCCGGAACCCAGGGGCCAGCCGCTCGTAATTTTCCCCTAGGTTCCGGGCTCGGCCTCGCGGCCGCCCCGGAATGACGGAGTGCGATTGGTCCGCTTTTCGCCGAGGGCGGACCTCGCTGTATCTTCAGCGAGACCGAAAGCGGGCATTGGTAGGAATTTGTCGGAGCGGCTATGATTGGCCCGGAGCGGACATTGGCGAATTGAGGAGTTGACCAGTAGGTTGAGCCAATGCCCGAGCCGTATTGCCGACTTTACATCGATACTGACGACGACCGCGCGAGTGTTCAGGCGGCAGTAGACGCCTACCTGCCGCAGGCGTTTGAAGGGACCATCGTCGATGCACCTGTGTTTAAGAACACCGGATTCGAACCGAAGGCTCGCGCTCGCCGCCCTTACGATCCAATCGAATGTTCGCCTTTGACCGCCGAGGTCGGCGCGGGCGACGAACCATCTGAGCATGTAGAGCCATTCCAAGCTGGCCTGGTTAGGCTCGTCATCAAGCTGAGAGCGCGAGGTTACTTCGTGACAGCGTCATGCGACTTCGAAGAGCGAGTGGCGAAAGAAACCGGATGGAATTGGTCGGACCGAACCACCGAGCCGCCCGGTCGATAGGGTCCGCTCCCGGCGAGGACGCGCCGGTTGCCAGCTGCTGACTCAGGCGTCACGTTTTTAGCGACTAGGCCATTCGTGATTTTGTACGCGATGACGTAGGCTGGCCCAATGCAGAGGTTGGCAAAGCGGCTACAGTGCGATGGGAGGGCGACAAATGAGCTTCTACACGCACGTAAAGTTATTCCCGTTGGACGTCGGCACTTTCGACCTTCCGACACTAGCTCCGCAGATCGATGCCATCGTGGCTGACGCGCAACTCCCCGAGGACGTAGCGGCAGACATCAAGCAATTGCTAGATGAGGAAGAGGTTGGTTTCTCATTAGATTCCCACTCAATCATCGACCTCATGGGTAAGGTCGCTGTTCTTGCGCCAAACATGGTCTTCGCGTTGCGCGGATTAGGCGAAGACCCCCGCACTGTCTGGGTTCGAGAGTATGAAGGCGGAAAGCAGCGTTTTGAGTTCGGGCCACCAGAAGGCGGCGATTTTTGATACGGGCTCAATGTCTGAGTTCGGCGATGACGCGCCAATCGTCGGCTGCTGACGCGAGCGTCACGTTTTGAGCGACCGAGCCATTCGTGATTTTGTGCCTTACGGCCGACGATGGCCCGGAACGGACGTCAAGCGAACTGGCTGTTCGCACAAATCAGCGCGATATTGCCTCGATGGACTTATTGAAGCTGTTAGCAGTGACCGGGCTATTCCTCACCGCCTTGTCGGCGTGGTTCTTCCTTCCACTTTGGGCAGTGAAATACGCCGGCCGGGCGCTCAGGGCTGGTCAGACTTCGAAGTCACGTTGGACGAACGCAGGATACAGTTTTCTTTGCGCCGTGGGTGTCGCCTTCGCGACCTACGTTGCGCTTGCTGCAGCCATTACGATGGTGTTTCCGACACCTATTCCGTAGCGCCCAATGGCTGTTGTCGGCGAACACACACCGGATTGAAGGGGAGTTATGAGCGACCGGATTGGAGGGCGCCCGCCACTCCGGTTAAAAATGTCCGGCCGCACACTGGCCGCTGAGGCGCTTGGCAAAAATGAAACGTCTTCCTAGCCGGATGCGGCGCTTGACCGTGGGGCTGGTCATCGCTTGGTTTGTTGGCGGCTGTCTTTCTATTGCGCAGTTAGGGACGCCGCCGCCATCGCGCGAAGCAAGCGCACTAGAAGTGTGTGCGTACGCCGACCAGCGAAGAGCAGAGCTTGCCTGGGCGCGCTATCGGCACGAAACTGAGTGTCGTTCCGATCCAAATCAGCAACGCCACGCGCGCCGCATAATCGCCGGAGAGTCACTGACATATCTCGTACGGGCGGTGCTTTACGGCTTGGCAGTGTTCTTGATCCCGTTGTTGGTCTGGTGTGCGGCGATGCTTTGGGGTCGAACCGGTAGAGCTGACTAGGTTAGAGCACCAGCAAAAGCTGCATACGGCCCCAACGCAATGACCGGCGATTTCCAGCCGGACGCCCATGAATTGCGGAATGTCTGCTTCGGGCCCAGACTCAGAAATAGCTCCGCCTTGGCTTGCCCCGCCTCACCCGCTACACACCCGCGCGCCGGGAAGATCATGACAAGCACAGCCATCAACACGCCGCACACGCGCCGCGTGCTTGCCGCCAGCCTCGTGGGCACGGCGGTCGAGTTCTATGATTTCTACATCTACGCCACCGCCGCCTCGCTGGTGTTCGGGCCGCTTTTCTTTCCCTCCGAGTCGCCGTCCGCGCAGCTGATGTCGAGCTACGCCACCTTCGCCATCGCCTTTATTGCGCGCCCGGTAGGCGCCGTGTTCTTCGGCCATTTCGGCGACCGCATCGGGCGCAAGTCGACGCTCGTCGCTTCGCTCTTGCTGATGGGCGGCTCGACCATGGCGATCGCGTTTCTGCCGACCTACGCGCAAGCCGGCTGGATCGCGCCGCTCTTGCTTTGCATCCTGCGCTTCGGCCAAGGCTTCGGGCTCGGCGGCGAATGGGGCGGCGCCGCATTGCTCGCGGTCGAGAACGCGCCGCCCGGCTGGCGCGCGCGCTTCGGCATGTTTCCCCAGCTCGGCGCGCCTGTCGGCTTCATCGCCGCCAACGGCTTCTTCCTGTTGCTCGGCCTCTTTCTCACCCAGGAGCAATTCACCAGCTGGGGCTGGCGCATTCCGTTCCTGGCCAGCGCCGCGTTGGTGATCATTGGCCTTTGGGTGCGCTTGAAGCTCACCGAAACGCCGGAGTTCAAAGCCGCACTCGAAAAGGCGCCGCCCGCCCATGCGCCGCTCGGCGAAGTGCTGGTGAAGCACTGGCCGCAGGTGCTGGGCGGCACGTTCGGCGCCATCGCCTGCTTCGCCATCTACTATCTCGCCACCGCGTTCGCGCTCGGCTACGGCGTCGGCACGCTGGGCTATGCGCGCGAGACGTTTCTCGGCGTGCAGCTGATCGCCATTCTGTTCATGGCGGCCGGCATCATCTGGGCCGGCTATTGGGCGGATGCGTCGAGCCCACGCAACGTGCTGATGTGGGGCTGCGCGCTCACCGTCATCGCCGGCTTTGCGCTGGCGCCGCTCATGGGCGCGGGCTCGCTGCTGCTGATCGGGGCGTTCCTGGCGCTGGCGCTTTTGCTGATGGGGTTCGTTTATGGCCCGCTCGGCGCCTGGCTGCCGGGGCTCTACCCCGCGCGCGTGCGCTACACCGGCGCCAGCGTCGCGTTCAATGTCGGCGGCATTATCGGCGGCGGCATGACGCCGCTGATCGCCGAACAGCTCGTCGCCGCCGGCGGCCTGCACTTTGTCGGCTATTATCTCAGCCTCGCCGCGGGCTTGAGCTTCATCGCGCTCTTGCTGTTGCCGCAGCGCGCCGCGCCGTGATCCGCGCCGGCCGGGTTTACGTACAAGCCCTCGCATGAGCACGCCTTGCATCGTCTGGCTGCGCCAGGATCTGCGCATTGCCGACAATCCGGCGCTGCACGCCGCCGCGCAGAGCCAGCGGCCGCTGATCGTTCTCTATGTTCTCGACGACGAAACACCAGGGCGCTGGCGCATGGGCGGCGCATCGCGCTGGTGGCTGCATCATAGCCTGGCCGCGCTCAGCGCCGATCTGAAGCGGCGCGGCGCAGAGCTTGTGTTGCGGCGCGGCGTGGCGGGCGACATCGTCACGCAGCTGGCGGCGGAGACGAACGCCGGCGCCGTCTATTGGAACCGCTGCTACGAGCCCTATGCCGTGCAGCGCGACGCCGCGCTGAAGCAAACGCTAAGCGCGCGCGGCCTGGAGGTGAAGAGCTTCAACGGCGCGCTGCTCCACGAACCGTGGAGCGTCAAAACGAAAACCGGCGAGCCGTTCAAAGTGTTCACGCCGTTCTGGCGCGCCTGTCAGCTGATGCCGATACGCGCACCGCTGCCGGCGCCGAAAAAGCTCGCCGGCCTGACGCCAGCGCCCGCGAGCGACGCGCTTGCGGCATGGGCGCTGTTGCCGACGCGCCCGAACTGGGCCGCAAGCTTCGCCGGCGCACCAGGCGAAAAAGGCGCCCACGCCGCCCTCAGCGCTTTTCTCGATGAGAAACTGCGCGCCTATCCCAAGACGCGCGACCAACTCGGCGTCGCCGGCACCTCGCGGCTTTCCGCGCATTTGCATTTCGGCGAAATCTCGCCGGTGCAAATCCACGCCGCTGTCGGCGATGCGCCGGGCGCGGAAAAATTTCTGCAGGAAATCGGCTGGCGCGAATTTTCCGCCAATCTCCTGTTTCACTGGCCGGACCTGCCCGACGCCAACTGGAAGAAGAGCTTCGATCCATTTCCGTGGCGCGACGACGCCGAGGCGCTCGCCGCCTGGCGCGCGGGCCGCACCGGTTATCCGATTGTCGACGCCGCCATGCGCGAACTCTGGGCCACTGGCTACATGCACAATCGCGCCCGCATGATCGCGGCGTCGTTTCTGATCAAGCATCTGTTGATCGATTGGCGCCGCGGCGAAGACTGGTTCTGGGACACTTTGGTCGACGCCGACCTCGCCAACAACGCCGCCTCCTGGCAATGGGTCGCCGGCTCGGGCGCCGACGCCTCGCCCTATTTCCGCATCTTCAACCCGATCACCCAAGGCGAGCGCTTCGACGCTGACGGCGCTTACGTGCGGCGATGGCTGCCCGAACTCGCCGCGCTGCCCGCCGATGTGATCCACGCGCCGTGGCAAGCCGATGCGCTAACGCTCGCCAGCGCCGGCGTGAAACTGGGCGCGACGTACCCGCCGCCGATCGTCGATCACGCGCAAGCCCGCGCCCGCGCGCTGGAAGCTTACGCCACGCTGTAGCGCGCGCCGCTTGCCACGTTGGCGCGGCCTCCTATGCTTGCGCGCAAGGGGAGGCAATCACCATGAACTGGACCACCTTCTGCACCGTGCTCATCGGCGCAGCCGCCATCGCCACCTCGGCGTTCGCGCAACCGCGCGACCAGTTCGGCGCCATCCGCACCCAAATGCGCACGGGCGTCCACTACGCCTCCTCCTCACCCGATCCGCTGGAAGAGCCGCCGGCGGGTGTGTTCGCGCGCGTGACCTATCGCTCCGCAGTTGGCGAACTCGGCGCCTATGTGACGCCCGATCCCGGCGACGGCGCGCGCCATCCGGCGATCATCTGGATGACCGGCGGCGAGACCAACACGATCGGCGATGTCTGGAGCCGGCGGCCGGCGGACAACGATCAATCCGCCGCCGCTTATCGCCAAGCCGGCATCGTGATGATGTTTCCCTCGCTGCGCGGCGGCAATCGCAACCCCGGCCGGATCGAAGGCTTCTTCGGCGAGATCGACGATGTCATCGCCGCCGCCGATTATCTCGCCAGCCTGCCTTATGTCGATCCGCAGCGTATCTATCTCGGCGGCCACTCGACTGGCGGCACGCTTGTTTTCCTCGCCGCCGAAGCCAGCGACCGCTTCCGCGCCACGTTTTCGTTTGGCCCCGTCGCTTACGCTTCGGTCTATGCGCCGGACTTGATCCCCGTCGACTTCTCCACGCTGCCAGCTTGGGAAGACATTCTGCGCGCGCCGGTCGAGTGGATGCCATCGGTGCGGCGGCCGCTCTTTGTTATCGAAGGCACCGACGGCAATATCGAGCATCTGCGCGGCATGCGTCAGCTCAATCAGAACGCCAACATCACCTTCCTCGAAGCCGCCGGCGGCGACCATTTCGGCATTCTCGCGCCGATCAATCGCCTCATCGCCCAGAAAATCCTCGCCGACACCGGCGCCGCCTCAAACATCACGCTGACCGAGCAAGACATCACGCAAGCGCTGCGGGAGTGATGTCGGCGTGATTATTGGCCCGAATTCGCCGAGATCGGACCAATGGAGCCTCCGTGACCACCGTCACAGCCATACGGCCTAGCCGAACGTAGTGTCTCTTCATCGAAGCGATAACGCTTCGGACCGAGGAGCACCGGAAATGACCAAGTTCTACGCCCTGATCGCCGCCTGCTGCGTGTTTGCCCCGATGGCCTTCGCCACCATGACGCAAGCCGCCCAGATCGTCGCCTGATCGGCCCCGCCCGCCAGAATTCGAGAGCACTCCGATGACCAAATTCTACAGCCTGATCGCCGCCTGCGCCGTGTTTGCGCCGATCGCGATGGCGACCCTCGCTCGAGCCGCTCAAATCGTCGCGTAAGCTCCCCGCTTCGATTGCAGCGCCACAGAAGGCCGCGGAGGCGCTCCCCCTCCGCGGCCTTTCTCATTGGCGAAGCCGCAATTCCCGGGCACAGCTGCGCGCGTGAGCCACGCGACGCAAATCCTCATCGATCGCGCCAGCGCGCGCCCGGCGGCGTCGAGCGGGCTGGTCTCCGACATCGTGCGCTGGATCAGCGCCGTTTATCTCAAGCTCGGCGGCTGGCGCATCGAGGGCGATTGGCCGGGGCTCGACAAAGCCGTGCTGGTAGCCGCGCCGCACACCTCGAACTGGGACGGCATAAACATGCTGGCGACCGCCGGCTTTTATCGCGTCAAGCTCAGGTGGATGGGCAAGAAAAGCCTGACCCAGGGCCCGTTCGGCTGGCTGATCAAAGCGCTCGGCTGCGTGCCCATCGACCGCTCCGCCAGCCACGATGTCGTCAACACGATGAGCGAGCTGTTCGCGCAGGCGCCGCGCATGGTGCTCGCCGTGCCGCCCGAGGGCACGCGCAGCGCCGTGCGCGAATGGAAGAGCGGCTTCTATCACATCGCCGTCGGCGCGCGCGTGCCGATCATCCTGAGCGTGCTCGACTATGGCGGCAAGACCGTGCGCCTCGCCGCCATCGTCACGCCCAGCGGCGATTATGACGCCGACTTGCCGCTGATCCGCGCCCACTATCGCGACGCCATCGGCAAGCGCGCGGAAAAATTCGTGGCGACGTGACGCTTAGCCCAGCCAGCCAGGCTTCTTGAACGGCTTGCCCAGATCGCGCGCCACCGCTTCGTGCGTGATCGCGCCTTCATAGACGTTGAGGCCGTTGGCCAGATGCGGATCGTCCTTCAGCGCTTGCTTGTAGCCTTTGTTGGCCAGCGCCAGGGTGAACGGCAGCGTCGCATTGTTGAGCGCGAACGCCGACGTACGCGACACCGCGCCCGGCATGTTGGCGACGCAATAGTGCACGATGCCGTCGACGACGAAGGTGGGCTCCGAATGCGTCGTCGGCTTCGAGGTTTCGAAGCAGCCGCCTTGATCGATTGAAATGTCGACCAGCACCGAACCCGGGCGCATCGTCTTCAGCATCGGCCGCGTGATCAGCTTGGGCGCCGCCGCCCCCGCCACCAAGACCGCGCCGACGACGATATCGGCCTCCGCGATCGCTTCGGCGATCGCTGCGCTGGTGGAGTAGATGGTCTCCAAGCGGCCGTCGAATTCGCGGTCGAGTTCTTCAAGCCGCGTCGGGTTCTTGTCGAACACCAGCACGCGCGCGCGCATGCCGACGGCGATCTGGGCGGCGTTGTAGCCGGAAACGCCGGCGCCGAGGATGACGACATTGGCGGGCTGCACGCCCGGCACGCCGCCGATCAGCACGCCGCGCCCGCCGTGCGCCTTCTCCAAAAAGTACGCGCCGACCTGGATCGACATGCGGCCGGCCACTTCCGACATCGGCTTCAACAGCGGCAGGCGCCCGTCTTTATCGGTGACTGTCTCATACGCGATGCAGGTGGCGCCGGACTTCATCAGGCCCTCTGCCTGTTCGGGATCGGGCGCGAGATGGAGGTAGGTGAAGAGCGTGTGCTTGGGCGTGAGCCGCGCGATCTCGACCGCTTGCGGCTCTTTCACCTTCACGATCATCTCGGCTTCCGCGAACACCGCATCGGCGTTCGGCAGAATCTTCACGCCGACCTTTTCGTACACTGCATCCGGCGCGCCGATGCCCTCGCCCGCCTTGGTTTCGAGAAACACGTCATGGCCGGCGCGCACCAGTTCGGCCGCGCTCTCCGGCGTCAGACCGACGCGATATTCGTGGACCTTGATTTCCTTCGGACAGCCGACGCGCATGGGACAATCTCCTGTTGGCGGGGAAATATCCCGACGACGACGCACTTTCTTGGATATTTTCGGCGTATGGAGGTTGGATGCGCCTATTTTTCTGCGTATTGAGCGCCATGCCGCAACAAATTCCCGTTCAGCTCGACGATTTCGACCACAAGATCCTGATCGAACTCGAACGCGACGGCGTGCTCACCGCCGCGGCCTTGGCCGAGCGTGTGGGTTTAAGCGCTTCCGCCTGCCACCGTCGCGTCAAAGCCATGGAAGCGGCGGGCGTGATCGAAGGCTACGCCGCGATCCTTTCGGAGAAAGCCCTCGGCCGCAGCGCCACGGTGTTTGTCGCGGTGACGCTTGAAGACCAGCGCCGCGAAACCATGGCCAAGTTCGAACGCGCCGTCGCGCTCTGCCGCGAAGTGCAAGACTGCCACCTGATGACCGGCGAGAGCGACTATCTGCTGCGCATCGTCATCGCCGACGACGACCGCTACGAACGCATCCACCAAGACACGCTCTCGCGCCTGCCCGGCGTGCGCAGGCTGGTGAGCAACTTCACCATCCGCACCGTATTCAGACGCGCCGCAAGCGTGGCGCACTGAGCGCGAACTTGCAGGTTGGAGCGCGTGGCCTCCGGCCACGCATGCGCCGCCGGAGGCGTCGCGCTCCAACTTTCACGCATAGCGTCGTTTCAAGGTAAGCGCCCCTTCTCCTGGTGAAGGAGAAGGTGTCGGCGAAGCCGACGGATGAGGTTTACCAGCGAACGCAGGCAATGGCGCGCCATGTCTGCTGCTCGCGGACAGCGGACATGACGGCCCCCGCGCCACAGGCTAGAAATCAGAAGGAAACACGCGAGGCGGCATGAAGCTCTGGCCCTTCTACAGCGTATCTTTTGAGACGAGCTTCGCGCCTCCCGAGGCACTTCGGCGGCTGCACGAAGAGATCGGTTCCGATCAGATTTGGGTCATGGTTGGCCCCATCAATTCTCATGTTGGGTCAAACACCGAGCGCCGCATGTTCCTTGGGCGGCCTCTGCCAGATGGAGGCGAGTTTCACAACAACCTCAACAGTGATCCGGGCGAACTCAGAAAATGCAACGCATTTCAAGCATTGGTGCGCACGCGGATAGAAGGTTCAGTGGTCGGGTCAAAGGTCTTCGCATCGCTCCGCGTCGGCGGCTTCGTCCTCGCCCTCTTATCCTTGTGGTCCACACCATTCGTCTGGGTCACATTCGCCATCGCGGGCGCAATCTTGCGCGGCGAAGACCTCTCCCCATTCTTGATCCTGCTCGGACCGGCCTTCATTGCGTTCGCTTGGTTGCTAGCGTGTTTCGCATTCTCCGAGGATGCCGACACGGCTGAGCGAATGCTGCGGGCGACGCTGGAGCGTGACTAAGCTCCGTCCGCTTCGGGCCAGCAACAGACATGCGCCATACCCACACACCACAGTAAGCCTCATCCGGCCCTTCGGGCCACTTTCTCCTTAACCAGGAGAAGGTTTCGCGCGTGGGGGTGGGCGCTTGCGCTCCGCCGCCGCATTGGCGCAAATCCTCGCCCAAAGAGGAAACGCCCATGTCCGAACCCGTCGTCATCCCGGTCCCGCCCGAATGGGCCAAGCGCGCTTACGTGGATGATGTCGGCTACAAGGCCATGCATGCGTCGGCCTCCAACGACCCGGAGGCGTTCTGGGGCGTGCATGGCCAGCGGCTCGACTGGATCAAGCCTTATACCAAAGTGAAGGACACGAGCTTCAACGAAGCGGACTTCCACATCCGCTGGTTTGAAGACGGCGTGCTCAATGTCAGCGCCAATTGCATCGACCGCCATCTGGAAAAGCGCGCCGATCAAGTCGCCATCATTTGGGAGGGCGACGATCCGCATCAGTCGCGTCACATCTCCTATCGCGAATTGCACGACGAGGTCTGCCGCTTCGCCAACGTGCTGAAGGCGCGCGACGTAAAGAAGGGCGACCGCGTCACCATCTATCTGCCGATGATCCCCGAGGCGGCCTACGCCATGCTGGCGTGCGCGCGCATCGGCGCCATCCACTCGGTCGTGTTCGGCGGCTTCTCGCCGGAAAGCCTCGCCAACCGCATCAAGGATTGCGAGTCGAAAGTCGTCATCACCTCGGACGAAGGCGTGCGCGGCGGCAAAATCATTCCGATGAAACTCAATGTCGACGCCGCCCTCGAACATGCCGGCGGCGTCGAGAGCGTGATCGTCGTCACCCGCACCGGCGCCGGCGTGCCGATGACCGAAGGCCGCGACGTCGTCTATGAAGACGCCGCCGCCGACGTCAGCGCCGAATGCGCGCCCGAACCGATGGGCGCGGAAGACCCGCTCTTCATCCTCTATACGTCGGGCTCAACCGGCAAACCGAAAGGCGTGCTGCACACAAGCGGCGGCTATCTCGTCTATGCGTCGATGACGCATCAGTACGTGTTCGATTATCACGACGGCGACATCTATTGGTGCACGGCTGACGTCGGCTGGGTCACCGGCCACAGCTATATCGTCTATGGCCCGCTGGCGAACGGCGCGACGACCTTGATGTTCGAAGGCGTGCCGAACTATCCGAGCGCGTCGCGCTTCTGGCAGGTGGTCGACAAGCACAAGGTCAACATTTTCTACACCGCCCCCACCGCCATCCGCGCCTTGATGCGTGACGGCGAAGCGCCGGTGAAGGCCGCCTCGCGCGAAAGCTTGCGCCTGATCGGCACTGTGGGCGAACCGATTAATCCGGAAGCGTGGCTCTGGTATTATCGCACGGTCGGCGACAGCCGCTGCCCAGTGGTCGACACCTGGTGGCAGACCGAAACCGGCGCGGCGCTGATCACCAACCTCCCCGGCGCCACCCCGATGAAGCCCGGCAGCGCGACACGTCCGTTCTTCGGCGTCAAACCGGCCTTGGTGGACGATAAAGGCAATTTTCTCGACGGCGCGGTGAGCGGCAATCTGGTGCTGCTCGATTCATGGCCCGGCCAGATGCGCACGGTTTATGGTGATCACCAGCGTTTCTTCGACACCTACTTCCGCACCTATCCCGGCATGTATTTCACCGGCGATGGCTGCCGCCGCGACGAGGACGGCTATTATTGGATCACCGGGCGCGTCGATGACGTCATCAATGTCAGCGGCCATCGCATCGGCACAGCCGAAATCGAAAGCGCGCTGGTAGCCGACACGAAAGTCGCCGAAGCCGCCGTCGTCGGCTATCCGCACGACATCAAGGGCCAGGGCATTTATTGCTACGTCACGCTGAAGCAAGGCGTTGAGCCGAGCGACGATCTGAAGCGCGAACTGGTCCAGTACGTGCGCCGCGAAATCGGCCCCACCGCCACGCCCGACGTGATCCAATGGGCGCCCGGCCTGCCGAAGACGCGCTCCGGCAAGATCATGCGCCGCATCCTGCGCAAGATCGCCGAGAACGATCTCAGCAATCTGGGCGACACCAGCACGCTCGCCGATCCCGCCGTGGTCGACGATCTCGTCGCCAACCGAGCGGGCGCGTGATGGGCTCTGCGCTTCGCGCCTTGGCCTTGTTGATGTGCGCAGCAATATTCAGTGTTGCGGGCAGCGCGATTGCGCAAGACAGCGAGAGTGACGCGCCGCCGGCGCCCGCGCCTGCGCCCGGCCCCGCCTATCCCGACATTCCCGAAGTCGATATGACGGCGCTCTGTCCCGACGTGCTCGAACGCCGACCTCTCTTCTATCCGGAGCGAGCGCTGCGGCAGGAACAGCCCGGGTTCGTTCTGTTGGACTGCACCATTGGCGACGATGGCCGCATGCAGACGTGCCAAGTCCTTCAAGAACGCCCGCGCCGTTTTGGCTTCGGCAGGGCCGCAATCCAAATCGCGTGCAATTTCCACATCGATCCCGCCACAATTGTCGAGGGCGAGGCGGGACGCGGCTTGCCAGCCGGTACGCGCTACTACAAGCGCCAGGGCGAAGGCGAACCGTGGCGTGTGCGGGTGCCGACGAACTTCCGCCTCAGCGGGAACTAATCATAAAGCGCCCTCACCGCGCGGGTGATGTGCGCGCGCCGGCGCGCAGGCAGCGCGCGGTTAAGCATTGCTGCAAATCGTCGGCCCAATAGCGCACGACGAGATCGTGCGCGACCCTGCTCATGGCGCGGCGGATTTCCGCTCCGTCGCGATACTGGCCGCTGTCGGCCAGCGATAGAACGAAGGAGACGAAGTCCGCTTCCCGCACTGGGTTGCGTGCGGCGCCGGCGCGCGGGCCATCGATCTCTGCCAGCAGATTGAAGCCTCGCGGATCCTGCAGCAGCTCAAGTTCGGCGGCGTCGAATAAAGGCGACAGGCGATCCCATTCGACGGCGAGACAGAGTTCGGACTTCAGCCCATCGCGCGCATGTCTGCCGCGCAGCCAGCGCTCAACGTGACCGATCGCGGCGCTTCCGACACAGAGCCAGCCGGCGCGGCGCAGCAGATAGAAATCCGTGGCCCTGAACGAGCGATGATAGTCGCGCCGCAATGCGTCCAGCTTGCTCTCATCCAAGTCAGAGCAATCCAGATCGCCCTCGAGCACATGAATCACATCGGCGCGCAGCCAGTTCGGATTCTCGGCATGCAGGCGATGCAATTGACGAAGCTGGCCAATGTCCAGCACGCCGCTCATGCGGATGAGCTGAATGCCAATGTCTCGGTGTTCGAAAATCTCAACCGGCAAGCAAACCTCCGATGGTCGGCGCTTGTCGCGCTTAGAAGCCTTCGTCCGGGTCGACGCCCAAAGCGCGAAGCCGCTCCCGATAGCGCAGCACGGCGCGGTGCCCCTGCTCCAGCTCGCGCTGGACATGGGGATGCCCCAACAGCACTTTGATCTGCACGCGATCCTTGTCGTCCACGGTGATGTGCCCGCTCGCCGTGAGCTCCTTGATCTTGCGACGCACGGTTTCGCGCGGCAGACCAATCTTATCGGCAACCATGAGGCGCGAGATCGAGCCGCGCTCCTCATTCGGCAGATTGACCGCGCGAGACATGCCATCTTCGCCGAGCGCCAAGAATTGCGGGCGCATGGTGGCGTCCGCTACGCACATCAGGATGAGCGCACTCTCCATATCGACGCCGTAGATCGCGCGCGCCAAATGCACGATATCGAGCGCCAGTTCGGTGCCCGCGAACGCCAGCGGCCGAATGTGCTTCGGCAAAAGCTCTTCGTCCGCATCGTTGGCTGGCGTCGGGCCGCGGCGTTCGTCCATTTTTCCGCCATCCCCTCGAATCGCGTCCGCCAATCTATTCGCTGCGGATTGTTGCCGGCCACGCGGAGGACCCCATTTTGGGTAAGATCACGGCGAATTTCTGCAGACGCGATCACGCGTGCCGGCGCCACCGGGAGCATGTGTCTTCACTAACTGTGCGCTTAGCTAGTAAGCGCGAATCCCTCGCAATGCGCCGCTCACGCCCGCGTGTTAGTTCCAAGCGGAACCATCATGCATAGCTCGGGTTCGCCAGACGATCCGATGCGGCGCGCTGGTGCGCCGCGGAACTCTGGAGACCCGAACGTGACCCGCCTTGCTTCCGCTCTTTGCGCCGTCAGCGCGCTCGCGCTTTTCGCCACGCCGGCGCTGGCGCAATCCTATGACAACGAAATCGTCGTCGGTCCGCCGAACGTCCAACGCGAAACCACCGGCCGCAGCGCCTCCGGCGCACGCATCGAAACCCTGTCGCTCACCCGCGTCGTCAGTGCGCGGGACCTGAACTTGCGCTACGACGCCGATGTGCGCGAATTGCATCGCCGCATTCGCGACACGGCGGTTTCGATGTGCAACGAGATCGACCGCTCCAGCAACGGCCTCACCATTACCAGCGACCGTCAGTGCGTGCGCGAAGCGGTGCGCGACGCCATGGTGCAAGCCGACGCCATGGTTTACTACGCGCGCGGCTAACGCCCTTCCGCGCGGGCGCCTCAAGCGCTCGCGCGGTCCAGCGCGGAAACATCCTCCGCGCTTAGCTTTACCTTCAACGCGCCCATGAGTTCGTGCATTTGCGCCACGCTGGTCGCACTCGCGATTGGCGCAGCGACCGCGGGTTTGGCCATAATCCAGGCAAGCGCGATCTGCGCCGCCGTTGCACTGTGGCGCGCCGCCACGGTATCGAGCGCGGCCAAAACCACCGGCCCCTTGCCCTCCATGTAAGCTTCCATGCGGCCGCCGCGCGGGCTCTTCGACTTATCGGCGGCGTTACGATACTTGCCGGTGAGATAACCGCTCGCGAGCCCGTAATAGGGCGTCAGCGACACCTGCTCGCGCGCGCAGAGCGGCATCAACTCCGCTTCGATGCCGCGGCTCATCAGATTGTATTCCGGCTGCTGCGCATCGAAATGCAAGCCGTGCTTCGCCGCTTCCGCCAATGCGTCGGTGAAGCGACCCGGTTTGAAGTTCGAAGCACCGATGGCGCGCACCTTGCCGGCCTTCACCAGCGTCTCCAGGCCGGCGACATATTCTTCCGCCGGCGTCGCTTCGTCATCGCGATGCAGCCAGTAGAGATCGATCGTATCGACGCCCAGGCGCTGCAGCGAATCCTCGCACGCCGCGACGATGTTCTCGCGCGTGAGCCCGAGCCTGGTTGGCAGCATGCCAACTTTGGTGCCAATCACGATCCGATCGCGCGCCTTGCGCGATTTGATCCAGCGTCCCAGGACGCTTTCGCTCTCACCGCCCTTGTGGCCCGGAACCCAAGCCGAATAGACGTCGGCAGTGTCGATGGCGTTGCCGCCGGCCTCGACGAAGGCATCCAGAATCGCGAACGACGCCGCCTCGTCAGCGGTCCAGCCGAAGACATTGCCGCCCAGCATGAGCGGCGTGATGGCGATGTCGCTGCGGCCAAGTTTGCGCTGTTGCATGGACGTGCTCCTCTTTGCCGCATGATCTGGACCCGCGACGCCGGTTTGTCGAGAATGCGCCGCCCCAAAAGGATCGGTGTCGCATGCGTCTCCTCAATGTTTTCGCCGCGCTCTCCGGCGCGCTCGCGCTCGTCATGCTGACCATAGCGGCGCATGTTTTGCAGTTGGCGGAGGCCGATCACGATCGCATGCACCTCGGCGCCTTCATTCAATTGGCCGCAGCCGCCGCGGCGCTCGCCATCGCCAACCGCAGCGGCCGGCTCAACCTCGTCGCCGGCGCCATGATCGTTGCCGGCGCCGGCCTGTTCGCCGGCGTGCTCTACACGCTCGCCATCACGAATATGAGCCAAGTGGTGATGCTGGCCCCGGTTGGCGGCCTTACGCTCATCGCGGGTTGGCTGACGCTTGCATTCGCCAAGCCGGGGACATGACGACGCAACGCCTCGAAATTCGCGCTCAGTGCTCTAATATTGGCCAGCATGACTCAACCCGCCACCACGCCCGCACCAGCAACGGCGCCAACGCCGACGCTTGACACGCTCTATGAGAGCCTTCGCAGCTTCGTGATCGGCCTCGTCGAGCTCGACCCCGAACAGGCGGCGATCCGTGGCGGACTGACGCTGCTAGTCGTCATCGGCGCAGCGCTGTTGATCTGGGGGCTGCGCCTCCTGCTGAAAGCGCTCACCGAGCGCGTTGCGGGCGAGGATACTGAACAAGCGCCGACCAGAAAGCTGAGCATCGGCCGCACCAGCCTGGGTTTGGCGCGCGTCGTCATCGTGATCACCGCGATCTTGGTCGTGCTGCGGCTCTGGGGACTCGATTTCAGCGAATTGATGAAGGGTCCGTTGGGCGCCTTCGTCGCCGGCGCCGTGCGCATCGCCATCATCGTCGCCATCGCGCTGGCTGCCATTGAACTCTGCAATCTGGCCATTGCGCGCGTGTTCGGCCGCGTCGCGCGGCGCGCCAAGCATCCACGCCGCGCAGCCCAAATCCGCACTTTGGCGCCGCTGCTTGGCGGCGTGGCGACGACGACCCTGGTGCTGATCGCCGCGATGATGGCGCTGTCTGAGATCGGCGTCGAGATCGGGCCTCTCATCGCCGGCGCCGGTATTATCGGGCTTGCCATCGGCTTCGGCGCGCAAACGCTGGTGAAGGACTTTCTCACCGGCATCTTCCTCATTGTCGAAGATATCGTCTCCGTCGGCGACATCGTCGGCATCGGCGAATTTGGCGGCGTGGTGGAGGAAATGTCGCTGCGGACGATCAAGCTGCGTGACTTCGACGGCACCTTGCACGTGTTTCCGTACTCAGAAGCGCAGGTCATTCACAACCGCACCAAGGGCTTCTCGATGGCGGCGTTCGATCTGTCGATCGACTACAATTCCGACATCGGCAAGGCGCTCTCCATCATGCGCGCCATCGGCGAAGATCTGCGCAAGGATGCGGAGTACGGCCCCATGATCCTCGATGACATCGAGGTCGTCGGCGTCGATCAGCTGGCGGACTCAGCCGTCATGCTGAAGGGCCGGATCAAAACGCTGCCCGCCAAGCAATGGTCGGTGCGGCGCGAGTATCTGAAGCGGATCAAGGCGGCGTTTGACGAGGGCGGCATCGAAATTCCGTACCCGCACCTCAAAGTGGTTCCCTCGGCCGGCGGCGACGGCGCGCATGCGTTCACTCCGCCGCCGGCGGATCGCTGACGCCCAGCTTTTGCTTGAGCGCGGCGACGTCGCGCTGCAGCTGGCCGACGCGGTCGAGCAGCGTCCAGAGGCCGACGCCAAGCGCCACCACCAGCACCAGCACAGTCAATTCAGCGGGGGTTCCCATCGGACCTCTCCATCGCCGATTACATGCGGATTGCGGCGGAAGCGTGCAATGGCATACGCTCGCCCTGCGGCGTTAACGCCGCACGCTTCGCCCACCGAAAGAGCGCGCCCATGACCGAAGCCCAAGCCGCAACCACTCGCTTTTGCGCCCGCGTAATCGGGCCGCTGATGCTGATCATCGGCGCCATCGTCATTGTCCGCTTCAACGACATTGTGCTGATGATGCCGGCGATCGTGAGCGACGCGCCGCTCGCCTTCATCACCGGCATCTTCACGTTGATCGTGGGCTGCATCTTGTTCGCCGCTCACCATCATTGGAACGGCGGCGCCACTGCCATCCTTATTTCCGTGCTCGGCGTGCTCACCATCGCGCGCGGCGTGCTGCTGATGCTGGCGCCGAACATGATCGCGAGCTTCGCCAACCAAGCGCTTACCGCCGGCCCCGCGCCATGGATCGCCGGCGCCGTGGCGGTGCTGATCGGCGCCTGGCTCACGTATGCCGGCTGGTTTGCCAAAGCCGCGGCATAGGTCTAAGCCACGCGCATAACCCGGGGGGCCGCGCGAGCGGCTGAGAGGCAGGTAGCCCTGCGACCCGTCGAACCTGATCCGGCTCACACCGGCGGAGGGAGGGAGCGTTCATGAACAAGCCACAAGACCAATCCGTTTTCACGCCCGCGGTCACCACTGGCCCGCTGATCGGCTCGCGCAAAGTCTACGCCAGCGGCTGCGCGCATCCCGATCTGCGCGTCCCCTTCCGCGAAGTCGCGCCGCACCCAAGCGCCAACGAGCCGCCGGTGACGATCTACGATCCCTCCGGCCCCTACACCGATCCGGATGTCACGATCGACATCAATGCCGGCCTCGCCCGCACGCGTGCGGAGTGGGTGAAAGCGCGCGGCGATGTCGAAGAGATCGACGGCCGCGCAGTGAAGCCGGAAGACAACGGCAACGTCAGCGCCGAAAAACTCACGCCGCCCTTTCCGAAGCAACCACGCGTGCTCCGCGCCAAAGCCGGCGCTTGCGTCACGCAACTTGAGTACGCCCGCCGTGGCATCATCACCCCGGAGATGGAATACGTCGCCATCCGCGAAAACATGCGGCGCAGTTCTAGGACCGCCGGCGCCCCCGCCGGCGACACTGGTTCAGCTTCCGCCAGCCACGCCGGCGAGGGCGCCGGCGGTCCAAGAGACGGCGACTCCTTCGGCGCATCCATCCCCGATTTCGTCACGCCGGAATTCGTGCGCCAAGAAATCGCGCGCGGCCGCGCCATCATTCCGGCCAACATCAATCACGCCGAGCTTGAGCCGATGATCATCGGCCGCAACTTCCTCGTGAAGATCAACGCCAATATCGGCAACAGCGCCGTCACCTCCTCCATGGCCGAGGAAGTCGACAAAATGGTCTGGGCCATCCGCCACGGCGCCGACACCGTGATGGACCTCTCCACCGGCCGCAACATCCACAACATCCGCGACTGGATCATCCGCAACGCGCCTGTCCCCATCGGCACAGTGCCGCTCTATCAAGCGCTCGAAAAAGTCGGCGGCGTCGCCGAAGACCTCAGCTGGGAAATCTATCGCGACACGCTCATCGAGCAGGCCGAACAAGGCGTCGACTATTTCACCGTCCACGCCGGCGTGCGGCTCCCCTTCATCCATCTCACCGCCAAGCGCGTCACCGGCATCGTCAGCCGCGGCGGTTCGATCATGGCCAAGTGGTGCCTCTCGCATCACAAGGAGAGCTTCCTCTACACGCACTTCGCCGAGATCTGCGAAATCATGCGCGCCTACGACGTGAGCTTCTCACTCGGCGACGGCCTCCGCCCCGGCTCCATCGCCGACGCCAACGACGCCGCGCAATTCGCCGAACTCGAAACCCTCGGCGAACTCACCAAGATCGCCTGGGCGCACGGCGTGCAAACCATGATCGAAGGCCCCGGCCACGTGCCGATGCACAAGATCAAAGAGAATATGGAGAAGCAGCTCGAAGTCTGCGGCGAGGCGCCCTTCTACACGCTCGGCCCCCTTACCACCGACATCGCGCCCGGCTACGACCACATAACCTCCGCGATTGGCGCCGCGATGATCGGCTGGTTCGGCACGGCGATGCTCTGCTACGTCACGCCGAAAGAACACTTAGGCCTGCCCGATCGCGACGACGTCAAAGTCGGCGTCATCACCTACAAGCTCGCCGCCCACGCCGCCGACCTCGCCAAAGGCCACCCCTACGCGCGCCTCCGCGACGACGCGTTGTCACGCGCAAGATTCGAATTCCGCTGGGAAGATCAGTTCAATCTCGGCTTAGACCCCGACACCGCCCGCGCCTACCACGACGAAACGCTGCCAAAGGACGCGCACAAAACCGCGCACTTCTGCAGCATGTGCGGCCCAAAATTCTGCAGCATGAAAATCACGCAGGACGTGCGCGACTACGCGAAGGCGAAAGAAGCGGAAGAAGGCATGGCCGAGATGAGCAAACGCTTCCGCGAAGGCGGCAGCGAAATCGACGTCGCCCTCAAAGGCTAGCGTCCTTCTCCCGCAGGGGCGGGAGAAGGTGGTCCTCCGAAGCCTTGGCGAAGGAGGACCGGATGAGGGTGGGAGCGAGCAAGCAACGCTCACCTTCCAACTCGCCCCCTCACCCGCGCTACGCGCGACCTCTCCCCCTCGCGGGGTAGAGGTGAGTGCGTCCACGCGATGAGCGCCAAATTCAAAGAAGTCGGCAGCGAACTCCACGTCCGCCCGACGGGCGAAAAACGCGAACCGATCGACTAGCCCCATCGCCCCTTTCGCGCAGTGCGGGAGAGGGTTGGGGTGAGGGCCGCCGACGTAGAAAATTGCGTGGTCTCTACTCGTCCGCGAAATCCACACTACGCAAATATTGCCACCCTCATTGCAACCTGTTTGTGCGTTAACCATTTCTCGTTCGGGCAAACAGCGAGCGGAGAAATATATGGCGTTATCGGGCATTCAAGGCGCATGCGCGGCTTGGCGGAATGCGGTGAATCTATTGGCGAAAAGCTTCGAGCTGGAGGCGCTGCACACGCGGGCGCCGCGGAAGGATTTCGAAAAACTACTCACCACCGTTGTTGAACGGTACGAAGCCGGAGCGTCGGCTGTGGTAAGACAAGACAAGCTGCAGGCCTACAAAGACCTTGAGATCGTGCGCCAAGAGAACAAGAGACTCTTGGAGATTATTGAAAGGCTTAAGCGTCCCAGGCCTCAGCCAAAACAGCTCTGGAACTTGAGACGACAAGCAACCGATCAGGGTCCGCTGCACTAAAACAGAATCTCTAATTCAGGCCCTTCTCCTACGATGTAGGAGAAGGGCGGGATTGGTCAGAAGCGACTATGCGCCGACGTGGCCATAGCGAAATAGGACAAACACGCCGACAGCAAATGGTGGGCCCAAACGCCAAGCATCGAGGGCCATTTCTGATGAGCGAACGATGGGATTTTGAGAGTGATCAGTGTGAGACACCATATCTAGTTCGCGGCTTAGCTCCTCGTACTGCTCGCGACGAGCGCGCTGCACCGCCTCGAACGACTGGCTAGCGCCCTCCAACGCGGCCTCCTGTATTTTGCGTTCGTTCCCGTCTCCGTTGTTGGCGGCCCTCTTGATGCGCTCCTGAATTTGCACGACCTCAACTCGGTGTCGCTGCTCGTCGTCTTTGGTTTCATCTCGGAGTTTTTGGAGAGCCAAATCCACACGACGCAACTCAGCCCGCGTCTTTTCTCCAAATCGCTTGCTCAACGTCGACGGATAGAGCGCCATCACCTGCACACCAACCAGTGTGTACTGAAACAGAAAGTACAAGAGACCGAGCGTGGCCGCTTGCCAAATCACGGTCGCGGGCACGGCTGACACGCCCAACCACTTGAGTAAGTCTGAATTTGCGAACCAACCGTTCGCAACAACGACGGTTGCGCCCACGAAAAGGTAGACCCATTTCCGCACTCGAACGGCGCGATTGTATGGTCCGGTTTCAAAGGTCTCGGTATCGGCGTCGAGAAGTGCGTTTAGGGCCATTTCGCGAATCCAAAGATGATTGCGGTATTATCGGCTGAGTCGGCCAAGGAGCGTGCTTTGTGGTTCTACCCGATTGACTGGGCAACAACGGGCGTATGGATGCAGGCCTATGCTGGCTTCGCGGGTGCAATCGCCGTTGCATATGCGGCGGCTCGCGGCGGCAGCAGCTTCGATTCGTGGTTGCGGCAGAAAATTCGCGAACGAAAAATGGCAATCGGCGAGCGCGTCTTGACTGCGGCTTACAAGGCAAAGGACGCCTTCCCTGCGATCCGAAGTCCGATGCATTTCGAACAAGAGCTCGCTGCGGCCGAGAAGAAGCTCGAAGAGACGTACGAGAACTACAACCTCGAAGCCAATGGGAAGAAGCAGAAGCTCAAGACCGCACAGGTCATTCTTGACCGCATGTCGTCCTACACGGACACATGGAAAGAGCTCTACGAGTGTTTACCCATCGCGCGTGCAATGTTTGGGGCGCCGCTTGAAGAAGCGATTAGAGACATTCTGAAGCACCGCCACCTTCTGAGCGTGAGCGCTCAGATGTACCCAGATACTGACCCGCACTCCGACAAGGATTTCTACCAGAGCATCAAGGCGGATATTTGGGAAGGCACTGCGCGATCTTACCGGAAGCCAGACAACATCACGACAGGCGTCGCCAGTGCAGTCGAACGCGCGGAGTCGATCATTCTTCCGGCGCTCTCTGAATCGGCCACGAACAAACCTAGCGGATGGGATTTTCTTCGCAGGCTCTTCCGGCAAAATCCGCCGACCGGCCAAGAACGGTAAGAGCGAGAATTCGAGCATTCTCGCCAATCTATCCGGTGGCCCCCGCACCACACGCACCGCCAAAGCGCGTGTCTCAACCACCGCGCTTCATCCTGAACCCCGCCCCCTCACCCGCGCGCACGCGCGCGACCTCTCCCCCTCGCGGGGGCGAGGTGGGCGTTGCGCGGATACGCCGCCACCCTATCCCCCGCCCGCGCGCGAAAATCCCGCGCCGCATCAACGCCGCGCGCCGCATCAATCCGACCGACCTCCGCGCGCGCTTACACTGCGCGCACCGCGTCGCGTGAGGGCCAGTCGGATCCACTGTTCAGCCGAGGCGAGGCGGGGTGATCGAGCGTGAAAGTCAGCGGCGCGGTTGAGCGTCGCCGATGGAAGCCCGCGGGGCTCAAGCGAACCGTGGGAGTAGAGGGGCGGCGCACGGAACAGACGCGCCGCCGCACGCCGCCGGGGAGCGATCCAAGAGAGTGAAATACCTCTCGGTGACGTCCTGGCGCTGCAACGATCACGGGGACGCGGTCTTATGCGTCGATAACGCGCCGAGCCAACGGCGCAGCTTTTTTTGGCGCGGCGGACCGCGTCCCCCGGCTCTCGATGGCGGCGAGCATGCGCTCGCGCGCATCCAAACGCGCGCGCGCCGCATCTGGGCTACATGAGCCGCCCTCTTCTCGCCACAGCACTCGCGTCGTGCGCGCTTGCCGCCTGTTCCGCCACGCCCGCCGCGTTGGAGACGCCGCGCGATCCGGTCGGGCGGGTGCATGCGTATCTGCGCTCAAACCAGGATGGCTCGCTGCCCGAGCGCGTCGTCGTCTATCGCGAGAGCGCGACGCGGGCGGCGGTGTACAAGATGGTCGAGCGCTGCACCAACGCCGCTTACGTCACCGCTGAGTTCGATTTGGCGCGCGGCGAGGCGCTGCGCCTGGTCGGCGGCCGGCTGACGCGCGAGAGCACGCAGGACGGCGTCGCCACGCTGACGCTCGATCCCGAGGCGCGCACGCTGACCACGCATGTGGCGCTGCCCGATGGCGGCGAGATCAACGAAACGCTGAGCGGCGTCGCGTCGCCGTGGCGCATCTACGATTTCGATCTCGCCGACCTCACCACGTTGATGGAAGGCGCGCCGGCGCCGCGCGGTGATTTCGTGTTCACTGTAGCCCTCGCCTGGCCGGCCGAAACCGAAGGCCCGTTCGTCACCAATCGCGGCCAGGCGCACGCGCGCTTCGACGGCGAGGAGCTGCGCCGCCAGCACGCGAGCTTGCGCTATCAGGTCAGCGGCGCGCTCAACGGCCAGCTCTGGCTCGATGCGCGCGAGGGCTATGTCGTCGAAGCGCGCTTCGATGAGCCGAACCATCCAGGCTATGACGATTTCTCGCTCGTGCTCGAAGGCGTGGTCGAAGCCGCCGAAGGCCCCGCCGCCTGGGCCGAGACGCTGGCCGCGCACTGGCGCGGCTGCCCTTAAATCGCCACGGTGTTGAAACGATCGCGCAATCGGCGCGCAACGCAACGCCTCTAAATGCATCCGCGGCAGGAGTTCGGAGGACCGCCGATGAAGCCGCATGGACATTTGATAACACTGGTTTTGGCGCTGTTCGCATCGATCAGCACGCTCCTTTCGGCCAACATCTGACCGGGTTCCCGATTGCGATGCGGCAGCCGGGCGCCTAAACTCGCGCCCGCGCGAGGGAATTTTTGCTCGGTAACCTGTTCCAGAAAAACGCGTACGTCCTGCTCGGCGCCGCCATGGCGTTGCCGGTGGTCGTGCTCGTCGCGGTGCTGCTGGTGTTCACCTTCCAGCAGCAGCGCGTCAGCATCGAGCGCGAGGCGCTGGCGCAGGCCGAACAGATCATGCAGCTCTCCGACGCGCTGATCGACACCAACGAGTCGGTGATGGAAGTGCTGGCGACAGCCGACGCGTACGAGCGCCACGACTGGCCGGCCGCCTACGCCCGCGCGCGCGAAATCGCCGCGCTCAATCCAAGCTGGCGCGACGTCATCGTCTCGGACCTGCGCGAGCGGCAGGAAGTTTTCAGCCTGCGCGCGCCGTACAGTACGGCGCGGCATGCGCTCAACCGCGCCATCGTGCCGAATGTCGGGCGCGTCGGCGGCATCGTGCGCGACGGGCCGGGCTGCCCGTGCATCTATCTGCACATGCCGATCGGCGCCGACGGCCGCTACTTGCTCACCGTCGCGCTCGATCCCGCGCCCTATCAGCAGACCCTGCTGCGCCACGTCCCCGGCGAAGCGGTGGGCGCGGTGGTCGACCGCAACGGCGATTTCGTCGCCCGCACCGTCGACTACGCAGATCGCATCGGCACGCCCTCGACAGTCTACGTCCGGCGCGCCATCGCCAGCGGCGAAGCGCGCGGCATCTATGAGGGCCGCACCTGGGAAGGCTTCCGCAATCACACCGCTTTCGTCACCTCGCCGACCACCGGCTGGTCGACCCATATCGCCGTCGCCTCAAGCCTGATCGATGCGCCGATGGCGTTTTCGAACGCCGCGGTGATTGTCGCGACGCTGATCGCACTCGCCATCGCGGCGGGCTTGATTTTTTGGGCGCTGCGCGATCTGGCCGAACGCCGCCGCGCCGAAGAGCGACTGGCGCAAACCCAAAAGCTGGAAGCCATCGGCCAGCTCACCGGCGGCGTCGCGCATGATTTCAACAACCTGCTGACGGTGATCATCGGCGGCCTCAACATGCTGCTCAAGCGCATCGACGATCCCAAGCAGCGCCAGATCGCCGAACACATGCTCGATGCAGCGCAGCGCGGCGACAAACTGACCAAGCAACTGCTCGCTTTCTCGCGCGGCAAGAGGATGGAGCTGGCGCCGGTCGATCTGCACCAAATGCTGCCGGGCATGGAGGAATTGCTGCGCCGCTCGATCGATCCCGGCATGCAGCTCGCGATCAATCTCGACCCCGATGCGCGATGGGTGCGCAGCGACGCCAATCAGCTCGAACTCGCCGTGCTCAACCTCGTCATCAATGCGCGCGACGCGATGCCCGACGGCGGGCGCATCGAAATTTCGACGCGCGGGCGCGATCAAGGCGATCTCGTCGAACTGGCGGTGCGCGACACCGGCTTGGGCATGCCCAAGGAGGTTGCCGATCGGGCCATGGAGCCGTTCTTCACCACCAAGCCGGCCGGCAAAGGCACTGGCCTTGGCCTCGCGCAAGTGTTCGGGGCGTTGCGGCAATCCGGCGGCAATGTCGAAATCGACACCGCGCTTGGCCGCGGCACCACTATTCGCCTGCTGTTGGCGCGCACCGAAGCGCCTACGGCGGCGCCCGAACCAGCAGAAGCGGCGCCAGAACCGGTGCGCGGCGCCGGCCAAAGCGTGCTCGTCGTCGATGACGAAGCCGGCGTGCGCAGTTTCATGGCCGAGACTTTGCGTGAGGCCGGCTACACGGCGCGCGAAGCCGCCGATCCGGGCGAGGCGCTGCGGCTGCTGCAAACCGAAACGCCGGATCTGCTGCTCACCGACTTTTCCATGCCGGGCATGACCGGGCTTGAGCTCGCCGAGCGCAGCCGCGCGCAAACCGCCGGCCTGCGCGTGTTGATCGTTTCGGGCTATGCCGACGCGGCTGCGCTCGAAGCTTCCGATGCGCGGCCCGCCCTGTTGCGCAAGCCGTTCGACGAACGCGCGCTACTCACCGCCGTCCGCGACGTTCTCGCTGCGTGACAACACGGCCGTTTGCCGAAGCCGCGAACGCCCCTATGTAGCGAAGCGGAGGAAGGCATGAGCCTGGGAGCGCGGATCGCACGGGAGTTTCGGTTTATCGACGGCTTGGCGCGCACGCTCTGGAGCGTCCGCCAAATCGATCCCGACTCAGACGACTTGATCTGTGACGATTTCGAACAGGCCGTCGATCGCTTCGCCGATCACACCGCGCTGATCTTCGAAGGCGAGCGTTATACGTATCGCCAGCTCGACGCGCTCGCCAATCGCTTCGCGGCGTGGGCGCAGGCGCAAGGCGTGAAGCGCGGCGACACTGTCGCGATCCTGCTGCCCAACCGCGCCGAATACGTGCCGGCGTGGGTCGGCATGAGCAAACTCGGCGTCGCCGCCGCGCTGATCAACAACAATCTGACGGGTGCGGCCCTCGCGCACTGCCTGTCCATCTCGAACGCCGACCACGTCATCACCGACACCGAAACACTCGCCGGGCTCGACACGATCCGCGCCGGCCTCGCGCGCCCGCTGACCTGTTGGGTGATCGATGCTGCAGGCGATCTCAGCGAGACGCGCCGGGCGCTTGACCTCAAAACGCCGAAGCTGCCGCCCGCGCGGCCAGCGCGCGCCGTCCGCGCCGGCATCAAATCGCGCGACGTTGCGCTCTTTATCTACACCTCAGGCACGACGGGTCTGCCGAAGGCGGCGAAGATCAACCATGTCCGAGCTCAACTCTACATGCGCAGTTTCGCTGCAGCGACGAAGTCAACCGCCGCAGATCGCGTGTACTGCACGCTGCCGCTTTATCACGCCACAGGCGGCCTATGCGGCGTGGGCTCGGCGTTACTGCGCGGCGGCACAGTGGTCCTGCGGCGCAAATTCTCCGCGAGCCATTTCTGGGACGACATAGCCGAACACGACTGCACGACGTTCGTCTATATCGGCGAACTCTGCCGTTACCTGGTGAACCAACCGCCGCACGAGAAGGAGCGCGCCCATCGTTTGCGGCTCGCGTTTGGCAACGGCTTGCGCCCGGAAGTGTGGACCGAATTTCAAGCGCGCTTCGGCGTGCCGAACATATTGGAGTTTTACGGCTCGACCGAAGGCAACGTGTCGATGTTCAATTTCGATGGCCAGCCCGGCGCCATCGGCCGCGTGCCGCCTTATCTACAGCGCAATTTCGCGGTGAAACTAGTCAAGTTCGATGTCGAAGCCGAGGCGCCGGTGCGCAGCGCCGATGGACTTGCGGTCATCGCCGAGACCGGCGAAGTCGGCGAAGCCATCGGCCTCATCAAGGACGACGCGCGCCACAATTATAGTGGCTATGCCGACAAGGCGGCGTCGGAAAAGAAAATCCTGCGCGACGTGTTCGAAAAGGGCGACGCCTGGTTTCGCACTGGCGATCTGATGCGCCAGGACAAAGACGGCTATTTCTATTTCGTCGATCGCATCGGCGACACCTTCCGTTGGAAAGGCGAGAACGTCTCCACCACGGAAGTCGCCGAAGCTCTGTTGCGCTATCCAGGCATCACCGAGGCCAATGTCTATGGCGTCCATGTCGGCGCGCTCGACGGCCGCGCCGGCATGGCCGCGATCACGCCGGACGCCGACTTCAAGCTCGACGGCCTGCGCGATTTTCTCGTGCGCGAATTGCCGGCCTATGCAAGGCCGCTGTTCTTGCGCATGCAGCCGGCGATCGAAACCACCGGAACGTTCAAGTATCGCAAAGTCGATCTCGTGCAGGACGGTTTCGATCCCGCTCGCATCGAACACGCGCTCTATTTCGACAATCCCGACACACATCGCTACGAAGCGGTCACGCCGGACCTGTTTGCGCGGATTCAGAGCGGCGCGTTCAAGCTTTGAGAGCCGGCTCAAACACGGCTGCGTAGCCATCGCCCACACGTTCAAGCCGTCCGCTGCGGCCGTAAGCCTGCTTCAACACATCCCCTGTCAGCGCTTCGATCGGCGCGCCGTGCGCTATGATACGCCCGTCTTTCAGCAGCACGACGCGATGCGCTACGCTAGCCGCAAGCGCGATGTCATGGGTTGAGAACAACACCGCGCCGCCAGCTTCTGCGTGCGTGCGCAAGATGTCCGCAACAGCGAGCGCTTGGGCGGGATCGAGGCCTGCGGTTGGTTCGTCCAACACCAAAAGCGGCGCGCGCTGCGCCAATGCCCGCGCCAGATGCGCACGCGCCTTCTCACCGCCGGAAATCTCATCCATGCGCCGCGTGCGCAGCGCCGTGAGCGCGCATGCGTCAAGGGCGGCATCGACAGCGGTTCGATCGTGCAAACCCAAGCGATCGGGCGCGGCGCCATGCGCATAGCGCCCGAGAGCCACCAACATCTCAACACTGATCGGCCAGATCGATTGCGGCCGCTGCGGCAGATAGGCGGCGCGCAAAGCGCGGTCGCGCGCCGACAGCGCATGCGCCGGCGCCGCGCCGAGCATCGCCACACCTTTTGTCATCACAATGAGCCCCAGCCCGGCGCGCATCAGGCTGGTTTTGCCGGCGCCGTTGGGGCCAAGCAGCGCAACGATCTCGCCGCCGCTCAGCGTCAGCGACACATCATCGATCACTGTGCGTCGCCCAAGCTCGACGCGCGCGCCGGAAATGGACAAAGGCGCGCTCATGCATCGCCTCCCCGCGACGCCAGCCGCGCCGCGATGAGTGCGAAGACCGGGCCGCCAATCAAAGCGGCGGCGACGCCGAGCTTGAGTTCGGTGTCGGTCGGCAACAAGCGCACGGCGATGTCGGCGCACACGAGAATGGCGCCGCCGGCGAATGCGCTGGGCAGCAAGAGCCGCGCCGGATCGTGGCCCGCCCATGCCCGCACCAGATGCGGCGCGGCGATGCCGACAAAACCAATGACGCCCGCAACCGCGGTCGCACCACCAGTGCAT
The DNA here is from genome assembly GCA_050186805.1 of Hyphomonadaceae bacterium. Classification (GTDB taxonomy): domain Bacteria; phylum Pseudomonadota; class Alphaproteobacteria; order Caulobacterales; family Aquidulcibacteraceae; genus Vitreimonas. Next base: position 148,856 of record JBFWYC010000002.1, read on the forward strand.
GCGGCAGCGCCCAACACGACCAGCGCGCGCGTGCGCGGCAGGTTTGCGCCGATGGCGACGGCGGCTTCTTCCCCCAACGTCAAAGCTTGCAGTCCGCGCGCTGCAACGAAGATCAGAACCGCACCCACGCTCAACAGCAGCGCAACGAGCGCCGCGTGCTCCATAGATCGGCCTTCAACCGAACCAAGCGTCCAGTTCACCAGGTCCGCCAGCGCGCCGGGATTGGGCGCGAGGTTCAACGCCAACGCAATCAAGCCGCCGGCGAAACTCGAAAGCCCAACGCCGATCAACACCAAACTCGCCGGTCCACGCGACGCCCAACCGAGCGTCGTTACAAGCGCGGCCGCGGCAAGCGCGAACGCCACAGCCATCGCCGGCGCGAACGCGGCGAAGCCGAACGCGAAAGCGACGACCGCGCCGAGCGCCGCGAAGCCCGAAAGCCCCAGCACGCCCGCGTCAGCCAGCGGGTTACGCAGCAAACCCTGCAACGCCGCGCCGACCAAGCCAAGCGCGGCGCCCGCAAGCCAAGCTGTAAGCGCGCGCGGCAAGCGAATGTCCCACACGATGGTGCGCGTCGCCTCGTCGTGCGCAAACGGATCAGCCAGCGCCACCGGGCCAAGATAGAGCGCAAGCACAAGCGCGGCGATGCTCAGGCCGGCGAATGCGAGCGTCGTGCGCAGTGCGACGCTCATCGGCGTGCGAGCGCTGCAGCGATCGCCTCGGCGGCGTCGATCGAATACCAAGCCTGGCACGCAATCGCCGCTGTCGGCAGCGTCACGGTTCTCGCTTCCGCGAGCGCATGGCGCAAAGCCGGATGACGCGACGGCGACCAGGCGTTGACGCGGTCGCGCCCCGTATCAAAGAAGCCGAGCGCAATCAGCGCGGGCGGCGTTTGCACGATGCGTTCGAGCGGCAGCACTTGCCAGCCCTCTTCGCTGCGAACGTTACGCGCGCCGGCGGTTGTGATGATGGCGTCCAGCATCGTGCCGCGGCCCGCAACGGCGCCGCCGCCGGTGAGATAAAGCACCGGCGCGCCGCTCCGATGTTGAGCGAGGCGCGCAATGCGCAGATCGAGATCGTGCGCAAGGCTCGCGCCGCGCGCGGGGTGGCCGAGCGTGTTCGCAGCGCGGACCAAATCGGCCCGCGCGGAAGCGAAATCGGGCGCATCGCCGACCTGCAGAACCGGCACGCCGAAGCGGCCGTAGACTTGCGCGGCGTCCCACGGCCCGCCCCAATTGCGCACGATCATGTCGGGCGCCAGCGCCAGCACCTCTTCGAGCGTGCCTCGGGTTTGGCGAATGCCGCGCGCGCGGTCACGAAAATACGAGTCGTCACGCAACGACCCGCGCGAGAGAGCGGCGATCTGATCGCGATCGGCCAACGCCAGCACGAATTGGTCGGCGCAATAATCGAGGCTGACGATGCGGCGCGGTTCGGCTTGCGCCATGCTCGCGCAGGCAAGCGCCATCGCTGCAATGATCCACCGCACCAGCGCCTCCATCGGCCACATCCCGGGCCAAGGCTTCAAACGCCGGCAGGTCTTCTGGCTTACGGCTCGAACGTCTGGCCGTCCCTTCCCGCCATCATGGCAGTGGATCGACGCCAAACTCGCCGCTTACAGCTGCGGGAGCAGCCGCGGGTTTCAACCGCGTTCCCTTGACCGGCGCGCCGATGTGTACGCGCGCATGACGGCGCGTCAAAGGATTTCGCGCACGCGCTCCTTCGGACGCGCCAGCAGCGCGCCCTTTGCGGTGACGACAAACGGCCGCTCGACTAACACTGGGTGTTCGATCATCGCGTCGATGAGCTTAGCGTCGGTGATCTTGGGATTGAGCAGGCCCAGTTCTTCCGCCTCGGCCGCCTTGGCGCGCAGCGCCTGACGTGCGGTTACACCGGCGGCCGCGAAGAGGTCCTTGAGCTGCTTCTTGGTCCAGCCGGCTTTCAGATACTCGACGATCTCGGCCTCGTAGCCGGCGGCCTCGATCATCTCGAGCACTTGGCGCGAGGTGGAGCATTTCGGATTGTGATAGAGGGTGGCTTTCTTGCCCATCAATACTCCTCCTCGTCCTCTTCATCCATGGGGAAGAAGGAGAAGTTGTCGTCGATATCGATGGGCTCGGCGACTTGCTCGACCTCTTCGAACATGATGCGCGGCTGCAGATCGCTCCAATCGCCGGGCGGCGGCTGCAGATCTTCGTCCTCGAACAAAAGCTCCGAGCACAAAGCTTCGGCTTCGCCTTGCGTCGGCGCCTCGATATAGCGCGTGGTGTAGAAGCCGACCACCTCGACATTGTTGTCGATGATGACAGGAAAATCCTCGCCGCAGGCGAACAGACGAAACCAGGCCATCAGCCCCACTCCTCCACGATAATGCGGGCTACCTCCGCATGCGCGGCGTTGCGCGCGGCGGGTTCGGCTGTGCTGCGATGCAGATAGCTGGCGATCAGGATCGGCGCACGCCCCGGCGGCCAGGCAATGGCGACATCGTTGCTTGCATTGTTCTCGCCGTTCCAGGTTCCGGTCTTGTCACCGACACGCCATGTGGACGGCAGACCGGCGCGGAGACGTTCGCGTCCAGTCGGACTTTCCACCATCCAGCCGATCAGCTTCGCTTGTGCGGCCGCATTGAGCGACTCGTCCTGCACCAGAAAATGATTGAGCAGCCACACCATGCCGGACGGCGTCGTGCTGTCGCGATCGTCGTCGGCGGCGACCTCGTTCAGCTCCGGTTCGAAGCGATCAAGCTGGGTGTCACGATCGCCCTCCTGGCGCAGATAATGGGTCAAGCCGGGCGGGCCGCCGATCTGACCAAGCAGCAGGTTGGCGCAGGTATTGTCGCTCAACACGACGGCGCCGGCGCACATTTGCTCGATCGTCATTTCGCCGCGCGCAAGGTGTTCGCGGGCGACCGGTGCGTAGTCAAGCAGGTCGTCGGCGCTGAACGAAACCGAGCGCGCCAGATGTCCCGGCGCATGCATGTCGATATGAACCATCTGCGTCGCCAGCAGCCATTTGAACGTCGAACACATGGCGAAATACTGATCGGCGCGATGGGTAAGCCGTGCGCCGGTTGCAGTGTCGAGCGCGGCAACGCCCACGCGGCCGCCAATCCGACGTTCAATCGCCGCGAAGCGCGGATCATTTGGCGCGGCGGGATCGGCGAGAGCGCGCGTCTGCTGGGCGCAGGCGCCGAGCGCGAGGCTGCTCAATACTGCGCCGCGTCGTGTAAAATCGTGCATCGGCGCTACTCCGGATCGATGTCGAAGTGCATGACGTCCTCGCGGCGGCCGAGCTTGCTGTAAAGCGCGATGGCTGGCTCGTCGCCATAGTCAGCCTGAACATAGATCACCCAGGCGCCGCGGCGAGCAGCGATGGCGCCCAATTCCGCAATCAGTTCGCTCGCCACGCCCTGGCGACGATGCTCCACATCGACGGCTAAGTCATAGATATAGACCTCGCGCCGCGCCTGCTCGAACTTATCGAGTTCGTAGGCAACCAAGCCGCCGATCACGGCGCCTCCGCTGAGCGCGACGAGCGCGATGATGTGATCTTTCGCCAGCACGGCGTCGAGATAGACGTCGCTGGGCGGCTTGGACGCATAGCTTTCCGCATCATCGAACGCCGCGCCAAACAGCGCGTTCAACGAGCGGAAGAGCGAAACCTCACCCGCGGCGAGCCGGTGGACAACAAACGCCATCGGCTGTCGAGCTTAGTCCTTCGCGCGCTCGACGTAAGAGCCATCTTCCGTGGAAATTACCACGCGTGTGCCGGCGTCGATGTGGGGCGGAACCATCGTTTTCACGCCGATGTCGAGCATGGCCGGCTTGTAGGACGACGATGCGGTCTGGCCCTTCACCACCGGTTCGGTGGTTTCGATGGTCGCGGTGATGCGCGGCGGCAGTTCGATCGACAGCGCCTGGCCTTCGTACATGGTGAGATCGACCACCATTTCCGGCTGCAGATAGGCGACGCTATCGCCGACCATGTCGCGCGTCAGATGGACCTGCTCATACGACGTCGGGTTCATGAACACGAGGCCAGCGTCGCCGTCGTCATAGAGATAGGTGTGCTTGACCTGCTCGACGAAAGCCTTCTCCAGGCCATCGGTGGTCTTGAACACCGCCGTCGTCTTCACGCCATCGACGATGCGGCGCATGACGATGGTGGTCGTTGGCGTGCCCTTGCCGGGGCGGAAGGTTTCGTGGCTCATGACGACGTAAAGCTTGCCGTCCTCGTGCTCAAGCACGTTGCCTTTGCGGACGTCGCTGGCGATGACTTTAACCACGTAAACCTCACTTGCCGCCGGGCCGCCGACGGTCCTGAAATACCCGAAAGGACAGGAATTTGGCCGCTCTCATAGCCGCGTTCGCCGTTTGGGCCAAGCCGGGGAGCCCGGAAGGAGCAGCGGCATGACGCCCTCCCCCTTCTGGGATCGCGACCGGCATCGCGACCGGCAGATTTTCCTGCACAAACGGGCGCAGATCCTGCGCGCTGTTCGCGACTGGTTCTCGGCGCAGGGTTTTCTTGAGGTCGAGCCCGCCATGCTGACCGTCTCGCCGGGGGCGGAAACGCATATCGATGCGTTTCAAGTCGGCGATCGCTACCTCCACACAAGCCCCGAATTCGCGATGAAAAAGCTGCTCGCCGCGGGCGAGCGCAACATCTTCTTCCTCGGCAAGACATGGCGGCGCGGCGAAAGCGGCCCCTTGCACGCGCCGGAATTCACCATGATCGAATGGTACCGCGCCGGCGCCTCCTACCAACGCATCATGGACGATTGCATCGAGATCGTCCGCGTCGCCGCCCGCACCGCGCAGGCTGCGGCGCTAACTTGGCGCGATAGGAGTTGCGATCCGTTCACCGCGGCTGAACGCATCAGCGTGAGGGAGGCGTTCGCCGAACTCTCGCCAGTCGCGATGCCCGCCACTAGCGACGCCTTCTCCGCAGCACTCGTGCAGCATGTCGAACCGCATCTGGGCGACGGCGCGCTGACGTTGTTGACGGAATATCCGATCAGCGAAGCCGCACTGGCGCGGCCCTGCCCGCATGATGGCAGCGTGGCCGAACGGTTCGAGCTTTACGCCTGCGGCGTGGAGCTGGCCAACGGCTTCGGCGAACTCACCGATGCGGTGGAGCAGCGCCGGCGCTTGATCGACGCGATGGCGGAGAAGCAAAGGCGCTACGGCGCCACCTGGCCGATCGATGAGGACTTTTTGTCTGCACTCGCGCACATGCCCGCCGCCAGCGGCGTCGCCATGGGCTTCGACCGCGTCGTCATGCTGGCGACTGGCGCACGGCACATCAACGATGTGCTGTGGACGCCTCAATCTTGAACTTGCGGCGGACAAGGCAGGACATGGGTAATTTCGAACATTTGTGCGCGGTCCGTTTCACTGGAGTCCGCGATGCTGTAGTAGTGACCGTCAACTTCAAAGACACGCCAGCATCCTGATAAAGTGCATAAGCGGCCACTCGCGATAGTATATTCGCTCTCCACTGGCGTCGCGCCCCCGAAGGTAGTCAGACCGCCATTGCAGCTGAAGCGCTGAGCACTGTGGCCGGGAGGCGAGCTTCTCGTTGTAGCGCCCCTCAACAACGCGCGTAGCGCCACATCGTCCAAGGGCGTCAGATCGGAGACAGCAATCTCTCTCGGCGCGCCATCTTCCGGCGCGCTTGGCCTATCTGTGCACGAAGTCAGTAGAACCGCGCAGAGGGCGACACAGGAGCGGGTGGTCATACCGTTGATGGTGGGCTCATCACCCAATCTCGGCTAATCGAAACCGCGTGATCCGCAACGCCACGCCCCGCGACTACCCGGCCATTCGCCAGGTCATCCGCCACGCCTTCGCCCAGGACGACGAGGCGAACCTGGTTGAGCAGCTGCGCGCCGACGGCGATGCATTGGTTGAGCTGGTGGCCGCGACCGATATCGCGCTACAGGGCCACATTCTCTACTCGCCGCTCAAAATCGAGCGCGCGGGCGAAACACTGACATGCGCGGCCTTGGCCCCGGTGAGCGTCCTTCCGGCGTTTCAACGAACCGGGCTAGGCAAGGCGCTGATCGCCGCCGGCAACGCGGCGTGCGCTGATTTGGGCTGCGCGGCGATCATTGTGCTGGGCCACCCCGAGTACTATCCACAGTTCGGCTTCTCGGCGGCGGCCGCCGAATCGTTGAATGCTCCCTTCTCGGGTCCGGCCTTCATGGCGCTAGAGCTTCGGCCCGATGCGCTGAAAGCCGGCGGCCGCGTGCGGTACGCGAAAGCTTTCGGAGTCTGAAGTGAGCGCCAAGGCAAAGCCCGATCCGCTGGAGCAGGTCGCCGCGCGCTACGCCGTGGCGATCACGCCGGCGATGGACGCGCTGATCGATCCGACCGATCGCCAAGACCCCATCGCCGCGCAATTCCGCCCGGATGCGCGCGAATTGGAGATCGCGCCGGACGAGCTTAGCGATCCAATCGGCGATGAGCCGCATACGCCGGTCAAAGGCGTCGTGCATCGCTATGCGGATCGCTGCCTGCTGAAATTGGTGCACGTTTGCCCGGTCTATTGTCGCTTCTGCTTTCGCCGCGAAATGGTTGGGCCCGATGGCGACGGCACGCTGAGCGGCGACGAGCTTGAAGCCGCGCTCGCCTACATCGAAGCGCACGACGAGATCTGGGAAGTGATCCTCACCGGCGGCGATCCGTTCTTGCTGTCAGCGCGTCGCGTGCGCGAGATCACAGAGCGGCTGGCCGCCATCGCGCACGTCAAGATCGTCCGCTGGCACACGCGCATCCCCGCCGTCGATCCGCTGCGGGTGACGCCCGACCTGGTCGAGGCGCTGCGCGCCGACGGCGCGACCACATATGTCGTGCTCCACACCAATCATCCGCGCGAACTCACCGAGCACGCCCGCGCCGCTATCGCGCGCATCGTCGATTCCGGCGTGCCGATGCTGGCGCAGACGGTGCTGCTCAAGGGCGTCAACGACGATGCGGATACGCTCGAAGCCTTGATGCGCGGCTTGGTCGAAGCGCGGGTGAAGCCGTATTATCTGCATCATCTCGACAAGGCGCCCGGCACGTCGCACTTCCGCTGCACCATCGCCGAAGGCCAAGAGCTGGCGCGCGAACTGCATCAGCGCGCATCTGGCCTCGCGCAGCCGACCTATGTGCTCGATATTCCTGGCGGTCACGGCAAAGCGCCGCTGGCGAGCGCGAGCTTGCGCGAGGGCGAAAGCGGTTACGAAGTCCGCGACCGCAACGGCGCGTGGCGCGTCTACAAGGACTAATCGGGCGCGCCGATGACGCTTTTCGACGGCTCGCCCAAGGTCACGAACAACGCCACCAGGATCAGCAGAGCGCCTGCCACGAACGGCGCGCCGGAACCGAAGCCATCGAATAATGCGCCGGCGCCAAGCGGTCCCGCGACGCGGCCGAGTGCGCCTGCCGATTGCGACAAACCCATCACCGCGCCACGTTCGTCGTGAGCGGCTTGTGCGGCGATCAAAGCATTGAGCGCCGGCATCGCCAGGCCGACGCCGAGCACGAAGGCAACCAGGGCCGCCGCCATCGTCGACGGCTCATGCGCCACGCCAAGGCCGCCGAGGCCGGCCGCGAACAAGACGAGACCGATCATCAATGTCATGCGTTCGCCGAGCGCGCGCGACGCAGCCCCCGCCCCGCCGCCTTGCAGCAGCACCGCGCCAACGCCAAGCGCCGCTAATGTCCAGCCGACTTCGTGCGGGCCCCAGCGCAATTCCACATCCGCCCAAAGGCCGAACGTGGTTTCCATCAAGGCTTGCGCCGCGATCATCAGAAACATGACGAGGACGAAGCGCGTCAGCAGCGGCTTCTGCATCAGCAGCACGCGATTGCGCGGGCGCTCGGCGCCGGCGGCGCGGCGCTGGTCTTTCGGCAAACTCTCGCGAAACAGCGCGAACGCCACCAGCACCGCAACGCCGGCGAGCGCGGCAGACGCCAAGCACACGCGCGCGAAGGCTTCGCGGTCGGGCGCCACGTCGCCAATCAGCAAAGCGCCGAGCGCAGGCCCCGCGATAAAGCCAAAACCGACGGCCGCGCCGAGGAGCCCCATATTGCGTGCGCGCGTCTTGTCGTCGGACAAATCCGCCGCCGCCGCGAAGGCGGCGCCGACATTGCCAGCCATCAAGCCGCCAAACAGACGCGCGGCGCCAAGCTCTTCGACGCTGCCCGCGCGCGCGATCCACAAATACGAGAGCACGCTGCCGATAAGGCCAGCGATCAGAACAGGCTTGCGCCCGACACGATCGCTGAGCCGGCCCCAGAAAGGCGAGGCAATGAGCTGACCGAACGAGTAAGCGCCCATCGCAATCGTTGTCGTGGTGGGCGTGCCGCCGACCTCGAGCGCGAGAAACGGAAAGATCGGCAAGAAAATGCCGAAGCCCGTCATGCCGATGAGCACAACGCCGATCAGCGCCGCCAACGATGCCGCCCGCGAAGTCATGCACGCTGGTTAGCGCATCGGGCGCGCATTGGAAGCGCAACCTGGGCGCCGGGCGATTTGATCCGGATCAAATCGCGCCGCGCGAAGCGGCGCACAGTGCGCCTTGCGTCTCGGCTCGGCCGATGTGAAGGCCCGCGCTTTCCACGTCACCCCCACCGCACGTTAAGGACGGTGAGGGCCGCAACAGGCTGGCCGAGGCGCGCCGTTACGCGTTCGGGCGAATCGGCGCCGGCGCGGCCGGATTGAGATACGGTCGCAACTCGGCCCACGGAATCGAAACTTCCGTTCCGCCATCGACGTGCGAGCCGCCGAACGACAGCGGCGGGAACAACAAGATCAGCGCCCGCTCCGTCACCAGCCACAGATGCGGCTTCGTCGCAGTTTCGAACACGTCGCGGCGCGGCGGGAAGTTGGAATAATCGCTGAACTCACGCGCAATCGCCGCCACGGCGCGATCGGTGATGAAATCCTGCCAGCCAGAGTCCGGCTGGAACACATCTTCAGCGGTGAGCGGGCGGCCTTCGCTCATCACCACCGTCACGGCCTTCATCGTGTTGGCGGCGTTCGCCGCGCCAAGCGTGTCCTGGCTCACATTGAAGCGCACGGAGATCAGCTCCGGCCCGGCATAGGCGATCGCATAGTCGACGCTTTCGTTGGTCGCATCTTCCAATCCGAATTGCGGCTGCTGAGCCACCAATTCGTTGAAGCGGCGGATCTCCGGCGTCTGTTCGCCATCAATGCGCGGAAAGCGGATGTCGCGCACCACTGCGGCCGGGGCGCCATCGCCCATGACCGATGCGATCGAGGCCGGCGCCGGCGTGGCGTCGACCAATTCCATGCGCTGGAAGGTGTAGCCGCCAATGTCTTGCACCGCGGTGCGCGCTTCGTCGGCGCGGGCGCGCAATTCGCTGGCGATGCAGGTCTGCTGCGCTTCAGTTGGCTGCGCCTCTGGATCGGCGATGCCGCAGGCGACACGCTGCGCGTCGAGCCAGCGATTCTGATTCTGCACCAGCATCTGGGCGCCGGCGTCGGACACGTTCGCGGCCTGCGCGACAAGCGTCTCGCGGACCTCGGCGTCGAGATTGGCGAGCGTGCGATTCTCGCACAGCCGTTGCGCGAAGGCGCCGCGGCCTTCGGCGCACACGTCCAGCGCGGCCGCTACACGCTCCGCCGAACTCTGATCGGTCTTGTCGCCGCTCGCGTTATTGCCGCACGAAGCCAATGCAATGAAAGCGAGAGCAGCGCCGCCAACCCAGATTGCGCGCGCCGACATTCTGTCCACTTCCTTCGCGTCCCTGCTTGAGGTTCTGCCATAGAAGGCAGGGTTCGTCACGGTCTGACGCAAGGTATCGCCATGACGTGATAGAGGCATAAGACTACATAGTCCGCATGAGCATTTCGGCCACCTACCGTCCCGCGCCTGAGTTCGAGAAACTTGGGCCGGAATTCGCCGATCCGGTGGCGCCGGCGCGGTTTCCCCAACACATTTTGCGGCGTCGCAACCAGACGTGGGCAGACCGTATCGGCCTTGGCTCACTCACCGAAGCTGAGTGGGACGCACACTTGGCGGGCTTCGCCGCGCTGCCGGACAACATGCCGTCGCCGCTGGCCATGCGCTATCACGGCCATCAGTTCAGAACCTACAATCCCGATATCGGCGATGGCCGCGGCTTCCTGTTCGCGCAGCTGAAGGACGACCAGGGCCGGCTGCTCGATCTGGGGACCAAGGGTTCGGGCCAAACGCCCTATTCGCGCTTCGGCGACGGACGCCTCACGCTCAAGGGCGGCGTGCGCGAGGTGCTGGCGGCTGAGATGCTGGAAACGCTCGGGGTCTATACTTCGAAAGCGCTCTCGCTGTTCGAGACCGGCGAGGCGCTGACGCGGGGCGACGAGCCCTCGCCAACGCGCTCTTCGGTGCTGGTGCGGCTGTCGCACAGCCATATCCGGTTCGGGACCTTTCAGCGGCTGGCCTATTTCGAGCGGCCGGACCTGATGAACCTGCTGATCGAGCATGTCGCGCTGCACTACTATCCCCAGCACGCGGCGCTGCCTGGCGAAATTCGGGCGCCGGCGGTGTTTGGCGAGATCGTCGAGGCAAGCGCCCGTCTGGCGGCCAGCTGGATGGTGGCAGGCTTCGTCCATGGCGTGCTGAACACCGACAATCTGAACGTCACCGGCGAGAGCTTCGACTACGGCCCCTGGCGCTTCCTGCCGACGAGCCACCCGAGCTTTACCGCCGCCTATTTCGATGAAAGCGGCCTCTATGCGTTCGGCCGCCAGCCGGAGGCGGTGTCATGGGCGCTTTCGCAATTGGGCGGCGCGCTGACTTTGGTCGGCGATCAGACGCTGTTGGAGGTCGAGCTCGCCCGCTTTGGCCCGGCCTATCAGCGCGGTCTGCGCGATGCGATGTTCAACCGGCTCGACCTGATGGAGGGCGAGTTGGCCGCGGACCTGCCCTTCCTGCAGACGCTGTTCGATTGGCTGACCGAAAGTCAGGTCGGCTGGGACCAGTTCTTCCATGACTGGTTCGGCGGCGAGGCAAGCGCGGCGCGCGCCACGCAAAGCCCACAAGCAGCCCGCTACGAAGAGGACGGCTTCAAAGCCGTGCGCGCCGGGCTCGAGGCGCGCACGCCGGGCGGCATGGAAGCGGTGCTTGCCCATCCCTATCTGCAGCGCCCGCTGCCGCATACACTGCTGATCGATGAGGTCGAGGCGCTCTGGGCGCCGATCGCAGCGCGCGACGACTGGTCGCTGTTTGAGGAAAAGCTGCGCCAGATCGAAGAGATGCGCGCAGCCTTGGGGCTCTCCTGTCACGGACCTGTCGCGGAAATCGCCTAGCACCGCGCCGCAAACGGAGACGAACCTTGGCGAAACATATCGGCGAACTGATCGCGACGCGGCGCGCGCTGCTGGGCGGGCTCGCGGGGCTGCCGCTCTTGAGCCTCGCTGACGCGCAGGCGCAAACGCCTGCCGCCGGCGTGCGTTTCGCCAGCGTCGCCGCCACCAATGCCGACACCGTATCGCTGCCGCCGGGCTATAGCTGGCGCACGCTGATTGCATGGGGCGATCCGCTGTTCGAAAACGTCGCGCCGTTTGACGCCAACACGCTGACGCGCGCCGACCAGGAGCTGCGCTTCGGCCAGAACAACGACATGCTGGCGATGTTTCCGGCCACCTACGCGTTTCCGCCTGAGCGCGATCAGGCCCGCATGCTGATGTGCGCCAACCACGAATATTACGATCCGAGCTTGATGTTTCCGGCGCTGACGGCGCCCACACAGTTCACGCCCGCGCACATCGAAACGGGCCTTGCCGCAAGCGGCATCAGCGTGACGATGCTGGAGCGCGGCCCCGAAGGTTGGCGACCGGTGCGGGACGCAAGCCCCGGCGCCGGCTTCAACCGCCGCATCACGCCGTTTACGCCGGTGGTGTTCGCCGGACCGGCGGCGAACCATCCGCGCATCGCCGCTGCCGCTGCCTTCGTCAACGCGCGCGAGCCTGGCGCGCCAGCGGGCGCGGTGAGCTGCGGCACGCTCGCCAATTGCGCCGGCGGACAAACGCCCTGGGGCACGTATCTGTCGGCGGAGGAAAATTTCCATTCTTGGTTCGGCGCCACTGACGACGCCGCGCCGGCTTTGCGCGAAGCGCTCACCGACCCTGCCATCGTGCTCGACAACGGCAATTTCGGTTTGCCGGGCGCGGGGCCGCTGACGCGCCTGCTGCCGGCGCAATTCGATCTGACGCACAATCCGCATGGGCCGGCGCTTTATGGCTGGACCGTGGAGGTCGATCCGTACGATCCGACCTGGGCGCCGCGTAAGCGCACGGCGCTCGGCCGGCGCAAGGCCGAATGCGCCACCACGGCGCTGGCGCGCGACGGGCGCGTGGTCGTCTATTCCGGCGACGACCAGATCAACGAGTTTCTCTACAAATTCGTCAGCCGCGACCGCTTCGATGCCGCCGATCGGCTCGCCAATCGCGATCTGCTCGATCACGGCCAGCTCTATGTCGCACGCTTCGATGAGGATGGCGCCGGCGTTTGGATGCCGATCACGCTCCGCGCCGCTAACGCGGCGGCGCGCGAGGCGGGCTACACAGCGCGCTTCCGCGACGAGGGCGATCTCATGCTGCGCGCACGCGAAGCCGCGCGGTTGATGGGCGCGACGCCGATGGATCGGCCGGAGGATGTGGAAGCGGTGCTGGATGAGAACTGGGTCGGTCAAGGGCCGGTTCTGGTCGTATGCACCAACAATCGCGACCAAGGCTTCGAAGCGCCGGGCCGCCCGCGCCGCGAAAGCCCGACGCCGAACCGCGCGCAAGCCAACCCCGCGGGGCACATCCTGCGGCTCGACGAAACGGCGAACGATTGCGGCGCGCTGACATTTCGCTGGGATGTTTTCGTCATGGCCGGCGACCCGAACACGGCGCAACCGATAGTCACGACGCGCGCTGGTCTGCCCGCGCATGTGTCCACCCGCCACGCCGGCGTGCAAACGCTGAGCGGCGATCGCTTCGCCTGCCCGGACAATCTGTGCATCGACACCCAGCGCAACGTCTGGATTTCCACCGATGGTTCGGACGCGGTGTTCGCGGATTGCAACGACACCATCATGGTCGCGCCGGCCGATGCGAGCGGGCCGAAGCCGGTGAAGCGTTTTCTCGTCGGGCCGGTGGGCGCCGAGATTTGCGGGCCCACCATGGCGCCGGACGAGCGCGCCTTCTTCGCGGCGATCCAGCATCCGGGCGAAAGCGACGCCAGCGGCGCCGAGATTTTCGAGTTGCGCTGGACGCGCGGCCAACGCCCGCCCTCGAACTTCCCTGATGGCGGCGAAGCCTGGCCGCGCTCGGCGGTCGTCGTCATCACGCGCGACGATGGCGGGCGCATCGGCGACTAGCGCCGCACGAAGCCGTCCTTGTGCGTCAAGCGCGCGATGTCCATGGCGGCGCGCACTTGCACGCGATCGTTTTCGCGGTCGCTTTCGCTCAAGTCGTCCCAGCCCACGAGTTTGTCGTGCGCCATGAGATCATTGTTGCGCGCTTCGTTCTCGCCGGTCGGGCGCCAGCCTGACATCAGCCGCTCCGCCATCCAGCGGTCGTGCTCGCGCCGCGCCATGGCGTCCATCACGCCGTCATCGACGCCGGGCGCGCCGCCCTCTTCGCCCTTCTGCGCTGGACGCCAACCGGCGTCCCACAGCTTTACCATCGCCGCATCGGCGACAGCGCGGTTGGCGGCGCGATAGGTTTCAAGCACATCGGCCCAATCCTTCATCGCCGCTTGCAGGTCGCGCATGCTCATCGGATCGCGCTTGCCCAGGCCCTTGCCGTAATGCTCGTGCGCGATCGCGGCGGCGCGATCGAGCGCGCCGTCGATCACCCGCGCCCGCGTCGCCACCACTTGGTGCGCGCCGAACGCCTGCAAATAGGCGTCAAGCTCCGGGGTGTCGTCGCCACGCGCATATTGCTGTGAAAACTCCGATTGGCTCTGCTCGCGCATGAAAATCGGCACAGGCCAACGCAGGCCGTGATTGCACGCGCGCTTGAGTGCGATGGCGAGATGAATGTTGCCGGGATCGGCGCCGGTGGAGACGACAAGCGCGGTCGGCTTGCCGCGGGCGGTTTCCACCGCGTCGAGCAATTCAGGGCCAACGGAATTGGCGTCCCAATCGAAGCGCATAAAGGCGACATCGGCGCTCCAGAGGCCGCCGTGCGCAAAGGCTTCGCGGTGACGCGCACGGAAGCCGGCCTCCGCCGCTTCGTGCTCCGGCGCCAGCACCGTGATACGCGGCGGCCCGAAGTGCGCCGACCACAGGCTCATCAGCACGCGTTCGGCCACCGCTTCGGCGGCGGCGTCGAAGCCGAAGAACACGACATGCAGGCGCTCCTGCTTCAACTCGTGCGCCAGCGACAGAAGCGCGAAGCTTTCCTTCTGAATGAGCGCGCGCGCCGCCATTTCGTCGAGCGAAAACGGTTTCGGATCGATAGCGGATTTGTCGCTCGTTTTGCGCATCTGCGCCGAGCGCATTTCGCGCGCCTCCTTCAACAGCATCGCCGAACGCGTTGAAACATGCACGCCGATGGGCGGATTGCGCCGGCCCTTGCCGACGAGGCGGCGCACCGCGGCTTCGATCTGAAGGTTGGCGCTATCATCCGGCGCGAAGGCGATGACATGGGCGGCGTGATGGGCGCGCGCGCTCTTCAGCGTCTCGCCGTGGGCGGCGTTGCCTTCCAAAACGGTGACGCCATTGCGGCGCAAGCCGAGCGCGGTTTCCGCCGGCAGATCGCGCGCGATCACGATGACGGCGTCACGATGCTTGCGGCAGTCGGCGGCGAGCGAGAGCGCCGCATCGCTCTCGCCGGCGATGACGATGTGGCGCGCGGCCCACTGATTGAGGATGCGCGCCAAGGATCGGCCCAACTGGCCGGAGAATGCGAACAGCAGGCCGACAACCGGAATCGCGATCGCCGCGAAGCGCACCGCCTGCAATTGCCAATCGATCGGCTGGCCGTTGAACTCAGCCCCGAAATAGGCGTCCCACATGCCGACCGCGGCGATGGTCAGATAGAAGGCCTGCGCGACGTCGCGGGCGCGATCGCCGCTCATCCAGTAGGAGAGGCCGCCGCCGATCCAGAGCAGCGTCAGCAACGCAATGATGATCCAGCGCGGCGCGCTGGCGCCGCGATGGGCGATGGCGGTGAGGCCGGAGGCGGCGTTGGACCACAGATTTCCGTAACGGCGCGCCATGGCCCCTCCCTGCCGCAACGAGCCATGATGAGCCGCGCGGCGCCGCGAAGTCCAGCGCCCGCAGGTTCGAGGTTGCGGGGCGGCGGGCTTTTCCCTAGCTCTCGGCGCCTAGGCTCCGTAGCTCAGCTGGATAGAGCGGGTCCGTCCTAAGGACACGGTCGGGGGTTCGACTCCCTCCGGGGCCGCCACAGCGATGGGGAACCGAGATGCTGCGTTTTTCGCCACGCCGGGTCACGAGTGCATTCATTGCCGCGGCGTTGCTTGCCGCCAGCGCGAATGCGCAAGAGCAGCCGGCGCGCGATCCGAATTTCGGGCGCGGCGAGCGTGTGTCGGGCGAGAGCTTCGCGACGCGCTCGCCGGTGATCGCCCCGCACGGCGCGGCGGCGACCGCCCATCCCCTGGCGACGCAAACCGCGATCGACGTTATGCGCAATGGCGGCAGCGCCATCGACGCGGCGATCGCGGCCAACGCCATGCTTGGCCTGGTCGAGCCGACCGGAAATGGCATTGGCGGCGATATTTTCGTGATCGTCTGGGATCCCCGCACGCAGCGGCTCTACGGCTATAATGGCTCAGGGCGCAGCCCGCGCGGTCTGTCGCTGGCGACGTTGCGGCGCGTGGCGCGCGCGCGAGGCAATCCAAACGCCGTGCCGAGCTTTGGGGCCGCCAGTGTGAGCGTGCCCGGCGCGGTGGACGGCTGGTTTGCGCTGCACGAACGCTTTGGCCGCACGCCGATGGCCGAGCTGCTGGCGCCGGCGATCCGCTACGCCCGCGAAGGCGCGCCGATCCCGCAGACCATCGCCATGTACTGGGCCAACAATCGCCGCCGCCTGGAAGCGGAATTCGCCGCCGGGCGGTTGGAGGAAATTCAGAACGCGCGCAACACCTATTGGGCCGAGATTCCAGAACACACGCCGCTCGCGAACGTCAATCCAGAGCGGGACCGGCGGTTTTTCATGGCCGGACGCCAGCCGGACGGTCATTCGCTTTTTGCCAATCCCGATCTCGCCAACACGCTTGAGCTGATCGCGCGCGACGGGCGTGACGCGTACTATCGTGGCCCGGTGGCGCGCACGATCGATGCTTACATGCGCCGCATTGGCGGCTGGTTGCGCTATGAGGATTTGGCGGCACACCAGGGCGAATGGGTCGATCCGGTGTGTGCGCCTTATCGCGATGTGGAAGTGTGCGAGCTGCCGCCGAACAGCCAAGGCGTCGTCGCGCTGCAAACGCTGCGCATTCTGGAAGCTTACAATCTGCGCGAGATGGGCTTCCTTTCTGCCGACGCGCTGCATGTGCAGATCGAAGCGACGCGGCTAGCGTTCGCTGACCGCGCGCAATTCTACGGCGATCCGGCGTTCACGAACTTCGATGTGCGGCAATTGCTGAGCGATGAGTACACGGCCGCGCGGCGGGCGCGCATCGCCATGGATCGCGCCATGGCGCCGCCGCCGCACGCCGAGCTGCGCATCGATGGCGACACCACCTATCTCACCACCGCCGACGCGGACGGCATGATGGTGTCGCTGATCCAATCCAACTATCGCGGCATGGGTTCGGGGCTGGTGCCGGATGGGCTCGGCTTCATGCTGCAGGATCGCGGCGAGCTGTTCTCGCTGGCGCCCGGGCCAAACCAATACGCGCCCGGGCGGCGGCCGTTTCAAACCATCATTCCCGCGTTCGCGTTGCGCAACGGCCAACCCTGGCTCGCTTTCGGCGTGATGGGCGGCGACATGCAGCCGCAAGGCCACGTGCAGATCATCGTCAATCTCGTCGACTATGGCTTGGATTTGCAGGCGGCGGGCGACGCGGCGCGCTATCGCTTCTATGGCGGCGCCGAGCCGACCGGCGAAGCGCCCGACGGCGTCGGCTTCGTCGCCATGGAAAACGGCGTGCCGCCGGAGGTGCGCGCCGAACTCGAACGGCGCGGCCATCGCATTCGCCCCGCTGATGGATCGTTCGGCGGCTATCAAGCCATCATGCGCCACGAAAGCGGCGTCTACGAGGCCGCCACCGAAATGCGCAAGGACGGCAGCGCCGGCGGGTATTGAGTTTGTCTCCGCTCACACCGCTGATCGCGCTGCTTGCGCTGCTTCTCGCCGGATGCGGGCCGCAGATTGGGCAGTTGGAGCGCGGTGAGACCGGGCGGGTGGCGCGCGTGTTCAACGGCGACACGCTGATCCTCGACGACGGCCTGCGGGTGTTTCTGGCCGAAGTGGACGCGCCGCGCGGCGAACAAGCGTACGCGCGTCAGGCGCAGGCGGAATTGGAGGCGCTGGCGCTGCATCGCAACGTGCTGCTCGCTTATGGCGGCGCCAAACGCTGGGTGGGGCGGCCGCGCGACGACGGCAGCGAACCGATGCAAGCCGCACTCGCGCACGTGTTCGTGCAAAGCGAGGGCGGGCGCTGGCTCTGGCTGCAGCATGCTTTGGTGGCGCGCGGCGCCGCCTTCGTGCGCCCGCGCGCCGACAATCACGCGCGCGCGGGGGAATTGTTGCAGCTTGAGGCGCAAGCGCGCGCCGCCGAACGCGGATTATGGGGCCAGCGCTCTTATCGCGCGCTCACCGTGGCCGCCGCTGCGCGCGCAGCGAGCGCGTATGCGGACAATTGCATGCGCGGCGATGCGCCCTACCGGCTCTTGGAGGGCCGGGTCAGCAATGTTTTCGTGGGCGAACGGCGCGCCGCGTTGGATTTCGAGCTGCGTGACGATCAGCGCTTCAGCGCGGTGTTGTTCGGCGATGGCTTCGCGGCTTGGGACGGCCCGCCGCTGGAGGAATTCAACGGCGCCAATGTGCGCTTGCGCGGCGCGCTGGGCGTCTATCGCGATCAGCCGCAATTGTGCTTCGATCATTCAAGCCAGATCGAGCTGCTGCGTTAGCCGACATAGCCGGCCGCCACCGGGTCGCCGACGCGCGCGATCAAGGCGCGGCGAAGTTTTTCGAGCGCGTTGCCTTCGATCTGGCGCACGCGTTCCTTCGAAATCCCGAGCCGCTCGCCCAGCGCTTCCAGGGTGACGCTCTCTTCTTCGAGCTTGCGTTCGCGGATGATCAAGCGCTCGCGCTCGGAGAGATCACTCAGCGCATCGCGCACGAGCGCGGTGCGGGCGACGCTATCATGGGCCTGCATGGCTTCGACTTCTGGGCTGTCGCTATCGTCGGCCAGCATGTCCAGCCATTCGCCGTCGCCCTCTTCCGTCAGCGGCGCGTTGAGCGAACGGTCCGGCGCGCCCATCCGCGCCGACATCGCCTCGACGTCCTTCTCGGCGACGCGCAGGGCGCGCGCGATCTGCGCTGTCGCCTCGATGCTGATCGTATCGCTGACGTCGCCGATGCGGGCGCGCAGGCGGCGCAGGTTGAAGAACAGCGACTTCTGCGCCGAGGTCGTGCCGGTGCGCACGATCGACCAATTGCGCAGCACGAAATCCTGCATGGCCGAGCGGATCCACCAGGCAGCGTAGGTGGAGAAGCGCACTTCGCGCTCGGGTTCGAAGCGGGCGGCGGCCTGCATCAGGCCGACATTGCCTTCCTGCACCAGATCGCTGACCGGCAAGCCGTAATGGCGGAAGCGCGCCGCCATCGCCACCACCAGACGGAGATAGGCGGTGATCAACTCATGCAACGCGCGCTCGTCGGCATGATCGCGCCAGCGCAGAGCGAGATCGTGCTCGTGCTCGGCGGCCAGAAGCGGGGCGCGCATGGCGGTGCGCATGTAGGCTTGAGATCCGCGCCGCAGCTCGGAGGTTTCTGTGAGCGCCATACCCTACCTTACGTCCCAAATGCGACGCAGTTCTTGCGCGCCGCGCCGCAAACACTCCCTCCCGGTTCACGAACGCGTGAGCCGCCGGTTTGGCGCCCAGCACGGCCAGAAAAAACAGCGCAAACGAAAAGGGCCGGACTTGCGCCCGGCCCTTCCGTTTTTCAGCGCTGACAGCCGCCCTTAGGCAGCGGCGGCGGCTTGCTTCTTCGAGGCGAGCGAAGCCGTAACCTTTTGCACGGCGTCCTCACGGCCGATCTTTTCGACGGCGGCGAGTTCCCGCGCCATCCGATCCAGCGCACTCTCATAGAGCTGGCGCTCGGAATAAGATTGCTCCGGCTGGTCGCTGGCGCGGTGCAGGTCGCGCACGACTTCGGCGATCGAAACGAGATCGCCCGAATTGATCTTCGCTTCGTATTCCTGGGCGCGGCGGCTCCACATCGTCCGCTTAATGCGGGCGCGGCCTTGCAGCGTCTTCATGGCTTGGTCGACCACTTCGCCCGAAGCCAGCGGGCGCATGCCGCAGGACTTGGCCTTCGTGGTGGGAACCCGCAGGGTCATCTTGTCTTGCTCGAACGAGATCACGAACACGTCGAGATCAATGCCGGCGACCGCTTGCTTCTCAACGCCCATAACGCGGCCAACGCCGTGCGCCGGGTAAACGATATGATCGCCCGGGCGGAAAGCGGTCGTCGGTGCGGCGTGCGAGGTTTGCATTCAGCGGTACTCCGTTAACTGGGAAGGCCGCTGGCTTTCCGCAACGTCAAAACCGCTCGCACAAGGAAAAACGGACGACGCTTAGGCCGTCCGCGACCTCATGTTCCCCATTACCGAGCGGATTTTGGCGCGATGGATGTCCAGCTGCCGAGGTGCGACGCGCGCACCCCTCATTCTAGGTTGTATATACCACAGTTTAGGCGGTTTCGGAAGTGGCGGGCTGTCGCAAGATCAGTCGCCGGTTCCAGGCTCCGAACTAAAGTATTTCTCGAATTTACCCTTCTCGTCCTTCAGCGCGTCGGCATCGGCGGGCGGCGTTCCTTTTACCGTGATGTTGGGCCACACCTTCGAATACTCGGTGTTGATCTTGAGCCACTTGCCGTCGGCTTCGTCCTGAGAGTCCGGTTTAATCGCGTCAACCGGGCATTCCGGCTCGCAGACGCCGCAATCAATACATTCGTCTGGGTGAATAACGAGGAAGTTTTCGCCCTCGTAAAAGCAGTCGACGGGGCAGACCTCGACACAGTCCATATATTTGCAACGCACGCATGCGTCAGTGACGATGTAGGTCATTGAGCCGGTTCCGCTTTCAGCGTGGCTGACATGAAGAGCCGGGTGCGCCGCGTCAAGCGAGCGTCTGTGCGTCAAGTTCGCTGTAAAGCGTCCGCGCCTCAGCGGGCGGCCCGCGCCGGGCGCCCAGCGCCTCAACGCGCAGCGCCAGCAGGCGAGCGCCGCGTGGAAACAGCAACGCATCGCCGACCACGAGTTCCACCGAGGGCTTTTCGATGCGGCGGGCGGCGCCGTCACGGATCACTCGCACGCCGCCTTCGCTGACGAGGCGCGCCGCCGCCGCCCGCGTCTTGGCGAGGCGGGCGCGGTGCAGCCACAGATCGACGCGCTGGCGCGCGGCGTCGTCACTCATTTGCGCCGCCGGCGGCGTGGATGGGGATTCGCGGACGGCATCAGCTCGGCCAACGCTGAGAAGGCGTTATCGGACGTCGGCGCGCGTTCGCGGCGCGGCTTGCGTTGCGGCGCCAGACGCCAGCGCGGGGCGGCCCCCGCTTCGGCTGGCGGCGCGCGTTTGTAGCCAAGCGCCGAGAGCACCCCGGCGAGTTCGCGCAGCGGGCGGCCGATGAGCCGCGCCAAGGCGGCGTCCGGCATCGGCGGCGCCGCCTCGATCGCTTCGGCGACACGCTCAACGATGTCGAAGCGCACCGCGATGCGTCCGCAAGCGCGATAGCCGGCGGCGGCGCACTCGCTCCAGGTGCGGGTGTGGTCGAGTTGAACGGACAGCGCGCCGGGGCGCGCCACAAACACGGCATGGGTGTGGGCGTGGTGCGCCGCATGCCAGAGAATGGCCAACAGATGCGCGGGGCGCGGACGGATCAATGCCGGCAGAAACACGCTGTGACGGCCAAGGCGCACGCCATAGCGCGCCAGCGCCGCCCGGCCCTCGGCGTTGACGTGCTCAAGATCGGCGTGGCGCACATCGAGCGCGCCAGCGTTTTCGATCAAGCGAAACGCCAGCCCGCGCGCATCGCTCGGCAAACGGCCATCGCGCCATGCTGTTTCAAGCGCCGCCAGCGGGCGCAATTCGGTGGCGACGGTGCGGGCAAGCCAAAGCTCCAGCCGCTCGTGCGCGGCGGCGCGCTCCAGTTCGGAGGCGCCGTCGGCGCCGATCAGGTCGAGCCGCGGCTTCAGCGCCGGCGCGCCCTGCGCCAAGCGGCCGACGGGCGCGCCATCGACGCTGATGCGGCCATCGCGGCCAAGTTGAATGGCGCCGTCCTCGGCTTGGGCGATGCGCGCCAGGCGGCGCGACACTTCCGGGCGCAAGGCGCGCCAGGCCGCGTTGCGCACGGCGCGGCCTTCAATGCGCGAGGACGAGCGCGGATCGGGCTTGAACTCCAAGCCTTCCAGGCGACCGACATAGTGGCCCTCCACCGTCACCTCGCCGTCCTCGGAAATGCCGGCGAGCAGCGCGTCTTCGCGTTTCAGGCCTTTCAGCAGCGCGCTGGTGCGGCGATCGATGAAGCGCTGCGTCAGCGCGTCGTGCAGCGCATCGGACAGGCGGTCTTCCACTTCACGCGTGCGCAGGCGCCAACTTTCGGCCTCCTCCAGCCAATCGGGACGGCTGGCGGCGTAGGTCCAGGTGCGCACATGGGCGAGGCGCGCTTGCAATTGATCGAGATCGCCGGCGCTGCGGTCGAGCTTGTCGATCTCGGCGGCGACCCACTCGCTCGGCACGCGGCCTTTGGGCGCGAGGATGTAGCCGGCAATGCGCCCAGCGATGCGGATGTGATCCTCCGGCGAAAGCTTGCGAAAATCCGGCAGCTGGCAGGCTTCCCAAAGCCGGCGCACATCGGCCTCGCCGCGCACGCGATCCATGATATCGACGTCATCGACGAGACGCTTCAGCACCATTTCGTCGTCGGCGCCGCGCACGCGCAGCAGGCCCGAGCGCGGCGGCGGCGTCTCCAATGAAGCCACCAATGCTTCGACGCTTTGAAACGCCAGCGCCTCGTTGCGCCATTGCACCGCTTCGATGGTTTCGAACTCGTGCGCCTCGATGCGCTCGACGATCTCTTCATCGAACGCCTCGCACTCGCCGGTTTCGCCGAACTGGCCGTCGCGGGTGAAGCGGCCGGCGCGGCCGGCGATCTGCGCGAGTTCGTCGGGCCGCAGGTCGCGCCAGGCATGCCCGTCGAACTTGCGCCGCGAAGCGAAGGCGACGTGATCGACGTCCATATTGAGGCCCATGCCGATGGCGTCGGTGGCGACCAGGAAGTCCACCTCGCCGTCCTGATAGAGCTTCACTTGTGCGTTGCGCGTGCGCGGACTGAGCGCGCCCATGACGACGGCCGCGCCGCCGCGATGGCGACGCAGCAATTCGGCGATGGCGTAGACCTCCTCGGCCGAAAACGCGACGACGGCCGAGCGCTTGGGCAGTTTGGTGATCTTCTTCGGGCCGGCATAGCGCAGCGTCGACATCCGCTCGCGGCGGACGATTTCGGCGTCCGGCAAAAGCTTCTTGATCATCGGACGCATGGTGTCGGCGCCGAGCAGCATGGTCTCGCCGAAGCCACGCGCGTGCAGGATGCGGTCGGTGAAGACGTGGCCGCGGTCGAGATCGCGCGCCACCTGGATTTCGTCGATGGCCAGAAACTCCACCGCCCGATCGAGCGGCATGGCTTCCACGGTGCAGATGAAATAGCGCGCGCCTTCCGGCGCGATCTTTTCCTCCCCGGTGATGAGCGCGACCGCCGCTTCGCCCTTGGCGGCGACGACACGGTCATAGACCTCCCGCGCCAACAGCCGAAGCGGCAAGCCGATCATGCCGCTCGCGTGTCCCATCATGCGCTCGATGGCGAGATGGGTCTTGCCGGTGTTGGTTGGACCGAGAACCGCCCTCGTCCGGGCGCGCGCGCTCATGGCCTGACGATGGGCGGGCCATGGGGCGATTTCAAGCCGGCGGCGCAAGCGCGAGGTATTCGCGGCGCGGCCGGATCAGGAAGAAAAAGAGAACGAATCACTCTCGAATCAGTTTATTTGATTCGTTCTGTCCTCGTTCACGCCCATATCTTGTGGTTAACCCTTTAGTAGCACACAAGACCAGAATTCGCGAAAAGCCCCTCACGCCGGCCAAGGCGGAGCGGCTTTATGCTTAATGGTGTCTTGGCCGGAACGACCGGCCTCTATTGGAGGCGCGCGCCGTTCACCGTCAGTTGGCGGGCTTCCAGCCGAACGATGCCGATTTGCTCGCTGTCGGTGGGCATTTCGATGCGCACCGGGGCGTAGAGACCCGACGGGGTTGGCGCGAACAGGAAGGTCAGCGTCGAGGCTTCCTGCGGATCGCTGAAGCCCGCGATCGGGCGGAACTGGACGCTGCAGCGAAGCGCCTCGCCGCGATAGCCGCCCGTGTTCACCTGCACCCGGCCGTTCGGGGTCAACACGAAGTCGAAACGCGAGCGGCCGTCCATGAACACGTTGATGGTGCGGTTGCACGGATCGCCCGAGGCGGTGACCAGGGCCGCGATGGCGGTGATCTGGTCGACAACGCCGCGCCTCTGGGCGGCGGTGGCGGGCGGGTTGCCCATGCCCATGCCGGACGGGACCGATGTCGTGGTGACATCGTTCGCGGTGAAGGCTGAGCGGACGATACGCCCGTTGGGGCGATCCTCGCGCCGGCGCCCGCCCTGGTGCTGGTAAGCGCTGGGTTGCAGGCGGCCTTCGGCGGTCACCGAGCCGCGCACGGAATAGGTATAGTCCTGGCTGCGATTGAGCAGGCCGCCGATCCAGCCGGTGATTTCACGGCTGGCGGAGGCGGTGTAGCTCGCGCCGGTCTGCTCGAACCGGTAGTTGAAGCGCCCGGCTTCCATGCCGCGGGCGATGATGTTGTAGCTGCCGACAAACGAGCGGTTGGCGTTGGTCTGCGCCGTGGCGGACCCGGCCAGCGCGACCAGCGCCAAGGCGGCGGCGGCAAGGAACTTGTTCAACTGGGGCTCTCCCGGACGATTAGGCTCTCAGAGGGCAACCCTTAAGCGGGCGCCGCTGATCCAGACATGAACCAAATCGGGCTGTTTCAAGGAAGAGGGCCCGTGGGCGGCCCGGATGGCCTGGAATTCAGGCCGTGGCCGTCCTTGACCCTGCCCGGGCCTTCGCGTATGCGTCCGCGCTTCAATTTTCCTGCTTTCGAGAGCGCGCACCCATGTCCCGCCGTTGCGAACTGACCGGCGTCAACCGCCAGATTGGCCACAAGGTCAGCCACTCCAACATCAAGACCAAGCGGGAGTTCAAGCCGAACCTCGTCGACGTCACGCTGGCCAGCGACGCGCTCGGGCGCGCCTTCAAGCTGCGCATCACGGCCGCAGCCCTACGCTCGGTCGACCATCGCGGCGGCCTCGACCAGTTCCTGCTGAAGGCGGATGAAACCGAACTTTCCGATCGCGCCGCCAAGATCCGCCGCGACGTGAAGAAGAAGCTCGCGGAAGCCGCGGCGGCTTAAGCTCGGTTTTGCCGGAAGTTTGAACGCGCGCGCCTCGCGGTGCGCGCGTTTTGTTTTGGCCCGGCGCCCCTATTCCGCGACGTCGAACGCCAGCAACAGCGTGCGTTGGCTGTCGCGGAAATTGTTGTCGGAGACGATGTAGAGGCGCACGCCGCCGTCACTGCGCGCTACTGCGGCGACGCCTTCGAAATTATCGAGCGCCAAGGGCGGTTCGATAAGGGCCAACAGATCGGCGTCTACCTCGCCGTTGCGGGCGCGTACCGCATCCTCGCTGAAGCGCGTCACGCGGGCGCGCGGGCCAATCACGGGCGCATAAAAGCGCTCAAGCGCCACGAAGCCGCCGCTGGGCAGCCGGTCGAGGCTGGTGAGCGAAAACCCTGGCGCCAGGGCGTAATGCGCAATCGGCGGCGCGGGCCCGTTGGCATCGAGCGGCGCGAGCCAAAGCGTGGTTTCACCACCCCCGCCCTCTGCGCCAACGAGCAAAGCGCCGGTCTCGCTGGCGGCGAGCGCTTCGAGCCCAGCATTGTCCGGCAAGCGGCGCACGTCCGCGAGACGCGGCCCGGCATGGGCTGCGCCGAACGGCCCGTCTCGATTGAGATCGTAGATGCGCAGCGTCTGCGTTTGCTCGAAGCTCACCGCGAAGCGCCCATCGGGCAATTGCGCGAGACCTTCGGAATCGCCGGCGCGCTTGTTGGCGAACGGCTCGCCGTCTTCGCCGCGCATCAACGCAACGCGCATGTCGGCCACGCCGATCAGCGCGCCATTTTCATCCAGGCTCAATCGGCCTTCAAACCAATGGCCGTCGTCGCTGATGGCGATGAGTCGGTTGTCTTCAATGATTTCCAGCCCGGAGAGCCCGCCGAACGCGACGTCTTCCGAACGCAGTTCGACGCCGCCGCGAAAGATCAGCGCGCCGACGCGCTCTGCGCCGAACTCCACCGGCGTCGCCGTCACCTCGACGGCGCGCCACTGATCGGCGATCGGCGCATCGGCGGCCGATTGCGAACACGCCGCGAGCAAGGCGAGCGAAAGCAGTGCGCTGGGCGCGAACCGCATCATGCCAGCGCCCGGCTGCGCTGAATGCTCTCACGCGGGCTGCGCGGCGGCGGCGCTTCGAGCGGCGGCGGCTCGTCGAACAATTCGGCCAGCTTCTCAGTCATGACGCCGCCAAGCTGTTCGGCGTCGGTGATGGTCACGGCGCGGCGATAATAACGCGTGACGTCGTGACCAATGCCGATGGCGATCAGCTCGACCGGCGAGCGGGCTTCGATCCAATGGATCACGGTGCGCAAATGGCGTTCGAGATAATTGCCGGGATTGGCCGAGAGCGTACTGTCATCGACCGGCGCGCCATCGGAGATCACCATCAGGATGCGCCGCTGCTCGCTGCGCCCGATCAGACGATCGTGCGCCCACAGCAGCGCTTCGCCGTCGATGTTTTCCTTGAGCAAGCCTTCGCGCATCATGAGCCCGAGATTGCGGCGCGAGCGCCGCCACGGGGCGTCGGCGGATTTGTAGATCACGTGCCGCAGATCGTTGAGCCGGCCCGGTTGCGGCGGCCGCCCCGCGCCCAGCCAATCCTCCTTAGCGCGCCCGCCCTTCCAGGCGCGCGTGGTGAAACCCAGGATTTCGACTTTCACGCCGCAGCGCTCCAGCGTGCGCGCGAGAATATCGGCGCACAGCGCGGCCACCATGATCGGGCGACCCCGCATCGATCCGGAATTGTCCAACAAGAGCGTGACCACCGTGTCCTTGAACGGCATGTCTTCTTCCTGCTTGAACGACAGCGCCGACATCGGATCGGTGATCACGCGCGTCAGGCGCGCAGTGTCGAGCAGGCCCTCTTCCAGGTCGAAAGACCAGGAGCGGTTCTGTTGCGCGAGCAAGCGGCGCTGCAGGCGATTGGCGAGCCGGCCGACGACGCTTTGCAACGGCTTCAATTGCGCATCGAGATAGGCGCGCAGGCGAGCTAGTTCTTCGCCGTCGCACAAATCTTCCGCCGCTATGATTTCGTCATGGGCGCGGCTGAACACTTTGTACTGCGCGTTTGGATCGTCGATGTCGTTGCGCGGCTTCGGGCGCATCGGCTTTTCGCCGGGCTCTTCCTGCTCGCTATCCTGATTGTCCTCGGCGTCCATATCGGTATCGACCGAGATGGTGCGGTCGGTTTCGGTGTCGATCTCGCCATCGACCATTTCGAGATCGGCGGGCGCTTCGTCCTCCTGCTGATCGTCGCCCTCGGATGAATCCGGTTGCGGCGGGGGCGGTTCGTCCTGATTGCTTTCGTTTTGATCGGCTGGATTTTCCTCAGCGCCAAATTCGTCGCCGATGCCGAGATCGGTGAGCACGTCGCGCATGACCAGCGCGAAGGCGTGCTGATCGTGCGCGGCGGCGGCGAGCTCATCCAGCGCGCCGCCCGCGTCGCGTTCGATATCGCCGCGCCATGAATCCACTAGCGCCTTGGCGTTGGCCGGCGGCGCCAAGCCAGTCAGCCGTTCGCGCACCATCAACGCAACCGCATCGGCCAGCGGCGCGATGGCGCGTTCGGTCAGCCGCGCGGTGCCCTTGCGCTCAAGCGTATCTGTAAGCGCGGCGGTGAGGTTGTTGGCGACGCCCTTCATGGCGTTGGCGCCAAGCGCCTGCACGCGCATGTCCTCCACGGCGTCGAACACGGCGCGCGCTTCGGCGCCTTGTGGGCGCATGCGCGCATGTTCGCGGTCGTCATGATGGGCCAGGCGCAGCGCCAGACCATCGGCGAGGCCGCGAATGCGCTCGGCTTCCGCATCGGAAATCACGCGCGGCGGATGCGGCAGCACGATCTTGCCGGCGGATAGCCGCGGGCCTTCGGCGCCGTACGTGACCTCAAGCTCCTCTTCCGCTCCGGCCAAGGCGCGCGTCGTCTGCGCCAGCGAGCGCTTGAACAATTCGGTCGGGGTTTCTTTGGCGGACATGCGGCGCTTAACTTAGCCAAGTTGGCGCCGCCAACCAAGCTGACGCGGCGGTGATTTCGCCGCAAGCGCCTGCCCCAACGGCGAAACGGCCCGCGCATGCGCGCGAGCCGTCCCCGCCTCAGGCCTCCTCGCTGGCGATGATCCAGTCGAGGATTTTTTCCGAGAAGCCGTCGATGCGGCGCCACTCGCCATGGCCGACGCCGTGCTTATACGCCGCGACGTTGACCATGTAGCCCAGCCCCTTCGGCGCGCCGACCGGATCGAACGATTGCTCGTCGGTGAAGACGATCAGCCGCTCGCCCTTCTTGTCGACTTGCGCGACCGCCTTGCCGAGTTCGGTGCCCATATGCGGCTGCGAGTTGAGGATCGCATCGCGGAGCGCGAAGCCGCGCCGCGACGGGACCTTCTTCACATCGTTCGAGAAGGTGAAAATCTCCACGTCCTCGGCGATCTCGCGCGCCAGCACGGCTAGTCCGCATGCGGCGTCGAGGCGGCGCATTTCGGAGCGACCGGACATCGGCGAGTCCATCGAACCCGACACGTCGATCAAAAGCCGCGTCTTGCCCTTGAGCTTGGCGTGACCCTTGATCGACTGGAACATGGCATGCTCCAGTTCGGGTTCGAGGTCGGGCGCGTGCTGCGCGGCCGCGATGAAGCGGTACGGCAACACGCGATCGGTGCGCATTTCGTCCAGCGCCTTGGCGATCGTCTTGCGGGTCACGCCGGCCACCTGCATGCCGCGCAAGTTGCGCAACAGCGCCAGCGCGCCGAGCTTCTTCTCCGCGATCAGACGCTCGAAGGCGGCTTTCTTGTCGGCCCCGCCGGACAGCGCGACTTCCCACGTGTCCGGCGGCGAAAGCTCGCCATCGACAAGCTGCTTCCAGACCTTTTCCTGCGCCGCATCCTTCGGCTTGGCGTGGACCAAGAACAGCACGTCGCGCAGACGCACTGCGCCGTCGCGGTCGTACTTCGCCAGTTGATAGGCGTCGAACTTCGCGAACGCGCGCGCCAAACCCTTCTTGGCTTGCGCCGAGACGGCGGCCTTCTTGCGTTGCTGCATCGGGCCGAGCGCGTCGGCCCAGTAGATGGCGAGGAATTCGGTCAGTTCGTCCGGACGCTGGATGATGCGCTCAAGCGTATCGGCCACGAGCCCGCGATGGCTCTCGTGACGCGCCATTTCGCGCACCACCAGAAGCGGCGCATGGCGCAGCTTCATGTCCTCGCGCGCGGCGATCACCAGCGCGGCGACGGCTTCTGCCTTCACCTTCGGCACCAGCGCACCGATGCGCTCAGCGATGGCGACGCCGTCCTCGTAGAACTGATCTTCCCACAGCATGCTGTTCATCAGCGCGCGGCGCAATTCGTGCTCCGGCGTGAACGCACGGCCCTTCGCGCCTTCATGCGTGCGCGCGGCTTTGGGCTTGTTGATCTTCACCATCGCATTTCACCTACACTTCCTACTCCATCATCAATGCTTGCCGGCGACAATGCCGCCGGGCGTCAGTTCGGGGAACGTTCAAGACCGTTTCGTGCTCTACCAACTGAGCTACAGGCCCACAGGAAGGCCCGGCAGGACTCGAACCCGCGACCACGCGATTAAAAGTCGAAGTAACGGATCTCTTCACCACCGTCTGACGCGATTCAGCGGTCACCACCGCCAAATTCGTCAGTCCAAGCGCCAATCGGGGAACGCTTCGATGTCCGCGCTCATTCCACGAAGTAGCGGACACCCTCACCACCGATTGACCTCGGACAGGCGTCAAATATCAGCATGCCAGGTGTCAGAACGCGCTGACGCCTGATGACTGACACCCGACACCTGAAGTCGAGCCAAACCGGGGAACGGGCGAAATCTGCAACGCTGCTTGCGCAGCTCACGCGCTCTCCCAGGCTGAGCTACGCGCGCACTTCAAGTGAACGCGGCGGGATTCGAACCCGCGGCCTCGTGATTGCCGATGAAACAGATCTCTTCACCACCGGTGTGGCGTTCGTATTGTCGGGGAACGGTCAAGAACGGTTTCAGCCGCATCAACGCAGAGCACCAAGAGCGAACTTCTGGCGCTCGAACCCGCGACACGACGACCCTCGCGAGGCCGCCTCCACGGTACGTGACGCAAACCGGCGGGTTTCGAGCCCGCTTTTCCATTGAGCGAAGTAACCGCTCTCTTCACCACCGACAAACTCATATCCAGGGGAACGGGCGGCACGGCCTTTTGGACGTTTGGCAAAACGAAGAACTCCGCGCCTTCACCACCTGGAATCTCAAAATCTCCTGCGTTTCCGCTACAAAAGCTCACGCAAGGGCTGGAAACAAAAACCCCTCCGGAGCATGGGCTCGGGAGGGGTTCGAAACTCGAACACTCAGCTGGACGCTTAGTCCATGCCGCCTCCGCGAGAGCGCGCGCAACCGCCTTCGCACCAAGCCACAAGCTTGGCGACGTTTGGCGCTGGTATGATGAAAACTGCGCGTTTCATCGGTGTTCTACAGCTCTCGCACCTGTTCGCCGCGACATTGCGAGCGAAGGGCGCGGTGTATGATCCGCGCGCATGGCGAAGTCAAGGCAGTTTGTACGACATTGAGAAAAAGAAAATCCGCGGACTTCGCATCCGCGGATTTCCGTTCTCGAGTTTTTCTCGATCAGCCGCGCGGCGCGGGCGCGGTTTGCGGCGCCGGCGGCGCGCCGGTGACGCTATCGAGTTGCTGCATGTTCTCGCCGACTTGTTCGGCGACCGCTTGCGGATCGATCAGCTGATAGCCCGGCGGCACGCCGAACAAAGCTGCATCCTGCTCGCCACGCTGCAGCGATGTTGCTTCCCACAGGGTGCGGCCGCTTTCGGTGACACGCAGCACGATGCCGTCGTCAGTGATGCACGCGACGCGTTCGACGCCCGGTGTCGGCGCTTCGCGCGGCGCCCACTCGTTGCCGTCTTCGCCGGCGACTTCGCAGCGGCCAACATGGCGCGCATTTTCGGCGCCGAGCGCGGCCCAAGCCGCCTCAAGCGGTTGCGGCGCGCTGGCGTCTTCGATGCGTACAGCAACGCCGGTGACCGCGGGCGCGACAGTTGCGGCCGGCGCGGCGGCGGGCGGCGTCGCAACGGCGCCGGGTGACGCGGCGGGCGCAGGCGTGGCGGGCGTGGTCGCCGCCGGCGGCGGCACTGTTGTCGCCGTCGGCGCAGCGCTCGGCGCCACCGGCGCGCCGGCGGGCGCGGTGGTCACGACAGCGCCGGTCGTCGGATTGAGCACATAGGCGGCGTTGGTGGATTCGTCGAACACCACGGCGGCCTGGCCATATGACGGCAAGTTCGCTTCAACGCGCATCTTCGGGCCATCGCGGTAGATCACCGTTTGGGTGGCGGCGCCGCCCGAGGCGTCGGCGGTCATGCCCTCGACGCGATACGATGTTTCGCCAAATTCAGGATAAGCTGGCGCGCCCAAACCGCAGCCAGCCAAAATGGCCGCAGCGGCGGCCGCGGCAAGAAAACCAAACTTACGCATTGCGTGCGCCTCCAATCTCACCGGCGGCGAACGCTTCATTCCCGCACGCTGTTCCGCCTCGACGCACAAGCGTGCTTGTTCCATGCGCCACGTAATGAGAAAATCGGCACATGGACGCAGGCCCGCTCTCCCGGCCCGACACCACCGCAGCGCTTGCGCGCGGCGTCACGCGCATGCTGATCGAGCACGGCCTGGCGCCTGTGCTGGAAGTTCCGCTCGCCAATGGTCGCCGCGCCGACGTGATGGCGATCACGGCAAGCGGCGAAGTCTGGATCGTCGAAACCAAGTCATGCCTGGCCGACTATGCCTGCGACGCTAAGTGGCCCGATTATCTTGAATTCTGCGATCGCTTCTTCTTCGGCGTCACCGAGGATTTTCCGCGCGACCTCATTCCTGAGGACGCCGGGCTCATCGTCGCGGACGGATTTGGCGGGGCGATCCTGCGCGATAGCCCGGTGCGAGCCCTCGTCGGCGCGCGGCGCAAGGCCGTGACATTGGTGTTTGCCCGGCTTGCCGCGCAGCGCTTGGCACAGATCTGATCAGTCCTGCGCCGCCAATGTTGCGGCGCGCGCGCAGACGTCTTCCCGCCCCGTCTCGGCAGCGACAGCGTAATCATTGGCGTTTGGGGCCAAGCGCCGGATCAGCGCAACGCCACGATCGCTGGGGCTTTCGACCACCATGGCGGCGCCTTCCGGATGCGCCCGCCCGGCGCGGACGACAATGATGTCGGCGCCGAGGCGCGCTTCGCGATCGTCGACGACGAAGAAATTGTCGCTGTTGGCGCCATAGAGCGACAACGACCAATAGGCGCGCCACGGCGCCACCGAGATCACAACCGGCCCTTCGCTGACATCATACGGGCAGGCCGCATAGGCGAAATCAGGCGAAGGGCGCACAATGGCGCGCGACAGCGGCGTCACCCGCTCGGCGGTGCGCCACAGATTGTAGCCGCCGCCCGCGCTCAGCCGTTCGAGCGCGACATTCATCAGCACATACGGCACGGCATTGATGGCAAGCAGGTGCGCTGCGACGGCGGCGATCAAACCGACGATCAGATATTTGCCGCGACTGCCCATCACGCGCCCTCGCAGGAGAGCGTGCGCAATGCCGGCAACGTCTCGGCGCTGGCGCGGAAATCGCGCTGCGGGTTGTAGACGCGCAGCGTCAGCGAGAAATCCCGGCCGGCCGAGCGAGAAGAAATCCAATTGGCGGCATCGCCGCGCACAGGCGAGATGCGGATGCGCCAGAGATTGTCGTCGTCATAACGCACGTGCGAGGCGTCAACCGAAGGCGCGTGATCGTTGTTTTGCGCCAGGAAGCTGTCGGCGGCGTAGAGCGTCACCGACCACCAGCGCGCCTCTGGTTCGCCGCCAGTCAGTTCGTAGACGCACGCCTCGCTCAGCCGGCGGCCATTTTCGTCCTCGAACAACGTGAAATAGACCGCCTCGCGCGCCGACAGCGCCAAAAGGCCGTCGCGCGCGATGATGGCGCGCGTGTACGGGCCGGCGGCTTCCGATCCGGCCGCGCGGCTATGGGTCCATGCGCCGTAGCGTTCCATGAATTGCGAGCGGCCGATTTCGAGCGTCGCCCATGCCGACGCCAATCCGACAATCGAGCCGGCGACAATCGCTGCCGCCCACGCCAGCACCCGGCCGAACATCTGCGCCCCTCAAGCGGCGGTTCTAGCCCGCTTCCGCGTCCGTTTTGAGGTCGAGCGACAGCGCGTGCAAGCCCGTATCGAATTCTTCACGAAGCGCCTGGTAAACCAAGCGCTGACGCGCGACGCGCGTGAGACCGTCGAAGGCCGACGAAACCAGGCGAAGACGGTAGTGCGTTTCCCCGCCCGGGCGTGCGCCGGCGTGGCCAGCGTGTTTGTTCGATTCATCGACCAGTTCGATCGCGCTCGGCGCAAACTGTTCCGTCAACATTTTTTGTATGCGCGAAGCGCGCGAAAGATGCGAATTCGGCTCTGTCAATTCCTTGTCCGTTCATCTGTTGGCGCCCATACTCAACGCCTTATGTCAGGCGCCTTCACATACAGGCCGAAGTTTGTCGACATCCGCGTCAAGAAGCCCGCCGCGGAGGCCGCCGAACGCACGAGCGCGAGCGAGCGTCCGTGCGATCATGTGGGGTGCCGCCTTGTCGGCGCCCATCGGGCGCCGAAGAGCCGCGATCACAGCGGCGAGTACTGGCACTTCTGCCTCGCCCACGCCGCCGAGTATAACAAACGCTGGGACTATTTCGCCGGCATGACCGACGCTGAGCTGGGCGATTACCAGGCGCGCGAAGAGATCGGCCACCGCCCGACCTGGACGTTCCGCAGCGGCCGGCTCGACCGCCACTCCGCCGCCATGCGCGGTTTCCAGCAGGGCCGGCGCGCCGATCCGTTCGGCCTGTTCGGCCCCGGCGCGGCCCCGGAAGCCCAGCCTGCCCGCGCCCACCGCCGGCTTACTCGCCTGCAAACTCTGGCGCTTGAGGCGCTTTCGCTCGACGAAAAGGCTGGCGCAGCGGAAATCCGTACGCGCTATGCGGAATTGGTCAAACGCTGGCACCCGGACTCCAATGGCGGCGACCGCGGCGCCGAAGCCAGCCTGCAAAGGGTGATCAAGGCCTATCAAACGCTCAAGGCCGGCGGCCTGGTTTGAGGTCATCGGCAATTCGCCGCTTTTCTCCCGATGCTGCGGCGCGGTAAGCTGGCCGCCCGCACGACCCGACCGAGACGTGAATGACCACTGCCGACGATCTACTCACCGCAAAGCCCGACAAGACGATTTCCGCACGCGAGTTCGGCGTCGAGAGCGACATGAAGGTCCCCGCCTTCTCCAAGCGCACCGAATACGTGCCGGAGATTGACGACGCCTACCGCTTCGATCCGCAGACAACGTTGGCGATCCTGGCGGGCTTCGCCCACAACCGCCGCGTCATGGTGCAGGGCTATCACGGCACCGGCAAGTCGACGCACGTCGAGCAAGTGGCCGCGCGCCTCAACTGGCCTCTGGTGCGGATCAATCTCGACAGTCACGTGTCGCGCATCGATCTGGTCGGCAAGGACGCGATCGTGCTGAAGGAAGGCAAGCAGGTCACCGAGTTTCGCGAAGGCATGTTGCCATGGGCGCTGCAACGCAATGTCGCGATCTGCTTCGATGAATACGACGCCGGGCGCCCGGACGTGATGTTCGTTATTCAGCGCGTGCTGGAATCGAGCGGCAAGCTCACCTTGCTCGATCAGAACCGCGTCATCACAGCCAACCCGTACTTCCGCCTGTTCGCGACGACGAACACGATCGGCCTCGGCGATACGACCGGACTCTATCACGGCACTCAGCAGATCAACCAGGCGCAGATGGACCGCTGGTCGGTCGTCACCGTGCTCAATTATCTCGATCACGACGTCGAAGCCGAGATCGTGCTGGCGAAAGCGCAGAGCTACAATACCCCGGAAGGCAAACGCACGATCATGGCGATGGTGCGGGTCGCGGACATGACGCGCAACGCCTTCATGAATGGCGACGTCTCGACGGTCATGAGCCCGCGCACGGTGATCACCTGGGCGCAAAACGCCGAGATTTTCGGAGATGTCGGCCTCGCCTTTCGGATGACGTTCCTGAACAAGTGCGACGAGCTCGAGCGGCCAACCGTGGCGGAGTTCTACCAGCGCGCGTTCGGCGCGGACCTGCCGGAGGCGGCGACGCGGGTGAAGGTGGCTTAGTTCTCGGGAGGCTGCCAATTGAAAGGTAAACTCTCGTACAACCCTGGCTCCACTCTTCGAAACCTCGGCTTCTGCCCTGCACGAACATAGTTTCCGTTAGGCCAACTGAAACCGGACAATAGTTGTGCTGCCCAAGTCAGAGCCGGAAACTTTTTTCTCACATCTCTAGAGCGGAAACGTTTCGGGAGGGTGCCGTTAAGACCAGCTGCGCGAACTTGATCTGCCCACGCTGCAGTGGCACTGGCTGGGGAGGCATCACTTCGGGATTTACGTGGCCGACGCTCAAACAGGTTTCGGAAAAGTCTCCAGAGATCGCGTCCGAATGTGCCGACGGCCGCTGCGACGACGGCCAATGCCCCCGTGATCAGTGCGGCCAGGATGGTGTCCGACATAGGCGTGTCCGATTCTATAGATCAAACTACCACACCCGCTTCGCCCCCAGCGCGCTGAGCTTCTCGTCATTACTGACGATCGCCATGTTTTCGACGATGGCTTGTGCGGCGAGCAGGCGGTCGAACGGGTCGCCATGCTCGTCGGCGAGTTCGCCGGCGCGGCGGCCATGCTCGAACGAGAGGGAGAGCGGTAGGAAACCTCGCTCCTGCATATCCTCATCCAGTCGCATGATGAGGGGGCCGACCTTCGGCAGATCGCCTGTTCGGTGCTTGTACGTCATCTCATAGACCGACACGGCGCTGATGTAGATGGTGGCGGCGCGGGCCTCCACGGCCTTGCGCGCCCGCAGGGAGACTCGCTTGCTGTCGCCGAGCGCCCACCAGATGTAGGCATGCGTATCGAGCAGCAGCTTCACTTTTTAGGCGCAGGCTTTTTGGTTGGCT
The DNA here is from genome assembly GCA_050186805.1 of Hyphomonadaceae bacterium. Taxonomy (GTDB): domain Bacteria; phylum Pseudomonadota; class Alphaproteobacteria; order Caulobacterales; family Aquidulcibacteraceae; genus Vitreimonas. Next base: position 184,525 of record JBFWYC010000002.1, read on the forward strand.
TTAGCAGCATATTTTCAGGCAGCGGATCGAAGAACGTGTCGTGAAATTCGATCACGCCTTTGAGGTTGCCGAAGCCGCGGTTGGGCAGCACCTTCCTCGCATCGTTCGCCGGAACGAGCTTTGCGACCTCCTTGTCGCCGCGGCAGATGATCACCTCCTCGCCCGCCTCGACCTTGGCGATGAGCTTGGACAGGTTGGTTTTGGCCGCGTGGATGGTCACTTTGGTCATGCGCCTAAGTTAGCTAAGCGACTTAGCTAACTCAAGAGTCGGTGGCGCAAACTCAAACGCCCCGCTTGCGCGGGGCGTTTGGTGTTTCGCCGGAGGCGGACCGTTATTCCGCTGCGATGGCGGCGGCCTTGACCTCGGTCAGCGCGTTGACGTTGGCGCCGAAATTGATCGTCTTCAGATATTGGATGCCGTCTTCGGCGATGGCGTCGCCGACCATTTCATCGCCTTCGGCTTTGAACTCGTCGAAGTTGACGTACATCGCATAGAACGGCGCGGTTCGGTTGGTGATGATGCCGGCATTGTAGAGCGTCTTCACCAGCACGCGGAAGATGTTGGTCGATTCCTTCATCTGCTCACGGCGGGCTTCGTCGGTGGCGACCTTTTGGAAGCCTTCCATCACCTTGTCCGGATCAAGCCCGAAGCGGACATAGATGTCCTTCATCTGGTGCGGCGCGACGAGATTGAAGAGCAGCGTCTGGAAACAGTGCGCGGCCCAATCCTCGACGATGTTGTGCTCCTCTTCCGAAAGCTTTGGAATGGTGCGGTCGGCCCAGATTTTCCCGAACTTGTGGTGGAACGCTTCGTCGGTCATCACGAGCTGGGTCAGCTTCTTCGCCAGCGGATCGTTCCAGCGCTGATAGATGGTCGCGAAGGCGCCCATGGCGAGGCCCTCGACCAGCATCTGCATGCCGATGATCTTCTTATAGACCTCCGGCGCGTGCACGATTTCCTGCAGCAGCGTGGCCAGCGTCGGGCCGCATGGCAGCGGCGAGCCCCAGCGGGCGCGGATGTATTTGGCGAACGCAGTGACGTGGCGGCCTTCTTCGCGCGTCTGGTTGGCGGCGTATTCCTGCGCGCCGGGATCGCGCAGCACGTGGCAGAGCGAAGCGGACAAGTTCAGCGCGCCCTGCTCGCCATGCAGAATGGCCGACATCGACCAGCGCGCGATCTCGTTCTTGAAGCGGATGCGCTGCTCGGGGTGCTTCTCGAAATGCTCGGTGACGTAGTCGGTGAGCAGAGCCGGGACCATGTCGTCCGGCTGAATGTCCATGGTGTCGAGATCCCAGGGCTCGGCGTCGAAGTCGATGTATTTCTTGTCGAGCGGGTCCCAGAAATGGTCGTGGGTGGCCGAGATGATCTTGTCGAACGCGGTCGAGCGGTTCAGGTGGCGATCGATCTCCAGCATGGCGCCGAAATCGGTCGGCGCGACCGCGTCATAGACCTCGTCCTTGGTGATCTGGCGAATGCTGTTTAGGGCGTTGGGGGCGGCGGAATCGGCCATCTCGTCGTCTCTCCCGGTTGCGACCGGGCTGGCGCCGGCCATCGTTTTGAATGCCGCACAATAGCCGAGGGAATTTCCGGGATCAAGAAAAATGACGCAGGCGTCAACTTAAAAACGGACTACATCTGCAGTCATGACCCTGCCGCCCTCCCTCGACGACCTCGACACCCTCGCCCGCGCCGCCTGGGACGCCCTGCCCGGAGAGTTTCGCGACCTCGCTGGCGACGTACTGATCCGCATTCAGGATTTCGCCGACGAAGAGGTGCTGGCCTACATGGAAATCGAGGACCCGTTCGAGCTGAGCGGGCTCTATGTCGGCGTCGATCTCACCCAGCGCTCGATCATGGATCCGAGCCCCGAAACGCCCATGGTGTTTCTCTATCGCCGCGCCATTCTCGATGAATGGATCGAACGCGGCGATGTCGGTCTCGACGAACTGGTCTCACACGTGCTCGTGCACGAGATCGGCCACCATTTCGGCCTCAGCGACGATCAGATGGACGCGCTACTGGAGGCGGCGGACGACGCGTAGTTCAAGCTACATGTGCATGAACTACTGGCGCGGCTCGCGGCGCGAGAGCGGCACGGCGTTGCGGTCGGCCATGCCCAGCTGGCGCGAGCATACGTCTTCCGGCCGTTCGAGTTGCGGGCGCATCGGATCGTCTTCGAACGTCGCCGAAGCGCGCGTGACGCATTGATCCCACGCGCGAATGTCGCGCACGCGTTCAGCGGTTGATCGCGGATCGCCGCCAGGCGGCGGCAGCACGACGTCACGACCGCCAGGGACGACGATGGTGTTATCGCCGTCGTCAGCGGCCTCGGCTTGGCGCGGCGGCGGCGCTTCAACGCGCTGAGCAACGACGGCCGGCGCTGGCGGCGCAGCGGCGGGCGGCGCTTGTTGCTGTACGACTTGCGGCGCCGGCGTTGCGGCTGGCGGCGGCGCTGCCCGCACGACGGGCGCGGGCGCTGCGACCTGTTCAGGCGGGGCGCTGCGCGCGACCGGCGCTGGCGCGCGATTGGCGTTTCGGCCGGCAGGCTCGACGCCCGCGCACGCCGCAGCGCAAGCCAAAACCGCGACTGCCCCCACGATGCGTCCCAACATATGCGCCGCTCCCTTTCGCTGCTTCCACAATGTAGCGGGAAACGCGCGCGCGCCTACCCCGCCTGCGCGCGGCGCGCGCATGCGCATGAACATTTTGTGAGACAAGCGCAGGATGTGCGTCCTAGAGCGCAAATGAACTAAGACAAGGGTTGAAGCGTTACCGCCAATGTGGTTTTGGCCCGTCAGGGGCCCCACAAGCCCGTTGGGGGTCACAACAAGGAAAGGGCGCAAGAATGCGCATTGCATCCATAGTCGCTGTCGCCGCGTTGGCGCTCTTCGCCGCCGGCTGCGCAAATCGCACGGGGGATCAAACCATCGCACAATGGTGCGCCGAAGATCCGGGCCGCGCCAACACCGATATCTGCAAACAACACACCGACACCGAAGAAGTGCGCACAAGCCTTGGTCAGCGCATTGCTTCCGTGCTGGGCGTCGCCAACCGCGCACAGTCCACCGCCGATCAAGCCATGACGCGTGAAGTGCGCTGCGTGACGCGGACGCTCAACAGCACGCGCACGGGCACGTGCGATCCTGGCTACACGCTGACCGGCTGCACGCAGACGCGCTACACGACGCGCGCCGGCGGCATGGCGATCATGCGCTCGATCAACGACACCGAATGCCGCTTCAACAGCCAGGTTCTCGAAGTCCAGGTGCGCTGCTGCGCCATGGGCCCGAACCTGCCGCCGGCGACGATGGTCAGCGATCAAACGCCGCCGGAGCCGCAACAGCCGGCGCCGCAACGCGTTTCGTAAAACCTAGGTTGGTCCGAGCAACGGATAGTCCGCCTCGAGCCGATACAGGCTCGGGGCGGATTTTCTTGTGAAGCTCGCATATAGGCCGAGGCGCTCGACCCGGAACGGGCGCGACTCGAAAAGCCCCAGGCGCGTTTCGAACGCATGCACGCGGTCGAGCGCTGCGCCGGCGAGATACGCCATCGTCACATGCGGGGTGAATTTGCGCGGCTCCGGCTTGAGGCCGACGCGGCGCGCAGCGCGTTCGCAATCGGCCGCGAGTTTGTTAAGCGCAGCTGTCTCGCGCACGCCGATCCACAAAGCGTGAGGGTCGGCGCCGCCGAAGGCGCCCGCGGCCTTGAGCTGCAGCTGAAACGGCGCAGTCGATCCGGCGACCGCATCGAGTTCAGCGTCGATCTCGTCTGCAACGGGCTCCGCCACTTCGCCGAAGAAGCGCAGCGTCAGGTGCAAGTTTTCTCGCGGACGCCAATTGGCGCCCGGCACGCCCTTCATCAGCGGCATGAGCTGATCGGCGACGTCATCCGGCAAATCGAGAGCAGCAAACAGGCGCAGCGACATGCCTCGCACATGGCGCGCACGCAGGCGTTGCGCCACCTCTTTCATCGCGTGCAAACATGAGCGCCCATTCGTTGTCGCTTTGTTCGCTCAAACACTACCATTTGCTGAAACGTCGCCTGACGCCGGCCCGAATACGAATGGCCCGCTCTCTGCAGCACCATTGCTGCGCGGTGATGTTCGTCGGACGGGAAGACTATCAAGCGCGCGCCGTGGCCCAGGTATTGTGTGCTGCACAGCTGCAAGCGGGAACCGGCGGCTGGCGCCAACGTCTTCCGACGCGTGAAAGAACACACCCAAGACGCCGTTGCGTCAAGAGCGAAACAATCATTGTGAACGCAATGAAATCGCGCGCGTGCGCGTGTTACTGCGCAGGCGCGGTCGGGGTTTGCGGAAGCTGCGCGATGTAAGCCGCAATTGCGCGCGCGTCGTCTTCGTTGAGACGATAGTGCGGCATTGGCGGCAAGGTTTGCGAACCGTCTGGACGCACCCCGGTTTGCAGGAACGAGATGAACTGATCCTCGCTATAGCCCGCCGGCAAACCTGCCAGACGCGGCGCTTCCGGCGCCCAGGGCATCGGCAGCTTCGGCGCGAATGTGAGCGAGGCGCCTTGCAACGAACGCGTCATGTCAGGCCCTTGCTGCGTCATTGGCGTGTGGCAATCGTTGCACCCCGCAACCGAGACCACGAGGTATTCGCCACGCGCGACCAATTCTTCGCGCGTCGGCGTACGCACCTGCGAACAGGCGCCCAAAGCCATCAACCCAACCAGCGCAACGCCCGCAAAAATCCGCATGTCGCCCTCCCGCTCCAAGCGGCGCGATATTTGCCGTCGCGCCGGAGACGTCAAGCGACATTCGAGTGGCCCGGCGCGATCAGAGCGCGTCGAGCGGAATTTTCAGGTAGCGCACGCCATTCGCCTCCTTAGGCGGCAGTTCGCCAGCTTGGATGTTCACCTGGATCGAGGGCAGAATCAGGAGGGGCATATCCAGCGTCTTATCGCGCGCCTCACGCATCGCCACGAAAGCGGCTTCATCGACGCCGTCATGGACGTGGACGTTTCGCGCGCGCTCGTCCGCGACCGTCGTTTCCCAAGCATAAGCATCACGTCCTGGCGCCTTGTAGTCGTGGCAGAGGAAAACGCGCGTCTGCGGCGGCAAGGCCAGGATTTTTCGGATCGAGCGATAAAGCGTGCGCGCATCGCCGCCGGGAAAGTCAGCCCGCGCGGTGCCGTAGTCGGGCATGAACAGGGTGTCGCCGACAAAAACCGCGTCGCCGATCACATAGGCGACACATGCGGGCGTGTGCCCAGGCGTGTGCATGACCTTGATCTCGGCCTCGCCAAGCGGCAGGACGTCACGATCACGTACGAGGCGATCGAACGGGCGCCCGTCGGGCGTCACTTCTTCCAGATTGAAGACGTTCTTGAAGACCTTTTGCACCGTGGTGATGTACTCGCCGATTACGATCGGCGCGCCAGTCGCCTGTTTTAGGAACGGGGCGGCCGACAGGTGGTCGGCGTGGGCGTGGGTCTCGAGCAGCCAATCGACTCTGACTCCCTCCTCCCGGGCGGCGTCCAGGATGGCCTGCGCCGATTTCGTGCCGGTGCGCCCAGATTTCGGATCGTAGTCGAGCACACTGTCAATAATGGCAGCGCTTTTCGTAGCTGCGTCCCAGACGAGGTAGCTCACGGTGAAGGTGGGCTCATGAAAGAAAGCGCGGACTTGCGGGCTGGTCATGTTTGGTATCCTGATCTGCTGCTTTTAATATTAGGCCTTGCTAATTTAGTTTCTACTGATATATATGCGGCGTAATGACCCTTGCCGATCTCTCCCCAAGCCAGTTCGCCGCCAAGGCGGGCGAGGCGGCGGCTTTGCTTAAAGCGCTCGGCCACGAGGCGCGGCTGATGGTGCTGTGCCAGCTGGTCGAGGGCGAGCATTCGGCGGGCGCCCTGCAAGAAACCGCCGGTCTGTCGCAATCGGCATTGTCGCAGCATCTCGCGCGGCTACGCGAGGAAGGCTTAGTCGCCACCCGCCGCGAGGCGCAGACGATCTTCTACCGGCTCGCCGATCCGAAGGCGGCGCGCGTACTCGAAACGCTAGCCGCTATTTATTGCCCCCCGAAACGAAAGCCCCGGAAATGACAACCCTCCGTCCCATCGACGCACGTACATTGAAACAAAAGCTCGACGCCGGCGAAGCCGTGCTCATCGATATACGCGAGAGCGACGAACACGCGCGCGAGCACATTATTGGCGCGCGCCTCGCGCCGCTTACGGTGATCGACAGTCACGATTTCGATCGCGATCATGACAAAGTCGCGGTTTTTCACTGCCGGTCGGGCATGCGCACGCAGGCGAACGCCGCCAAACTGCTCGCCCGCGGATTCCGCGACGCCTACTTTCTTGAGGGCGGCATCGAAGCTTGGAAGGCCATGGGCCTGCCGGTGCACGCCAACCGCACCGCGCCTTTGGAGATCGTGCGCCAGGTGCAGATTGCGGCCGGCTCTCTGGTGTTGCTTGGCGTCATACTTGGCGCATTCGTCAATCCGGCATTCTACGGGCTCTCGGCTTTTGTCGGCGCCGGTCTGACATTCGCCGGCGCCAGCGGCTGGTGCGGCCTTGCCCTGTTGCTGAAGACGATGCCTTGGAATCGCGGCATGGCGTGATGGTGGTTGCGTCGGACATCCTCGCATTCCTGAGCGGATCGGCGGTCGGCCTCATCCTGGCGCTGATTGGCGGCGGCGGCTCGATTCTGGCGACGCCGGCGCTGCTCTACGTGGTGGGCGTCGCCAACCCGCATGTGGCGATCGGCACCAGCGCGCTTGCCGTCTCGGCCAGCGCGCTGGGCAATCTCGTCAACCATGCCCGGCGCGGCAATGTGAAGTGGCGCTGCGCGGCTGTGTTTGCAGGCGCGGGCGTTGTCGGCGCGGCGCTCGGCGCGGCCGTCGGCAAGCTCACCAACGCCGCCATCCTCATCCCGCTGTTCGCCGCGCTGATGATGTTGATCGCCGGCCTGATGCTGCGGCCGCGCGCGAACGAAGGAAACGCCGCCGTGCGGCTCGACGGCGAGAACGGACCGAAGCTCGGCGCGTTCGGGCTTGGCGCGGGCGCGCTTTCTGGATTCTTCGGCATCGGAGGCGGCTTCCTGATCGTACCCGGACTGGTCGCCGCGACCGGCATGACCATGCTGCAAGCGGTCGGCTCCTCGCTCTTCGCTGTAGCAGCGTTCGGCGCGACGACGGCGGCGTCCTACGCGCTCGACGGCCTCATCGACTGGCGTGTCGCTGGTCTCTTCATTGGCGGCGGCTTAGTTGGCGGCGTTTTGGGCGCAGGCTTGGCCGAGCACCTCGCACGACAACGCGGCGCGCTACAACGTGTGTTCGCCGGCGTCGTGTTTGCGGTCGCGCTCTACATGCTGTGGCGAAGCTCTGGCGCGTAGCCTTGGTGATCGCGCCGTTTACCGCGATGCCGCGCGCTGTTGCTGAATGCACGTTAGCGATGCTCGCTAAAGCAATCGCAAGACACACTGATAAACAGTGAGGCCACATGCGCCCGGAGAGGCGCGGCGGGTGCGGGCCTTGAAGACAAACATCGCAACACAAAGCGCGCGACAGCGCTCGCGCCTGCGGCGCCAAGCGATCGCCGCGCCGGTCATTGTCGAAGCGGCGCCGGAGGTGGCGACGCCCGCACTCGACTATGCGCTCACCTTCTGCGGCGTCGACGAAGACGGCCAATTGTCGTTGTTCGATGCGCCGGCGGATGTCGACGACTGCGTGTTTGCAGAGGAAGACACGGAAGCGCCGTTCATCGACGAGCCAGTCGCCGTGGACGCGGACGACCCGCCATTCGATCCGCCCGACGCTGACGACGAAATTTTGAACGCCGCGCCGCGCGACGAGGACGAGCCGCCGTTCGACGCGCCCGACTTCGACGAGGAAGAGACGCCGACCCCTGCCGTCGCCACGCTGGACGATGCGGCTACCTTCGAGGCGGAAGACACGTTCGAGGCCCCTCAGCTTGCGGCGCCAACCACGGTGGACACACCGGCGCCCACAGAACCGCAGCGTCTCTTCTCGCGCAATGAGCCGGACGGCGCAGCCGAGCGCGAACTGCCGGTGCCGCCGATCAGCATTCACGTGAGCTGGGATCGCGGCGAGACGGTCGAGCTGATGGAAAAGCTGCGCGCCGATCCGCGCATGGCGCGCGCCAAGATCAACGCCGAACGCGGCGGCCTCGATGGCGCCGTCATGCGCTTTCGCAATCACGACAGCCCCAACCTGCTCATCGTCGACACGACCCTGCGCGGCGCCGAAATGCTGGGCGGCCTCGACCGGCTGGCCGAAGTCATGCAAAGCGGCGCCAAGGTGATTGTCATTGGCGCGGTCAATGACGTGACATTGCTGCGCGAGCTGAAGACGCGTGGCGTCAGCGAATACATCATGGCGCCGGCGCCGCCGGATCAGCTCGCACGCACGGTGTGCGGCCTATTTGCCGACACTGAGCGCTCGTTCGAGACGCGCGTGATTGCGGTCGTCGGCGCGCGCGGCGGCGTGGGCGCATCCACGATCGCGCACAATCTCGCCTGGTCGATCGCGGAGCGGCAGCTTGCCGGCGCGACGTTGCTGGATCTCGATCTCTCTTTCGGCGCCTCGGCCTATAATTTCGACCAGCATCCGCCGATGACCATCGCCGACGCGCTGCGGGCGGCTGACCGTATCGACGACGTGCTGCTGGAGCGCGTCATCGCCAAGCCGGCGCCGCGCTTGAAACTGGTCACCACGCCCGGCGCGCTGGAGGCGGCGCCCGATCTCGATCCGCCGACGCTCGACGCGCTGTTGGCGCGGGCGCGGCGGACGAGCCCGTTCGTTATTCTCGATCTGCCGCACGCCTGGACCGGCTGGGTCAAACACGCGCTGACGCACGCCGACGATGTGCTGGTTGTCGCCGCGCCCGACCTGGCCAGCTTGCGCAACGCCAAATCCATGCTGGATTTCCTACGCGTGGCGCGCGGCGACGACGCCAGCGTGAACGTGGCGCTCTCCATGACGGAGGCGCCGAAGCGGCCGGAGATTTCGTTCAAGGATTTCGCCGACGCCATCGGTGCGCGCCCGCTGACGAGCTTTGCCTTCGATCCCGCGCTCTATGGCGCGGCGGCGCTCAACGGGCAGATGCTGGCGCAAGCGGCGCCGCGCTCGAAAGCCGCGCTCGCCATCGATGAGCTGGCGACGCAGCTGACCGGGCGCGAACCGGTGGTGGAGTTGGCGCTGCCGGTTTCGGACGACGTGCTCGACCTCACCGACGTCGCGGCCGCGCCGCGCGCCGACGACAAGCTGGCGGCGCTGCGGCACACGGCGCGGGCTGAGCTGCAGGTGCAGCAGCAATCGCGCAAGCTGGGCCGCTCGCGTCACAGCATTTTCGCGGCGACCGCCGGATTCATGCTGACGCTTTCGGCCGGCGGCGCGTGGCTCGCTTATTCCAGCGACGCCGCGTTGCTTGGGCCAGCGACGGCGCAAGCCGCGGCCGTGCCGCGCCAGCCGATCGACACTCTGGCGCCGTTGCGCGCGGCGGCGGAGGCCGGCGACGCGCAAGCGCAATATCGGCTGGCGAAATCCTATGAGCGCGCGGCGGATTTGCTGTTGGCGCGGCAATGGACCGAGCGCGCGGCCGGCAATGGCGATGCGCGCGCCATGCACGATCTCGGCGTCTATTACGCGCGCGGCGAAGGCGGCGTCGATGTCGACGCGGTCGCGGCGTTTCGCTGGTTCAGGCAAGCGGCCGAACTCGGCGTCGCCGACAGCCAGTACAATCTCGGCGTCCTCTATCAGGATGGCCGCGGCGTGAACGCCGACGCGCACGAAGCGTTGTTCTGGTATCTCGTCGCCGCGCGCGGCCAAGACACCGGCGCCGACGCGCGCATCGCCGCCGCCGAAGCCGCCCTCACCCCGCTGCAAATCGAACAAGCCCGCGCCCGCGCGACAGCGTTTGCGGCGCGGGAGTAAGGGGACGGCGCTGGGGGGCAAAGCCCCATTTCTCTCTCGACGCGCTTACGGATCGCATCGACACGCATCCCGTAATGCTTGGAAACAGCGGACGCCGTGTCCCCCGCCCAATAGTCCGCTCCTGTGCGTGGGCCCTCCGGACTATGATGCAGACGCTTGCTGATAGTGCGCTTGGGTTTCGGGGATGATGTCACGCGGGCATTTTACGACCCCTGCGAATCGCCCGCGAGGAAGGTCTGAGCTGGAATTCACAAAGCACCGCGACTCCCGACATCTTCGCCAAACCGAAGAACGTGATGGGTCTCCTGCAGGCGACAGATGCACACTGCGGTTGTGAGGTGGGCAAATGTCAGAATTGGCCGAGGATCGCTGGGGCGTTCGTCTCTTCATACGATCACGCCTGGAATTCGTTTCCGGTAGAGGGCCGCGAACGGACGAAGAAGTCAGAACGCGTGCAAATGCCTTCTCTGAACGAATTAAACTGACACTTCGCGGAAACTTTCCTCGCGCTGAAGTCGAAGTTCGAGTGCCCATGGCGCGCTACGGTTCGGCGAGCACAGCACACTATGCCAAGCTACTGTTCGATAGCCCAACCCCTTGGATCGAATGCCGAGACGCCCTCTCCTCGTTTGTGGACGATTGGCAGGAAATGATGGAAGCGGAGTGGGCGCTACAGGAAGGCGACGATTTGGTTTCTGCACGTGTCTCGGTCTCCGTGAGCGATACCGATCACCACATATGGGGGCTTCCGCCGATGCCGCCTGTGCGTGGAACGAGAACGGCGAAAGAGAGCGTCGACAAATCAGATTCGATCATGCGCGCTATCCGACTGCGCGAGAGAATGATGTGGACGTTTCTTGGCCTCGGGTTGGCGATCGGATCGCTGTCAGGTGCTGCGCTGGTACTATACTCCGACGTGCGCAAGGACCTCGATCAAATGCGGCAACAACCCGTGAGCGAACGCGCAATGGGGGCGACCGCCGCTCCCATAGTCGTGTCCTATCCACCCTATCCGCCGCCTGCCCCCGTCATTCGCGAAAGAGAGGAGCGTTGCGACGACTGCCCTGTCATCCGCCGCGTTCCATAACCTCTAAGCATCCACATCCGCTTCCAGCGCGAATTCCTGGATGAACTCCCGCCGCGGTTCGACGACGTCGCCCATCAGCTTTGAGAACATTTCGTCGGCGTCGTCGGCGTGGGCGACTTTGACTTGCAGCAGGTTGCGGATTTCGGGGTCGAGCGTGGTTTCCCAAAGCTGCTCGGCGTTCATTTCGCCCAAGCCTTTGTAGCGCTGGATCGAAATGCCCTTCTTGCCCGCATCCTCGATGGCGTGCAGCAGCGTCAGCGGGCCGTGCACGTCGATCACGTCGCTGCTGCGCTTGAGCACGGCGCGCGTCGCGTACGTCTCGCGCAGCGCCGGCGCGCGCTCGGCCAGGCGGCGGGTGTCGGTGGAGGAGAGGAAGAGCTTGTCGAGCACGGTGCGCTCGGCCACCCCGCGCACGGTGCGTTCGAGCACCAGCGCGCCGTCGGGATCGAAGCGGCCGCTCCAATTGGCCTCGCCCTCTTCGGCGATGGCGTTGAGGCGCGCGGCGGCTTCCGCGGCCTGCGCATCGCCTGCATCGGCGGCGAAGGCGCCGGCTAGCGCGGCTTGCTCCAGCACGTGATCGGGGGCGCGCGAATGCAAGCGCTTGATCAAGGTTTCGACCGCCATCGCCTCGCGCGCCAGGCGCTTCAGATCGTCGCCGGCGACTTGCGCGCCGCCGCCCATTTCCAGCACCGCGCCGGCGCCGCCCTCTTCGATCAGAAACGTCTCGAACTCGGCTTCGTCCTTCAGGTAGCGCCCGCTCTTGCCCTTGCTGGCTTTGTAGAGCGGCGGCTGGGCGATGTAGAGGTACCCGCCTTCGAGGATTTCCGGCATTTGCCGATAGAAGAACGTCAGCAACAGCGTGCGGATGTGGGCGCCGTCGACGTCGGCGTCGGTCATGATGATGATCTTGTGGTAGCGCAGCTTCTCGATGTTGAAATCGTCGCGGCCGATGCCGGCGCCGAGCGCGGTGATCAGCGTGCCGACCTGCTCGCTGGTCAGCATTTTGTCGAACCGCGCGCGCTCGACGTTGAGGATTTTGCCACGCAACGGCAACACGGCTTGGGTTTCGCGCGAGCGGCCCTGCTTGGCGGAGCCGCCGGCCGAGTCACCCTCGACGATGAAGAGTTCGGATTTCGCCGGGTCCTTCTCCTGGCAGTCGGCCAGCTTGCCGGGCAGCGAGGAGATATCGAGCGTCGACTTGCGGCGCATTTCGCGCGCCTTGCGCGCGGCTTCGCGCGCGGCGGCCGCCTGCACGATCTTGCCCATCACGTTCTTGGCGTGCGACGGGTTTTCCTCGAACCAGGTGTTGAGCGCGTCCGCCATCAGGTTTTCGACCACCGGGCGCACTTCGGACGAGACCAGTTTTTCCTTGGTCTGCGACGAAAATTTCGGATCGGGCACTTTCACGCTGAGCACGCAGGTGAGGCCTTCGCGCGCGTCGTCGCCGGTGATCTCGACCTTTTCCTTTTTCGCAAGCCCCGAACTCTGCATGTAATTGTTCACCACGCGCGTCAGCGCGCCGCGGAAGCCGGCCAAGTGCGTGCCGCCATCCTTTTGCGGGATGTTGTTGGTGAAGCAGAGCGTGTTCTCGTGATAGCCGTCGTTCCACTGCATCGAGGCTTCGACGGTGATGCCGTCCTTTTCGCCGATGACGTAGATGGCGTCCGGGATAATGGCGGTGCGCGAGCGATCGAGGTGGTTGACGTAGGCTTTGACGCCGCCCTCGTAGAACAGCGTTTCCTCGAACGGCTCGGGGCCGCGCAGATCCTTGAAGATGATGCGGACGCCGGAGTTCAGGAAGGCGAGCTCACGCAGGCGGTGCTCGATCGTTTTGCGATCGTATTCCGTCATGGTGAAGGTCTTCGGCGACGCGAGGAAGCGCACTGCGGTGCCGTTCTTGAGTTTGCCGTCGTCAAGCGGGGCCGGGCCCACTTCCTTCAGCGGCGCGACCGCGTCGCCCATGGCAAAGCGCATGTAGTGCTCTTTGCCGGCGCGCCAGATGCGCAAGTCGAGCCACTCGCTGAGCGCGTTGACGACCGAAACGCCGACGCCGTGGAGGCCGCCGGAGACTTTGTAGGAGTTCTGATCGAACTTACCGCCGGCGTGCAGCTGGGTCATGATGACCTCGGCCGCCGAGACGCCCTCTTCGGGGTGAATGTCGGTCGGGATGCCGCGCCCGTTGTCGATGATTTCGGCGCTGCCGTCGGGGTGCAAAATCACCTCCACGCGGGTGGCGTGGCCGGCCAGCGCTTCGTCGATGGCGTTGTCGACGACCTCATAGATCATGTGGTGCAGACCGGAGCCGTCATCGGTGTCGCCGATATACATGCCAGGCCGCTTGCGGACGGCATCTAAGCCCTTGAGAACCTTGATGGAATCCGCGCCATAATCGGGCGCGCTCGCGGGGGCGTTTTGCGGAGCGGTCATAGGCTTCGAATCGTGTCGGAAAACATGATCGAATATAGGTGTTCCGGTCGCGAAAGTCTCGGTTTTCAGTGCGGTTTTAGCGCCGCAGACGGACGCGAAAATCAGCCCGCAATCAGGTGCGAGACGAGCGGCCACGCAAGCCATGCCGCGCCGCCGACGGCGGCCGTCCCGAGCGCCAGCCAGAGGCCGTCATGGGCGGTCATGCCGAGCCCAAACGCGACGATGGCCAAGCCCGGCGCCAGCGGCGCCAGCGGGATAAGTCCAAGCGGAAACGTGATCAGCGCGGCGGCGATCACCATCAGCGCCATCAGGTTCACAAAAGGCGGCCGCGACAGGAATCGCAGGCGCGGCTTCAGCAGGCTGTCGACGACGCGGACAACGCCGCGGCTCTTGGCGATAGCGCCTTTCAGCCCCTCGCGCGGCAATTGCATTTGCAACGCTTTGCGCGGCAGCCAGATGCGCGGCATGCCGAGCGCCATCTGGCCGGCGACAATCAGCGTAAGCACAGCCACCAGCCACGTCGTGCCCGGCAAGGCGGTGGCCGGCGAAATCGCGATAAGACCGATCACCAACAAAAGCGGGCCATAGGTTCGCCGCCCCACCGCATCGAGCACTTCGCCCAGGGTCAGCGATTCCGGCGTGTCGTCGTCGTCGGCCTTGGCGACGATTTCGTCGAGGACCGCGTTCAGTGTGTATTGGCCTGTGGTCTTCGCCATCCCCGCATCAAGCCCGGCGCCGGTCAGAAGATCAATGGCGCCGTAGTCAGAACGACGGCGGCCGTCAGAACGACGCCGAAGCTCAGCCAAAGGCCGTCGCGCGCCGTCATGCCGAGCCCGAACAGCACCACGGCGATGCCAGGCGCCAGCGGCGCGAACGGGATCAGCGAGAGCGGAAACGTCACTAGCGCCGCCGCCGCGACGCACAGCGCCACTAGGTTCACGAAGGGCGGGCGAGACAATATCTCAAGTCGCGGCTCCAGCCAGCCGTCGATGCGTTCCAGCTTTGGGCGGGCGCGGTCGAGGAATTGGAAGAGCGCCCGGCGCGGCACCCGAATGTCGAGCACGCGCTTGGGCAGCCACGGCCGTTTCAGGCCAACGGCCATCTGCAAAGCGATCAACAGAATGATCAGTGCGGTGACGGAGGTCATCCCCGGCACGATGGTCGCCGGGGAGATGGCGAACAGGCCAACGATCAGCAGCAACGGCCCGTACGAGCGCCGCCCCACCGCGCTCAGCAGCACGCCCAGCTTCACGCCCTCGACCGCGCTGTCGCGATTGAGGCCATACGACAATTCATCCAGGACGTCGCTCAAGCCGGCGGGATGCGCCGCATTCCGCTCTGAAGCGGGCGTAGCGGAGGGAAATACGTTGGCCATGCAAGCGGGCAACGCAGTGGTTTCAGGCGCTGTTCCGGGTTAACGCGCGGCTGACTCAGTTTGTTGCACGCGCGCCATGCTTGCGGCTCCGGGACGGCGGCGATCAGGCGGCGATGCGGACGGGCAGCGTCTCGTAGCCCTTCACGAACGAGGAATAGACCCGCCGCGGTTCCTCCATGACCTCGATGTGATCGAACCGCTTGAGGATCTCTTCCCAGACGATGCGCAACTGCATCTCGCCCAACCGGTTCCCGACGCAGCGGTGGATGCCGAAGCCAAAGGAGAGGTGCCGGCGCACATTTTCCCGTTCGATGTCGAAGGCATTGGCGTTGGCGATCACCTCTTCGTCGCGATTGCCGGAGACGTACCACATCACGACCTTGTCGTGCTTCCTGATCAGCTTGCCGCCGAGCTCGACGTCCTCAAGCGCGGTGCGGCGCATGAAGGCGAGCGGCGTCTGCCAGCGAATGGTCTCCGACACCAGGCTCGGGATCAGCGCGGGATTGGCCTTCAGCTTGGCGTACTGATCGGGAAATTTGTTCAGCGCGTAGACGCTGCCGCTGATCGAATTGCGCGTCGTGTCATTGCCGCCAACGATCAGGAGGATGAGATTGCCGAGGAATTCCTGGCGCGGCATGTCCTTGGTGCTGTCGCCATGGGCGAGCATTGAGATCAGGTCGTTCTTAGGCGGCGCCGCCGCGCGCTCCTCCCAAAGCCGATTGAAGTATTGCAGACACTCCATCAGCTCCATTTGGCGCTGCTCGTGACTTTCGACGATGCCGGAGCCGGGCGCCGCCGTCGCAACGTCGGACCAGCGCGTCAGCTTGCGGCGATCTTCCCAGGGAAAGTCGAACAAGGTCGCCAGCATCTGCGTCGTCAGCTCGATCGAAATCTTATCGACCCAGTTGAACACCTCGCCGCGCGGCACCGAATCGAGGAGACCCGCGGCGCGTTCGCGGATGATCGGCTCCAAATGCGCCAGATGATTGGGCGCCACAATCGGTGACACGGTCTTGCGCTGCACATCATGCTTGGGCGGGTCCATCGCGATGAACATCGGCAACGGAAAATCCTCTTCCGGGTCGAACAACACGATCGACGGCTCGGAAGAGAATTGCTGGTGGTTGGTGTCCACCGCCATGATGTCATTGTATTTGGTGACGGACCAGAACGGGCCGTTGAGACTGTCCGGGCAGTAGTGAACCGGGTCTTCTTTGCGCAGGCGTTCGAAGAACGGCCAGATGGTGTCATCGCGGAAGCGCTCGCCGCGGCTCATGTCGAGCGTGGCGAGATCGGTGCTCCAGGCATCTTCATTCGGATCGTAGTCGAACGCGTAGTCCGGATTGTGCCGGCTGACATAATTGGGGTTCGCCATGGCGCTTCCTCTTTAACGCATACGTGAGCAAATTTTCGCGCTCTTGTCACCGCTGACAGCGCCGGCGCCGTTGCGTCAATGCAGCTATGTTAGCCCGATCTTAGCCTCTGTACTGTTTAACCGGCGCGAACCCTAAACGGAAGTCGGCCTCCTCCATGCTTCGCGTCATCGCCTGCGTCACGCAGGAGCATAACCTATGGCTATTGCTGCTCGCGGCGCTGATCTGCGCGGTCACCAGCACGAGCGCCTTCCTGATGCTGAGCCGAAGCGGCGCGCGAGAGAGCGCGGTGGCGCGCATCTGGGCGATCGCGGCGGGCATCGTCGCCGGCCTCGGCGTGTGGGCGACGCATTTCGTGGCGATGACCGCCTATGACGTCGGCGTGCCGCTCAGCTTCGAGCTTGGCTCGCTGTTCGGATCGCTGGTCATATCTCTCGCTATGCAAACGGGCGCGTTCTGGCTCGCGCACTATTTTGCGCGGCCGCATGCTTGGGGGCTGGCCGGGGCGCTGTCCGGCGTCGGCGTCATCGCCATGCACTATGTCGGCACGGCCGGCATCGAGGCGGCCGCCCTTATGCTTTGGGACGAAGGCTTGGTGGTCGCTTCAGTGGTGATGAGCGTCGTGTTTGCCGCCGCCGCCTTCATCACCTTCCACATGACCGCCGGCAAGTGGCGGGCGCTCGCCGCCGGCGGCGTGATGGTGGTTGCGATCTGCGCGCTGCACTTCACGGCGATGAGCGCGGTGACCCTCGTTCCGTTCGCAGGCGGCGTCGACGCCGACGGCCTGTCGCAATCCATGCTCGGTGTTGTCGTTGGCTTCGGCGCCCTGCTCTGCTTGATCGCGGCGCTGGCGGCCGCCATGGCGGATATCTATCTCTCCGACCGCCAGCTGCTGGAGAACCAGCGCTTGCGCGAGACGGTCGCCATGCGCACAGCCGAACTGCTCAAGCTCGCCGAGGAGCAGACCGAGCTCACCGTTCGCGCCGAAGCCGCCAACAACGCCAAATCGCAATTCCTGGCCAGTATGAGCCATGAACTGCGCACGCCGCTCAACGCGATCATCGGCTATGGCGAGATCATTTCGGAAGATTCCGAGGACGCAGCGGCGCGCAAGGACGCGCAGCGTATCGTCGCCGCCGGCCACCACTTGCTCACGCTGATCAACGACATCCTGGATTTGTCAAAGATCGATGCCGGGCGCATCGAGCTTGAGCCTGCGCCCTTTGATCCAGCGGCGCTGGCGCGAGATACGATCGAAACCGTTCAACCGATGGCGGCGGCGCGCAATGTCGATCTGCGCGTCGATCTCGCAGCCCATCTCGGCCGCGCCGAGACGGATGGTTTCCGCCTCAAACAATGCCTGCTCAATCTGTTGTCGAACGCCGTGAAGTTCACAGAGGGCGGCGCCGTGACGCTGAGCGCCCGGCGCGAGATTGCCGACGGACGCGACTGTCTCGTTTTTGCCGTGCGCGACACCGGCATCGGCATGAGCGAAGAACAAATGGCGCGACTGTTTCAACCGTTCGTGCAGGCCGAGGCCAGCACGTCGCGTGAGTTCGGCGGAACGGGCCTTGGGCTTTCGATCACGCGCAGCTACGTCCAGCTCATGGGCGGCGACGTCACTGTCGAGAGCGCGCTGGGTGCGGGCTCAACGTTTACACTGCGCGTGCCGGCGCATCTGCAAGCGGCTGGCCTGCGCCACGCCGCCTAAGTCGGGTGAACGCGCCCGTCGCGCACCTCAAACACCTGCGCGCGAGAGCCGAATGCTTCGAACAAGTTTTCGTCCGTGCCGGTGAGCCAAGCCTGGCCAGGATTGGCGAGCAATTCGTCGAACAAGGCGGCGCGGCGAATGGAATCCAAATGCGCGGCTGCCTCATCGATCAGAATGAGGGAAGCGCCGGCGCCGGGGTCGCCAGCGAGCGCGCGCGCTTGCGCCAGGATCAGCCCAAGCAGCAGCGCCTTTTGTTCGCCCGTTGAGCACTGCTCGGCGTCCATACCCTTGGCGGCGTGACGCGCCTTCAAATCGCTGCGGTGCGGTCCATCGAGCGCGCGGCCCGCCCCCGCATCGCGTCCGCGCACGTCGCGCAGCAGGTCGGCGAAATCTTCCTCTACGTCGGCGCTCTTGGCGCCGTTTTCGAACCGCGCTTCGAGCAAGCCATCGAGCGCCAGCGATGCTTTTGGAAACGCGCCATCGGGACGCGCATCGATCGCGTCCTGTAGACGATGCAGTGTCTCCACCCGCGCGGCCGCGATCGCCGCACCATGCGCCGACATTTCGCGCTCCAGTCCGCCCAACCAGGCGTCGTCGTAGACGCGCTCCCCCAGCAAGCGCTGACGCTCACGCATGGCGCGCTCATAGGCGGCCGCCGCCTGCCCATGCTCGGACGCGCGCGCCAACGTCAGGCGATCGAAGAAGCGCCGGCGATCGCCCGCGGGGCCGGACCACAAGCGATCCATCGCCGGGGTGAGCCATGTCATGCGCGCCGCTTCCGCCAGCTCCGACGCCGTCGCCGGCTCTCCGTTCATGCGGGTGACACGCTTGACGCCCCCTTCCGGCGTGCGCTCGGCGCCGACGCCGATAATCGCCTCTTCGTCGTCCTGAACGATCCGCGCCGACACCGCCCAGGGCTGCAATCGTTCGTGGCCGCCATCGCGTGCGACATCGATCAGCGACGCGCTGCGCAGGCCGCGCCCAGGCGCCAGCATAGTGAGCGCTTCGAGAATATTGGTCTTGCCAGCGCCGTTCGGACCAAACAGGCACACAGGGCGCGCATCGAGCGTAAGATCGAGTGCGGCGTGGTTGCGGAAGTCCGCCAGCGTCAAACGCGAAACGTAGAGGGCGTGCATTTACAAAGCGCCGGCGCGCCGGCGCTCCATGTTCATCACACCCTCAGCGGCATCAGCACGTAGAGCGCGTGCTCGTCGGCCTCGTCGCGGACCAAAGTCGGCGAACCGGAATCGGCAAGCTCGAACACGGCTTCCGACCCTTCGATCTGACCGGCGACGTCGAGCAGATATTTGGCGTTGAAGCCGATTTCCATGCCTTCGTCGCTATAGCCAGCGGCGAGATCTTCGGTCGCCACACCGGCGTCGGGATTGTTGACGGTGAGCGTTACTTTGTCTTTGTCGAGCGCCAAGCGCACCGAGCGCGACCGCTCGGCGGACACGGTGGCGACGCGATCGACCGCCTCGGCGAACGCCTTGTTGTCGACCTTGAGCCGCTTCGCATTGCCCTTTGGAATGACGCGCGCGTATTCCGGAAACGAGCCGTCGATCAGCTTCGAGGTCAGCACGGCATCGCCCAAAGCGAAGCGAATTTTTTGCGGCGACACCGCGATCTCGACCAGATCGGATGCGTCGTCGAGCAGGCGCTTGAGTTCGTTTATGGTCTTGCGCGGCACGATGACGCCCGGCATGCCCTGCGCGCCCTTGGGCGCGGTGTGATCCGCGAGCGCCAGACGGTGACCATCCGTGGCGACCGCGCGCAGCATCGCCTCGCCCGAGCCGTTGGCCACGGTGTGAAAGAAGATGCCGTTTAAATAATAGCGCGTTTCTTCCGTCGAGATGGCGAAGCGCGTCTTGTCGACGAGGCGCGCCAGCTCCGTCGGCTCGACCTCAAACCGGGTCTCGAAGCCATCGGATGGCATGGATGGAAAATCGCCGGCAGGCAGGATCGGCAGATGCAGCCGCGATTTGCCAGCCGAGATAAACAGACGCCCGTCATCGCCGGCGACATCGAGCTTCACGGCCGATCCGTCCGGCAGCTTGCGTACGAAGTCGTAGAGATAGTTGGCCGGCGCTGTGGTCTGACCGCCGCGCTCCACCTCTGCCGGCGCCGACTCGGAAATTTCAATGTCGAGATCAGTGGCGGTGAGCTTCAGGCTGTCGCCCTGCGCAGATAGCAGCACGTTCGACAGGATCGGGATCGTGTTGCGACGTTCGACGACGCTTTGCACGTGGTTGAGCGCTTTCAGGAGCGCCGAGCGCTCGATGGTCAGCCGCATTGCCCTTTTCCCGAACCCTTCGGCCCCGCCCGGAGCCAGATACGAAAACACCCCCCGCCACCGGCTGAGTCGCCGATCACAGGGGGTGTGAAACTAGCAGAAGCCGCGCCAGCCCCAAGCCCAAACTGCAAGCCATAGGGGCTCAAAGGGCAGCGCAGGCGCTAGCCTTAGGGTTCGCGGCGAACCGCGCGCGCGATGCCTTCGATTTCAGCTTTCGCAGCGGCATCCTGCTCGACCAGCGCCGCGATGCGGTCGCGCGCATACATGATCGTCGTGTGATCGAAACCGCCGAAGCGCTGGCCGATATCCGGCAGCGAGGCGTGCGTCATTTGGCAGGCCAGGAACATCGCCACTTGCCGCGGGCGGGCGATGGCGTGACGACGCGTACGCTCCAACAATTGCGGCACCGTCATGTTGTAGTGCCTAGCCACCACCTTTTGCACCAGTTGCACGGTGATGCGGCGCTCGGCGGCGTCCGTCAATTTGCTCTGCAGCGCATTCGCGGCGGCTTCCATCGTCACTTCTGTCCCTCCAGAAATTTTCCATTCGATGAGGAGTTGGCACACAGCGCCATCGAGCTCGCGCCCCGTAACGTGCATGCGATTGGCGATCATGTCGAGCGCGGCGGAAGCCACGCTGAAACCCGAATTGACGCGGGCATGATGCGCCACGCGCGCTTCGAGAATGCGACGACGCAACGCGGCGTCCGGTTCTGTGATTTCACTTGCGGCGGCGCCCTTGAGTTTGGCGCGCAGCGTTTCGTCGAGCCCTTCGAGACCCGCGGCGCCATGATTGGCGGCGAGCACGACTTGCCCGCCACGGCGCGTCAGATCGTGCATGGTGTCAAAGGCTTCTTCCTCCGTCGCACGCTTACCGCAGATGCGATGGAAGTCATCGATGATCAGGAGATCCGGCGCACGGACCATGTCCTTGAACGCCGACGAGTCACGCTTCTTATGCAATGCGGCTTGAAACGACTCGAGGAATTCCTGGCCGGTCAGCATCAGCACTTTGCGCCCGCGCGCCACCGCCTCGCGCGCAACAGCCGAGAGCAGGTGCGACTTGCCGCAGCCGGGCGCGGAGTGGACGAGCCACACCGGAAACGTCACTCCGGCGCCGGCGGCGATCATCTGCGCCACGGTGAAGGCGCGATGGTTGGAGCCATCGACACAGAAGCTCTCAAAGCTCTGAGAATGGGGGTCCGGCGCGGCTGCGATGGCCGGGAGCGCCAGCGCTGCTTCATCGCCGCCATTGGCTAAGACCCGGACATCCTCAGGAATTTCGTGCTCAAGGAGAATCCGGACCGGGCCGAGCGCCGGGATGTAGGAGCGCAGCCGCGCCTCCAGCCGGTGCTGAATCTGTTGCTGGACCCGCTCCTTGGCGACCTGAGAGGCGGCCCGGAACAGCAGGCTGCCTTCCCAGTCGGCGACCAGCTTCAGCTGATCGACGTAAGAGCGAAAAATGTCGGCCCCGAACTCGGTCAGCAGCTCTTTGCGGACCATTTCGTAAGCTCGCGCCGCCCCGACGCCCGCCGTTCCTCGGCGGGCCTCTTCGCCCTGCTCCATGCCAACCCCCGTCAGATCGTGTTATCAGCCGCCCCTGCCCGACGGGCGCACGTCTCGCGTTCGAGCCGAAAGATCGTTTCGGCCCGATGCCTTGGCATCGGTGTCACTGAAGACCGTCGAACAGCGAAAAGTTCTCGCCGGACACGCGAACGATGCCCCCATCAGCGGGACCCGTCAACACCCATTAAGCGTTTCGGAATTAAAATGGAGAAAGCATCCACAGATCGACGCCAGCGCATTGAAATATAATGCGGAAATTGGCCTAGACCGGATGGCGGGATTAGGACGTATACGGAACGTTATTCACTGGTTCTACACAGTGAAATTTCGGACATGGAATGGGTAGATTCGCAGCGCTTGGAAAGCGGGAATTGAGCGCCGAGGCGCGATTGTCAGCGCTTGGAGAGAGCGGCAATCCGGTGCGCCAGGCGCGACACCTTGCGGCTGCCGAGGTTCTTATGAACGACGCCGTTCGTGACGGCGCGCATGGTCTCGGATTCAGCGGCGCGGAGGGCTTCCGTCGCGGCCTTGGCGTCGCCAGCGGCGATCGCTTCTTCCACCGTGCGCCACGACGACCGCATACGTGTGCGACGCGCCTTATTGATCGCCGTACGGCGTTCAATCACGCGGGTCGCCTTCTTTGCGGACTTCGTATTCGCCATGTGAAAGTTCCAGAGAGATTAGTTTCGGCAATGAAGCGGCGGCGTATAGCCCTGGGGAACGCGCTCGTCAAACCCTAGCGATGCTTAAATTCGGGCGGCCGCTTTGCGATAAAGGCGGCCATGCCTTCCTTTTGATCCTCGGTGGCGAAGAGCGCGTAGAACAGGCGCCGTTCCAGGCTGAGGCCATCCTTCAGCGGCGTCTCGAATGCGGCGTTCACCGCCTCCTTGTTGGCGATGGTCGAGAGCCGTCCAAACGAGGCGATCTTCTTGGCCGCCGTCATCGTCTCTTCCATCAATTTGTCCGCGGCGACGATGCGCGCGACGAGGCCCGCCCGTTCGGCCTCTTGCGCATCCATCATGCGGCCGGTCAGACAAAGATCCATGGCCTTGGCTTTGCCGATGCTGCGCGTCAGACGCTGCGAGCCGCCCCACGCCGGCATGACGCCCAAGGTGATTTCCGGCTGACCGAATTTCGCGGTTTCGGCGGCAATAATGAAATCGCACATCATCGCCAGTTCACAGCCGCCGCCGAGAGCGTAACCAGCGACCGCGGCGATGGTGGGTTTGCGGCAGCGTGGCACGCGCTCGAGATTCTGGAACGGATCGCGTGCGTAGTAGTCGCTGAACTGACCCTCCGCCATTTGCTTGATGTCGGCGCCGGCTGCGAAGGCTTTTTCCGAACCGGTTATGACGATACAGCCGATCGCGTCGTCCGCCTCGAATACGTCGAGCGCGCTGTTGAGTTCCGCGATCAACGTATCGTTCAGCGCGTTCAGCGCCTTGGGCCGATTGAGCCGGATGACGCCAACGCCCGCATCGGTCTCGACTAGAATGTTCTCATAAGTCATGGCGTCTGCTTGCGCCGCGGGGGCGCGAAAATCAATCGCTCGGCGACGGCCGCTCGACGAAAGTGGCAAGCAGGTGCGTTCCGCCTTGCGCGGGCTCGATGATCAAGGTCAGGCGCTGGCGACCGCGCTGAAACACCAACCCCTCATCCCCCGGGCTGAAGCTCCAGCCGAGCGGCGGCAGCGCCGCCTCGTAGAAAGCGCGCACGCTCGCTGGCGAACCGGCGCCCAGGCCATCCATCACGACGATGCGCCCGGCCTCGCCGCTATAGGGCGCATACTCGAAAATCCGCTCGAACCCGGGCGGCAGCGGAAAATCCTCGACATGCGCGGAGTAGCGCGTCTGCGCGTAAGCGGGCGCAACGCAAATAAGGGCGACGGCGAAAGCGAGAACGCGACTCACGTGGCAAGCATAGCCAATCTGGGGCTGCGCTCTAGCGCTGACACCTTGGGCACCAAAAGGTTGAGCGGCCGCTGTGAACAGCGCGTTTGATCGTGCCGCCGCAATCCTTGGTCAAACAGGGCTCGCCTTCGCGGTCATAAACGCGAAAACGGTGCTGAAAGCCGCCTTGTGCGCCATCGACGGCGGCATAGTCGGAAAGCGTCGAGCCGCCGGCCTCGATGGCTTCTTCGAGCACGGCGCGGATGGCGTGATAGAGCTTTTCCAAACGCTGCGCGCCAATACGGCCAGCCGGCTTTGAAGGCGCTATTCCAGCGCGATAGAGCGCCTCCACGACGTAGATGTTGCCGAGGCCCGCCACCATCCTTTGATCCAACAGCGCCGCCTTCACCGGCGCTTTCTTGTTGGCGAACGCGTGCTTGAGGTAATGCAAATGGAAGGCGTTGCCGAGCGGCTCAGGCCCCATGCCTTTGAAGAAGGGGTGCGTATCGAGTTCGCTCTCCGCGATGAGATCCATGTAGCCAAAGCGGCGCGGATCGTTGAACTCGAGGCGCGCGCCCTCTTCCGTTTCGATCACCACATGCGTGTGCGTCGGATCGGGCGGCTCGGCGTAGTAGAAGTCGCCCGGCTGACGTTTGGCGCCGAGGATCGACCAGCGCCCAGTCATGCCCAAGTGCGTGATCCAGACGGCGCCGTCGTCGAGATGAGCCAGCAGATATTTCGCGCGCCGATCCAGCGCATCGACGCGGCGGCCATTGAGGCGTGCGGCAAAGCGCGGCGGAAATGGAAACCGCAAATCCGCGCGCTTGGTTTGCGCGCGCTTGATCCGCCGCCCGACCAACACCGGCGCTAGGCCCCGACGCACGGTCTCGACTTCCGGGAGTTCAGGCATGCGGCGAAATGTCGGAAATCAAACGCGAAAGCATGAGGGAGCGATATAGCCCCGTCTGCGCCTCGCCGCTATGGTCCGGCCCCGAGGACAAAGGATGACTGACGAGACCGCCTCTTTCGGGTTCCAGGACGTGCCGAAGGCCGAAAAGGCCGGGCGCGTCCGCGCGGTGTTTTCCTCGGTCGCTTCGAAATACGATCTGATGAACGACGCCATGTCGGGCGGCCTGCATCGGCTCTGGAAGGACGCGGCCGCCGCCAAGCTCAACCCGCAGCCAGGCGAACTCATTCTCGATGTGGCCGGCGGCACCGGCGACATTGCGCGGCGGCTAAAGAAACTTGGGGACGGCGCTGCGCAACGGCGCGGACTTGAGCCGCCCGAAATCCACGTCATCGACATCAATACAGAGATGCTGGAGGCCGGGCGCGCGCGCGGCGACGATGGGCTCTCCTGGCACGAGGGCGACGCCGAACATTTGCCGGTCGATGACGGCGTTGCCGACGCCTACATCATCAGCTTCGGCATCCGGAACTGCACCGACGTTCCGGCCGTGCTGCGCGAAGCCAAGCGCGTGTTGAAACCCGGCGGGCGGTTCTTCTGTTTGGAGTTCTCGCGCCTCGCGATTGGCGGGCTCGAGCCGGTTTATGATTTCTATTCGTTTAACGCGATCCCGGCGCTGGGGAAATTGCTCGCAAATGACCCGGATTCCTACCGATATCTGGTCGAATCCATCCGCCGGTTTCCGGATCAGGAAACATTTACGTCTATGATCCGTGAGGCGGGTTTCGCACGCGTGGCCTATCGCAACATGGCTGGCGGCGTCTGCGCGCTGCATTGGGGTTGGTCGGTTTAGTGTTCTGGCTCTCGCTGATCATAACGTTTGTCGTCGGCCTGCTGATCGGACTCGGCACGGCCGCGAACGCGTTGATGTTTTGGTCATCGCTGATCGTCGCCATCGCAATTGGGGTCGTGATCGGCATCTTCACCGGCGCGATCGGGCACACATGGCGGCTGCTGCGCGTCGCGCTGACCTTGGTGCGCTATGACGTGTTGCTGCCTGCCGAATATTACGACCGCTACTCGACCTCGCTGCAAGCGACGCACACCGCGCTCTCGATCTTCGCCAAGCGCCGGCGTGGCCGCAGCGTCGGCGAACGGCTGGCGAAGGCGTTGGAGCGATTGGGGCCGGCTTATGTGAAGGTCGGCCAATTCCTGGCGACGCGCCCCGACATGATCGGCGTAACCGTCGCGCAGGAGCTTGGCCGGCTGAAAGATCGCCTGCCGCCCTTCTCACGCACCGTGGCGCTCGACACCATCAATGACGAGCTTGGCGGCACCGAGGAATTGTTCGCCGGCATTTCCGAGGCGATGGCCGCAGCCTCGATCGCGCAAGTGCACCAGGCGATCGTGCCGCGCCAAGGCGTCGTCGCCATCAAGGTGCTGCGCCCCCGCATCGAAAAAAAGCTGGCCAAGGAGATGGGGGCGCTGCGCTTCCTGGCGCAGGCGATCGAATTCTTCTCGCCACGCTCGCGCCGCTTGGAGCCGGTGCGCTTCATCGACACCGTCGCCTCCGCGATGGAGCGCGAGCTTGACCTGCGGCTAGAAGCCGGCGCCGCGGCGGAATTCCGCGAAGTCGCGGCGAAGGACGGCTATTTGACCGTGCCGGAGATCGACTGGTCGCGCTCATCCAAGCGGGTGATGACGCTCGACTGGATCGACGGCGTGGCGTTGACTGATCGCAAGGGGCTCGACGCCGCCGGCGCCGATCGCGGTGAGCTGGCGATCGCCATCACGCGCGGCTTTTTGGCGGCGGCGCTCGATTACGGCTTTTTCCACGCGGACATGCACGAGGGCAATCTGCTCTACGGGCGCGACGGCAAATTGTGGATCGTCGATTTCGGCATCATGGGCCGCATCGGCCACAAGGAACGCCGCTACCTGGCGGAAATTCTCTACGGCTTCCTGAAGCGCGACTATCGCCGCGTCGCCGAAGTGCACCAGGAAGCCGGCTATGTGCCGGAAAAGTTCACGATCGAAGAATTCGCGCAGGCGCTGCGCGCCATCGGCGAGCCGATCTTCGGCAAGACCGCCGACGGCATTTCGATGAGCCGCCTGCTGCTGCAGCTGTTCGACGTTTCGCACATGTTCGGCATGCATTTGCGCCCGGAGCTCGTGCTGCTGCAGAAAACCATGGTGCAAGTCGAGGGCGTGGCCCGCGGCCTCGACCCCAAGCACGACATGTGGAGCGCCTCTCGCCCGATCGTCGAGCGCTGGGTGCAGCGTGAACTTGGCGCCGAGGCCATAGCTAAGCGCGGCATCGATGAGGTCGCCTTGGGCTTCGCAGCTTTGCGCCGACTGCCGCATACGCTGACCGCGGTCGAAGCGGCCGCCCGCAAGGTGGGCGCCGAGGCGCCGCGCGAAGAGCGCAAGTGGTATCAGATGCCGGTGTTCTGGATCGGGCTCATCGGCGGCGGCCTGATCGTGCTGGTGTTCGGCCCCCGGCAGATCGAGCGTGCGCCGGAACCCGCTGAACCCGCGCGCATCGAAGCGCCGATGACCACGACGCCGGCGCCTGTCGCTACACCTGCGGAAGCAACGCCAGACGACGCAACGCAGCCTGATGCTGAAGCTGCGCCGGACGCCGAAGCGGAAAAGGCCGCACCGTTCCCATGAGCAAACGCGTCCTCCTCATCATTGGCGGCGGCATCGCCGCTTATAAGAGCCTCGATCTCATTCGCCGGTTGAAAGAAGCCGGCGTCGCGGTTCGCGTGGTGATGACCGACGCCGCGCAGCGTTTCGTGACGCCGCTGGCCGCCGGTGCGCTGGTTGGAGAGCGCGTGTTCACCGACCTGTTCGACCAGGCGCAGGAATTCGATGTCGGCCACATCCGGCTGGCGCGCGAGTGCGATCTCATCGTCGTCGCGCCCGCGACCGCCGACTTGATGGCGAAGGCGGCGCAAGGCCTCGCCAACGATCTCGCATCCGCGGTCCTGCTTGCGACCGATAAGCCGGTGTTGATGGCGCCGGCGATGAACCCGCGCATGTGGGCCAACGCCGCGACGCGACGCAACTACGAGACCTTGCAGGCTGACGGGCTGCGCTTCATCGGTCCCGCCGAAGGCGAAATGGCCGAACGCGGCGAGCGCGGGGTCGGACGCATGTCGGAGCCCGACGCGATCCGCGACTCGGTGCTGACGCTGTTGCGCGACGGCCCCCTCAAGGGGAAGCGCGCGCTGGTGACGGCTGGGCCTACGATTGAGGCGATTGACCCGGTGCGCTTCATCTCCAATCGCTCGAGCGGCAAGCAAGGCTACGCCATCGCAGCGGCGCTCGCGGACCTGGGCGCCGAGGTGACATTGGTGTCCGGGCCGACGGGACGCGCCGCCCCGGCTGGCGTGAAGCGTATTGAAGTCGAGAGCGCCCGCGACATGCTGGCGGCAAGCCAAGCGGCGCTGCCAGCCGATGTCGCCGTCATGGTCGCGGCGGTGGCGGACTGGCGGCCGAGCGAGACCGCGCCGAGGAAAATCAAGAAGGCCAAGGGTGGCCTCCCCTCGATCGAGTTGGCGGAAAATCCCGACATTCTGGCCACGCTTTCGAAGCCGGGAAAGAAGCGGCCTAAGCTGGTCATTGGCTTTGCCGCCGAAACCAACGACGTCGAGGAGCACGCCCGCGCCAAGATCGCCAAGAAAGGTTGCGACTGGATCGTCGCCAACGACGTTTCGGGCGATGTCATGGGCGGCGACGACAACAGCGTTCTGCTGATCAGCAAGGATCGCGCAGACGCCTGGCCGCGCATGAGCAAAGGCGAGGTCGCTCGCAAGCTGGCGGCCGAGATCGCCGCGGCGCTTACCGCCAAGTCGCCGCGCAAATAGGCCGTTCGGCTGTTCCATTTCGTCGCGGCAAATTCATGTTGGCGCCCCTTCCGTAACCGGACGCCGCGCGCTATCTGGAGGCTTCACATCCGATTTCGACCTAACGCTGAGCGCGCCGTGGCGCGCGCCCTGTGAGGAAATCTGACTGCATGAGCTTCCAGAACCACAACGAACGTCGCGAAGCCGCTGAAGCCGCCAAAAAGGCGATGCTGGAAAAGTTCAAGACCAAGACACAAGCCGAAGTTGATCCGGCTATCGCCGCCGCCCGCGCCGCCGAGGCCAAGGTGCGTGAGGAGAAGCGCATCGCCGCCGAGCAAAAGCGTCGCGAGCGCGTCGATATGGAAAGACTGCAGCGCAAGATCGCGGCTGAGGAGAAGGCCAAGGCTGAGGCCGAAGCCGCGCGCGTCGCTGCCGACGAAGCCGAGCGCAAACGCGTCGCCGACGCTGAGGCGGCCGAGATTCTGGCGTTCGAGCAAAAAGCTCGTCGCGATCTGAAGTACGCCGCCCGCAAGGCGCGCCAAGCCGGCAAGAAATAAGGCAGCTTTCCCGGCATGGAAGCGCGGGGCGAATCCGCGTTTATCCTGGCGTCATGAACCAAGCCGTCCGTATCCAGGTAAAGCCGCTGCCGCATTTCGAGGGGCTGGCCATGCCGGCTTACGAAACGCCCCTGTCCGCCGGCATGGATTTGCGCGCCGCCGTGCCCGAAGGCGCTCCCCTGACGCTTGCGCCAGGCCAAAGGGTGCTCGTTCCAACTGGCCTAACGATTGCGCTCCCAGCGGGTTATGAAGCGCAGGTGCGGCCGCGCTCGGGCCTCGCCCTCAAGCACGGCGTCACCTGTTTGAACACGCCCGGCACCATCGACGCCGATTATCGCGGCGAAGTCGGCGTCATTCTTATCAATCTCGGGCAGGAGCCGTTCGTGATCAAACGCGGCGAACGGATTGCGCAAATGGTGATCGCACCGGTGACGCAGGGCGCGTGGGATGTGGTCGATGCGCTCGGCGAAACGGCGCGAGGCGCCGGCGGATTTGGCTCGACCGGGCGGAGTTAGCGGCGGGCGCGAAGGCCGATGAAGCTCGGCCGCTTGCGGCGCGGCGGGCCATCCTCCTCCACAACCTCGTTCGAATTCGCCGCAGCTTTCGCGCGCTCCAACGCGGCCAAATCTTCGTCCGCCAGATGCACCTCTCCGGCCTCGGCGCGCGCCGTCTCGATGGCGCGGCGGAACGCGACGGGGTTCGCCATCGGCGGGAACACGATGCGCGCCTCGCCAGTGCCGGTGACGATAACGCGCCCGAACCCGCACAGGCGTGCGATCAGCGATTGATCCAGCGACACGCCCTCGACGCTTTCAACCGCCAGCTCTTGGGTGCGCCTGTTGAGCCAGCCGCGCTTCAAGATGACGCGACGGTTGGTGACGGCGAAATCCGTGCTCCACATACGGATCGCCATTGCGAAGAAGATAAAGACGCCGACCCCAATGATGCCGAGCACGATCAGAGCGGCCCAGGCGAGGAACCAGAACACGCCCGGCCACTTGCCGCGCTGCAGGACAATTTCGCCGGGGGCGAGGCTGGCATCGACATAACGCATGGATGGACAAACGCGGCGATGCGCCGGGCGTTCCCCCCAGGAACTCCGCGCTACGCCCAAACGTGCAAGTCCGTTAAGAGAAGCCGATGAGCTTTTCTAATGACGAGCGCGAACGCTATGCGCGCCATATCCTGCTCAAGGAGATAGGCGGGCCTGGGCAGCAGAGGCTGAAGGCGGCGCACGTGGCGATCGTGGGCGCTGGCGGGCTCGGCGCACCGGCGGCGCTCTATTTGGCGGCGGCGGGCGTCGGGCGCTTGCGATTGATCGATGATGACGCTGTGTCTTTGTCGAATCTGCAACGGCAGATCATCTTTCGCGCCAACGATGTGGGCGCGTCCAAGGTGGAACGCGCGCGCACGCATTTGGACGCGCTCAATCCCAACGTCAGCATCGACACGCGTGCGGAGCGCTTGGTTGAGGACACCGCGCGCGGCTTACTTGCAGGCGCCGATGTCGTACTCGACGGCACGGATGAATTTGGCGCGCGCTTCGCCGTCAACGCCGCATGCCGCGAGCTGGGCGTCACGCTCATCTCGGGCGCCGTTGGCCGCTGGCAAGGGCAAGTTTCGATGTTTAAGCGCGGCGGACCTTGCTATCGCTGCCTTGTGCCCGAGGCGCCGCCGGATGCGGAGACCTGCGCGCAGGTTGGAATTGTGGGCGCGCTGACGGGTGTGATCGGATCGATGATGGCGCTGGAGGCCATCAAAGAGATCGCGCAGGCCGGTGATAGTCTCGCCGGGCGCGTGCTTTTGTATGACGGCCTCGACGCCAGCGCCCGGACAGTGAAACTGCCGCGCGACCCTGCCTGCCCCGTGTGCGCTCATGAGTGAAACAGATTGGCGCGCGCAGCTGATCGCCGCTGCACGGCGCGACCTTGAAACCCGCGCGCGCCTCGTCGCGCGTGGCGAGTTGTTCGACGGCTATCATCCTGAGATGGAAGCCGTGCATGATGAAAACGCCGCGCTGCTCGCCCGTGCGTTCGATGCGCTCGGCTGGCCCGGCCGTAGCGCGCTTGGCGACGAAGGCGCCGGCGCGGCATTTCTGATTCTACAGCATGCGATCGGTCATCCGGCGCTGCAGCGGCGCGGGCTCGCGCTCATGCTCGACGCGATCCCGCTGGGTCAGGCCAACACCCTCGACGCAGCCTATCTTGCCGATCGGATCGCCATTTTTGAAGGCGGAGAACAGACCTTCGGCACCCAGTTCGATTGGGACGCCAACGCCCAGCTCTCACCAGCGCCCGCGCGCGATCCCGCGGGTCTGGACGACCGCCGCGCCAGCGTCGGCCTGCCGCCGATGGCGGATACCATAGCGCACATGCGCGCCACCGCTGCGGCTGAGGGCGACCGCGCCCCTGTTGACCTCGCGCAACGGCGCGCTGAATTCGAGGCTTGGGCCAAGCGCGTCGGTTGGCGCGCTTGAACGCAGACCGCGCGCGCGCCACTCTGTTGGTCTGGAGGGCGCGGGATGCGGTGGATCATTGGCGGACTGTTGGCGGTCATCGGCCTTGCGGCCATTTTGGGCGCTGGCGCTTATTTCGCGCTGAAGCGGCCGGACCTTCCCTACGAAACTCTGGCGGCGACCTACGAGAGCTCGGCCTCGCGTTATGTCGAACTCGATGGCGGCATCCGGGTGCACTATCGCGACGAAGGCCGCCAGGAAGTTGACGCGCCGGTGCTCGTGCTTGTGCACGGCTTCAGCGCTTCACTCCACACTTGGGAGCCGTGGGTCGCGCGGCTTGGCGATCAGTATCGCATCATTTCACTCGATCTGCCCGGGCACGGCCTAACGCGCGCGCCGGCAGGCTATCGGCCAACCATGCAGATGTATCGCGATGTGCTCGCAGCGTTTGTGGATGATCAAGCGGTCGACCGCTTCGCGCTGGCCGGCAGCTCGATGGGCGGCCACGTCGCGTGGGAATATGCGCTGGAACATCCGGATCGCTTGAGCGCCCTGATCCTTGTTGATGCGGCCGGCTGGCCCGATCCGCGTGTCGACAACACTGAGGAGCCGGCGATCTTCAAATTGCTGCGTAACCCGGTGCTCGGCCCGATATTGCGCGACCTCGACAACAGCCGCCTCATTCGCCAAGGCCTCGAGGCTTCGTTCTACGATCCGGCTTTGGTCGATGACGCGATGTTGGCGCGCTATGCGGAGCTGGCGCGCGCGCCGGGCCATCGCGATATTCTGCTGCATCTCTCGGTGGATCGTAGCGCGCGGACACTGGCGACGCCGGAACGGCTCGCGCCCATCCGGACGCCGACGCTCATTCTGCAGGGCGACACCGATAGGCTCGTGCCGATGGAAGCCGCGCAGGCCTTTAAGGACGCGATCGCCGGTTCGGAACTGATCGTATTCGAGCAGACTGGCCACATCCCGCAAGAAGAGAAGCCGGATGAATCCGCCGAGGTTGTGCGCGCCTTCCTCAATCGAGTGGCGCCGCCGGCGCCAGCGCCGCAACCCTGCGCCGCTGACGCGCCATGCTGAGCTTCGCGGACTTGTCGCAATAGCGGCCTAAGGAGCGCGCCATGCTGATTGCCCGTCGCTCGCTCCTCACCGCCGTCCCGCTCGCCGTCGTCGCGCCGCGCGCCGCATGGGCGAATACGCTATCGCACGGCGTGTTCAGCCATGGCGTGGCGTCCGGCGACCCGCTGCCGGATGGGTTCATCATCTGGACGCGCTTCGCGCACGCCAATGAAGGGCGCATCGCGTGGGAGGTGGCTGAGGACGAGGCCTTCGCGCGCATCGTGCAGCGCGGCGAAGCGCGCGCAGCCTTCGCCAGCGATTTCTGCGTCAAAGTGGACGTGCGTGGCCTCTCGCCTGCGCGCGTGTACTTCTACCGTTTCCTTTCGGCGTCAGGACCATCGCTCACTGGCGAAACACGCACCGCCCCTACCGGCGGCGCGGACAGTCTCACGGTCGCGGTGTTTTCATGCGCGAACATGCCGTTCGGCTATTTCAACGCCTATCGCCACGCCGCGGCGCGGCGCGATATCGATCTGGTTCTGCATACGGGCGACTATATTTACGAGATCCAGCGCGGCGCCTATCCGAGCGCCGAAGAAGCGATCCCCGGCCGCATCATCGATCCCGCCAACGAAACGGTGACGTTGAGCGACTATTATCAGCGCTACGCGTCCTATCACACCGACGCAGATTTGCTTGAGCTTCGACGCACCAAGCCGATGAGCGTGGTGTGGGACGATCACGAAATCGCCAACGACACCTGGCGCGACGGCGCGCAGGCGCATCATGAGCCCACCGAAGGGCGATTCCTCGATCGCGTCGCCGCGGCCACAAAAGCATATTTTGATTGGATGCCGATACGGCGTCCGGAAGCGCGCAGCGCGCGCCTCTATCGCAGCCTCGATTGGGGCGATCTCGCCCGCATCGTTCTGCTCGACACACGCTATATCGGCCGCGATCGGCAGATCGATTATCGCAGCGCGCTGATGCCGCAATTGCTGCAAGGCGGCGCCGATGCGGCGGCAGTCGTCGCGCAGTTTCGCCGCGATGTGCTGGACGATCCCAACCGCACCATGCTCGGCGCCGCGCAGGAAAGCTGGTTCGCCGAGACGCTGGCAGACTCGAAGCAGCGCGGCCAGACTTGGCAGATCGTCACGCAGCAAGTTGTCATGGGCGAGCAGATTGCACCCACGGGCCTGACACGACTTCTGCCCGATGACATCTCTCCCGGGTCGCGGCAATGGTTCGCTGCGGGCGAACAAGTGAGCGCGCTCGGCCTGCCGTGGAACTTGGATTCCTGGGGCGGCTATCCCGCTGCCCGAGCGCGCTTCTTGGCTGCATGCGCGGCAAACGCCAATAACGCCGTCGTCCTGGGCGGCGACAGCCACAATTGCTGGATCAACAACCTTGCCGCCGCGGATGGCGCGCGGCTCGCGGCGGTTGAGGTCGCTGGCGGCAGCGTCGCCTCCCCAGGCTTCGAGCGCTCGCTTTCGCGCGCGGCGCCCGGCGAACGCGAAGCGTTGCTGCGCTCGGCCAATGCCCACCTCGCCTGGTGCGACCTGACCAATCGCGGCTACGCGGCGCTGCGCTTCACGCGCGAGACGTGCACCACCGAGTGGCACGCCTTCGCCGATGTCCGCACCCGCAACGACGATGCTCCGATCGTGGCGCGCCTTGTGTCGGCCGCCAGCGCGACCGCGGGGCCCGGAGGCTGGGTGATCTAAAGGGGATCAGGCACCCTCAAGCCCAGGATATTCAAGACGGTGTCACGGCATGCGGCGAACACAAGAAGGGACTCGATGAAGAGCGGTAAGAGCAGATAGCGACCGAGCTCACCGTTGATGAGTTGTGTCCATGTCCACTGGTGGTAAAACGCGCTTAGCCAGGCGGCGAAAAAGTCCTCACCCCCAGACGAGCCGCCGTGCAAATAGATCGCAAGATTCCAGATTGCATGAAGTGCGATCGCTGGCCCCAGGTTCGCATAGTGTAAGGTAGCGATCGCAGCCGTTATCCCAAAAACGAAAGTCGAACCAAAGGCGACTATCGCATCAACGGGGGATTGCCCGATCTGCAGATGCCACGCGCCGAACAACAGCGCGCTACCCAGCATCCCAACGCGCACTCCATAACGTGCCGCGAGGGAAGCTAACACTATTCCTCGGAAGACGATCTCCTCCGAGGCAGCTTGGACAAAGGAAGCAGGCAACAAAACAGCGGCGCCGCGTGCAACGGCGCGAGGTTCCACGGATGCATTGAACACGATTGAAAGAAGAAGCGGTGACGCCGCGATCACCCCAGCGAAGGACCAAGCGACGACGTAGCCGGGGCTTGCGATGTTCAAACCAAGCGACGTGAAGCCACGACGGTCAATGCGATAGCAGAGAAATACCGCAATGCACGCTATGAGGAGCCCGGAGAGAACGAGACTCAGAATGGCGCTCAGAACGTAGCCGGCCATCACCGGGTCGCTTGCTCGATCTAATACGCCGTTGGCGGCGAGAACTGCCGCGACCTGGGTGGAAAGCGCATCTCCCTGCCACCAACACCATTGCGCGACGATAACTATAACGAGGGCGACGAACCAGTGTCTGGGACGCGCTGGCCCGCGTCCGAGTCGAGCATCTCCGTCGACCAAGAGAAACCCAGTATGCATAGCCACCCCCGCCCCGATCTTAGTGGCTGATCGGGACTATTGCTATCCGACTTGATTTGCGGCGCGGCCATGGTCATGGCTGAGGGCATGACCGATTGGCTTCGCGGCGCCGTCATCTATCAAATCTACCCGCGCTCCTTCCGCGATGCGGACGGCGATGGCATCGGCGACCTCAGGGGCGCGATCGAAAAACTCGATCACATCGCCTCGCTCGGTTGCGACGCGATTTGGCTTTCGCCGTTCTTTCGCTCGCCGATGAAAGATTACGGCTACGATGTCAGCAGCTATCGCGATGTCGATCCGCTTTTCGGGGTGCTTGCCGACGCCGATGCGTTGATCGCACGCGCGCACGCGCTGGGGCTCAAGGTCATTATCGACCAGGTGTGGTCGCATTCGTCAGATCAGCACGCTTGGTTTGCCGAGAGCCGATCAAGCCGCGACAACGCCAAGGCTGATTGGTACGTCTGGGCCGACGCCAAGCCGGACGGTTCGCCGCCGAACAATTGGCAGGCAATGTTCGGCGGCTGTGCGTGGACGTGGGACGCAAGGCGGCGCCAGTACTATTTGCACAACTTCCTGCCGGAGCAGCCCGATCTCAACGTGCGCAACCGTGTCGTGCAGGACGAGTTGCTCCAAATCGCGCGCTTTTGGCTCGACCGGGGCGTCGATGGCCTGCGCCTCGATGTGGTGAATTTCTTCACGCATGACGCACGCCTGCGCGACAATCCGGCGATCACGGACCTGAAACGGACGCCGCCGCGGCCGCACCAGTTTCAACGCCATCTCTACGACCGCACGCAACCGGAAACTCTAGGCTTTATCGCGCGTCTGCGCACATTGCTCGATGAATATGGCGCAATGGCCGTCGGCGAGATCGAGGATGAGGAGCCGCTCAAAGTCCAGCGCGAATACACCGATGGGCCCGACCGCCTGCACACGGCCTACTCGTTTTACTTGCTGCGCCAACGCGCCCTGACACCGGCCATCGTCAAGGAAGCGCTCGATGGCTGGCAAGGTGCGCGCGGATGGCCTTCGTGGTCGCTCTCTAATCACGATGTCGTCCGCTTTCCGACCCGGCTCGCCGACGAAAATCCCCAGCGCGCCAAACTCATGATGGCGCTGCTGCTGGCCATGCGCGGGACGGCTTTCATCTACCAGGGCGACGAACTTGGCTTGCCGCATGCCGAGGTGTCGCTCGAGCGCTTGCGCGATCCGGAAGCGATCGCGTTTTGGCCGTCGGGGATCGGTCGCGATGGCGCACGCACGCCCATGCCATGGTCGCGCGATGCAAACATGGCGGGCTTCACCGATGCGCCGGATGCGTGGCTGCCGCTCGATCCGCGCCATCGCGCGCTCGCCGTCGATGTGCAGGAAGCTGATCCTGAATCCATGCTGCAATTCACGCGGCGCATTATCGCCGTTCGCAAACAGAGCGCGCTTCTGCGCGAAGGCGACTTACTCAGGGTCGGAGACACTGGCGGTCTGCTGTTGATGACGCGCGAACGCGACGGCGCGCGCCTCCTGTGCGCGTTCAACCTCACGGACGAGCCAGGGCAGGCTGCGTTTCCCGGAAGAGCGCAGCGGATCATTTTTCAGGTCGGGGACGGCGAAGCCGACGACGACTGCGTGTCGCTCGCCGGCCAATCTGCGCTTTTCGTCGAGATTTGAGCGGCTTCGGGCTGGTCAGCGGGGGCGTTACAAAGTAACATCGCGGACTGATGAAGGGGTTGCGCAGAAGCGATGATCGATCCCGCCGGCCGCGCCTTGGGGCGCTCGCTGGCGCGTTGCTCGCCGTCTTCCTGCAAGCCTTCGTCGTCCAGACCCACGTCCATGCTTTTGCGCCCGTAAATGCGTCGTTCGAGCAGAGCGGCGCGGCGCACATCGACGATGTGCACGTCTCCGCCACCCACCAGGCCTCGTGCATCGTTTGCGACGTGCTCGCGGCCTCCAGTCGCGCTGCATTACCGGAAGCGCCGAACTTCCTGTGCGTCGCTGGCGTGGCGTTCGAAAGCGCGGCGCCGGTCCTGCCGCGCGCGCCGCCCGCGCCGGCGCTGCCTTGGCAAAGCCGCGCCCCTCCCATCGCCGTCTGAGCATCGACCGCGCTCCCTGCGAGCGCTGAACCGCGCGTGCGTACGCCGCCGCGCAGGCTTGATCTGCTTAGAGGCAAACCATGAAACTCAGTATCTACCTTCGCGGCTTTGCCGCGGCCGGCGCATTCATTCCCTTGACCGCGCTCGCGCAAGAAACCGTCTCCGAACCAGAAATCGTCGTCACCGCACCGCTCGAAGGCTCGCGCAT
This sequence comes from Hyphomonadaceae bacterium, assembly GCA_050186805.1. Classification (GTDB taxonomy): domain Bacteria; phylum Pseudomonadota; class Alphaproteobacteria; order Caulobacterales; family Aquidulcibacteraceae; genus Vitreimonas. The sequence goes on from JBFWYC010000002.1 coordinate 221,954, forward strand.
CGAGAGCTTGCAAGGCGCGGAGGTTTTGCGCCGCGACGACATTGTGGCTCAACTCAATGGTGGTTTGGGCGACACCTTGGATGCGACGCCCGGCATCGCCACCACCTTCTTTGGCGCCGGCGCCAGCCGGCCGATCATACGCGGCCTGGGCGAGGACCGCGTGCGCGTTTTGCAAAACGGCATCGGCGCCATCGACGCCTCGACCGCCTCACCCGATCACGCAGTCACTACTGACGGCTTGGACGCCGAGCGCATCGAGGTGCTGCGCGGCGCGGCGGCCTTGGCGTATGGCGGCAACGCCATCGGCGGCGTCGTCAATGTCATCGATCAGAGCATTCCAACGCGTGTGCGCGATGGCGTGCGGTTCGATGGTCTGGCGGCGTATTCCTCGGTCGACAATGGCGTGCAAGGCGCCGGCAACGCGGTGTTCGGCGCCGGCGACTTCGCCTTCCGCCTCAGTGCGGCAGCGCGTGACACCGACAATTACGATACCCCGCTCGGCGAAGCGCTCAACTCGTGGACCGACTTGCGCACTTATGCCGCTGGCGGAGCGGTCGTGCAGGATTGGGGCTATGCCGGACTAGCAGTGAAGCGCACCGAAGACGCCTACGGCCTTTTTCCTGAGGACCCGGCTGGGCCAGGCGGGCATATCGAAATGGAGCAGACTCGGATCGAGTCGCGCGGCAATTTTCGCGTGCACTGGGGGCCGTTCGATCGGCTCGATTATGGCGTGCAGCACTCCGACTACGAGCACACCGAATTCGAGGGCAACGGCGAAGCGGGTACGCAATTTTTCAGCGAAGGCTGGGAGGCGCGGCTCGAAGCGCACCATCGCGGCGAGCGCCACCAAGGCGTGACGGGTGTTCAATTCACGGACATCGATTTCGAAGCGGTCGGCGATGAAGCGTTCATTAGCGCCACCAACACACGCGACGCCGGTGTGTTCGCCATCGAGCGCTACGACCGCGGCGGCTGGGGTGTCGAAGGCGGCCTTCGCTACGAGGAGCGCGAAATCGACAACGTGACGTTCGGCGCGCGCACGTTCGACAATGTCAGCGGCTCGGTCGGCGCCTTCATGCGCCCGGCGCCGAACTGGTTCGTTGGCGCCACACTGGCGCATACCGAACGCGCGCCGACGGCGATCGAACTGTTCTCCGATGGCCCTCACCTCGCGACCGCAAATTACGAGGTCGGCGATCCAAGCATGTCACAGGAAACGGCGCTCTCGTTCGAAGCGTCCGCGCGCTATGACAGCGGGCCGCTGCGGTTCGAGGTGAACCTCTTCCGCGTCGCGTTTGAAGATTACATCGCGCTGGTTGAACGCGGCGATGTGTTCTGGCTGGACGAAACGACAGACACGAGCGGATTTGCACCGGACGAAGCCGACCCTAGCATCCCTGCGGGCGCCGAGGTGCTGCCGGTGTTCAACTTTGTTCAGCAGGACGCCACCTTCACCGGCGGCGAGATTTCCGTCACTGCGCGCCTGTTTGAGGCTGGTGGCTTCGTTTTTTCCGGCGATGCAGCCCTTGATCTGGTCAATGCGGAGTTCGATGGCGGCGGACATCCGCCGCGAATTCCGCCGCGCTCGGTGACTTTGGGCCTGGAGGCCGAGAACGATTTCTGGAGCGCGCGCATCGAGGCGGTCGATACGGCCAAGCAAAGCGATCTGGCCGCGTTCGAAACGGAGACCGACGGCTACACTTTCGTCAACGCAAGTTTGGCCTGGCGTCCGCAAGGCGAGGACGGCGCCTGGACGGTGCGGCTCGATGGACGCAACCTCACCGACGAACTGGGGCGGGTGCACTCTTCCTTCTTGAAGGACGAGCTGCCGCTGCCGGGGCGCAATGTGCGCCTCACGTTGACAACCTCGTTCTAACGCAAGTGGGCCCGGCTCTCGCCGGGCCCACCGCTCGTGACGCGAGGGCGATCAGCGGAAGCTGATCGTCACTGCCGTGCGGCGAGTGAGAGGCTCGCGCACCCCGT
>JBFWYC010000003.1:0-183766 GCA_050186805.1 Hyphomonadaceae bacterium
GCCTGCGCGCGTGGCCGGTGTGCCTCAGCGTGTCGTGGTCGTGCCGCCGGGCAAGGGCGACGAGCTGCACCCGGCGTTGATCGTCGCCGCGGCGGCGTGCGGATTGGTGCAGGTGTGGCTCGTCGGCGGCGCGCAAGCGATCGCGGCGCTCACCTTCGGCGCCGTGACGCCGAAGGCCGACAAGATTTTCGGCCCCGGCAATGCCTATGTCGCTGAAGCCAAGCGCTATGCAGCAGGTTTGGCCGGCGGTCCTGCGATCGATCTGCCGGCTGGTCCGAGCGAATTGATGGTCATCGCTGACGCCAGCGCGGACGCGCGCATCGTCGCCGCCGATCTGCTTAGTCAAGCCGAGCATGACGCCGACGCCCAAGTGACCTTCGTTTCAACGTCAGGCGAGTTGCTCGATGCGGTGGCGGCTGAGGTGGAGTTACAGCTCGCCACGTTGCCGCGGGCGGAGATTGCGCGCGCCTCGCTGAGGCATGCGCGCTTCATTCGCGCACGCTCGATTGAGGAGGCCGCCGACGCCGCCAACGCGTACGCGGCAGAGCATCTCTCACTGCAGGTACGTGAGTCTGGCGCGTTGCTGGAGCGCATTGAGAACGCCGGTGCGGTGTTCGTCGGCCGCTCTAGCGCCGAGACGTTTGGCGACTACGTCGCCGGACCAAGTCACGTGTTGCCGACGGATGGCGCGGCGCGCGCGTTCGGCGGCGTCAGTGTGGCGTCCTTCATGAAGTGCATGTCGGTGCAGACGGTAAGTAGCGCCGGCGCGGCGCGTCTCGCCGGTCCGACTGCTCGCCTTGCGCGCCTTGAAGGCCTGGAAGCGCATGCGCGCGCTGCGGATATCCGGGCAGAGGCGGGCGCCGGACCGAGCGATGAGGCTGCCATCCTTCGCCGCCGCAGAAGCGATGTGCGCCGCGTCACGCGCGAGACATCGATTTCCGTTCGCGTCGATCTCGACGCCTCGGGCCCGGTCATGCTCGGCACCGGCGTCGGCTTCTTCGATCATATGCTGGAGCAGGTGGCGGCGCATGGCGGATTTTCGCTGGTGCTCAGATGCGATGGCGATCTGCACATCGACGCTCACCACACGATCGAAGATTGCGCATTGGCGCTTGGGCAGGCGCTGAAGGAGGCGCTGGGCGCCAAACGGGGCGTTGCACGCTTCGGCTTTGTGTTGCCGATGGATGAAGCGGAGGCGAAGGTCTCCGTCGATCTCGGCGGCCGCCCTTACCTTGTGTTTGACGGTGCGTTCGGTGCCACCCATATTGGCGCCTATCCGACCGAAATGACGGAGCACGTGTTCCGCTCCCTGGCGCAGAGCATGGGCGCAGCGATCCACGTCGCGGTGACGGGGGAGAACGATCATCACAAGACCGAAGCGTGCTACAAGGCGTTCGGCCGCGCGCTGCGGCAAGCCGTGCGCGTCGAAGGCGACGCACTGCCGTCGACCAAGGGCGTGCTCTGATGACCACGGCCGTGGTCAAGCTCGGCGTTGGCAACACGGCGTCGGTCATGTTTGCGCTGGAGCGGTTGGGCGCGCCCGCGGTGCTGACCGATGATGCCGTGCGCATCGCCGAGGCGGATCGCATCATTCTCCCTGGCGTCGGCGCTGCTGCGTATGCGATGGAGCTGATCGATGCGAAAGGCCTGCGGGGCGCGCTGACGAAGTTCGAACGGCCATTGCTCGGCATCTGCCTCGGTCAACAATTGTTGTTCGAAGCGAGTGAGGAAGGCGATGCGCAAGGGCTCGGCCTGCTGCCGGGGCGCGTCACACGCCTGCCATCGACGCGCGATGCGCCGGCGCCGCATATGGGCTGGAGCAAGCTCGCGCTTGAGCGAGCTCATCCATTGATCGATGGCGTGGCGGACGGCGCGTATGTCTATTTTGTCCATTCCTACGTGTGCCCGCTCGGAGATGCGACGATCGCCAGCGCCGAATATGGCGCTCGCTTCGCGGCGATCGTCGGCGACGGGCGCGTGTTCGGGTGCCAGTTTCACCCGGAGCGCTCGGGCGATGCTGGTGCGCGCATCCTGTCGAATTTCCTGAGCCTGCCATGCTGATCTATCCTGCCATTGATCTGCAGGAGGGCGTGTGCGTACGCCTAGCCTTGGGACGCTTCGAGGACGCTACCCAGTACGGTGATCCGTTCGCACAGCTGGCTGACTTCGAACGCGGCGGCGCCAGCTGGACGCATATTGTCGATCTCGACGGCGCGAAGGCGCGCGAGCCGCGCCAACACGACCTCATCGCGCGCCTCGCGCGCGCAACCAAGATGCGCATCCAATCCGGCGGCGGCGTTCGTGACCGCGCGCACGTCGAAGCGTTGTTGGCCGCGGGCGTGGCGCGCGTTGTTGTGGGATCTGCTGCAGTGCGCCGGCCAAAAGACGTGCGCACTTGGATCGAATCCTTTGGCGTTGAGCGCATCTGTTGCGCATTCGACGTTCGGCCACGCGGCGAGGACTTCGAAGTTGCGACCGAAGGCTGGACGGCGGGCTCGGGCGCAGGACTCCTTGAAGCACTGGCTTTGTACCCTGCTGGCGCGTTGAGGCACGTGCTCGTCACTGACATCTCGCGCGATGGCATTCTGGCGGGACCAAATCTGGCGCTGATCGAATTGTTGCGAAGCGCGCGGCCAGATCTGGACGTGCAGGCGTCGGGCGGGGTTGCCGGGCTTGGAGACTTGCCAGCTCTGCGTGCGCGCGGCGCGGCGGGCGTGATCATCGGCCGCGCGCTCTATGAGCGCAAATTTTCGCTGGAGGATGCCCTTGCCAGCTAGGCGCATCATCGCGTGCCTCGACGTGAAGGGCGGCCGAGTCGTCAAGGGTGTGAAGTTCGAAGGCCATCACGACGCCGGCGATCCCGCCGAGCTTGCGCTGCGCTATCGCAACGAGGGCGCCGACGAGATTGTAATCTATGATATCGCCGCATCGGTGGAGCGGCGTACGATCGACTATGGGTGGCTCGCCGGCGTCGCGCGTGTTTTGGACGTGCCGCTTGCGGTCGCGGGCGGCATCCGCACGCTGGAGCAGGCGATTGCCTGCCTGGAGCATGGCGCCGACAAGGTATCAATCAATTCCCCCGCGTTGGAGCGGCCCGCATTGATCGAGGAATTGGCGCGCGTGGCCGGCTCGCAATGCGTCGTTGTCGGTGTCGACAGCAGGCTGATCGAAGGCGAGTGGGTGACACACCAATACACCGGCGACCCCAACGCGATGCAGCGCACGCGCCGGCGTATGCTGGATTGGATCGTTGAAGCGCAAGAGCGCGGCGCCGGTGAGATTGTGCTCAACTGCATGGATCGCGACGGCACGCGCGATGGATATGACATCGCGCAGCTCGCAGCGGCGCGGCAAAGACTGTCAATTCCGCTGATCGCGTCGGGCGGCGCGGGCGCGGCCGTGCATTTCGCCGAGGTGTTTGCCGGCGCCGATGTCTCCGGCGCGCTAGCGGCGAGCATTTTTCACTTCAACCGCGTGAACATCGCCGACGCGAAGGCGGCGGCGCGCGCAGGTGGCTTCGAGGTTCGGGCATGATCGATCCGGCAAAGGTGGACTTTGACAAGGGCGGCGGCTTGGCGCCGGCCGTTGTGCAGGATCGCTCGACACTGCAGGTGCTGATGCTTGCCTACATGGATCGCGCTGCGCTGGAGGAAACCATCGCGAGCGGCGAGGCGACTTTCTTTTCGCGCTCGCGCGGCGGCCGTTGGCGCAAAGGCGAGACATCCGGGCATACGATGCGGGTGGAAAGCATCAGTCTCGATTGCGACGCTGACACCCTGTTGCTGCGCGTCGAGCCGGCCGGCCCTGCTTGCCACCTTGGCACAACGACGTGTTTCGGCGAGGCGTTGCCACTTGGGCTTGGCCGATTGGCTGAACTGTCGAGAACGATTGCGGCGCGCGCTTCGGCGCCGCCGGATCAGAGCTGGACTGCAAAGCTCCTTGCAAAAGGGCCGAAGCGCGTGGCGCAGAAGGTAGGCGAGGAAGGTGTTGAGACAGCGCTCGCGGGCGCGGCCGGTGATATCGCCGAACTCAACAGCGAAGCGGCGGACCTGCTCTACCATCTCGCAGTTTTGCTGCATGCCCGCGGCACATCGTTCGACGCAGTGATGGACGTCCTGGCCGAGCGCGCGGCGGGACGAACATGACCGGCCCGGTCCCTAAGGGAACCATTCTCGGCATCGAGCCCTACCGCCCAGGCAAAGCCAAGGTGGCGGGCTTCGACAAGCCGATCAAGCTTTCGGCCAACGAGAACGCGCTCGGCTGCAGCGCCACGGCGCGCGCGGCGTTCGTGGCGACGCAGAGCGAACTGCACCGCTACCCCGATCCGCGCGCCAACGCGCTGCGCGAGGCGATCGCAGCCAAGCATGGGCTCGATCCGGCGCGGATCGTCTTTGGCGACGGCACCGACGAGATATTCTCGCTGGCGTGCCAGGCCTATCTCTCGCCCGGCGACGTGATGGTGCAGCCGCAGTATGCGTTCGCGGCGTGGGCGATCGCGGCGCGCGCGGCTGGCGCTGAGGTAATGTCAGCGCCGGAGCGCAACTACACGGTCAATGTCGACGCCATGCTGGCGGCGGTGAATGCGCGCACCAAGCTCGTTTTCGTCGCGGACCCGGCCAACCCGACCGGCACGCAATTGCCGCCAGGGGAAATCGCGCGCCTGCATGCCGGGCTTCCGGACCACGTGCTCTTCGTTCTGGATCAGGCTTATGCGGAGTTCGGCGCCGACGCTGATGCGTTTCGTATATTCGCTGATGCGCCGAACGTGATCATCACGCGCACGTTTTCCAAGCTTTACGGCTTGGCGAATTTGCGAATCGGCTGGGGTTACGCGCCGGCGCCGGTCGCGGACGTGCTCAACCGCATTCGCCTGCCGTTCAACACCTCGGCGCCCGCTCAGGCTGCGGCGCTGGCGGCGTTGGCGGACGAAGCGTTTGTCGCCCGCTCTGTCGAACATGCGGTCAGGGGCCGTGAAAAGTTGGCGGCTTTGGTGCGATCGCTCGGGCTTGAGGCCATCGCACCGGCCGCGAATTTCGTAACGGTGCGCGTGCCCGCTTCCTGCCCGCTCAGTGCCGCCCAGATCGATGAGGGCTTGGCGGCGCGCGGCGTTATCGTGCGCGCGCTGGACAATTACGGCATGCCCGATTGCATTCGCATCACCATTGGCCTGGACGAAGAGATGGTTGCGCTGGAGCGCGGCTTGCGTGAGCTGCTAGCTTAGCAGTTCGATAGCTTCATCGCGCACGCGCGCATCGCCATACGCCAAGACACGCCCGCCATCGCTTGCATTGCCGCCGTCCCAGGCGCACACGCCGCCGCCGGCGCCGGTGATGATGGGAATGAGCGCTTGAATGTCGAAAGGCTTGAGGCCGCTCTCGATCACGCAGTCCATCGTGCCGGAAGCTATCATCGAATAGGCGTAGCAATCGTAGCCGTAGCGCGTGAGCTTTGCCGTTTGGCGCACGCGTTCAAAGGCCCGCGCCTCGGCGTCGCGAAACAGATATGGATCGGTGGTCGAGACAATCGCTTCGCCAAGCGAGGCGCACGCGCGCGTCTTGAGTTTGCGCGTCTGCCCGCGAGCGGTGGCGTTAGCGCCGGCGTTCCAGCCGCGATAGCGCTCGTCGAGATAAGGCTGGTCCATGATCCCCACGACGGCCCGGCCTTCCCATGAAAGCGCGATCAGTACGCCCCAGAGCGGCAGGCCGGCGATGAAAGCGCGGGTGCCATCGATCGGGTCGAGCACCCATTGATAGTCGCTTGCGCCTTTGCTCTCGCCGAACTCTTCGCCGTAAATGCCGTGATCGGGAAATTCCGCTTCTATCAGCGTGCGCATGGCGTGCTCCGCTGCTTTGTCGGCATCGGTGACAGGATCGAAGCGCGCGCCGCCTTTATGATCGACGACGTGCGGGGCGCGAAAGTAGGGCAAGATGGCCTCGCGCGCGGCATCGGCGAGCGCGTCGGCAAACTCCAAGAAGCGCGGGATATCGTGGTCGGCCATGCGGGCCAGTATAGGCCAATCCGCGGCGTGGGATGAGCACAAACGAAAACGGGCCCGGTGTTGCGACCGAGCCCGTCCCCCGTACCCCCAGGCGGAGCGTAATTACGCTGCGTCGGTGGATTCGTCCTGCAACGCCTTGGCAAGGTCGAGCAGGCGGCGGCGCGGACGCTCGCCAAGCTTGTAGTAAGCGCGGATCAGTTCCAGCGTTTCCTTCTGGCTCAGCACGTCGGCCGCGATGAGGTCGCGGTCGTTGGCCGGCGCGCCCGGCGAGGCCGGAGCAGCGGCTTGTTGCAAGCCTTCGAAGAAATAGTTGACCGGCACGTTCAGCGCGACAGCGAGTTCGTAAAGACGGCTCGCGGTCACGCGGTTGGCGCCGCATTCGTACTTTTGGATTTGTTGAAAGCGGATGCCGATGGACTCAGCCAACTGTTGTTGGGTGAGGCCCAGAAGACGGCGACGGCGGCGAAGCCGTTTGCCGACATGGAGGTCAATGGCGTTAGCCATGGTGTGCGCCCTTATTCCCGGCGGTTCCCCCATGGGCCCGCCACTTGTGCGAGAGGGGAAGAGCAAGACCTTTGCCACCCATTAGAGGCGCGTAATGCCGCGCGAAAGGTTCAAATGCGGTCGCACGGCGCTCTTCACTGCGAAATCTGATCCAAAATGGCGCCGCCAACACGGTGAATGACGCCGGCCATGTTTTCGTCATGCCAGCGCCGCGTCGTTCTCCCATTCGCGAAACACGGTTGGCGGAGGAAAGCGAAGCGATCATGCGACTACGCCTCGGCCTCTTGGCGGCTCTTCTCTCTTTGGCGGCCTGCGCCAGCGCGCAGCGGACGCTCACATATCCGGCCACATGGTCGGACGCCGACGTGTTCGTCGGACAGCACCGGTATCAGGTGTGGTTTCACCAGACTGACTCGACCATCCTGCTGCAGCGAGGGTCCCCGCGCCCATTAGGGCAACTTCTTGCGCAGAATGTCACTATCTACGCCGCCGATAATTCAGAGGCGGAGCCTTATTGGCGGGCGGCTGCGGACGCCGTGCTACAGCAAATGGGCTGTCAGGCCACCGAGATCACCGGCGCCGATCAGATGCGGGAAGCGCACTACGTGTGCGCGACGGCTGTCGATGTCGGCAGCGAGGTGGCTCAGCGGCGCGCGGCGTGGCGGCAGGGCGTACGCGTGGACGATCCCAATACGCCGCGCCCTGCGCCGACCTGGTAACCCTTAACCGGCTTCCTTGGTTTTCGCGGCCCGCTTGCGCTCGTTCGGATCGAGATACGCCTTGCGGATGCGAATGGCGGCGGGTGTGACTTCCACCAGCTCGTCGTCCTCGATCCAGGCCATCGCCTGTTCGAGCGTCATGCGGCGCGGCGGCGTCAGGCGGATCGATTCATCCTTACCGGAAGCGCGCACGTTGGTGAGCTTCTTGCCCTTGAGCGGATTGACGTCGAGATCCTCGCCGCGGCTGTTCTCGCCGATGATCATCCCTTCATAGACGTCTTCGCCGTCGGCAATGAACATCTGGCCGCGCTCTTCGAGGTTCCACAGCGCGTAAGCGGTGGATTGGCCCTTGTCGTTGGAAATGAGCGCGCCGTTGCGGCGGCCGGGAATTTCGCCTTTCCATGGCGCCCAGGAGTGGAAGAGGCGGTTCATGACGCCGGAGCCGCGCGTGTCGGTGAGGAATTCGCCATGATAGCCGACCATGCCGCGCGACGGCGCCAGCATGACAAGACGCGTCTTGCCGCCGCCCGACGGACGCATGTCCTGCAATTCGGCTTTGCGGATGCTCATCTTCTCGATGACGACGCCGGTGTATTCGTCGTCAACGTCGCTCACGACCTCTTCGATCGGCTCAAGCGTTTGACCGTTTTCGCTACGCGTCAGCACCTTCGGGCGCGACAGCGAAAGTTCGAAGCCCTCGCGGCGCATGGTTTCCACCAGCACGCCCAGCTGCAGTTCGCCGCGGCCAGCGACCTCGAACGCATCCTTGTTGCCGGTTTCGGTGACGCGAATGGCGACGTTGGATTCAGCCTCAGCCATAAGGCGGGCGCGGATGACGCGGCTTTGCACCTTATCGCCGGCGCGGCCGGCGAGCGGACTATCATTGATCGAAACGGTGATCGCCAAGGTCGGCGGATCGATCGGCGTTGATGGCAGCGGCGCGCTGAGATCAACCGCGCCAATCGTATCGGCGACTGTTGTGTCGGTGAGGCCGGCAATGGCGATGATATCGCCGGCTTCGGCGCTCTCGACCGGCACGCGCTTCAAGCCGCGGAATGACAGCAATTTCGTCAAGCGGCCGCGCTCGATCTCCTTGCCGTCGCGCGCGAGCGCTTTGACGTTGTCGCCCACCTTGACGCGGCCGGCTTCGACGCGGCCCGTCAACACGCGGCCCAGGAACGCATCGGAATCGAGCATGGTGACCAGGAACGCGAACGACTCGTCCTTGCGCTGAATTGGCGCCGGGTCGGGCACATGGCGCACGATCAGTTCGAAGAGGGGCGTTAGGTCCTTGTTCTCGCCCGTCATGTCCGTCTTGGCCCAGCCTTCCTTGCCGGAGGCGTAGAGGATCGGAAAGTCGGCTTGCTCGTCGGTGGCGCCGATGGCGAGGAAGAGCTCGAAGATTTCATTGAGCGCGCGGTCGGGATCGGCGCTGGGGCGATCGACCTTGTTCAGCACCACCATTGGCCGCAAGCCGCGTTTCAGCGCTTTCGAAAGCACAAACTTGGTTTGCGGCATCACGCCCTCGCTGGCGTCCACCAGCAGCACGCAACCATCCACCATGCCCAAAATGCGCTCGACTTCGCCGCCGAAGTCGGCGTGACCGGGAGTGTCCACGATGTTGAGTCGGTATTCCTCGCCGCCTTTGTCCCACAGGATCGACGTGCACTTGGCGAGAATAGTGATGCCGCGCTCGCGCTCCTGATCATTGGAGTCCATGGCGCGCTCTTGCCGGGCCTCGTTGGCGCGGAAGGCGCCGCCTTGCGTCAGCAATTGGTCAACCAGGGTGGTTTTGCCGTGGTCGACGTGGGCGATGATCGCGAGATTGCGGAGGCGCTCGGCCATTTCAGGGCTTTCTGTGAGGGGCGGGCGAGCTTCTGCCCGCCTCCGGCGCCTGCTTCAACGGCAGCACGGCAGAATTGTTAGGCACAACCCATCCGAAAATGCATGTGTGCATGTGCGATATGGGATGCGGTCAAAAATACTCTTTATCTATCAAGATTGTATGTGTGATTACAGGAATGTGACGCCGCATTCAACTTGCAAATTGCTGCACTGCAAACTAGGTTCAAACCGTTGCGGCGTTTCGCGACGCCGCTCCCGCCCTATCGGGCGTTTCCTCCCTATTGACCTTAAAGCCCCGGGCTCGCGCCCGGGGTTTTTTTTGCCCCTTGGCTGTTAGCCGCCACGGCAAGCGATGGGCATCACAATGTGGGTGGCGCTCCCCTGGGCGGGGGCTCGCCAGATCTGGCGTGGGTAGTCGCGTGTCACCACGCGCTCGTTTGGCCCCATGATCTGGCGCTCGATGACGATGAATTCCTGGCTTTCGCAATTGAAGCGGTAGTGCAGGCGCTGCAGCTGGTAGCGGATCGTCGTCCGGTGGGTCTCGCTTTCGATATCGTAGAGTTGCGGCTGGGCATGGCGCACCTGGACCCAAATGTCGGCCATGCCGTCGGCGCCACGGGTGATTGTGCGCTGGTTAAAGTGCACTTCCCCGATGCACAAATCCGGACTGCCGTCGGTTGGGCGCGGGCAATCGCGTTGTCGCGCCACTAAGAGCCAGTCCGGCATGTTGCGTGTGGTCGCCAGCACCACCGGCGCTTGGCCCTCTGGCGTTGGCGTGGCTGTGGCTTCTGTTGTCGGCGCACCGGTCGGCGCGTCCGCTTGGCCGCAGGCCGCGAGGATAAGGACGACCGCGGCGGCGGCCCACTTGAGAGCTTTCATATGCGTCATCTTGGGCGGCACGCTCTGCCCGGCAAGTCACATCGCCGAGATGCCGCCATCCACCTTCAGTTCCGCGCCGGTCACGAAGCGGCTTTCGTCTGAAAGGAGATAAAGCGCGGCGGCGGCAATCTCCTCCGGCTTGCCGATGCGCCCCACCGGAATCTGCCGCGCCAATTTGGCCTCGGCTTCATCCTTGCCAAACATGGAGCGGATCGGATCAAGGATCGGCGTGTCGATGAAAGTCGGATGGATCGAGTTCGAACGCACATCGAGGCCCTTTTTGGCGCAATAGAGCGCGATGTTTTTCGAGAGCAGCCAAACCGCCGCTTTCGAGGCGTTGTAGCCAGGCGATGTGTGGTTGGCGATGAGCCCAGCAATGGAGCTCAGATTGACGATCGAGCCGGGCTGGTTCTTGGCGAGATATTTGATGCCGTGTTTGGCGCCGAGAAAGACTGAATCGACATTCACGCTCATCAGCTTGCGGAAGCCCTCGAGCGATAATTCTTCGATGCCGCCTTCGCGCGACGAGATGCCGGCATTGTTCACCAGCCCCGAAATTCCGCCCATGGCGGCGTTGGCTGCTTCGAGCGCGGCCATCCACCGCGCTTCGTCAGTGACATCGAGCGCGCAGGCGAAGGCCGTGCCGGCGCCGTGCCGTGCGTTGAGTTCGCCGGCGCGTTCTTCGACGCCGGCGGCGTTGATGTCAGTGAGCGTCACTTTGGCGCCTTCGGCGGCGGCGCGGCCCGCGATCGCCCAGCCCAGGCCTTGCGCCGCGCCGGTGACGAAAATCTTCTTGCCTGCAACGCGACCGCTCATGCGATCCTCCCTTTATGTCGCGCGACTGTGTGGCGCGGCGCGGCAAAGCGCAAGCTTGGCGGCGCAGATGTGGGAGCGTAGCGTGGCGTCAAGCGAGGAGCGACGCCATGGACTGGGACGCGCTGCTGCTGTCGCGGCTGCAATTTGCTTTCACGATCGGCTTTCACATTATCTTCCCGGCCTTCACGATAGGGCTGGCGTCGTTTCTGGCGGTGTGTGAGGGGCTTTGGCTTTTCACCAAGAAGCCGCTGTTCAAAAACCTCTACCTGTTCTGGGTCAAAATCTTCGCGATCTCGTTTGGCATGGGCGTCGTGTCGGGCGTCGTCATGTCCTACCAGTTCGGCACCAATTGGAGCGTGTTTGCCGCCAAGACCGGCAGCGTCATCGGGCCATTGCTCGGCTATGAGGTGCTGACCGCGTTTTTTCTGGAAGCTTCGTTTCTCGGCATCATGTTGTTCGGCTGGAAGCGCGTTGGGCCGGGCTTGCATTTCGCCTCCACCTGTATCGTCGCGATCGGCACGCTGATCAGCGCATTTTGGATTCTCGCCGCCAATTCTTGGATGCAGACCCCACAAGGGTTTGCCTGGGCCGATGACAGCACGATGGTGGCGACGAATTTTGTCGAGGTGATCTTCAATCCGTCGCTGCCGTCGCGCTTCGCACACATGGTGCTCGCGGCGTATCTCACAACCGCGATGGTGATCGCCGGCGCGTCGGCGTTTGCGTTGCTGAGAGGTCGGGCGCTGCCGGAAAGCCGCACCGCCATGCGCATGGCGATCTTGATGATGGCGATCGTCGCGCCGCTGCAAGTGATGGTGGGCCACGAAAGCGGCCTGGTCGCGGGCGAGCATCAGCCGGCCAAGGTCGCAGCGCTCGAAGGCTGGTGGACGACGCGCACGCAGCAGCCAAGCGTGTTGATCGGCTGGCCCGACGAAGCAGCTGAGCGCAATCATTTCGAACTGGCCGTGCCTGGTTTCGGCTCAACCGTGAACAATGCCGGACCCGATGACGTTCTGCCCGGGCTCGATCAATTCGCGCCGGCCGATCGCCCGCCTCTGTGGATGACGTTTTGGGCATTTCGGATCATGGTCGGCATGGGGCTGATCATGGTTGCGCTCGGCGCCTGGGGTGCGTTCGCGTGGCTCACGCGATCCCTGGACAAAGCCTCGCTCTATCATCGCGCGCTCGTCGCGGCGGCGCCGACCGGCCTCATCGCCGTGTTGGCGGGCTGGATCACCGCGGAGGTCGGTCGCCAACCGTACGTCGTCTATGGCGTGCTGCGCACGGCCGACGCCGTGTCGCCCGTATCGGCGGGCGCGGTGGCGACGTCGCTGCTCTTTTTCATCGTGGCGTATGCGATCGTGTTCAGCGCCGGCGCACTCTACATTTTGCGGTTGATGGGAAAGGGGCCCGACACGGAGGAAACGCCGCCTCAAGACACCAACGAACCGCCAGGCACGCCGCTGGGCGCTGGCGTCAAGGAGGCGTGAGAGATGTTTGGTCTCGAGCTCTCCATGATTTGGGCCGTTCTGATTGCGGTCGCGGTGTTTCTCTATGTCGCGCTCGACGGCTTTGACCTCGGCGTCGGCATTCTCTTTCCGTTCGCAAAGGACGCGCGCGAGCGCGATCAGATGCAGGCCGCAATCGCGCCGGTGTGGGACGGCAACGAGACTTGGCTCGTGCTGGGCGGCGGCGGCCTGTTCGCGGCGTTCCCGAAAGCCTACGCGGCTTTGCTGCCGGCGCTCTATCTGCCCATCATTTTGATGCTGCTGGCGCTGATCTTTCGCGGCGTGGCGTTCGAGTTTCGCCATCACGGACGCGAGCGCGGCAAACGCTGGTGGACCTTCGCATTCTCAGCAGGATCGATCGTTGCGGCGATCGCGCAGGGTTTGGTGCTTGGCGCATTCATTCAGGGCGTGCGCGTAGAAGGCGGCGTTTTCGTCGGCGGAGCGCTTGATTGGCTGACGCCGTTTTCGCTGCTCATCGCCGCCTCGCTCGTCGCAGGCTATGCGCTGCTCGGCGCATCCTGGCTTGTGTTCAAGACGCAGGGCGAACTCTTCGAGCGTGCGCGCACGTGGGTGAAGCAACTCGCGGTGCTGACGGCGCTCGCCATGGGCGCTGTCAGTCTGGCGACACTTGGCGTCGACGCGCGCGTGACAGAGCGCTGGGGGCTGACCATGACCAGCGTCGATTGGCCGGCGTTCGTGAAAGTCGCGCCGTTGCCGCTGCTGGCGGCTGGCTTGTGTTTTCTGCTGTGGCGCGGCGCAGATCAGCGCCGCCACTCCGGCCCGTATTTGTGCGCCGTGGGCTTGTTTTTGATCGGCTATGTCGGCCTCGCGTTCAGCCTGTGGCCCTATATCGTGCCGTTTGCGATGACCCCGGCTGAGGCGGCCGCCGCCGACAACGCTCTGGCGCTTATGCTGTACGGCGCGTTGCCGATGTTGCCGATCATCCTGGCCTATACGGGCTATGTGTACTGGATCTTCCGCGCCAAGGTTGGTGACGATGCCTATCATTGAAGGCCCGCCGGAAGAAGGCGAACCGCGTGCGCCGCTTGGCAAGCGCGTATTGTGGTTCGCCGCGCTCTGGATCGCGAGCCTCGCGGCTGTGGCGACCGTCGCCTACGCGCTGCGGAGCGTCATTCTTTGAAGTGCGCGGCGGCCTGATCCATGAAATGCGCGAGCGCGACGTCCTTGTTGGTGACGCCGCCGGCATCGTGGGTCGAAAGCGTCACCTCGACGCGATTGTAGACGTTCAGCCATTCCGGATGATGGTCGTTTTTTTCGGCGTAGAGCGCCACGCGGCTCATGAAGCCGAATGCGGCGTTGAAATCCTTGAAGCGAAACTCCTTGATGATGGCGTCGCGGCCAGGCGCTGCGCGCCAGCTGTCGAGGCGCGCCAGGGCAGCTTCAGCGCCGATTTTTTCTGCGGGCATGGGTTCGCTCCTTGGCGTGCAAACTAGGGCGGCGCATAGACCGCTTCCAGTGTTGCTAAGCCTTGCCGCCGGTGACGAACAGGACGCTGCCGGAAATCCAGCTTGCCGCGGGCGAGGCCAGATAAACGACGGCGGCGGCGATATCCTCCGGCGCGCCCAAACGCCCGAGCGGCGGCATCACGGCGGCGGCGACGGCTTCGCGCTGGTCCGCTGGCACGCTGTTGGTCATCGAGTCGGTGTAGTTGTCCGTCGGCACCGGACCAGGCGCCACGGCGTTGACGCGGATACGCGGCGCCAGCTCAAGCGCCAGCGTCTCGGTCAAACTGTTCACCGCCGCTTTTGTCGCGGCATAGGGACCGTTTTTGCGATGCGGTCCGCGCGACGCACGCGACGACAGGTTGATGATAACGCCGCCATCCTGCATCCGCTCCGATGCGGCGATCGCGCCCGCCCATGTCGCCGTGAGATTGAGCGCGACTTGCGCGTCCCAGCTTTCGCGCGTGGTCTTGCGCAAGGTGCGTGGTTCGGCGTTGGGAATGCCGCCGGCATTGTTGACCCAAATGGTCAGGCCGCCGAGTTGGGTGACGGCTTCGGCCGCGAGGCGCTCCATCGCACCGTCGCCGGTCACATCGACAGCAAAGCCAAAACCGCGCCGACCGAGTTTGCGAATGTCCTCGGCCGTTGTGCCAACATCAGCTGCGGAGCGAGCCGCAACGAGCACATCGGCGCCAGCTTCAGCCAGCGCCAACGCGATGCCGCGCCCGATGCCTTTGCCGCCGCCCGTGACGACGGCCTTTTGACCGTCGAGCCGGAAACGGTCGAGAATGCTCACGGTTCAAGCGCCTCGTATCTTTCCAGCAGCGGCCGGTCGGCGAGACACGGCGCCAGTTTTGGTCCAGCGCCGCGGAACCAATCAGACTTCATATGCGCATCGAGCGTTGCCTGATCCTGATAGAGCTCCATCACGATATAGGTCGTTGGTTCCTTCGCGGAGCGGCAAAATTGGTAGACCTTCACACCCGGCTCGTTGGCGCGTGTCGCGCGCACCAGCTCGTGCATTGCGTCCTCAAACGCGGCGACCTGATCCGGCTTTACTTTCATGGTGGCGACAACGCCGATCATGACGACCTCCCGTGGCAAACCCGCAGCATGCGCGCGGCGGGCCGCATTGACTAGGCTTGAAGCGCCGCATGCTCGGCTTCCATGTCGCGAATGCCGGCAGTCACGGTCTGACGCGCGAACTGCAGCGCAACGAAGGCGATGATGATGCCGACGACGGTCACGAGCGCCAGCGAGGCGCCCAACATCGCCTCGTCGGCAAACACGAAGTCGGTGATCGCGCCGACGAGCGGCGGGCCGACGCCCTGGCCGAGAACGGTGAACGCGGCGATGTAAAAGCCGGCCAATTGGCCGCGCACTACGTTCGGCGCGGCAAGCACGATGATAGCTGACACGAACACAAACGCCGAGACGGTCACGAATTGGATGAGCGCGTAGAGCACCAATACGATGCGCGGATCGTTGACGACGAAAATGAAGGCGAACGCCGGCGAAAGCACGACGATCAGCCAGGAATAGAAGCGCAAATGCGCATCGCGCATGCCGCCTCGGTAAAGCCGGTCGACGAAGCCGCCGATGAAAACCAGAGCGCCGGCGGAAGCAAGATTGGTCAAGCTGAGGCCAGGCCCAAACTGAACCGGCGTCCAGCCGAAACGGCTTTCAAGATAAGTCGGCATGAATTGCGAGAGCGCGAAGCCAAGGATCGATATGCAGTTCGCCGCCACGAAAAGGCCGAGCCACAACACCCAGCGCCGCTTGAGAAATGCGAACAGTTCGCTGGTGCTGAGTGCTTTCTCGGCCACGTGCCGCTTGCGCGGCGGCTCCCGGAACGCGAACACAGCGAACGCCAGCACAAGCCCCGGCGCGCCGACCAGCGCCATCACCAGCCGCCACGGCTGGTCGAACCCAAACATGTCGCCATTGGCGGCGATCAGCGCCGCGGCGAACGCAATAGCGAGACCGCCGAGCGCCATGGCGGTCGCGGCGCCTACCTTCGCGGCCGACTGAAACAAAGAGAGGGCCGTGGTCACCCGTTCGCGCGGAAACGCGTCAGCGATCAAAGACACCGCCGCCGGCGCCAAAGTCGCTTCGCCGATGCCGACGAAGATGCGGCACAGGAGCAGCATTTCGTAGGTCTCGGCGTGGCCGCTGGCGATAGTGGCGAGCGCCCAGAGCGCGACGCCCACGCAGATGATGAGCCGGCGCGGATAGCGATCGACCGCCCAGCCGATCGGCACGCCAAAAATCGCGTAGAAGATGGCGAATGCCGGCCCCAGCACGATGCTCATCTGAAAGACGCTGATGCCGAGTTCTTCCCGGATCGGCGTCACCAGCATGGTGAGGATGAGGCGATCCAGCCACGAGAAGATGCTGAGCAGGACCAGCACGCCGACCATGGTCCACGCGGCGAAGCCGACGCGCTCGACCGGTTGCGGAGCGGCGGCGGCGGTCATCGCCACGCCCGCCGAGCGGCGCGCGCAGCGCCTTCAGACCAAGCCATCAGCTCCTCCCTTTATGTGGGGCCGAAGGCCGCCAATTTTTCACTATTGTGCAGAAAGTGACCGTGGGTGACAATCCCGTCTCGCAGAATGAATGGAGCGTCTCGTCATGGCGGTTACCGGCGGATGCCTGTGCGGCGCGGTCCGCTACGAAATCACCGCCCCATCGATCTACGGCGCGCTGTGCTATTGCGCCGATTGCCGCCGGCTCACCTCAAGCCATTCCGCATTGAGTTTTGTGCCCAAGCGCGCCCTACAAGTGATGGGAGATCTCCGCGCATACACGCGCACAAGCGATGCCGGAAACGTCGTCACGCGGATGTTTTGCCCGGTGTGTGGCGCCGGGATCTATTCGCATGGGACGCTGCCCGGCGTGGCCATCCTAAAGGCCGGCACGCTTGACGATGCGGATGCGTTTCACCCTGAAGCAGCCGTTTTCACCAGCCGCGCGCCGCATTGGGACAGGCCGCCGGACGGCATTCAGCACCATCCGGACGCGCCGAAGAAAGAATGAGTTAAGCCAAGCTCTTATGCAGCGTCGCGGCGCTCAACGCCTCCGCGAGGCGCGTCATGTCGGCGCGCACGCGGGCGTATCCGTTGGTGCGCTCTAGCGTGCGTTCATCGATATAAAGCGCGCGATTGATCTCGATTTGCAGTGCGTGCACGCGATGGGCCGGGCGGCCATAGGTCTGCGTGGTGTGGCCGCCGGCGAACGGGGCATTGCGTGCTACGCGATAGCCGAGCCGGCGCAACGTCGCTTCCGCTAGCGCTGTCACCGAAGGGTGGCACGATGCGCCAAAGCGATCGCCGAGCACGATGTCGGGATTGTGCGCGCCGCGGGCGTTGTTCGGCATCGAGTGGCAATCGACGAGCACCGCGCAGCCGAACTGCTCGCGTGTCTCCGCAATCAAGCTCTCCAGCAAAGCATGGTAGGGCCGGTGAACGGCGGCGATCCGGCGTTCGGCCTCATCCAGCGACAGCTTGCGGCGATAAATCGTCTGTCCGTCGCCGCTGATGCGCGGGATCGCACCCAGTCCAGCTTGCACGCGCGCTGATGAGAGGTGCGGCGAATGCGGCGGCCGTTCCTCGAACATCTCGGGGTCGAGTTCGGCCGGATCGCGATTGAGGTCGACGTATGCGCGCGCCACGCTGGCCGAAAGCACCGCGGCACCGTGCGCAGCGGCCCCGGCGAAGAGCTCATCGACATACGCGTCCTCGGAGCGCCGCAGACTGATCAGGCTCACCCGCGCATCTGCCAACAGCTCAGGCGGATACCGCCGGCCGCTGTGCGGAGAGGCGAAAATCAGCGGCGCCATGCGCCGGAGCGGCTCGATCAGGACGAACGGCGGTTCAGACCGCGCCTCCGGATAGCTGTCGCTATCGCCGCCAGCGCGCGCCGCGCCCAGGCCAAGATCGGTCGGGTCCATGCGCAGCATTGTTCGCTGTCGCTGCGGGAAGCGTCAATATTGGGCGCCTGTTGGAGAGCTGTGGGCCGGCCTTCAGCCGGCCTTTACCCGGCCCATGCTAGAGGCTACCGGTTTGAGGGGGCCGGATTATCCGGAGCGGACGCATGGCGCGGATCCTGTTGGCTGAAGACGATGACTCGCTCCGGGCGTTCCTGGTGACGAGCCTGTCGCGCGCCGGTCACGAAGTGTCGGCTCATGGCGACGGCGACAGCGCCTGGGAGGCGCTCGAACACGGCTCTTACGACCTGCTTTTGACCGATATCGTCATGCCGGGCCTGGACGGGATCGAGCTGGCGCGCCGTGGCGCGGAGGCCGATCCGGCCATGAAGATCGTCTTCATTACTGGTTTCGCTGCGGTAGCGCTTTCGGCCCAAAGCCAAGCTCCGAAGGACGCCAAGGTCCTTTCCAAGCCCTTCCACCTGAAAGACCTGGTGATCGAGATCGAGCGCGTGATCGCGGCTGCCTGAGAACTCGTTAGGGATTGGGGCGCCGGCGGGTGGCGCCGCGATCGAGGCCCAACATCCCGCTCCCAATCCCCACAAGCCAAACCCCAGTCCCGAACTTGCGGCGAAGCGGGTAGGCGGTCTATATCGCCCCACCCAACGGTCCGGGCGCGTAGCTCAGCGGGAGAGCACTACGTTGACATCGTAGGGGTCACAGGTTCGATCCCTGTCGCGCCCACCATTTTCACTTACGTCGCGCCGGCGCCTCGGCGCCGCAACAAAAGCCGGGTGACAAGGGCGGTTGAGCGCGCTATAGACCTCCTGCGCCGATTTGATGCTCAGCTTGCGGGCGCGTTAAAAATACAGCTAAAGCGAAGGTAGTGGCGCCTCCGGCGTCCGCCTTGCCCGCAAGCGATCCATCGGTTCGACGCTCGAATTTGAAAGCGTGAACCTATGGCGATTGCGACCTTGACCAAAACCAACCCTCCGCCCGCTGACGAGGATTTCTGTCTGCCTGGCCTTGAGCTGCAGCACGAGATGCACCTGTCGCTCAGGCATTGGGAGAGCGTGGGCTTTATCACCCAGCGCCTGTCCGACGCCGGGGCGGAAGTGTCGGCGCTGTCAATGAGCAACAACGCTGGCGCGTTCGTGCTGAAGTGCCGGATCAAGGCGATCTCGTCGGCGCATGCGCGGGCGTTCGTCGATGGCCTCGGCAATTTGATCGAGGGCGCTGCGA
This sequence comes from Hyphomonadaceae bacterium, assembly GCA_050186805.1. Taxonomy (GTDB): domain Bacteria; phylum Pseudomonadota; class Alphaproteobacteria; order Caulobacterales; family Aquidulcibacteraceae; genus Vitreimonas. Next base: position 18,900 of record JBFWYC010000003.1, read on the forward strand.
GCGTCGAACACCTGATGCTGGCCAAGACCGCATCGCATGCAGGCGCGTGAGATGAGCGCCGTGCGGGCCGAACAGGAAGATTTCAACCTCGATGGCGAAGACATCGCCGTCGCCGTGCCGACCTGGTTTCGGCTGGCCTCCGGCGATGCGCTCCCGGATGCTGAAATCCTGCTGCGCCGCTATGGGCGCGCGGACGCGCCGACGATCGTTGTTGCGGGCGGCATTTCGGCAGGGCGCTTTTTGAGCGGTGCGCGCGGTTGGTGGGGCGACATCGTCGCCGCCGGCGCAGCGATCGACCTTGAGCGCTATTCCGCGCTTGGCTTTGATTTTTCGCCGATCGCTGACGCGCGCGTGCGCCTGACGCCGCTGGATCAAGCGCGCCTGGTCGAGGTGGCGCTCAACGTTTTGAATGTGGCGCAAATCGAAGCTTGGGTCGGCGCGTCGTATGGCGGCATGGTCGGCTTAAGCTTTGCCGCGCATGCGCCGGCGCGGATCAAACGCTTGTGCGCGATTTCGGCGGCGCATCGCCCATCGGCGTTGGCGCGTGGCTGGCGCGGCGTGCAGCGGCGCGTCGTTGAGTTCGCCATCGCCCAAGGGGCGGCGGAAGAGGGGCTTTCGCTGGCGCGCCAATTGGCGATGATCACCTACCGCAGCGCCGATGAATTCGAGCAACGGTTTCCGGGCGGCGTCGGCGACGATTGCCGCTCCGATCTCGATCGCTACCTGATCGCGCGCGGCGACGCCTATATCGATGTGATGGCGCCGCAGCGCTGGCTGACCTTGAGCGAAGCGATCGATCGCTGTGACGTCACGCCCGAGGACATCACCGTCCCCGTTACGCTGGCGGCGTGTCCAACCGACCAGATCGCGACGTTCCCGGACATGGAAGAGCTGGCGCGGCGCCTGCCGCGCCTTTCGGCATTCTACACGTTGCCTTCGCTTTACGGCCACGACGCGTTCTTGAAGGAGCCGGAGCGGGTGAGCGCCATCGTTCGCGCGTGCTTGGAGTTGGGCGATGTCGTCTGATCTCGACGAAACAATTCTTGCCTCCGTCGGCGTCGATCAGGATCCTGCGCAGGGCGCGGTGATGCCGCCGATCTATTTGTCGTCCAACTACAGCTTCGACGGCTTTGGCGGAAAGCGCGCCTACGATTACGGCCGCTCCGGCAATCCGACGCGCGATATTCTGGCGCACGCCTTGGCGGCGCTGGAGCGCGGCGCGGGAGCCGTCGTCACCAGCTCAGGCATGGCGGCAGTCGATCTTGTGTTGTCGCCCTTGCCGGCGGGCGCTTTCGTGGTGGCGCCGCACGATTGCTACGGCGGCACCTGGCGTCTGCTTGACGCGCGCGCGCGCAAAGGCCAGATCGAGGTCGCGTTCGTCGATCAAAGCGATTCAGACGCGCTTGGCGAAGCTCTCGCCCGCAAGCCGGCCCTGGTGTTGATCGAGACGCCAAGCAATCCGCTGATGCGGGTGGTCGATATCGAGGCCATCGCCAAGCGGGCGAAGGCCGCTGGCGCCAAGGTCGCGGCGGACAATACCTTCCTTTCGCCGATCTTGCAGAAGCCGCTGCAATTGGGCGCCGACTTCGTCATTCACTCGACCACGAAATATCTCAATGGCCACTCCGACGTTGTTGGCGGCGCCGTTGTTGCTGCCGATGCGAGCGAGCTCGAGCAGCTGAAATGGTGGGCGAACTGTACGGGCGTGACCGGCGCGCCGTTCGATTCCTGGCTCACGCTGCGTGGCCTGCGCACGCTCAGCGTGCGGGTGAAACAACAACAACGCACCGCGGCCAAGATTGCCGAAGCGTTGGCCGGGCATGGCGCTGTCAGCGCGGTGTACTATCCCGGCCTGCCCACACATCGCGACCACGCCATCGCAACGCGGCAGCAAGCGGGCTTCGGCGCTATGTTGAGCTTTGATCTGAAGGGCGGCGAGGCCGAGGTGCGCGCGCTTCTTTCCCGCCTCAAGCGCTTCACCTTGGCGGAATCGCTCGGCGGCGTGGAGACGCTTGTCGCCCATCCCGCCTCAATGACGCATGCCGGCATGGGCGTAGAAGCGCGCGCACGGGCGGGGATCGGCGAAACGCTGCTACGCCTTTCGATCGGCCTTGAGCACGAAGACGACCTGCTCGCTGATCTACGGCGCGCGCTCGGCTGATCTACTCCGCCGGCGTGCGCGCCGGATCGGTTTCGTCGTCGCGGTGTTGTGCTTGCGGCTGCGGCAGGAAGCCTTGCACCCAGCGTTCCAGGCGGTCGATCAGGACAAACATAGCCGGCACGAACACGAGGCTGAGCAGCGTCGAGAGCATAAGCCCGCCGATCACCGCCGCGCCCATGCCCTGGCGCAGCGTGCCGTCGACGCCCCAGCCCGCGGCGGCTGGGATCATGCCGCCGGACATCGCGAACGTTGTCATGATGATTGGCCGCGCGCGCTTCATGCCGGCTTCCATCAGCGCCGCGTTGCGGCTCATGCCCGCGTGCATGCGCTCGACCGCGAAATCGACGAGCAGGATCGAATTCTTGGTGACGAGGCCCATGAGCATTAACAAGCCGATGAAGGCGAACAATGAGAGCGGCTGATTGGCGATGATGAGGCCAAGGAAGGCGCCGCCCAGCGAAAGCGGCAGCGCCGTCATGATCGTAATCGGCTGGAAGAAGTCGCGGAACAGCAGCACCAGAACGATGTAGATCAAGATGACGCCCCACAGCATCGCGCTGCCGAAGGCGGCGGTCATTTCGGCGAAATCTTCGGTTTGGCCGCCGGCGACGAGACGCGCACCCGGGCCGCCTTGCGCCTCAGGCAGCGCCGAGACCTCGTTCTGCGCCGTCGAGAGCTGCGTGCCCGGACGCACGTTGGCGCCGACGGACACGGCGCGTTCGCGATCGCGTCGTTCGATCGTGGCCTCGCCTAGAGAGAATTGAACGTCGGCAACCGCGTCGATCCGCACCGGCGCGCCTAGCGACGATTGCACTGGCAACGAACGCAAGGCGTCGAGATCCGTACGCTGGTCTGGCCGCAGCGTCACGCGGATCGGAATTTGGCGATCCGCGAGATCGTACTTCGGCAAGTTCTGCTCTGCATCACCGCTCGTTGCGATGCGGATCGCCGAGGCGAGGGAGGCGGAGGTGACGCCAAGGCGCGCCATGTCTTCCTGGCGCGGTCGCACTTGAATCTCGGGGCGCCGCAGCGCGGAGGTGGAGCGCACGTCCGCGAGCGAGTCCAGGCGGCCCATCGCGGCAGCTAGACGATCGGCGGCGGCGTTCACGGCCGCCGGGTCTTGGCCGACGAACTGGACGGTGATGTCGGAGCCGGACGAGCCGCCCTGGTCTTGCACGAATGCGGCGCGGTAGTTTGGAAACTCGGACAGGATCGGCCGCATCTCCTGCTGAATGGCGTAGGAGGAGCGGTTGCGCTCATCGCGTTGCGTGAGCTGGATGAACAAGTTCGCGTCCGGCGCAGAGCCATCGGCGCCGTTCATCGAGGTGAACACGCCAATCACTTCCGGGTACTCGCGAATGCGCGCGCTCATGCGCTGCAGCACCTGATCCGCTTCGAGCACTGGCGTGCCCGGCGGAATTTCGACGCGCGCTTGGATCATGCCGTTGTCGAAGCGCGGGATGACAACCGCTGGCACGGTGGAGGCGAGCATGATCGACGCCACGAAGACGGCGATGCCGATGCCGACCGTCTTCCACGGGTTGCGGATCGACCAACTCAGGGCGTCATGATAGGTCTCGGTTAGCACGCCGGGCTTGGCCTCGGCTTCGTGCCCTTCGTTTTTCAGGAAGAACGCAGCCATCATCGGCGTGATCAAGCGCGCGACGACAAGCGAGAAGAACGCCGCGAGCGCGACAGTCAGCCCGAATTCCTTGAAGAAGACGCCCATCCCGCCTTCCATGAAGGAGACGGGCACAAACACGGCGATGATCGCCCCAGTCGTTGCGACGACGGCGAGGCCGATTTCATCGGCGGCTTCGAGCGCGGCGGCATAAGCGGATTTTCCCATCCGCATGTGGCGGATAATGTTTTCAATCTCGACGATGGCGTCGTCGACAAGAACGCCGGTGACGAGCGCAAGCGCGATCAGGGTCACCATGTTCAAGGTGAAGCCCAGCACCTCAATGCCGGCAAAGGTCGGAAAGATCGAGAGCGGTATGGCCGCCGCGGCGATCAGCGTCGCCCGCCAGTCGCGCAAAATCAGGAACACCACCAAGCACGCGAGCAACGCGCCTTCGAGCAAAGCGTGAATCGAACTCTCGTGCATGCCGCGAATGAATTCGACGGTCGAGCCGATCTCGGTGATGTGGATGGCCGGATTGGCTTCCTCGATGGCGTTCACGCGCTCTTCCATGCGGTCGAACACCTGCACTTCGGAGGCGCCGCGCGAGCGCTGCACCATGAAGCCAACGACAGGCTGGCCATTGTAACGCGAGATCGAGTTCAGATCGCTGGCGCTATCGGTGACCGCGCCAAGATCGCCGAGTCGCACCGTGCGGCCGTCCGCGGCGGTGACGCGCAGATTTTCCAATTCTTGCACGGATTGGGCGCCGCCAAGCGTACGGATCGATTGCGCTTGGCCGCCGATTTGCGCCTGACCGCCCGGGAAGTCGGCGTTGATGGCGCGGAGCTGGTTGTTGATCTGATCGGCGGAGATTCCGTACGCGAGCATGCGGGCCGGGTCGAGCTCGACGCGGATTTCGCGATCCACGCCGCCCATGCGCGTTACCGCGCTCACGCCCGGCACCGCTAGCAATTCGCGCTGCAAGTCGTTGTCGATGAACCAGGAGATATCTTGGGGCGTCATGCCCCGGCCTTCGACGGCGTAGTACCCAATCGGCTGGCTCGCGGCGTCGATACGTTGGACGACGGGCTCTGTGATATCGGCCGGTAGATCGGCGCGAATGCGCTGCACGGCGTCGCGCGCGTCATCCACAGCGCGCGAGAGATCGCCGTCGCTCTCCATTTCCACCATGGTGAGGGAAACGCCGGGCGAGATCGTCGACGTGACGCGCTTGACCCCTTCGACGGAGGTCAGCGCCGCCTCGATGCGCTGCGTGATTTGCGTTTCCATTTCCGCAGGCGCGGCGCCGGGCTGTGCGACGGTGACAGAGAAGGCGCCGAAATCGACGTTCGGCAACTGATTGATCGGCAGCCGCCCGTACGCGGTCCAGCCCGCGAACAACAGCGCCAGAATGAGCAAGATCGGCGGGATCGGGTTGCGGATCGCGCCGGCGGAAATGTTCCAGGCCATACCTCAGTCCTCGCGGCCGCGAATATCGGCGGGGCCTACGATGTTGGCCTCGCTCGAAGGAGGCGCTTGCGCGTTCGGCTCTGGCAGCACGCGGACTGCCTCGCCCGCCTGAAGGAAAGCCGCGCCCGAACCGACAATGCGCTGGCCTGTCTCAAGGCCGGAAACAACTTCGACGAGATCGCCGTTGCGGCCGCCGAGCTGCACGTCTTGGCGTTGCACCAGGAATGTCGCCTCAGCTTCGCTCTCGCCAGCGCGCCGCCGTTCGGCGCGGTCGTCCTCTGGGGCCGCAGCGGCCTCGTTCGAGACGACGTACACATATGCTTGGCCTGATTCATACAGGATCGAGCTTTGCGGCACGGCGATCACATCGCGCGGCGGCAGCGTTGCGTGACCGCGCAGATACATGCCGGCGCGGACGCGCGTGCCTTGCGGCAGCGCAAACAAGGCTTCGCCTGTCCGCGTGCGCGTGTCGATCGAAGCCGGCAAGCGGCGCAGCGTCCCCGTTACGGCTGAGCCATCGACCAGCGAGAACGTTGCGGTTTGTCCTTCCGAGAGCGCCAGGGCATCGCCCTCCGCGACTTGCGCGGACACTTCTATGCGATTGTCCGCGGCGATGCGGAAAAGCACTTGCCCGTCGACAGGGCGCCCCAGCTCGGCGGTGCGGTCGATAACAAGACCCGAAGCCGGCGCGCGCACATAACCGCCGCCAAGGCGGGCTTCGACTTCCGCGAGTTGCGCGCGTGCGGCAGCGAGGCGCGCATCCGCCGCGACCGCCGCTGCGCGGCGTTGCTCAATTGCTTCAGCCGAAAGCGCGCCGGAATCACGGATCGATTCCGCGCGCTCGTATTCGCCTCTCGCGCGCACCGCTGCCGATTGCGCTTCCGCGACGCTGGCTTGCGCGGCGCGCGTTTGCGCGTCGGAGAGCGCGGTGTCGAGGCGCGCCATCGCTTGGCCTTGACGAACGAAATCACCTTCATCGACCAGGATTTGTAGGATGCGGACGCCCGTCGCCGGCGCCGCGACTTGAATATCACGAACCGGCCGCGCTTCGCCGTTGAGCGAAATCTCGGTCGCGAAGGTCTGCATTTGCACCGCGACAACGCTGACGGCCTGCGCATCGGAGGTGCGTTGCGCCACAATGTTATTGTCGCCGCCAAGGCGGCTCAAAATGAACAGTGTTGCGACAACGGCGACGATGCCCCCGCCTATCAGCATCAGGATGCGGCGGCGCCGTCCCGCTTCGTCCGGCGCGTCGGTGGCCTTATTCCATGCGTCTTCGCCGGCTGAGCGCGCGCGTGTGAAGGCGCGTCCGCCGGCGTCGGCGGCGCGTTTGAACAGGCCCTGTGCGCGGGCGAAAATTTCGGGGCGTTGCGGCTGGTTCATGGTCGAGGCTTCAAGTAGCGCTCGGCGAGCGCGCGAAACTGGGAGAGGGCGGCTTCACGGTCGGTCTCGCGCAGAAACGCGCGCCTGAGACCTATGCCTTCAAGGGCGGCAAACAAGGTGCTTGCGGCGATTTCAGGATCGAGTGTGGCATCGACTTCACGCCGCTTCTGACCGGCTGCGATCGCTTTGACGGCAAGCCCGATGCTGCGTTGATCAGTTGCGCGCAACGAGTCTGCGATGGCGTCGTCGCGGATGGCTTCGGCGATGATGTCGGCAATCAGCGCGCCGTCGCCATCGGCGAGTTTTTGGAAGAAGTCGCCGGCCACGAGACACATGGCTTCAACCACGCCGGCGGCTTCAGCTGCACGCAGAAACGCCGCGTCGCTTTCGGTGCGCTTGTCTTCAGAGATGGCGGCTATGATTTCCGCCTTGGACGCGAAATAGCGATAGAGCGCGCCCGCGCTGATCCCGGCTTCGGCGCAAATCTCCTGCATCGTGGCTTGGTGAAAGCCGCGCCGGCGGAAGCAGGCAATGGCGGCGTCCATGATCTGCCGGCGCCGGCGGTCAGCCAGTTCGGGATCGGCGAGGCGGGCCAAAATCGACGCTCCAAAGCAGCGCCCGCTTGCCGGGCAACGCTGCATTGCATATAAAACGAATGTTCGTTCTTTAAATGTTAAGTCTGGACGTCGTCAAGCTGGAAACCCAAATCGGGTGCGAATTCGCAGCTTGGCCGGCTTTGGTTGAGACCGTCTAAGTTACTGAGGAGTAAGAATAATGCCGCGACTTGCTACCTCCGCTCGGGCGCTGGCGCTGGCCGGCGCCCTGGCCGCGGCGGGGTGCGTAACGATGCCAAGCGAGCGCGCCGAGGCGCCGCCGCTGCCGTCGGTTTGGCGCGACGCACCACAAGGCGCCGAGCTGCCGGTGACCGATTGGTGGCGCGGGTTCAACGATCCACTGCTCGATCAGCTGGTCGGCGAGGCGTTGGCGGATGGCCCGTCGGTGCAGATCGCGGTGTCGCGCGTCCGCGAGGCGCGCGCGCTTTCTTATTCAACGTTGGCGCAATTTCTCCCGGAATTGAGCGCTACGGGCACGGGCCAGTACACGCGCGTCGTCGAAGGAACGATCGCGCCGCCAGCGACCGAGCGAGAGCAAATGACCGGCGCGTACGGCGCGCAGGTCTCTTGGGAGTTGCCGTTATTCGCGATCGGCGCGTCCAGCGTTGGCGCGCGCGCCAACACGCAAGGCGCGCTGGCCGATCTCCGTGGCGCGCGGGTAGCGTTGGCCGCCGACGTTGCGCAGGCCTATGTCGATCTGCGCGCCGCCAATGCGAGCCGCGCGGCGTTGCAGCGTTCAGTCGAAGCGTCCGACGAATTGGCGCGCATCCTTCAGATCAGCGCGCAAGCCGGCTTCGCTTCGGAAGCTGATGCAGCCGACGCGCGCCGCTTGGCGGAGAGTACGCGTACGCGTTTGCCGGGCCTCGTGATCGAAGCTCGCCGGGCCGAGAATGTGCTTGCCGTGCTTCGCGGCCGAACGCCTGGCACGGAAGCCGCGCCAGTCGCTGACGCCTTTGCAACTGCAGAGGCGCCGATACCAACCATCGAACTGGTCGCCGCGCCTGCTGCGCCTGCCGATTTGCTTCGGCTCCGCCCAGACGTCGCCCGCGCCGAAGCGCAAACTCTGATCGCGGCCGCGCAATTGGGCAATGCGCGCGCCGACCTTCTGCCGCGCATCAATCTCACCGGCACGATCAACGTCACCGACGCGCTGATCGGCTCTCCCGCCGGCGCTGACACAACTTTGATCAGCGCGACACCCATCATCTCGATGCCGCTGTTCGACTGGGGCCGGCGCTTCGCCGTGTCGCGCCAGCGCGATGCGCAGTTCGACCAATCTCTGATCCAGTATCGCCAGACGGTGACCCAAGCCGTGGCGGAAGCGTCAAACGCCCTGGTGGCGCTTGATCAAGGCCGCCTGCGTCTGCAATCGGCGCGCGCCGCCGAAGATGCGGCGGGAACGACAGCGCGCGGCTCACGCGCGGCATTTGACGCGGGCATCCAAAGTCTCGCCGACCGACTGCGGGCCGAACAGCAATTAATCGATGCCAGCCTCGCGCGCATCGATGCGGAGCGGCAAGCAGCGAGCGCGGCCATCGCCACCTATCGCGCTTTTGGCGGCGGTCCGGCTTTGACTGAGAGGGACTAAGCGGCGCGCGTTACGCCGCGCGACGTTTGCGGCGTTTCTATCGAACAGACGTCGTCGATAGTCCAAAGACGACCGTCCGCGGCCATGGGGGCGTGGCGATCGCGCGCCGCTAGCGCCGTGCGATAGTGATGGTGATAGTCCGCCAGCGCGCCAATTTCCTGCGCATCGTGATCGAAGCTCACGCCAATATCGAGGTAGGCGTCGAGGTTGGCGATGTTCGGACGCGGCAGTTTGCCGGCGCGGTATTCATCGCGCATCTGCACATAGAGCGCTTCCAGCTTGCGCGTCAGCAGCTCGATATCGAACAGCACGCACGTGTCGCGCCCCGCGAGCAGACGTTCGCGGTAAGCGCGCAAGCTCAGCTTGTCGGTGGTCGCCAGCGCTGTCGCACGCGCCACGAACGCTTCCGGCGTGTCACACACCATTTCCGGCAGCCCCGCCGAACGCAGCAAGCTGCCGCACACGCGCGATGCAAAGCTGCGGCCCGAGAGCGTCAGCACCGGAACGCCCATCCACAGCGCGTCGGACGCGGTCGTATGCGCGCCATAGGGCACGGTGTCGACAAAGAGGTCGGCCAGCGGATAGCGCGCGAGATGGCGCGGATTGGCGAGCTTGGGCGCGAACACGATGCGCTCCGCCGCGATGCCGGCTTGCATGGCGTAGAGGCGCAGGCGCGCATTGGTCTCGGCATTGTAGTCCAAAAGCCAAAGCACGCTGTTTGGCGTCTGACGCAAGATCTCCATCCAGCGCGCGAACGAATAGCGCGTGATCTTGTGCGATGCGTTGAAGCAGCAGAAGACGAACGCGTCCTCAGGCAGGCCCATCTCCGCGCGCGTCGGCCGGTTGGCGTCGACGATGCGTCGGCGGTCGTTCGGCTGATAGCACGGCAGGCGCAGCACGCGCTCGGAATAGTAGAGCTCGTGGTCCTCCGGAATCGTCCAGTCGTCGGCGACGATATAGTGGTGATACGGGCTGCCCATCGTGCCGGGATAGCCGAGCCAGTTGACGATGATTGGCGCCGGGCGGCGCGCGAAAACCCCGAGCCGCGCCTCACGCGTATGCCCGTTCACGTCGACCAGTATGTCGATGCCGTCGCCGGCGATCGCCGCCGCCGCCTGATCGTCGCTCAGCGTGCGGATATCAGTCCAATGCTCCACCGCGGCCTTCACACGCTGCGCGATGCCGTCGTCCGCCGGCGGGCCGCAATAATACACGAAGACTTCGACCGCATTCGGATCATGGGTCTCGAATAATTGCGCCATCAGATAGCCGACGGCGTGGCCACGCAGATCGGAGGATACATAGCCGATGCGCGGCCGGCGGTTGGTGTCGATCGGCGCATCGCGGCGATCAACCATCTTACCGATCGAATCCGGCGGCGTCACCGATTGTACGTAGCGATGCGCCACGCCGAGCTGCATAAGCGGATCGTCCGCGTAGGCGCACGACGAGAGCGGATGGAAGCGCGTCAGGAACGTCTTGCGCGGCGTGCGCGCGCTGACCGCCGTGATCGGCCATTTGCACTGCGCCAATCGTACGGCCGCGTACTGCTCAAGCACGTCGCGCTGCTCGGCGTTAAGATCCAGACACTGGATCAACGCCGTCTCGGCGCCCTCGTGCTGTTGGTTGTCCGTCATGACACGGCTGATCTGTTTGAGGAGCGTGATCTTGTAGTCGATCGCATCGCCAGTAAGCGCGCTCATGCGCTCGACGCCGGCCTTCCACTGCTCCACCGCTTCCTTCACCGCGCCCCGGCGCTCCAACGCGCTGCCGAGATTGATGTGGGCGGGAGAGAAGTCCGGGTTCTTGTCGAGCGCGGCGCGCAGCATCGCTTCGGCGCCACCCGCATCGCCAAGCTGGGAGAGCAGGGTGGAACAATTGAAATGCGCGATGAAGAGGAGTGGGTTGTCGCCATTCATGGCGATCCAGACCTGGTAGAGCTGGCGCGCGAGGTCCGGTTGATTGGCTTGCGTCAGACTTTGTGCGGCGGCGATCAGTTCGTTGAGCGGCAGCGAACCCGAGGTGATCTTCTGCAGCGCGGCTGGAAACGTGTCTGACATGCGCAATCCCGGCGCGTCCACGCGCGCGGGCGCGACGCTCCGTTGATTTGCGTTGTCAAAAGCTTAATGGACGCCCGGCCGGCTCAGCGCGGGCGTCCAGAGCCTCAGACTGCGCTGAGGTAGGCCTCGATTTGCGCCGCATCCAGGCTCGCTACCTGCGTCGAGGTGAAGGCGTAGAGCTGGGTGGAGTTGAAGGCCGAGATGTTGGTCGTCGACATATGATCGAGCTGCGTGGTGGTGAGCGACGGGATTTGCGTCACCTCCAGCGCCGAGATTTGCGCCGCTTGCAGCTCTTCGATCACGGTCGTCGACCAAGCCTGGATTTGGGTGACCGTCATCGCGCCAATCTGGTCGTCGCTAAACTCGGCCACGTCGGTCGATTCGAGCGCCGCGATTTGGGTCGAGGTGAGGGCGCGAACCTGGGTCGTGCTCATGGCGGCGACTTGCGCTGCGTCGAGGGCGGCGAGCGCTTGGGTGCCCAGGCGAGCGATCTGGCTGGCCGAGAAGGCTTCCACCTGATCGTCGGTTAGCGAGGCGACGTTCGTTGCGGTCAGCGCCTGCACCTGCGTGGTGGTCAGCGCCGCGATCTGCGTGGTCGTGAACTCCGCCACATCGGTTGCGCTCAGCGCATCGACTTGGGTCGACGTCATGGCGCGCGCTTGTGTCGTGGTCAGGGCGGCGACCTGTGTGGCGTCGAGCGCTGAGAGGTTCGTCGTCGTGAAGGCGGCAATCTGCGATGCGGTGAACGCCGCGATCTGCGTAACCGTCAGCGCCGCCGCTTGCGTTTCGGTCAAAGCCGCGACGTTGGTCACCGTGATGGCCTGCAATTGCGTGGCCGTCAGCGCCTGTACCTGTGTGTCCGCCAGAGCCGCCAAGTTGGTGGAGCTGATGGCGCGCACTTGGGTTGCCGTGAAGGCGCCGACCTGATCGGCGGTAAACTCGGCGATATCGGTTTCGTCGAGGGCGCCGATCTGCGTCGTCGTGATGCTGGCGACTTGCGTCGTGGTCAACGCCGCGACCTGGGTGTCCGCCAGAGCCGAGAGGTTGGTGGTGGAGATCGCTTGCATCTGTGAGGTGGTGAAGGCCGCAACCTGGCTGTCCGTCAGCGCCGTGACGTTGGTCTCCGCCAGACCGCGTACTTGCGTCGTCGTCAGCGCCGCGATCTGAGTCGTCGTCAGTTCGGCGATATCGGTGGTTTCCAACGCCGTGAGCTGCGTCGTCGTCAGCGAGCGGATTTGCGTGGCGCTGAGCGCGGCAACCTGGGTGGCGTCGAGCGCCGACAGATTGGTCCCCGAGAAGGCCTGCAATTGTGAGGACGTGAGCGCACCCATTTGCGTCGTCGTGAGTGCCGCGACTTGCGTCTCGTCGATCGCCGCGAGCTTGGTGGCCGCGAGCGAGGCGATTTGCGTGGCGGTCAGGGCAGCGATCTGCGTGTCGGCGAACGCCGCCACATTGGTCGATGAGAAGGCGCCGAGCTGCGTCGTGGTCAGCGCCGCCACCTGCGTGGCCGTGAACTCCGCGACGTCGGTCTCGTCCAGCGCGCTAACTTGCGTAGTTGTCAACGCCGCGACCTGGGTCGCGGTCATGGCCGCGACTTGCGTGTCGGCCAGCGCTGCGAAGGCCGTCGCGGTGAGCGCTTGGACCTGCGTTGTCGTCAGCGCCGCCACTTGCGTGTCGGTGAAGTCGCCCACATTGGTTTCGGAGAGGCCGCGGACCTGCGTGGCGTTCAACGCCGCGATTTGCGTAGTGGAGAATTCCGCGATGTCGCCGCTGTCAAGCGCAGTGAGCTGCGTCGTCGTGAAGGCGGTCATCTGCGTTGCTGTCAACGCGCCGACTTGCGTGGCGTCGAGCGCCGATAGGTTGGTCTCGGAGAGCGCGCGCAGCTGGGTGGCCGACATCGCGGTGATCTGCGTCGTCGTGAGCGCCGGCACCTGGGTGTCGGTGAGGGCGCCAATATTGGTGGACGACACGGCTTGGATCTGGGTCGCCGTCAGCGCCGCGATCTGAGTTTCGGCCAGCGCCGCGAAATTGGTGGCGTTGAAGGCGCCAACCTGCGTCGTCGTCAGCGCCGCAACCTGCGTTTCGGTGAACTCTGTCACGTCGGTTGCGTCGAGGGCGGCGATTTGGGTGGTCGCGAAGGCGCGCACCTGCGTTGTCGACATCGCCGCGATGTGCGTGCCGGTGAAGGCCGACACCGCCGTCGCGGAGAGGCCGGCGATCTGCGTCGCCGTGAGCGCGCCGACCTGCGTTTCGGTCAAGGCCTCGATATTGGTGCTGGAGAGGCCGTTGACCTGCGTCGCCGATAGCGCGGCGACCTGCGTGTTGGTCAACGCCGCGATCTGAGAGTCGGCCAGAGCCGAGAGATTGGTGGTCGAGAGCGCCTGCACCTGCGTCGCCGTGAACGCTGCGATCTGCGTCTCGGCCAACTCGGCGATGTTCGTTGCGGTGATCGCCTGCACCTGTTGGGTGGTCAGCGCCGCCAGTTGCGTGGTCGTGAATTCTGCCAGATCGGTGGCCGAGAGCGCAGAGATCTGCGTCGAGCTGAGGCCGCGGACTTGCGTCGTCGAGAGCGCCGCGACCTGCGCGGAGTCGAGCGCCGAGGCCGCTTCCGTGCTGAGGCGCGCGAGCTGCGCGGCTGAGAAGGCGGTCACTTGCGTCGCCGAGAGCTCAGTCATGTCGGTGGCCTCGAAGCCGCCGATTTGCGTGGTGGTGAGCGCCGCCAGCTGCGTCGCGGTCAGCGCGCCCGCTTGGTTGGCGTCGAGCGCCGAGAGGTTGGTGGTCGAAAGCGCCTGGATTTGGCTGGCGCCGAAGGCGGCGATCTGGGTTGCCGCGAGCGAGGCCATGTTGGTCGAGGTGAGGGCGCCGATCTGAGTCTTGGTCAGCGCGCCGATCTGAGTTTCGGTGAGTTCGGCGATGTCAGTGGCGCTGAGTGCGTCAATCTGGGTGGTGGAGAGCGCCCGCACCTGCGTCGCCGTCAGCGCCGCCATTTGCGTGGCGTCCAACGCCGAGAGCGCATCGGTCGAGAGCCGCGCGATCTGGCTCGCGCCGAATGCGGCCACTTGCGTCGCCGCCAGCGAAACCAGGTTGGTTTCGTTGAGCGCCTGTGCTTGCGTGGTCGTGAAGGACGAGAGTTGCGTGGTGGTGAACTCGGCCACGTCGGCCGCGCCCAGCGCACCGATCTGCGTGGCGGTCAGCGCCCGCGCCTGCCCCGTCGTCAGCGCCGCCATCTGCGTGGCGTCGAGGGCGGCGAGGTTGGTTTCGGAGAACGACTGGATTTGCGAGGTGGAGAAGGCCGCGACCTGGGTCGTCGTCAAGCCGGCCACTTGCGTCTCGCTAAGTGCAGCGACGTTCGTCGTGGTCAGCGCCGCGACCTGCGTGCCGGTGAAGGCCGCGATTTGCGTGTCCGCCAGTTCCTCGATGAAGGTTGCGTTCAAACCGCGCACTTGCGCCGCGGTGAGCCCACCCAGCTGCGTTGAGGTCAGTTCGGCGATGTCGGTGGCTTCAAGCGCATTGAGCTGCGTGGTGGTGAAACCGGCCATCTGCGTGCCGGTCAGCGCCGCCATTTGCGTCGCATCGAATGCCGAGAGATTGGTGGCCGAGAACGAGCGCAGCTGCGAGGTGCTGAAGGCTGCAACCTGCGTCGCCGTAAAGGCGGCCGCTTGCGAGGTGGTGAGGGCGTTGATCTGCGTGGTGTTGAACGCCTGCACCTGCGTCGTGCGCAGCGCCGCGACCTGCGTGTCGACCAGCGCCGCGAAGTTCGTCGCATCGAGCGCCTGAACTTGCGTCGTGGTGAGTGCGGCCACCTGCGTTTCGGTGAATTCAGTGATGTCGCTAGCGTCGAGGCCCCGGATCTGCGTCGCTGAGAGCGCAGCCACCTGCGTCGTCGTCATCGCCGCGACCTGGGTGTCGACCAGGGCGGCCACGTTGGTGGTCGAAAGCTGACCGACTTGCGTCGCCGTGAACGCAGCGACCTGTGTCGTCGTCAGAGCCGCGACGTTGGTGGTGCTGAGGCCCTGGACCTGGCTGGTCGTCAATGCCGCGATCTGGGTTGCGGCGAAGGCAGCCATCTGCGTGTCGGCCATGCCGGCGATGCCGGTGGCCGATAGCGCCTGCACTTGCGTCGTTGCGAGCGCCGCGATTTGCGTTTCAGTCAAGTCCGAGACGTTGGTCGCCGTCAGGCCGCGCACTTGCGTGGCGGTGAGCGCGGCGATCTGCGTCGACGTGATGTCGGCGATGTCGGTGGCGTCGAAGGCGGCCACTTGCGTGCTGGTCAGCGCGCGCATTTGCGTTGTCGTCAGCGCCGCGAACTGGGCGCTATCGAGCGCCGCAACCGCCGTCGTCGAGAACGCGCCGACCTGCGTGGCCGTGAACGCCGCTACCTGCGCGGTCGACAGAGCCGCCATATTGGTGGCCGTGAGGCCGGCCACCTGCGAGGTGGAAAGCGCGGCGACTTGTGTGGTCGTCAGAGCGCCAATTTGCGTGTCCGCAAGCCCGGCCAGCGTCGTTGCCGTCAGCGCGCTCACCTGGGTGGCGGCGAAGGCGGCGACTTGGGTTTCCGAGAGCGCCGCCATGTTGGTGGCCGTCAGCGCCTGCAATTGGGTCGAAGCCAAGCTGGAGAGCTGCGTGGCCGTGAACTCCGCCACGTCGGCCGCGTCGAGGGCGGTGACCTGCGTCGTCGTCAACGCGCGCAACTGCGTCGAGGACATTGCGCCGATCTGGGTGGCGTCCAGCGCCGCGAACGTCGTAGCGTTGAGCGCGCTAATCTGCGTGCGGGTGAGGGCCGCGGCCTGCGTCGTGGAGAACGCGCCGATCTGCGTTGCGTCGAGTGCGCCGAGGCTCGTGGCGGTGAACGCCGCGATCTGGGTCGCCGTGAAGGCCGAGACCTGCGTGTCAACCAGCGCGCCGACCGCGGTGCTGGTCAAGCCCTTGATTTGCGGCGCGGTCAGCGCCGTGATCTGCGTCGTCGTCAGCGCGCCGACTTGAGTGGCGTCGAACGCACCGATCTGGCTGGTGGACAACGTGGCGATTTGCGTCGTCGTCAGCGAAGCGACCTGCGTTTCGGTCAGCGCGCCGATGCTCGTCGTGGTCAAGCCGCGCACTTGGCTGGTGCCGAGCGCAGCGATCTGTGCGCCCGAGAACTCGGCAATGTCGGTGGCGTCGAGGCCCGAGATTTGCGTCGCCTTCAGCGCGCCGATCTGCGTCGAGGTCATCGCCGCGACCTGCGTGTCCGCCAGGGCGGAGAGCGCGGTCGTGGACAGCTGTTGAACTTGCGTCGCCGAGAAGGCGCTGACTTGCGTCTCTGTGAGCGCGGCCATGTTGGTTTCAGTCAGCGCGCGCACCTGGGCGGTGATCATGGCGCCGATCTGCGTGGTCGTCAGCGCGGCCAGCTGTGTGTCGGCCAGCGCAGCGAACGTGGTCGAGGTGATCGACTGAATCTGCGTGGCGGTAAACGCCGCCATCTGCGTATCGACCAACGCGCCGAGCGCCGTGGCCGTCAGCGCGCGCACCTGCGTCGTGCCGAGCGCGGCGAGCTGCGTTTCGGCGAACTCGGAAATGTCGGTCGCGTCCAGGCCGGTGATCTGAGTGGCCGTGAGCGCCGCCGCTTGCGTTGTTGAGAAGGCGGCGACCTGGGTATCGGTGAGCGCCGACAGGCTCGTCGCCGTGAGCGCTTGCAGTTGCGTGGCCGAGAGAGCGCCGACTTGCGTTTCGGTCAGCGCGGCCATGTTGGTGGTGTTGATGGCGCGCACCTGGGTCGTCGTCAGCGCCGCGATCTGTGTGGCCGTGAATTCGTTTATGTCGTTGCTGTCGAGCGAATCGATCTGTGTCGTCGTGAGCGCCTTGACCTGCGTGGTGGTCAGCGCGGCGACTTGCGTGGCGTCGAGGGCGGCCGCAGCCTCGGTCGACAGGCGGCCGACTTGCGTGGCGGTCAGGGCGCGCAACTGCGTCGTCGAGAACTCACCCATATCGGTGGCGCTGAGGCCGGCGACTTGCGTGGTGGAGAAGTTGGCGACTTGCGTTGCGGTCAGCGCTGCGGCTTGCGTTGCGTCGAGGGCTGACAGGTTGGTGGCGTTCAGAGCTTGAATCTGGGTGGTGGCGAAGCCGGCCACCGAGGTGGTGTCGAAGCCGCCGACCTGCGTTGTCGTCATCGCGCCCAATTGCGGGCCGTTGAGCGCCAGGAGTTGCGCTGACGAGAAGGTGACGTCGCTGGAGAAGTTGGGAATTTGCGTGGTCGTCAGCGCCCGCATCTGCGTGGTGCTGAGCGCGCCGACCTGCGTGTTGTTGAGCGCGCCGATCCCGGTTGCGCTGAGCGCTGCAACCTGCGTCGCGTTGAATTGAGAGATGGTCGTCGTCGATAGGGCCTGCACGGCCGTGACGGACAGCGCGCTGATCTGCGCAGCGGACAGACTCGAGATCGACATTGACGGACCTTCTTGGTCAGAGAGCCGACGTTCGATCGACCCACGCACACTCCGAGAGCTTCTGCTCCCTGATGCACGCGGTTCCACGTTTACGATGAATGTGTTTCTCGGAAGTTGACGCTAATGCGCTGTTTTGTAAGCAGGTCTTTAACGCGCGCGAGGTTGCCGCCAAGGCAGCTTCACGGCTCTTCAACGATCCAGGCCAAGCGTTCAGTTCTCGGTTACGTTTGCGCCCAGGTTTGCTAAATCCCGTTCATGATTGACCGACATCTGCGCTCTTTGGCTGTGCTTACGCTGTTATTCGCCGCGCTGATGTGGGCGGGCCTTGTGTTGACGCCGCCGCCTGTGCGGTCGTCGAACAGCCCCACTCAGTTTGACGCCGTCGCTGCGCAGGCGCGGTTGGCGCGTATCCTCGGCGACGAGACGCCCCATCCGGTTGATAGCGCCGCGCAAGATGTGACGCGTGCAGCGCTCTTAGCAGAGATCGCCGCGCTCGGCTTCACGTCGGACGTGCGCGAAGAGTTCGCTTGCCGGCCGCAACCGCGCGGACCACTGATCGACTGCGCCCTGGTGCGCAACATTGTGTTCAGCATTGGCCCGACGCGAGGCCCTCGCATCCTGGCGGCGACCCACTATGACAGCGTCAGCGCCGCGCCTGGGGCCAGCGACGCCGGCATAGGCATCGCGGCCTGGCTGGAGATTGCACGCATCCTCTCGCAAGAGCCGCTGCAGCGGCGGATCACTTTCCTGATCAGCGATGGAGAAGAGCCAGCATTGCTCGGCGCCTTTGCCCTCGCGCGCAGCGATGCGGACATGAGCGGGATCGAAGCCTTGGTCAATCTCGAAGCGCGCGGCACACGCGGCCCGGCTATTTTCTTCGAAACCAATCAACCCAACGCCGACGCGGTCGCCGCCTATGCGTCTGCGCCGCGACCGCTTGCGAATTCAGTGATGGCCGATGCTTACGCGCTGATGTCAAACTCGACCGACGTGACGGCGCTGACACGACCCGGACTTGACGTCGTCAACATCGCCTTGCTTGACGGCTTGGAGGATTATCACACGCCTCAGGACTCGCTCGCGTCGTTCAACATGGCGAGCTTGCAGCACATGGGAGATACGGCGCTGGCGACCGTGCGATCACTTGCGGCTGGCCCGGACGCCGGGCGCGAAACGCCGATGGTCTATACTGACATCGCCTCGCGCGTCTTCGTCGCCATGCCAGTTTGGGCGGGGCAGGCGGCGTTGGCGTTGAGCGGTCTGCTTGCAGCGTTGGCGTTCTGGCGCGCTGGCGGCGAACGCAGATGGCGAGCGATTGTGGCGCCAGCGTTGGCGCTGGCGCTGGCTGGCGCGCTTTCGGCCGTCGTGGCGCTGTCGCTGAGCGCCGTCCGTGGCGGCGAGCCCTATTGGTTTGCGTATCCGCACTACACCCGCGCCTGGTGCGCGCTGATCGCTTTGCTGGGCGCTCTGGTTACGCTGATGTTCTTAAGGGTGCGCAATGCGGCGCAGGCGGCGACAGCAGGCGCGGCATGGTTTGCGCTTGTCGGCTTGGGCCTTTCCTTAGCGTTGCCAGGCATCTCAATCCTGTTTGCGCTGTCGTCAGCTGCGTTTTCCGCCGGCGTGCTTCTTTCATTTGTGTGGAAACGCGCGATTGTTGTCGCTTCAGTTTTTGCAGCGGTGCTGACTGTTTTGATCTGGGCGCCGACCTTGCACCTCGTCGAACTGGCGCTTGGGTACGACCTTCCATACGCAACGACCATGCTCATCGCCATCATGCTGTGGCCATGGTTGGGCGCGCTCGCGGCTGCGCAAGGCGATGCGCCATGGCGATGGCCCGCCGCAGCGCTCGGTGCTGCGGCGCTGGCGGCAATCGTGTTCGCCGTGACAGCGCCGGCGTCAAGCGCAGAGCGACCTCGCCCGCTCAACGTGCTCTACTTCTTCAATGCGACGACCGGTGAGGCGCATCTGCTTGCAGGTTCGGCGCTGCGACGGCTGCCGGAGGAGATGGCGTCGTCGGCATTCGAGCCACTGCTCGCGCTGCCGGGCGACCTCGCTCCGTACTGGGCGATGGCGACGGAGGCCGCGCCGGCGGAGACGCCTGCGATCGAGGAGCTCAGCACCGCCGTTGAGGGTAATGCGCGCGTTGTACGCGGGGTAATGCGCATGAACGGCGCATATCGTGTAAGCGTGCGCTTGCCACGCGCCGCTGCGCCAATCAGCGTTAGCATCAATGGCGTCGAAACACGCTTCGCCGATACCGGCGGGCAAGATTCGGATTTCGTCACCTTCGCTTGCCAGGGCCGCGCCTGCGACGGGGCGCCACTCCTCGTCACGCTCAACGCCGAGGCGCCGCCGCAGGACTGGTATCTCATTGGTCAGACGCCGGGCCTGTTGCCGCCGGCAGCGCGCGCTCTCGCGGATCGGCGGCCGCCGTCCGCGACGCAGATTCAGTTTGGAGACGCTACTCTCACCCTGAGCAGCGTGCGCATCGAATAAGATCAGTGCTGGCCCGAGCTGCCCACGTAACCGAGCGTGGCGGCGCGATATATGGCTTGCGATCGGCCGCTGACATCGAGTTTGCGCGCCGCGTTGGTGATGTGAAAGCGCACGGTCGGCACCGAGATGCTCATGATGACCGCGATCTCCGCGTCGGTCTTGCCGGCTGCGCCCCATTTCAGACACTGAATTTCGCGGCGCGTGAGCTGCGCAGGCGCGCTCGCCGCCTGGCGCGCAAGATGATCGTGATCGGCCGCCACAAAATGGAGCGCCAGCGCCTGCAGTTCCGGCGCGTGACGCGAAAACGCCTCCGCGACCGGGAAGTCCGTATCGGCGGTGGCCCATACCACCGCGCCGATCACGCCGCCGGGCAAGTAGGCTGGCGCGACGATCGCGGCGCCGACGCCGAATCGCTCGGTCGCGCCGATTCTATTGATCGCGTCGAGCGCCGGGTGCGGCCGCCATGACGCCAGCTTGCCATCCTTGAAATAGAACGGCTCCGAGCACACACGCACCGCTTGGATGAAGAAGGCGCGCAGCGCGAAGCCGCGATCCTCCCAATACTTCAAATCTGGATCGACCCAGCGAAACAAGGTTTCCGCGAAAGGCCGCCCATCGGCGCCGCGAATGGGCTGTGGGCTGCCTATGTCTCCGCTTGCTGCAATGCAGGGGAGGCCGATGGCGTCGCCGATCTTTTGCACACGCAGCGCCAGCGCGTCGGTCTCGCCTGCGGCGCCATCGCTCCGCCTGTCAGTTCCACTAGCTTGCTGCACTTGGACATTTCCCGGAACGTGCTGGCTGACGCTACGGTGTAGTCAGACGCCACTCGCAGCATGTAAGCATGCCGCGACGCGTCTGCACATAGACATCGCTCAGGCGGCGATGCGCCGGGACTCTGCATGAACCTCGAACTCGAAGATCATGAACGAGAATTTCGCGACGAGGTTCGCGCTTTCCTTAGCGAGAGCCTGACGCAAGAGCTCGCAGAAGGCGGAGCGGCGGCCACCAGCGTGTTTTGCGATCCGGCCTATACATTGCCTTGGCAGCGAATATTGCATGCGAAAGGCTGGGTTGCGCCGTCTTGGCCGCGCGAGTTTGGCGGCCCGGGCTGGAGCCCGATGCAGCGTTACATCTTCGCCGAGGAATGCGCCCTCGCGGGTGCGCCAAACCTGGCGCCGATGGGCCTTCGCATGGTCGGACCCTGCATCATGCATAACGGCACGCCGGAACAGCGCGCCTACTATCTGCCGCGCATTTTGTCGGGCGAGGATTATTGGTGCCAAGGTTATTCCGAACCCGGCGCAGGCTCTGATCTCGCCAATCTGCGCACCCGCGCGGATAGCGATGGCGACGACTATGTCATCAACGGCTCGAAGATCTGGACCACGCATGCGCATTTCGCGAACATGATGTTCGCGCTCGTGCGCACGGATCCCGCAGCGAAGCCGCAAAGCGGCATCACCTTCCTGCTCATCGACATGAAGGCCCCGGGGATCAGCATACGCCCGATCAAAAATTTGGCGGGCGAGCACGAGTTCAACGAGGTGTTTTTCGACGCCGTGCGCGTGCCTAAGCGTAACCGCATCGGCGCGGAGAATGACGGTTGGTCCGTCGCCAAATACCTGCTCGAGTTCGAGCGCGGCGGCAGCTTTGCGCCAGCCTTGCGAACGCGCCTGAAACGCCTGCGCGCAGCGGCGCGTGAGCAGACCTATAACGGTGCGCCGCTTTTGGACGACGTCGGGTTCGAAGCGCGACTTGCCAGCGCCGAGATCAAGGTCGAGGCCATCCAGATCACCGAACATCGTGTCGCCATGGCGCTCAGCTCCGGTCAGAATCCTGGCCCGCTCTCCTCCATGCTCAAGACGCAGGGCACCGAAATGCTGCAGCGGATCGAGGAACTGGGCCTTGAGCTCGCCGGCCAACACGCTTGCCCGGCGCCGACGCAGATCAACGGACATGGCGTCAACGAGCCGATGGATGCCTCGGATGCGGCGGCGCGCTACTTCAATAGCCGCGCGGCTTCCATTTACGGCGGCTCAAACGAGATTCAGCGCAACATCATGGCGCGCCTCGTCCTCGGCCTTTGAACATCAGCGCAAAAAAGAACCGCCGTCTGCTTGCGGCAGACGGCGGGAAAGGCGCGCCCTGGGAGAGGCGTCAGTAACTGAATGTCAGCGATGCGCCGTAGGTTGGCGCGATGCCCGGGAAGCGCACCACGACGTTGGCGTTCGAGGCAACCGAGGTCCAATAATACTCGTCGGTGATGTTGCGGCCCCACACCTGCAGCGCCCAGCTGCCGTCGAGCGCGTGGATGCCCATGCTCGCATTGACGAGCCCGTAGGCGTCAATCTGGAATGTCGGCGAGTCGCCGAGATCGGCGGCCGAGTCATCTTGCCAGCGCCCGTTGAGCGCGGCCTGGAAGCCGAGCGACCCCGTAAGGTCGCGCTCGTAGAGGATCGTGCCGCTGTATTGCCATTCGGCGCTGTAGGGGAACGCTACGTCGTCATAGAGTCGCGGCAGGCCATCCGGCCCTGTGCCGCTATAGTTGACGACCGACGTGTCGAGATAAGTAGCCGAGGCGATCAGCGTGAGGTTGTCGGTCGGCCGCCAGGTGACATCGAGATCGACGCCATAGGCCCGTGATTCCGGCACGTTCTGCAGGCGCGCGAGCGCGGTATAGATCGGGTCGGAGAAATACGTGCTGATCTGCTTGTCTTCGTAGTCGTAGTAGAATGCCGAAACGTTCAGCTGCACAGCGCGGTCGAACAGGCCGAGCTTGGCGCCGACCTCGTAGGCGAGCAGCGATTCTTGCGTCGCCGGCGCCTGCTGCGTCGATGTGCTGGCCGCGTTCACCGGCGTGACGCCCGCCTTATAGCCTTGCGACACCGAAGCGTAGAGCAGGGCCGAGGGCGTCATCTGCCAATCGAGGGCAAGCCGCCACGACACGTTGTCTTCGGCCAGCGAGTGCGAGACTTGCCCGAACTGACCGGTGATCGGATTGAACGTGTTGCACTCGTTGATCGCAATCGGCGCCGGCGTGGGGAGGGCGTAGATGATGGTGTAGAGATAGCGGTTCACCGCGTTGACGTTCGGCAGCATGCTGCCGTTGAAGTCGGCCGAGCAGCCCTCGTAGGAGTGCTCGTCCTCGGTGTAGCGCACGGCTGTCGTCAGCGAGAGCGTGTCGCTCAACGCCCACTCGGCGTTGGCGAAGATGCTGGCCGTTTCCGCGTCCATGGCGGCGAGGTCGCGATAAGTGCGGAAGGCCGTCGCCATCTGCAGCGGCGTGTACGGGCCCGGATCGTAGCCCGGAACCAGCAACGGATTGACGGTCGTCGGCGGATTGTAGGTCAGCGGATCGACACCCGCCAGAATGAGCTGGCCGACGGCGCGAATGCGGTTGACGTTGTAGTTTTGGCCCAAAAGCGTGCGATTGTTGTCGCGGATTTCGTCGGAGCCGAAATAGCCGCCGACCAGCCAGCGCACGAGGTCGGTTTCGCCTTCGAGCCGGATTTCCTGCGAGAACGTTTCGACTTCGCCGTCCAAGCGCTGCAGCAGCACCTCAAACGGCGCGCCGCTCCAATCGGACAGCGCGTTGCGCTCAAGGTGATTGTAGCCGGTGAGCGAGACTAAGCGCATGTCGTCGTTCGGGCGCCACGTCAATCGCAGCGCGCCGGCCCAGAAAGAGTTGTTTTCGCGCAGATCGCCGCCCAGCCCCGCGCCAATGCCGATGTCGGCGCCGCGCACGGACTCAGGCGCCCAATCGGCTTGCGTCGAATCCGTCGGGAAATTGGTCTGGATATAGTTGATCAGGCCGGGCGTGTTGAACAACACCGCCGCCGGATTGAGTGCTGGATCGGTCGCCGGCGTGAAGCCGATGCCCTGGCCGACAATGGTGTCGGAGCGATTTTCCCAGGCTGAAAGCGTGAGCTCCGCCAGGAAGTCATCGGTGACATCCCATTCGAAGCGGGCGCGTGCGCCGAGACGATGGATTTCGCCCTGCGTTTCATCGCGCGTATTGCTCTCCTGCCAGCCTTCGTCGCTGTCCTCCGAGCGGAAGGCGACGCGGAAGCGGAAGCGATCATTGATCGGCGCGCTGAAATAGCCTTCGAGATTGTGCGTTTGATAATTGCCGAACTCAGTGGTCAGCGAGGCTTCGATGTCGTCAGTCGGACGATTGGTGATGAAGTCGACGAGACCGGCCGTCGTGTTGCGGCCGTACAAGGTTCCTTGCGGGCCTTTCAGCACTTCCACGCGCTGGATATCGAAGATCGGCCCCGTCATCATGAACGGGAACGGATATGCGACTTCATCGACGTAAGAGCCGACGGTTGACGTCGCCGAGAGGTTGATGGTGTTAAAGCCGATACCGCGCAGCGTGTAGATCGGCACGCCTTGATAGGATTGCTGCACCGAGAAGCTGGGCGCCACGGATGAAAGGTCACGCACGTCGGTTACGTGCAGCTGGTCCAATTGCTCGCCGCTGAAAGCCTGGATGCCCATGCCGACGCTATTGGCGGTTTGTTCGCGGCGATTGGCGGTGACGACGATTTCGGTGCTGTCGGCCACCTCCGGCTCGCCGGTCTGAGCCAGCGCCGACGGCGCGTGGATCAGGGCGGCCGTGGACGCTCCCACGCACAACAGGGCGCGCAAAACATGCGTGCGGTTCATGCTATCCTCCCGGAGCGGCATGTTAAAATCCGCCGCGATTATCCGGGGATGTTTCGTGAACGCTCGGGCAGGGACAAGCTGTCGGAACCGATAGGCTGGCTAGGCGATGGCGTCGCTGACCGCATCGGCCAAAGCGGCGGCCATGATCTCAATCGTGTGGGCGCCTTCCTCGGCGCTGGCCTTCGCCGGGGCGCCGAAATAGGCGTCCGGTCCGCCCGCCTCGGCAAATGTCGTCTTGCCGGCCTGGATCGCGGTCACCAGGCTTGCCGCATTGGGCGCCAGCGCGGCGCGCAGACCATCGTCCACAAGGTCCGGCCGCCGGGCCAGGACGATGCTGGTCTCGAATTGCCCCGCATGGCACGCGCCCGAAATGAACTCCTCGGTCAGCGCCTGAGCAAGCGCGCGGCGGGTGAAATCCGGAAAGGCCACGGCGATATGTGCGCGCGCTGCCTCCGCCGCCTCGCGCAACATGGTTACGTTTGCCGGGTCGAAATGCGAATTCGCGAGGGCGAGGCAATGAAAGCCCTGGTCCTTCAGCGAACGGGCGATGTCGAGAATGACGAGCTTGGCGGTTTCGGCGCCAATGCCGATCGTGCCTGCAAACTCCGCGGCATAAGCTGCCGGCGCATACGCCAACGCCGGCAACACAAAGGCGCGAACGCCATTTTCCTCCAGCAGTGAGGCCGCGCGCGTCGCGAACGCGTCGCTAATGATGATGTCGGTGTTGAGCGGCAGGTGGGGCCCGTGCGCCTCGACGGCGCCGCACGGCAGGATCGCAACACAGCGCGCGCCGCTGGCGAGCGCGTCACGAACCTGCGTCCACGGAGCCTCGCCCAAGTTCATGCGTACTCCGTGCGCAATTTCTTACGGTCGATCTTATCGCGGTCGTTGCGCGGCAGCGGCGTGGCGCGGAAGGCGACGCCGTGCGGGGCTTTGTAGCGCGCCAGCCGCGCCTTTGCGAAAGCGATGATGTCGTCCTGCCCAAGCGAGCCCGCCTGATGCAGCACGACGATGGCGAAGGGCTTTTCAAGTCCGGCCTCGTCCTTGCGTGCGATGACGCAGCACTCGCGTACGCTCTCGTGATGCATGAGGCAGTTCTCGACTTCGAGCGGGCTTACATAGATGCCGCCGGATTTGATCAAATCGTCGCCGCGTCCCTCGTAGTACCAGTAACCTTCGCTGTCTTGCCGGAACTTGTCGCCCGAGACGATCCAGCCACCGCGCAGATGCTCGCACGATTTGTCATAGGCCGCATGATAGTGGAGCGCGGCCGAAGCGCCTCTGATCCAGAGCGTGCCGACATCGCCTTGCGGGACCGCCGCGCCATCGTCGTCCACCAACCGAGCCTCGTAGCCCGGGACCAATCTGCCGATGCTGCCGGGGCGAACATCGCCAAGGCGGTTGCTGATATAGATGTGAAAACTCTCCGCTGAACCGATGCCGTCAATGATCGGCACGCCGAAGCGCTCCTCCCATTGCTCGTGCAATTGCCGCGGCAGCGCTTCACCGGCGCTCCACATGAAGCGCAGGCTCGACAGATCGGGGCTCGCTTTGCTCTCCAGCATTTTATTGATGAGCGTCGGCACGCTCGTCAGCACGGTCGGCCTGTGCCGTTCGATCAGCGCGAAGAGATGATCGGCGCTGGGCTGTTCGCGGAACAGAATCGTCGTCGCGCCGACCGCGAACGGAAACATCAAGTTCGTCCCGGTGGCATAGCCGAAGAACAAGCGCGGGCCAGAAATGGTCACGTCGCTTTCGCGCATGCCGATGAAGGCCTTGGCGTAGACTTCGGTATTGAAGGGAAAGTGGAAATGGCAATGCACGGCGGCTTTGCTCTGGCCGGTGGTGCCGGAGGTGAACAGCCAGACCGCCGGGTCGTCCTTGCGCGTGGGCCAAGGCGCGCTGTCTGGCGAAAGTGGTTCGGCCAGCCAATGCTCAAAGCTGTCTGAGAAATTGATGACGCCAGCACCGCTGCCACAGTGGCGTCTATCTTTTGCGGCGATCATGAAGTTCGGCGCGCTCGCGCGGTCGACAAAGGCGAACTGCGGCTTGACGTAATCCAGATAGTATTCGTAGTCGCTCACCGGAAGCTGCGGATTGATCTGCGCGACCACAGCGCCCGCCTTGATCGCGCCAAACCAAGCATACGCGAACTCCGGGCAATCCTCGGCGCAAATGAGAACGCGTTGCTCCGGCAACAAGCCTTCGCTCACCAATCGCGCGGCCACCCGCTCGACGTTACGCGCAAGTTCGTCATAGCTGATGCGGCGATCTTCGAAGATGATCGCCGTCCTCTCGCCGCGCCCCGCCGCGATGTTGGCGAACACAAAATAGTCCGCCATGTTGAACGCGTCAGGAAAGTGTGGAGCAGGGTTGTCGGACATGGGGCCTCAACCTTTGTTTCAGTTTGCCTGCCGGTAGTGCCGCCGGTTCGGGCGAGCTTTGGCGTTAAGCTCAGCGGTCTTCTCGCGTGCTTTCTCGGCTTCTCGGTAGAGCTGAAATTCGCCGGAGCGCAAGGGCTGCGGCCAGCCCAATGGCGCGCCGCCCGCGGTGCGCACGCCGTAGTGTCCAGCAGCTTGGCGTGTAAAGAACGGATTGTTCAGCATCGGCCGCGCCAGCGCGCAAAGATCGGCGCGGCCGGCGGCGATGATCGTGTTGATCTGCTCCGGAGAGGTGATGTCGCCGACCGCGATGGTGGGAATGTCCGCGGCGAGCCGAATGAATTCGGCGAACGGCGTTTGCCACATCCGCCCATAGACCGGCCGTTGCCATGGCACTGTTTGGCCGGACGAGGCGTGGAGGACATCGACGCCCGCCGCCTTGAACCGCCGCGCGATGACGGCGAGGTCTTCGCGCGTCAGCCCGCCTTCGGCCCAATCCGAACACGATAGCCGCACCGAGATCGGCTTGTCCGCCGGCCAAACCGCGCGCAGCGCCTCAAACATCTCAACGGGGAAGCGCGCGCGCTTGGCGGCGTCTCCGCCGTAGGCGTCGGTGCGGCGATTGGTGAGCGGCGAGAGAAAGCTCGCCAGGAGATAGCCATGCGCGCAATGCAGTTCGAGCATGTCGAAGCCAGCGCGCTTGCCTCGCTCAGCGGAGTCGACGAAATCGGCGATGATCCGATCCATGCCGGCGCGATCAAGCTCAATCGGCGTATCGGACTTGTCGTCAAAGTATGGGATCGGCGAGGCCGCGTAGAGCGGCCAATTGCCATCGGGCATCGGCAAATCCTCGCCCAACGCCGGCACATTGGTCGAGCCCTTGCGCCCCGCATGGCCGAGCTGAAGCGCGATCTTCGCGGGCGTCGTGTCGTGAATGAAAGAGACAAGCTCCGCCCATTGCGCTTCTTGCGCGTCGCTCCAAAGTCCGGTGCAGCCGGTGGTGATGCGCGCATCCGGCGCAGGGCACGTCATTTCGGTGAAGATGAGCCCAGCGCCGCCGACAGCGCGCGCGGAATAGTGCGAGAAATGCCACGCATTGAGATCGCCGTCCGTGGCGACGTATTGCGCCATGGGCGCCATCGCCACGCGGTTGGGCAGCGTCAAGCCGCGTAAGTCGAAGGGCGTGAACATCGGCGTCGGCCGATCCCGCGATGACGCGCGCCCGGTTCGTTCGTCGTAGCGCTGGTAGAACTCGTCCTCCACCGCATTGAGGAAATCCGCGTCGCGCATGCCAATATTGTCCCACGTCAGCGCCTTGGCGCGCGACATCAGCGAGAAAGCAAATTCATAGCGCGGCTTGGACCAATGCAGCGGCATGTCCTCGAACCAGCGCAACGACACTTGCGCATTGTGTTGCGTGATCTCGACCGGCGTGCGCCGCGCCTTCTCATAAGTGGCGAGCGCTGCGTCGACATTGCGGTGCTCGATGAGCGCGTCGGAGAGCGCCACAGCGCACTCCATTGCGAGCTTGGTGCCGGAGCCAATCGACCAATGCGCCGTGGCCTTCGCATCGCCCAGCAGCACCAGTTTATCGTGCCGCCACGAACTGCAGGAAATCGTCGGGAAGCTGCGCCAGATCGAACGGTTGGTGATGAGCGCATGCCCTTGCAGCTGCTCGGCGAATACCCTTTCGAGATAGCGGGCGCTGGCGTCTTCGCTCATCTGTTCGAAGCCGCACGCCGCCCACGTCTCCGGCGTCGTCTCGATCACCCAGGTCGAATGCCCGTCCTCGTACTGATATGTGTGCGCGCAAAATGTTCCGGCCGGCGTGTTCTCGAAGAAGAACGTGAAAGCGTCGAGCGGACGCGTCGAGCCCAGCCAACAGAATTTGTTGCGCTGCTCGACGATGCGGACGCCGAACTCCTGCGTGTAACGGTTGCGGATCGGACTGTTGATGCCTTGCGCCACGACGATGAGAGCGCAATCGGCGAAGCGCGTATGGATATCCTCCGCGGCGACGATCGTTTCAAAGTGCAGCCGCACGCCGACGGCGCGACAGCGCTCCTGCAACAAGCCCAACAGCGCCCTGCGTGAACATCCCGCAAAGCCGTTGCCGCCGACCGTCGTGCGCTCGCCATCGCGTTCGATGACGATGTCGCTCCAGTAGGAGAAGGCGCCGCGCAGCGCGTCGTAGGACTGCGGGTCGGCGTCGAGAACCTCGTCTAGCGTCTCGTCGGAGAAGACGACGCCAAAGCCGAATGTGTCGTCGGCGCGATTCTGCTCGTACACATCGACTTCGCACGCCGGCCAGCGCTTCTTGGTGAGCAGTGCGAAATAGAGCCCGCCAGGGCCGCCGCCGATGACTGCGATTTTCATCCGCCGACCTCAACTTCGTCGGGGACCACCGCGGTCGTCTCGATTTCTATGAGGGCCGCGTCCTCGATCAGGGCTGCGACCTCCACCACCGCCATCGCTGGATAGGTCTTTCCCATCAGAGCGCGCCAAATCTGCGCCAACTCTGGCGCAGCGGCCAGATAGGCGCGTTTGTCGGTGATGTACCACGTCATGCGCACCACGTGTTCTGGGCCCGCGCCCGCTTCGGCGAGCACGGCGATCGTGTTCGCCAGTGTCTGCCGGAACTGACCAGCGAAACTCGTTTCCTCGAACCGGCCCTCCGGCGTCCAGCCAATTTGGCCGGCGACAAAAACCAGCGCGCCGCGCGCGGCGACACCGTTCGAATATCCCTTGGGCCGCGGCCATCCCGGCGGCAGAAGCACTTTCATGGGTGGCTCTCCTGAAAGGCGTTAAGCGCAGCGCGCAATGGCGCCGGCCAAGCCACCGGACGGAACGTGTCGAGGCTCACGCACACCAAGGTCTGGTCGAACGCCGCCGCGAGTTTGTCGCCGCGATGTATCTGATGCTTGAGCCGGCATGACGAAGCGCCAAGTGCAGCAAGCTCGACGCTTTGTTGAATTATGTCGCCTAGTCGCAAGGGCGCATGAAAGGTCGCATCGACATGCGCCGTCGGCACGCCGAGCCTCGCCTCCAAATGCAGATGCCGAAATGAGTGACCGAGCGGACCTGCGAACCAGTCCTCGTTGGCATCGTTCAACAGGTCGAACAGGCGCGGGAAAAATGCAACGCCAGCGGCGTCGCAATGTGAGAATCGGATCTGAGTATCGCGTTTGAACACGCCCATGGACTTCAGTCGCCCTTGAAGTCTGGCTTGCGCTTTCCGGCGAAGGCCTCGTAGGCGCGGGTGAAATCTTTGGTCTGCATGCAAAGCGCCTGTGCTTGCGCCTCCGCCTCGATCGCCAGGTCGATGCTCATGCTCCATTCCATGTTGAGCTGGTTCTTGGTGATCGCGTGCGCGAATGTCGGACCCTCGGCGAGTTTGCGTGCGTAGGCGTGCGCCTCGTCGGTGAGGGCAGCCGGCTCAACAATGCGATTGTAGAACCCCCATGCGGCGCCTTCGTCCGCCGTCATCGCGCGGCCTGAGAACAGCAGATCGCTGGCGCGTCCTTGTCCAATGATGCGGGGCAGGATCGCGCATGCGCCCATGTCGGCCCCGGCGAGGCCGACGCGCGTGAATAGAAATGCCGTCTGCGCCGTCGGCGAAGCGAAGCGAATGTCGCTCGCCATGGCCATGATGGCGCCGGCGCCGGCGCACACGCCATCGACGGCCGCGATGATAGGCTGCGGACAGGCGCGCATGGCCTTCACCAGATCCCCGGTCATGCGGGTAAAGCGCAACAAGTCCGGTGTCGCCATTTGCGTAAGCGGGCCGATAATCTCGTGAACATCTCCGCCCGAACAGAAATTGCCGCCGGCGCCGGCGATCACGATGGCCTTGCAGTCTTCCGCGTAAACCAGGGCGCGAAACAGATCGCGAAGTTCGGCGTAAGACTCAAACGTCAGCGGATTCTTTCGATCCGGCCGGTTGAGCGTGACGGCGCCCACGCGATCCCTGCACGCCCACAGAAAATGCGTCGCTTGATAAGTCTCGGCTTTCATGCGGCGTCTTCCTCCGACAATGAGCGCCGTACCGACGTGCGTACGTCGTCCAGCAATTGACCCAGCTCCATTCGCGCGTTTGCAGGGACGGTCGAGAGCATGGCCGCCACGGTCGAGGCGTGCGCCTTCGCCATTTTGCGGAACAGCGTGCGGCCTTTGGCGGTTAAGCGGACGGTTTGCGTCCGGCGGTCGTCGGCGCATTGAACCGTCTCGATCAACCCGTCAGCGCGCAGGCGAGCGGTGAGGGCGGTAACGTTCCCGTTCGAGACCAACAAGTTCTCGGAGATCGCGCTCAGCGTCAGCGCGCCGTGCCGGTCGAGCGCGGCCATGAAATCGAACCGCGACAGTGATGCGCCGAAACGTGCGCGCATCAATTGATCGACGCGGCGCTCAATCAGGCGGGCCGTCGTCAGCAGCCGCAGCGAAAGCCGAACAAACGTCCGCTCGTCGCGTGCAAGCGGGCTGGGCGTTGCGCTTGGCACTAGATTTCGCCTCCGGCGATCGCGATCGCGGCGCCGTTGACGCCCCCAGAATTTTCCGCACACAGCCACGCCACCGCGTTAGCGACTTCGGCCGGGCTGATGAGCCGGTTCTGCGGATTCGTCGCGGCGAGCCGGGCGGCCGCTTCGTCTGCGCTCAGCTGAGTTTTCTCCACGATGCGCGCGACGGATTGGCGGGTCATCTCGGAATCGACGAACCCCGGGCAGACGGCGTTCGCCGTGACGCCCGTCGCCGCCAGTTCAATCGCGAGCGCGCGCGTGAGTCCGACGAGTCCATGTTTGGCCGCGCAATAGGCGCTCACATAGGCGTATCCCTTGAGCCCCGCGGTGGAGGCGACGTTGACAATGCGGCCCCATTTCGCCGCGAGCATATCCGGCAACGCCAATTGCGTGGCGAGGTAGGCGCCGGTGAGATTAACGGCCAGGGTTTGGTCCCAGTCGGCGCGCGCCGTCTTCAGAATCGGCGCCGAGGGCGAGACACCGGCATTGTTGACCAGGACCGCGATCGGGCCCTGCCGTTGGCGCGCGCTCCCAAAAGCGGACGAGAGCTCGCCCTCATCGGTCACATTCGCCGCCACCCACTGCGCCATCGGCAACGAAGCGGCGGCGGCGCTTAGCTTCTCACGATTGCGCCCAAGCAGCGTGACACGATTGCCCTCGCTGCAGAGTGCGCGCGCAATGGCCATGCCGATGTCGCCAGCGCCGCCAGTAATCAGTGCATGCATGCCGCTTCTCGCCTCCGAAGGCAGGCGGCGCGCTTCCGCGCGGCCCAGAGAAGGAACGCTCGACGGCGACTATAATTATTTCATACATGAAGTAAATCGAAATTGGACCGCGCGGGCGCGGATCTCAAAACGCGAGCCAGGTCCCGTCTTCGAGGCGCTGGTGCGTTGCGCGCTGGCATTCGGCGAAGATGCCGAGAAACCGATCAACGCCGTTCCGTCCCATGGCGAACGGATTAGGTGCGGTGGGATCGGCTTGCAGCCGGCGCAAGTGGTAGAACATCGCGCTTTGGTAGCCGTGCGTGTTGATCAACGCATCGGCGCCGACTTGCGCCGCGATTGAGCGCAGATAGTCCATCGAGACGGCGTATTGCGTCGCTTCTTCGGGATTGTCGTTGCCGCTGATCACCAGCAACTGACGCGTCTGCCCCGCGTGCTCGACCGGGATGATCACCGACATCTGCCCCGGCGTGTGGCCAGGATTGAGCACGGCGACTACCTCTGTGCTAGGCCCCACGCGGATGCGCATGGAGCCGGTCGTTAGGCCTGGCGCCGGTTCGACGCGCACGTCGATCCGGTTTGGAATGGAGCGCAGCCGCGTCTCGTGCAGGGCGGCGGCCTCGGCGGGATCGCTCGGGCGCGAACGCCAGCGCACGGTGGCGCCATCCGGGGGCGTCGCGCCCGTGCGCAGCGCCTCGCGCGCCTGCTCGACGATAGCTGCGTCGGGTGCGCCCATGACGACTTTGACGTTCGGGGCGAGGCTCTGCATCAAATTGGCGCCGCCGGTGTGGTCGGCGTGCATGTGTCCGAGAAACACGTAGCGGACATCGCGCGGATCGAGACCAGCGGCTGGCATTTCGTTGAGCACGACTTGCTGAAATTCCTCCGGCGTCGTCATGGTGTCCACCATGATCAATCCATCTGGCGTGCGCACGACAATGACGCCTAGACCATCGGCCCCGAAGTACCACGCGTTGTCGAGAAACCGCGCGCCGCCAGCAGGCATCGGCGTGCGCGCCAGGCGGGAGTGAAAGAACCCGCGCGGCGAGACCAGATCGCGCGCCGGATCGACTAACTCGTCAACCTCTTGCCCGGCGCCCGCATCGTCCGGGCTGCGATAACCGGTCTCGCACCAAACGCGGTACTCCCACTGGATCAGCGGATTGTCGTCGGCCTGCGCCAAGGCTTGCGCGGCTGCGGCGTAACTGCGCGCGAGCGGCAGGTCGGGCCGCAGAGGGCCACGAAATGGCCGCGATGGATCTTGCGCGTCGATCTGCACCGGCGTCGGGGGCGCAGGCGCGCTGGCGCACGCGGTGGCCAAACATACCAGAATCGCGGTTGCCAAGAATCGTGCTCGCATTTCCGTCTCCACCTCTAGGTTTGATCAGATTCAGTGATGGGATCGGCGCCCGGCGGGCGCTTCAGCAGCCGACGGACCGGGCGCTCGACGCGAAATCGGCGCGCTCGTTCGTGCAATGGTTCGTCCGCCACCGTGCCGCGCGCTACGCCGCGCAGGTAATCGTCCCAAGTCGGAATATCGAAGCGCTCCACCCAGAGACTGGGATCGTCGACATCCTGAGCGACGCTCCAGGTATTGGCGCCGTCGCGGCGGCGGATGCGACCCAGTGCGAAAATGGCGTCGAGAAAGTCTGATGCGTTGGAGGGCGCGCATTGGTACTCGATCAGAATCGTGAGCGGCCCGCTGTTGGGCGCCAGCGCAGCGCGGGCTGAACGGGCATTGCGGCTGCTGGCGCTAAGATCGGGCGATGTGCGGTCCGGTAAGCGCTCTAGTCCGGGGATCAGCAAACTGCCGGCAAGGAAGAGCGCCGCGCCCACGCACGCCATCGAGACATCCGTCGCTTCGGCAAGCAGGCCACACGCTGCGGAGCCGAACGCGAGCGCGCCGAATGTGGCGAGCCGGCTGAGTGCGACGGCGCGGCCGACCACCCATTTCGGGCTGCCAAATTGCACCGCGCTGGTGAGCGTTGTCATTGCAGCGTTCCAGCCAAAGCCGCCTGCCATCATGAAAAGCGCCGAGAGCAAGGTGAACGGGCTGAAAGCGATGCCGGCGGTGGCGATGGCGATCGACGCGATCGCGATCTGGATGTGGCGCTGCACACCCAAACGCACCTGCAGCATGTTGCTCATCAGCGCGCCGAACACAGCGCCGATGCCGAAGCCGGTGAGCAAGAGGCCATAATCTATGGGGCCGCCGCCGAGGCGTTGCTGTGCGATGACCGGCGTCAGCGCCCAGATGGCGCCGCCGCCCATGCCCACCAACGCGCTGCGCACCAACGTCAAGAGCAGCGCTGGCGCCATCACAACGTAGCGCAAGCCGGTGGAGATGGCCGCATGCAAGGGTTCGGTCGGCGCCGTGCGCGGCGTCTGCGGCAACCTGTTGGCCGCCATCACGGTAGCAGTGCCGAGCGCGGCGGCTGCGTTGAGCGCGAAGGCCAGGAACGGCCCGCTGATGGCCACCACCACGCCGCCCAGCGCAGGGCCGGTGGAGCGCGCGAGGTTGAACGCCAGCGAATTGAGCCCGATCGCCGCAGGCAAGCGTTCCCGCGGAACCAGATCGCCGACCGAGGCATGCCAGGCTGGTTGTTGAATCGCCGTCATCGCGCCGATCACGGCGGTGGCCGCAAGCAGCACGGCCGGCGTCATCGCGTTCAGATAGGTGAGCGTGGCCAAGGCGACCGCGGTCATGCCGCCGCCGATTTGCGCGATGAGCAAGATGGTGCGCCGGTCAGCGCTGTCGGCGAGCGCGCCCGCCGGCAGGGACAAGAGCAGGAACGGCGCAAGAGAGGCCGTTTGCACCAGCGATACGATGAATTCCGACGCATGCAGCGTCGTCATCATCCACGCTGCGCCGACCGATTGGATCACGGCGCCGAAGTTGAAAAAGAAGGCCGAGACCCACAGAGTTCTGAACAACGGCGCGTCGAGTGGCGCGAAGGTCAGCCTTCGCCATTGCG
Source organism: Hyphomonadaceae bacterium (assembly GCA_050186805.1). GTDB lineage: Bacteria > Pseudomonadota > Alphaproteobacteria > Caulobacterales > Aquidulcibacteraceae > Vitreimonas. The sequence goes on from JBFWYC010000003.1 coordinate 53,975, forward strand.
CCAGCCATGATGCGGCCTTGGCCGAAAGATCGCGAAGCTTCACCGCGCGCGACTACAAAAAAGCGCCAGCGGCCCGAGGGACCGCTGGCAAATCTCTTCCTGGAGGGAGGAAGCGCGTATTTAGAATGTCCCTCTGATCTGGACGCCGTAGGTGCGCCCGGCCGCGAACGTGCCGCGGCGGTTGGTCCCGTCGGGTGCGCGTTGCCAAGCGACATAGCGATTGTCGGCGACATTGTTGACGAAAGCGCCGATGCGCCAGCGGTTCGCGGTCTCGATGCCGGCGGCGAGATCGATGGTTTCGGGATTATCCAGTTCGACCAGATTGTCGTTGTCGGTGTAGCCGCCCCAGGCATTGTTGTAGGAGAGGAAGCTGTAGAGCCCGAGCTCGCCGACAAGCGGCTGCTCATAAGTCACCACCGCCGAGAACGAATGTTCGTAGGTCTTCGGCACCTGATTGCCGGTGAAATCGTCACCGCCGGCGACAAAATCCTCGAACGTGGCGTCCAGATAGCCATAAGCGAGATCGAAGCGCAGACCCTCCGACGGGAGCAGGCTGAGCTGCGCCTCGAAACCCTGATTGCGGATTTCGCCAGCGTTCACCCCGATCGTGTTGATATCGAGATTGGGGTCATCGATCTCGACAAGCGCATCGGTGCGGTCTTGCAAGAAGGCCGAGAGGTTCAGGATGGCGCGCGAGTCGAACAGCTCCCACTTCAGGCCGGCTTCGTAGCCGATGGTGGTTTCTGAATCGAAGGCCTGCAGCTCCGGCGTCGCTGAAATGGGATTGAAGCCGCCGGCTTTGAAGCCTTGCACGGCCTTCAAGTACGCCATGATGTTCGCGCTCGGGCGCCAGTTCACGCCGCCGCCGAAGCTGACGTTCTCGAACGCCGCGCTGTTGCTTCCGGACACTTCGAAGCTAGCCCCGGTGAAGGCGCCGATCACTTCGACGCAGGCGTCACAGCCGCCTACGAAGTTCTGCCCGAATACGATGTCCTTCTCGTCTCGCGTCCATCGGCCGTTGGCCCAGACTTCCCATTGCGGCGTCAGTTCGTAGTTCGCCTCGGCGAACACAGCGAGCGAGTCGAGGCTCTGAACGTTGTCGAAGCGGATGAATGCGGAGTCGCCCAGAAAGCCGGTGAGGCCAGTCAGCCCGGGCGTAAGGCCGATGACGTCGATCGGCGTGCCGTCCGGGATCGGAACGCCAAAGAGCGCGTCCCAGATAGGTTCCGAGCCGGGTGGCGTGACGCCAGTGGCGTACATGTCGGCCAGGTTGAGACCGAACAATGCGCCGGCGAAATCGCCGCCGTTCAACGAATTGTAGGTGAGATCGACGTCTTCCCGCAGATAGTTCAGGCCGACGATGTAGCTGAAGCCGCCGCGCTCTTCCGACGCAAAGCGGATTTCCGCGAACGTGGATTGTTGCTCGGCGTTGTACTCGCGCCCGCCGATCATGAACTCGGTGTAGTCGTCGTCGCGGCTCAGATTGTAGGAGGCTTCGCGATAGCTGACGATCGCGGTGGTGGTGCCGGCATCGACGCTCCAATTGACCTCTTGCGAGAACTGCCACTGGTCGAAATTCTGAAATGTCGGCCAGTCGCGGAATTGGTTGTCCGTGTCGTCGGCGGTGAAGCCAGGGCTGCCGGGGATCGGCAGGACATCGTCATTGTCGAGGAAGCCCGTCGTCGCGTTCGGCGAATCCATGATCAGCCGCTGGAAGCCCTCGGTCTCGATCGTCTCGAACGTGGTGAGGAATTCCAGGTTTGATGTCGGCGCCAGCAAGAGGCGGCCGCGTATGGAGCTGGTTTCGCCGGCGTCGGTATAACGGTCCTGGTTGACGATATAGTCGAAGCCTTCGTCCTGATTGACCAGCAAACCCGAAACGCGGAGCGCGGCGTCGGCGCCGAGAGGAATGTTGACGCCGCCGCGGAATTCTTGCCGCTCGAGATTGCCGACACGCACTTCGCCATAGCCGCTGACTTCGCCGAGCTCTGGCCGGCGCGTGATGACATTGAGCGCGCCGCCGACGGCGTTGCGTCCGTAAAGCCCGGCCTGGGGCCCACGCAGCACTTCGACGCGCTGCAAATCGTAGAACGTCGCCGTCGAGAACAGACGCCCGCCGATATAGACGCCGTCGCGGTAAATGCCGACGCCCGGGTCTTCGTCTTGCGTGTTGCGCCCGCTGCCGCGAACGGAAATTTCGCTGGAGGTTTCGGAATCGGTGGTGAGCTTGGCGTTCGGCGTGAGCTCCACGAATTCGTCAACTTCATCGAGGCCGCCGGCCTCGATGGTCGCCGCTGAGAACACTGAAATCGAGTCCGGGACGTCCTGCACGCTCTGCTCGCGCCGGCGCGCCGTTACAATCAGCGCATCCGATTCCTCGACGGCCACATCCTGCGCGACAGCCGGCGCGGGCGTGCAGAAAAGCGTCGCCAGCGACGCCCCGACGAGGAGACTCGCCCGACTGGTAAATTTCAGCATTGATGACCTCCCCATCCTCGATTTTCTCGAGGTTGCGGGCCACGCTAGCACCGTGTTTCTGTGGGTCCTTATGCAAATCCCGTATGAAATGATCGCGGTCCGCGGCTTGGAGGCGGTACGGTCGGCTGCGAGGGTCGGTTCATAGAAGCTGGGTTTCCGAGCCGGCGAAACACTGGAGCGCCTCGCCACACCAACGTGGCGCAATGAGGCTGATACGCGAAGGCCGTCGGCCTCACGCCAATGAAAAAGCGCCTCTAGTCTGCGCTATGGGGAGTAGTGAATGCGGAGCGCTTTAGGGCCGGTCCTTGGCAACGGTTGCGCCTTACCTCGACGCGCGCTGGGGATGCAGCCGTGAGCAGCGCGCCAGGCCCAGTGATGCCGCTCACGCTGTTGCGCATTCTCGCCTTCTCGGCGACGAGCTTGCCCATCTCGGCGATCAACATTTCGATGTCGGTGTATTTGCCGCGCCATTTCGCCAGCCATGCCGGGCTGGAACTGGCGCTCGTCGGCATGGCCTTCTTCATCGTCCGCATGATCGACATCCCCGTCGACGGCCTGCTTGGTCTGTTCATGGACAAGACCAAGACGAAGTGGGGCCGCTATAGGGTTTGGACGATTGCCGGCGCGCCGTTTTTGATGATCGGCGTGTTGGCGATGTTCTTTGCGCCGCCGAGCGTTGGTTTGCCCTATCTCGTGATGGGTTTGCTCATTGTGTATTTGGGCCAGTCGATGCTCGACCTTTCCCATCGCGCCTGGGCTGTGACGTTAGCGCCAACCTACAATGACCGATCGCGTGTGTTCGGAGCGCTGACCGCAGTCGGTCTGTGCGGCGGGGCGTCCGTAATCCTCATCCCGGTGATCACCGAAGCGCTTGGCGGCAGCGACGCCGGCAACGTTTCGATCATGGGCTGGTGGATATTGGCGCTCGCGCCGATCTCGACCGCGGTTTTGGTGCTCAGCACGCTGGAGCGGATTGTGCCCACGCCATCCGATCATGGCGTTCGCTTCTCGGATTACATTTCGGTGCTCAAGCGCCCGACTTTCCTGCGCATCGCGGCATGCGATCTCGCGCTGACCTTCGGCACTGGCTGGACCAGCGCTGTGTATCTCTTCTACTTCACGGACAGCCGCGGCTTCACCACCGGGCAGGCCAGTATTCTACTTGCGACTTACATTCTCGCCGGCATTGCCGGGTCGCCGTTGATGGGCAAATTGGCGACGATCTTCTCGAAGCACCGCACCACGATCTTCTCGGTCGTTGGCTATGGCGTTTGTCTGCTGGCGATGCCTTTCATCCCGCAAGGGAACCTCACAATTGGCTTCGCGGTTCTCTTCGTTACTGGCATTTTCGCGTCGGGCTTCAACGTGCTGACCAAAGCAATGACGGCGGACGCGGCCGATGAGATCCGCCTGCATCAGAATCGCGAGCGTTCGGCGCTGCTTTACGCGGTGACGACGATGACCAACAAAGTGTCGAGCGCCATTTCCGTGGGCGTGACGTTCACCGTATTGGCCTGGATGGGCTACAACGCCCAGGACGGCGCAACCAATTCGCCCCAGGCGATCGACAACCTGCAGATCGTCTATCTTGCCGGTCCTTTGGTTTTTTGTGCGCTCGGCGCGCTGACCATGGTGGGCTACCGGCTTGGTCCGCAGCAGCACGCCGAAATTCGGCGCGCGCTCGATGAACGCGACGCGCAATATGCCCGCGACATTGACGACGGCGTGGTCGAGATTGGGCTCGAAGGGCCGGCGCCTCGCGCCGTGCCTGGTCGCGATCCCGCCTGAGCCGGCGATCGACTCGCAGATCGCAGCCGGGCTCTGTCGCGGGCTTGTCCACAGGGTGTATGCTTGCGCGGCCGAGCGGAGAAGGGACGTGACGATGGAGTTCGACTGGCTGGAGGATTTTCTGGCCCTGGTGGAGACCGGCAGCTTCTCGCGCGCCGCGGAGAAGCAGAACGTGTCGCAGCCTGCCTTCAGCCGCCGCATCCGCATGTTGGAAACGTGGCTGGGCGCGCCGCTCTTCGATCGGGCGACGCATCGCATCGAACTGACCGCAGCCGGCGAACAATTCCGCCCGATCGCTGAGGATGTCTTGCGGCGTTTGCTGAACGGCAGGAATCAGGTCCGCGAGACGGCCGCGGCCGGAAATTCGGCGCTCAAGTTCGCCTCAACGCACGCGCTTTCCATCACCTTTTTCCCGGACTGGCTGCAGAAGATCGAGTCTGAGAAAAGCTTCAGTGCGTCGGTGAGCTTGACCACCGACAACATGGCCGGCTGCGAAGAGATCATGCTGCAGGGGCAGGCGCAGTTTCTGCTCTGTCACCACCATCCCTCGACGCCAATTCCGTTCATGCCGAACTATTTCGTGTCGGTTGTCATCGGCAACGATACGCTGGTGCCGGTTTCGGCGCCGGCTGAAGATGGCAAGACGCCGCTCTATAGTCTGCCTGGGTCGATGGACGCGCCGGTGCCGCATCTCGCCTATAGCGATGTGTCGGGCATGGGCCGCATCCTGGCGGCGACGTTGTCGCGCGATGGCCCGCCGGCGTGGCTCACGCCCGCGTTCACCGCCCATGTCGCAACCGTGCTGGCGGCGATGGCGCGCACTGGGCGTGGCGTCGCTTGGCTGCCGGTGAGCGTTGTCGGCCGCGATCTCGACGATGGCACGCTGGTGCGCGCCGGCGGCGACGAATGGGACGTGCCGATCGATGTTCGCCTCTATCGGCCGCGGGCGCGTCAGAGCCCGGTCGCAGAGCAATTCTGGTCGATCGTGAGAACCATGAACGAGTCCGCCCTCGGCGCTTAGCGGGGCGCATGGTTTCATTCCGCGCGCGCCCTCGCGCCAGTTGTCGGTTTGGCTATCATGCGGCGCCTTACGCGCGGAGACGCGGCGATGTCACGATTGACCGGAAAGATCGCCTTGATCACGGGTGCAAGCCGCGGTCTCGGCCAATATTGCGCGCTTGGCTTTGCAGCTGAGGGCGCAACTGTGGCGATCGCGGCGCGATCAGGGCTGGAGGACACGGCCCATCTGATTCAGGCCGGCGGCGGCAAGTCATACGCCGTCCAGTGCGATGTCGGCGATTCCGGCTCGATCCAAAATATGGCGCGCGAGGTGCTGCAGCAATTTGGCCGCCTCGACGTACTGATGACGAACGCCGTCTATTATTGTGCTGAACCATTCCTGACGATCACGCCGGAAAACTGGCGGACGTCGTTTCAGATTAATGTCGATGGCGTGTTCAACACCATTCGCGCTTTCGCGCCGGCGATGATGGAGCGGGGCAGCGGCAGCATCATCACCATATCCTCGGTGGCGGCGCAGCGCGGAAGCCCGTACGGCGCCACGAAGCGTGCGGTGCTTGGCATAGCCACGGGCTTCGCCGCTGAGCTCAAGCCGCACGGCGTGGCGGTTAACGCGCTCCGGCCCGTCGCCGCCATCGATACGCCGGGCTGGCGGGCGAGCAGGCCGGCTTCCGTGCTTGCGGGCAGAGCGCACAGAATTTCGCCGCCGGATAGCTATGTCGAAGCGGCGGTGGTGCTGGCGTCGCAGTCCGCGTCGGCGGTGAGCGGCGAGGAGCTCACCGATGCCCAAGTGCTTCGGCGGTTCGGCAGTCCGGAAAGCTACGCGCGCTTCCGCTCCATGAACGCGCCGGTGTGGAGCGAAGCCTAGCCGCGCTCCTGCACCACTGGGTTGGAGAGCACGCCCAGTTCGCCGATCTCGATTTCACAGACATCGCCCGGCTTGATCCAAAGCGGAGGCTTGCGCGCCGCGCCGACCCCTTCCGGCGTGCCGGTGACGATCACGTCGCCCGGCGCCAGCGTGATCACTTCGGAAAGCACCTCGATCAGCGTCGGAACGTCGAAAATCATGTCGTCAGTGTTCGAGTCCTGAAGCGTTTCGCCATTGAGGCGGGCGGCGATGCGCAGACCCTTGGCCCCTGGCGGGACCTCATCGGGGGTGACCAGTTCAGGCCCCCACGATCCCGACGCGTCGAAATTCTTGCCCATCCCCCATTGCGGCGTCTTGATCTGGTAATCGCGGATGCTGCCATCGTTGAAGGCGGCGTAGCCGGCGACATGATCGAGCGCAGCGGCTTTGTTGATGTGGCGTCCGCCCTTGCCGATGACGACGGCAAGTTCGGCCTCGTAGTCGAACCACGTCGAAGCGTTGGGGCGAACAAGCGGCGCGCCGTGCGCCACGACGCTGGTCGGGTAGCGCGAGAACACGACCGGATAGGTCGGGATCGGCTGGCCAGATTCCTCGGCGTGGCGGCGATAGTTCAGGCCAATGCAGAAAATCTTATCCGGCTTCGGGATCGGCGGCAGCAACTTGAATTTTCCTGCAGCCAGCAGCGGCGCATCGCCGAGCCGCGTCCCAAGCGCACGGACGCCTTCGTGGCCTTGGCCGAGAAAGCCGCTCAGTTCCGAGCCGAGCTCGGCGGCTAAGAGCCCGCGATAACCGTCATAGCTGCGAATGCCGACGCCTTCGCCCTCAGTCGTCGCGTAGCTAATGAAGCGCATGTCTCACCTTCGTGACGGGTGTCATCTTTTGCAATGTTCTAAAGCACTTTCCCCGCTTGCTCCGCTGCTGGTTTTGCATGTTACGTTCCGCTTTCGGCATCGCCACACCCGGTGCGCTTGATTTGCTGCGCCCGCATGATTTGTGTCGGCATTTCTATTGGCCGTGTCGGCATGGGCCTTCTACGCACTTGAGCAGCAATGGATGAGGAAGCGCATGGCGGGTCCGTTCAAGCCGGTGAAGATTTATGTCCCGCAGGGCTCGCTCGGCGTGGGGCTTTTCCCCGAGGAAGTGGAGTACGCCTTGGCCTGGGGCGCGCATGCGATGGCGATGGACGCAGGCTCCACCGACAGCGGCGCCGCCTACCTTGCCAAGGGCGTGTCGAAAAATGATCGCGGTTCGGTGAAGAAGGACCTCGTGCTGCTGATGGCGGCGCAACAGAAGGCGGGTATTCCCATCCTTATCGGCACCGCCGGACAGGCCGGCGGCGACCTGAACGTGAATTGGACGCGCGACATCGTGCTCGAGATCGCGCGCGAGCAGGGTTACAAGCCGAAGATCGCGCTACTCTACTCGGAGCAATCGCCGCAGCTGATCAAGCGCAAGCTGGCTGAGGGCAAGATTTCCAATCTGCCGCCGCTGGGCGATCTCACCGAAGAGATGATCGATAGTTGCCTGCACATCGTGGCGCTGATGGGCCCGCAGCCGTTCCACGCCGCGCTCGAAGCGGGCGCTGACATCATCATCGGCGGGCGTACCTCCGATCCCGCAGTGATCGGCTCGTTTGCGCTGTGGAAGGGCGCGCCGGCGGGTCCGTGCTGGCATGCCGGCAAGATCGCCGAATGCGGCGGCCAGGCGACGTCGGCGAACACCGGCCAGCGCGGCGTGCTGATCGAAGTCCACGAAGACGGCTTTGACGTCCAACCCGCCGACCCGAAGTTCAAGGCGACGGTGGAGAGCATCTCCGGTCACTTGCTCTACGAAAACAAGAGTCCGTGGCGGTTAACAGAGCCCGGCGGCGAGTTGGACACGACGCGCTGCGAATACGTCCAGCTTGATGAGCGGTCCGTGCGCGTCACCGGCTCGGTGTGGGACCCCAAGCCCTACACGATGAAGCTGGAGGGCGCGTCGGGAAACCTGTTTCAAACCGTGATGATCGTCGGCATCACCGATCCTGATGTGCTGGCCGAGCCGCAGGCTTTCCACGATCAAATGCTGGGCGCGCTCACACAGCGCGCGAAGTCGGCGACCGGGCTCGCGGAAAGCGAGTTTCACATCTCACTGCGCATGTACGGATATAACGGCGTCAGCGGCATGCCGCCGCCGAAGGGCGCCAAGCCGCTCGAAATCGGGCTGATGGGCGTCATCACCGCGAAGACACAAGCCATTGCCAGCGAGATCTCCAAAGCCTGCAATCCCTACTTCTTCCACATGCCGTTACGCTTAGGGATGGAATTGCCAAGCTATGGCTGGGCGTTCACGCCCGGCGATATCGATCGCGGACCGGTCTACCAATTCGTGCTGAACCACGTCGTCAGCGTCGACGATCCCATGGAACTCGTGCGCATGGAGTTGATCGATGCCTAAGCTCAAGGAAGTCTGCCGGCACGTGCGTTCGAAGGTGGCCGGCCCGTTCTGGGTGACGATCGACCTGATGTTCGATAGCCAGGAAAACTATGATCGCTACGTGCAGAGCCCAGCATTGAGCGCGGAATCAATCGCGAAAATATACGGAATCGACCCGAAAGGGATCGCGCACTATCCAGTGCCGAGCCTCAAGGTCTTGAAGATTTCGTACCCGCGCAAGACGCCGCAAGGTGGCGTCGAAGAACGCGATCTGCACTCTGGCCAGCAATACACCTACATCCTCGACCTTGAGTTGGACTAGGCGCGCGATCGCGCCACCGCAGCGATGTTCGCTAACCTGAAACTAAGGCCGCGAGCGGGCGTCAAACCATGCTCGCCGCATGGAGCAATGCAATGATCTATCCGCTACGCGTTGAGCCGATCGTCGATTTCGACGCTCTGTCGGATGCAGAACGTCATCGCGCCAAGATGATGGGCCGGAAAGGCAAGCCGGACGCCTCCAACGTGATGCGCGTTATGATCAAGTTCGCCCACGCGGCATCGATCAACGAAGGCCTCGACATTCGTCAGGATCATCACATCCTGACCATGCGTTTGTTCCAGTTTTTGTGTCAGCGAACGCTTTGGCTCTATGATTGCGAGTATCTCTGGTCGCGGCACCGTTTGTCGGCGCAAAAGGATGCGATCAATGACGAGGATCTGCTTGCGGTGGCGCAAGGCCCGGCCAACACGCGGCTTACAGGGCTCGATCGAGTCTTCGCCGATGCAGCCGATGAATACTATTACGACCACCGCCTGTCCGACGCGACTTGGGCGGCCATGCGCGCCTACCATCCGGACGCGGTCGGCGACGCAACCGGCACTTTTGGCGTTTACGTTCTGATGGCCGCGTTCGCGAATTCCGTCGGCGCTCAGCTGGAAGAGGGCGTGCCCGGGTATCGTTCCGAACTCCTGGGCCTACGCGAGGCGCCGCAACGGCTACGGAAACTTACGACGCCGCCGCCTCAAGGATACCCCACCCGCCTGCAACCCGCCGATCCCGCCGGCTACAATCAGGCGCAGATCACGGCGCTCAAGCCGCTGAAGAGCGAACCCATCGCCGGCACTAAGCTGATGCGCACATTCGCGCACTTTCCCTTCTTCGTGAGCACAATCGCCTCGTTCATCCTGCGCCAGAAGGCGTGCTTGCTGCCACAGCGTCTCGTGCGTGTCGGCGCACTGCGCACCGCGTGGCTTTACGGCTGCGAGAACCTTTGGGCGCAAGAGCGCGCGGCGTGCCGTGAGCTCGGTTTGACCGAAGCGGACATCCGTGAAGTAGCCATCGGCTCGTCCAGCGCAAAGCTTGAGGCGGGCGACAAGCTGATGGTCACGGCGACCGATGAGATGCACTTCCGCGGGTGGCTCAGCGACGACACCTGGTCGGGCATCGTGGCGTATGGCGACGAAGCGCCGCTGGACGCGATCGGCGTCCATGCGCTCTACACCTACATATCCACATTCGCGAACACGCTCGGCGTTGCTCTCGAGGACGGTGCGGGGGGCTTTACACAGGAAGAACGGGCGTTGCGCGATGGACGCGCTTGAGGCGATCCGCGCCATCGTCGGCGACGCGACGCATTGGCTGCACGTTTCGCGCAGGGCCGAGGAGATCGCGCTGATGAAGCAATTGAAGGCGCTGCTTGATCCGCTCGGCATTCTCTATCCGGGAAAGGTGCTCTGAAGGCGCGCGTCTAGTGCGCGTCCGGCACGTACTTCACGCCAGGGCCGCTTGAGCCGACCAGGAAGTCGAGATCGACGCCGTCGCTCGCCTGGTTCACGGTATCGACGTAGAGCTTTGTGTAGCCCCGCGCGGCCGCATATTGCGTTGGCGTCCAGCTCTCGCGCCGCTTGGCGAGCTCCGCCTCGCTGACGTGCAGGGTGAGGCTGCGTGCGTCGAGATCAAGCTCGATCACGTCGCCATCGCGCACTAGGCCCAGCGCGCCGCCGACAGCCGCCTCTGGCGAAGCGTGCAGGACGATCGTGCCGAACGCGGTGCCGCTCATGCGCGCGTCGGAAATGCGCACCATATCGCGCACGCCTTGCTGCAGGATTTTCTTCGGCAGCTTGAAATTCCCTACCTCCGGCATGCCGGGAAAGCCGCGCGGTCCGCAATTCTTCAACACCAGCACGCAGGAAGGGTCGACATCGAGGGTCTCGTCGTCGATGCGCGCTTGCAAGTCCTCGAAGCTTTCGAACACCACCGCGCGGCCTTTGTGCTTCAACAGCTTGGGGTCCGCCGCCGATGGCTTGATCACGGCGCCGTCCGGGCAGAGATTGCCCTTGAGCACAGCGAGGCCGGCATTGGTTTTGAACGGCGCGTCGTAGCTGCTGATCACCTCCGGCCGATAGGAGGGAGCGTTTTCGACGTTTTCCCATATCGTGCGACCGTTCACCGTCGCGCAATGCTTGTGCAGCATGCCGTTTTCACCAAGCAGGCGCAGCACCGGCGGCAAGCCGCCGGCTTCGAAGAAATCCTCCATCATGTGCGGGCCGTTCGGCTGCAGCGACACCAGGGTCGGCACGTCGCGCGCCAGCTTGTCCCAATCTTCTACGTTGAGTTCAACGCCAATGCGGCGGGCGATGGCCGTGACATGGATAATCGCATTGGTGGAGCCGCCGATGGCGGCGTTCACGCGAATGGCGTTCTCGAACGCCGCACGCGTGAGCAGATCGCTGAGCTTCAGATCCTGATGAACCATCTCCACGATGCGCCGCCCCGCCAGCCGCGCCAGCACCGTGCGCCGCGCGTCGACGGCGGGGATCGCGGCATTGCCGGGCAGGCCGACGCCCAGCGCCTCGATCATGCAGGCCATGGTCGAGGCGGTGCCCATGATGTTGCAGTGGCCATTGGAACGGTTGACGCAGGATTCCATCTCCGCGACGTCGGCCAGCCCGATCTTGCCGCCGCGCAAATCGTCCGCCGCCTTCCAGAGATCGGCGACGCCCAATTCCTTGCCGCGCATTTTGCCGTTGAGCTTCGGGCCGCCGGACACGCCGATGGTCGGCAGATTGACGCTGGCCGCGCCCATCATCAGCGCTGGCGTCGTCTTATCGCAGCCCATCAGCAGCACCACGCCGTCGAGCGGGTTGCCGCGAATGCTCTCCTCCACCTCCATCGAGGCGAGGTTGCGGTAAAGCATGGTCGTCGGCTGCATCAGGTTTTCGCCGAGCGACATCGAGGAGAATTCGACCGGGAAACCGCCGGCCTCCAGGACGCCGGCGCGCACGTGGTCGGCGATTTCGCGGAAATGGATGTTGCAGGGATTGAGGTCGGACCAGGTGTTGCAGATGCCGATGACGGGGCGGCCATCGAACTGGTCTTCCGGCAGCCCGCTCGCGCGCATCCACGAGCGCGGCGTGAAGCCGTTCAAGGCGCCGCCGAACGAGGTTTGCGAACGCCGCGGCTTCTTTGACCCGTTGCTCATCGGCGCGGCTCTTTCTTCATTCTGTTGCGCGGTGATCGCCGGACGCGCGTCGCTGGCGCGTCCTGTGGACGGGCAAAAAGCTACGGAGATTGAAGCCGCTACGCCAATAGCCGGTCGGCATGATACCATGCCAAGTTCGCATTCCACCTCGCGCGGGCGATCTGATAGCGCGGAGGGGGATGACGGCAGAGCGGGCTCACCGAACGCTATACGACAAGATTGTCGATGCGCATTGCGTTCGCGTGCTGGACGCGGCCGCTGGTCTCGTGCTGCTCTACATAGATCGCACTGTGCTCAACGAGTATACGAGCCCACAGGCTTTCTCCGGCTTACGGGACGCGGCGCGCCAGGTCTGGCGCCCGAAAGCCGCGCTCGGCGTCGTTGATCACGTCAATCCGACGGCGGCGGCGCGTACGCGGGCGATGCCGGATGCGGGCGGCCAGCTGCAGGCCGACTATTTCGCGAAAAATTGCGCCGACTTCGGTATCGAGCTGTTCGACGTGTTGCACCCGATGCAAGGCATCGAGCATGTCGTCATGCCGGAACTGGGCGCCATCCTGCCGGGCATGACCATCGCCGCCGGCGATAGTCACACCACCACCTATGGCGCTTTCGGCGCGTTGGGCTTCGGCATCGGCACATCGGATATCGAACACTATCTGGCGACGCGGACCGTGATCTATCGCCGCCTGAAGAACATGCGCGTGAACCTGATCGGGCGCAGACCCGCAGGCGTCACCGCGAAAGACGTCGTCATGGCGTTGATCCGAAAGATCGGCGCCGCTGGGGCGTCGGGCTACGCCATCGAATTCGCCGGCGACGGGCTCGCCAGCCTCTCCGTCGAAGGGCGCATGACGATCTGCAACATGGCGGTCGAATGCGGCGCACGCGGCGCACTCTCGGCGCCGGACGAGACGGTTTTCGCTTATATCGCAGACAAGCCGCGCGCGCCGAAAGGCGTAGCGTGGGAGCGCGCGGTCGCGGCGTGGCGCACACTGAAGTCCGACGCGGACGCCATCTTTGACGCCGACATCGATCTGCCGCTGCGTGACATCGAGCCGATGGTCACCTGGGGCACCAGCCCCGATCAGGCGGCGCCAGTGTCCGCCGCCATTCCCGATCCCAGGGTCGTCGGTGACGCCAACAAGCGCCGCGATTACGAGCGCGCGCTTGACTATATGGGCCTCAATCCCGGTCAACCGATTGCGTCGATCAAAATTGATCGCGCTTTCATCGGCTCGTGCACGAATGCCCGCATTGAAGATTTGCGTGAGGCGGCGGCGGTGCTGCGCGGCAGGCGCGTAGCCCACAATGTGCGCGCGATGATCGTGCCCGGCTCAAGCTCAGTGCGCCGCCAGGCGGAAGCGGAGGGGCTCGATGCTGTGTTCAAAGGCGCAGGCTTCGAGTGGCGCCAATCGGGCTGTTCGATGTGTCTGGCCATGAATGACGACGTGCTGGCGCCGGAGGAACGTTGCGCATCCAGCACCAATCGCAACTTCGAAGGACGTCAGGGCGCCCGGGGGCGGACGCACCTGATGAGTCCGGCGATGGTGGCTGCGGCCGCCGTCGCCGGACGCATTGCCGACGTGCGCGCCATGGATGTGACCCATGGCCTTTGAGCCGTTCACGTCGTGCACGGGCGTCGCCGCGCCGATGCCGGGCGCGAACATCGACACCGACGTCATCATGCCCAAGCAATTCCTCAAGGGCATCGATCGCGCGGGTCTCGATGCGGGTGTGTTTCATGGCTTGCGGTTCGGAGCGGACGGGGCGCCAAATCCCGACTTCATTCTGAATCAACCATCCTGGCGCATGGCGCGATTTCTCGTGGTCGGCCCGAACTTCGGCTGCGGCTCCAGCCGCGAGCATGCGGTGTGGGGTTTGCGTCAGCTCGGCATCCGCGCCCTCGTCGGCACGAGCTTCGCCGGCATATTCTTCGACAATTGCGCGCGCAACGGCCTGCTCGCCATCGAGGCCGCACCGGATCAGGTCTCCGCGCTGATGACTTTGGTAAGCCGGCCAGACTCCAATCAGCTCACGATCGATCTGATCTCACAGCGTATCAGCGGCGAAGATTTTGCCTGCGCTTTCGATATCGACGCGCCCCGCAAGCACGCGCTGGTGCGTGGCTTGGACCCGATCGGCGTGACCTTGCAGTCGCGTGAGGCCATCGCCGAGTTTGAGGCGGCGCATTTCGCCCGAAACCCCTGGCTTCAGCCTTAAGGAACCTTAGATGGCGCCGACATCACGTCGCGTTGTGGTGACGCAGAATTTCTTCGACGAGGCGTCGATCGCGTATCTGCGCGCCCATGATTGCGACGTCGTCATCGCAAAGATGCCGGACGGCTACACCGAAGCCACCTTGGACCTTTCGGCGATCAAAGCGTTGTTGCACGGCGCGGCCGGCTGGATCGTCGGACATGCGCGGATCACGCGAGACGTTCTCGAAGCGCTGCCGGACTTGCAAATCGTGTCGCGGCGCGGCGTCGGATACGAGCGCGTGGACACCGAAGCGGCGCGCGAACTGGGCCGCGTCGTCACCATTGCCGCCGGCGGCAATGACGCGACCGTCGCCGATCAAGTCATTGGCATGATGATCGCGGTTGGCCGCCGCTTCCGCGAAGCGCACGCGCAAATGCAAACAGGATCGTGGAAAATTCTGCTCGGCACGGATCTCTACCGCAAGACGGTCGGCATTATCGGCCTCGGTCGCATCGGGCGCAGCCTGGTGCAGCGGCTGCACGGATTTGAGGCCAAAGTGCTGGTGTCCGAGATCAATCCCGACGCCGACTATGCGGCCAAGACCGGCGTCACCTTCACCGACGTCGACACCATCTTGCGCCAAGCCGACTATATCACCCTGCATGCGCCGCTGACGCCTGAGACGCAGCACATGATCAACGCCGCCGCCATCGATAAGATGAAGCCCGGCGCCTTCGTGTTCAATTGCGCGCGCGGCGGCCTGGTCAGCGATGCGGACCTGTTGGCGGCGCTGAAAGACGGCCGCCTCGGCGGCGCCGGCCTCGACGTGTTCGAGAGTGAAAGCGATCCAGCAATGAAGCCGATCACCGATGAATTGCTAGCGCTGCACAATGTCGTCGCCGCGCCACACGCCGGCGCCTCGACCCGCGAAGGGCTCGACCGCACCAACATGATCGCGTCCGAGTGCGTGGTGGCGGTGCTCGATGGCGAAGCGCCGCCGGCGGCTTGCGTGGTCGTTGACGGACGCGGCTTCTAGCCAGCCACGATCGGCACCGCGCCGGTGAGCAGCGACGTCGCGATCAGCACGAAAAAGATCAGCGCCGCGAACGGCAGGCCGAAGCGCTGGAGGTCGCCGACCTCCACTTTGAGCAAGCCTGCGACCAGATAAATGGCGGCGACCAGCGGGCTCAGCGAGTGGATCGTGAGGCCGAGCAGCGAGGCGCGCGCGACCTCGACGGGTTCGATGCCATAATGCCCGGCGGTTTCCGCAAGCACGGGCACGATGCCGAAGTAGTATGCGTCGTTCGACATGATGAAAGTCAGCGGCCCGCCCGCGAGCGCGATGATCGGCCCGAAATACGGGCCGAGCTGTTCAGGCAGAACACTCACCAGCCCCTCGGCCATGGCTTCCACCATGCCGGCGCCTTCCAGAATGCCGGTGAAGATCGCCGCCGAGAAAATCAGCACCACAATGGGCAAGGCGTTGGCTGCGTGTGCGGCGATGCGTTCGCGTTGCTGCGAGACACGCGGGTAGTTGATGACGAGCGCCAGCGACAGGCCCACCATGAATGCGATGGGCAGCGGCATGAGCTCGATGATGATGGCGGTGATCAGCGCCAGCGTCAGCGCGAAATTGACCCAGATCAGATGCGGGCGATCGACGCCGGGTTCGCGGTCGAAAAGCTGATCGGTGGTCTCCGCTTCAATATTGGCGATGCCGAGCCGCTTGCGCTCAGATAGCCCAAGCAGCCACGCGATCACGAAGACGCTGGCCAAGCCCGCCAGCAGCGTCGGGATCAGCGGAATGAACACCTCCGTCATTTCGACATTGAGCGCCGCTGAGGCGCGCGCCAGCGGCCCGCCCCATGGCGTGAAGCCGCTAAGGGCCGCGGGGGACAACAGCACAGCAATGATGAGCGGGTTCATGCCGAGGCGGCGATAGAGCGGCAGAAACGCGCCGATAGTGACAAGCGCTACGGTCGCGCCGTCGCCGTCAAGCGCAACCAGGGTGGCGACCGTCGCCGTCGCCATCGTCACCCGCAGCGGATCGCCCTTGGCAAAGCGAACGGCGGCGCGAACCAGCGGATCGAACAAGCCGGCGTCGATCATGATCGCGAAGTAGAGCACCGCGAACACCAGCGCGACCGCGATTGGCGCCAGTTCGGAGAGCCCCTCGATCGCCATACCCGCCAGGTCCGCGCCGTGTCCCGCCAACAGGCCGAACACAATCGGGATGAGCACCAGCGCAACCGCGGCGGCGAGCACGCGCGTCATGATCAGGGTCATGAACGTCGCGATCATGGCGAAGCCGAGAAGGGCGAGCATCAGGCAAAACCTTGGTTTGGGGGATCGTATCAGCGGGCCCGCCACGTGCGTTGTCGCGCGCGTTGGCGATCGGCCGCCGTATCCTCCCCGGGCGTTATTCTTGGCTCAAGTGGTAGCGGCGGCCCCAACGGCGCGACAATGCGAAGTTTGCATACCTCGATCCACCTTCGCGCGAATTGGCCGCTTTTATTGGCGTCTGGCGCCGGCGCGGCGGACGTCGGCGAGCGTCGGATAGCCGTTCACCGCCATCATCAGATCTGCTTCCGCCAGAATTGAGCGCAGTACGTGTGCCGCGCCTTCCGCGCCGCCGATCGCGAGCCCGTAGGCGTAAGGCCGGCCGACGCCGACCGCGGTCGCGCCGAGCGCCAACGCCTTCACCACGTCCGAGCCCGAGCGCACGCCGGAATCGAACATGACCGGCAGCTTCCCAGCGGCGGCCGCGACATCCGGCAGCATGTCGATGGCCGCGATGCCGCCATTGGCTTGCCGACCGCCATGATTAGAGCAGTAGATGGCGTCGATGCCGGCGTCGACGGCGCGGCGCGCATCGTCGGGATGGCAAATGCCTTTCAGGGCGATCGGCAGCTTGGTCAGGCTGCGCAGCCATGCCAAATCGTCCCAGGTGAGCACCTTGCCGAACAGTCCCGCCCAAAGCCCGACGGCGGCGCGGATATCGTCTTGCGGTTTGCTGCCCAGGAGCTTCAGAAAAACCGGATCGGTGAAATAGTTCTGCAGCACGTGGCCGCGCAATTGCGGGAAGTTCGATGCGTTGAGATCGCGCGGACGCCAGCCCGTCACCCAGGTGTCGAGCGTGACGACGATCGCTTTGTAGCCGGCGTTTTCAGCTCGGCTCACCAGGCTTGCAGTGAGATCGGCGTTCTTCGGCGTGTAAAGCTGGAAGAAGGCCGGCGTCGCGCCGGCTTCCTTGATGATGGATTCCAACGGATCGTTGGTGAGCGTGGAGACGGTGAGCGGCACGCCGGTTTCGGCGGAGGCGCGTGCGGCCGCGAGGTCGCCGTGTTCATCCTGCGTGCACAAGCCGGTCACGCCGATCGGGCTCATGAACAGCGGCGAGGGCAGCTTGCAGCCAAACAGCTCGATCGAAAGATCGCGCTGACTGGCGTCAACGAGCATGCGCGGGACCATGCCCCATTTTTGAAACGCACGCGCGTTTTCGTCCTGCGTGTGTTCGTCGCCGCAGCCCCCTTGCACATAGTTCAGCAGCGAGGGCGACATCGCCGCTTCGGCGCGCGCTTTCCACGAAGCGAAGTCGACAGGGTACTTAGGCAGCTGCCCGCTCAAGCCGGCGAAATAGATCGCCAGCTGATAGTCGCCATAATGCATCGCCGTCGCCTCCCGTTTCCGCTGATCGTCGGCGACCACCGCGCCCCAAGCAACCAGCCCCGCGACATTACTCTATGTGACCGGCGCATAGCAGAGCCCAAAGCCCGCGATCGCAGCGGCCAACCTTGCGCCGCCGGCGCCGCGCTGCTCTGGTTCTCGAAACGAGGAAACCAGATGATCGCTGCCGGTAGGTACGAGGCAACGCGGGCGCCGGCTTGGCGCGCCGCGGGCAGTTCTGGGCGCGGGATATCTCATCTGAGCCTGTGCCGCCGTGTAATGCCGCCAGAAGCGGGCAGGGTGATGATGTCGCCGTCGCGCATGATCCAGAGATCGCCATCAAAGATCTGGCGCGATTGACCAAGGAACGGGCCCTCAAGGATCGAGATCGGCAACGGCGGCAAGATGTGCGTGAGCGCCAGCGCGCCGACCTCGGCCTCCGCCGCAACCCGCGCCGTATCCTCGGGCGAGGTGTGATAGTCTGGAATGTCGTGGAAGATGTGCGCGATTCCCGTCATATCGCGCGCACGCGCTTCTTCCTCCATGATGCCAACCAAGTTCGGCGCCAAAGCTTCGTGAATGAGAAGATCTGCGCCATGCGCCACGCGTGTCAGCACAGCTGACTGCTTGGTGTCGCCGCTAATCACAACACTGCGCCCGCCATAGTTCACGCGATAGCCGAACGCCGGCCGAACCGGCCCGTGATCCACCGTAAACGCCGTGATCCGCACGCCATCCGCCTCGTATACGACTGCGCTATCCGCGCCCTCAGCAAACGCAAACGGATGTGCCACGTAGCCTCCGCCGGTCGGCGGCACGACTTCGGCGCCGTGATGCGCCACGCGATGCTCTGAGTCGAAAGCGTAAGCCTCGTTGAACCCAGCCGCGATGCGCTCAACACCCGCGCCGCCATAAAGCGGTATGGGCGCCCTAGCGCTCGACGTGGCCCAGCGCTGAACTGACAATCCGCCCAATCCGTCGATGTGATCCGAGTGGAAGTGCGTCAGAAAAACCGCTTCGATCCGAGCGGGCTGTAGCCCCATCAACGCCAACGTTTCGGTCGCGCCGTCGCCGGCGTCGAAAATGAAAAGCTTGCCGCCCGCGACAATGGCCGTGCACGGTCCCGCGCGCGTGCGATCTGGCAGCGGCGCGCCAGTGCCGCAGAATCCAGCGGTGATCCCGTCCGGTAATTCAGCCACCAGATCGGCGCCGATGCCGTGCTGCGTCGCTGTACGGAAAATGTTCACCGCGATCGTGTCACGCATGAAGTAAGCGGCGGCGCCGCCAGCCAACAGAAGCGCCACAAGCGCCAGAAGTAGAATGCGTTTCATATGCCCCCCGCAACGCGCTCCGCATGACGCAGCATAGGCCGCACACGCGGAGCACAAGCAAGAATGAAGCGCCCGGACGCGCCGGGCAAGAAAAGTCTTGTGTCAGCAATTGCCGGAGCAGGAGACATCGCGATTGAACCCATCATCGGAATCGTATGTCGTTTCCGCCGTGTAGGTGCGGTCGCCGACATTCAGCTCCGAATTGCGTTCACCGTTCAAGTCGCCGTCTTCGTCACGCGTGAACGAGCCGTTTGTGCTGGCGGTGTTGCCGAACGCGCCGCGGGCGTAGCCGCTGTCCGAATGATAGACGTTGCCATCCTCATCGCGCGTGGTGACGCCGGCCCGGCAGCCCGCGCCACCGGCGGCGCCCCCCGCACAGCCACGGCTGCCGCCGATGCCGGCGCCGTCGCCATTGGTCACCACGCCGCCTTCGCCGACAGCGCGTCCGCCCCATGGCCCACGCACATCGTGCGCGCCGCCTGCAGTGACGCCGCCCGCCGCGTTCTCGTACGCGCCGCGCACGCGTTGTGCTTCAGCCGTTGAGATGCAGAGCGAAAACGCCGCCGCTGTCGCCAGAGTGAGTGCAAGGTTCTTCATGGCGCTTGCTCCTCAGGCAGCTTGCTCAGCGGCGTCTTCGCGCTGACGCAGCGCGCGGAAGCCGTGGAGGCACATGAGAACCATCACGCCCATGCCGCCAGCGTGCAGGAAGATCATCTCGCTGATCTCACCGGTGCGGACATAAACCATGTAGTCGGCGATGAAGAAGGGCGCCAGCGAGGCCGCAAAGCCCAGGAACGTCCAGCTCTTGAAACGCACGATGAGCGCGAACATACCGGCTGCTAGCGCGTGCGCGGCCAGTGCGCCAAGCGTGAGCGCAACCACCGGCAGGATCGCCGTCGCATGGTCGCGCGCGAACATGGTTTCGAGCGCTTGCGGCGCGGCGAGCCAGGCAACGCCGAACGAGAGGAAGCCGGCGGCCAACGCGAGCTGCGTCAGCCGGGCGGGGGCGATTTCTTTCTGCATAGGACTATCTCCAAATCAAAATGAAGCGGCTTCTCGGGAGGAGTGGCGTGCGCCCACCGCCGCTGGCTGGCGCACGTGTCGGCTTACGCCGCCATGGCGCGGACGCGTGCGGCGTTGGCGATGGCGGCTGTGATGGCGTGCGCCGAATGGCGGCCTTCGATCCAAGCGATGATCTCGCCGTCATGCGTGATCATCGTGGTCGGAAGAACGCGCACGGCGTAGGCGCGGGCGGCGGCCACGTTCTCGAACGCGTCGACATAGCCGAAGCGGGCGTCGCCGCGGTTCTCGATCCAGGCTTCGGCGAACACGATCGCCTGGTTCATTGTGGCTTCGCCGTCTGGCGCGCCAAACAAGATGGCTACTGTTCCGCGTCTGGCGATGAAGGTCTGCAGCGTGTCAGTGTTCAAGCGTTGCATAACAAATCTCCAATTGAAATTGCGTTGGTTGAAATCAGTGTCCGGCTTCGGCCATCGAGACGGCGCGGGCAGGTTTCGGCGCAAACCAGATGACGAACGCCGCGGCCGCAAAGGCGATGGCCGTGAGCGCCATGATCTGGTTGGTGGCGATCATCACGCTCTGTTCGTCGACGAGGTTGTTGAGCGCGTAGATCGCTTGCTCGTGCGTCATGCCGCCGGCTTCGAACGTCGCCACGGCTTGGCCGCTTTGATCGGCGAGGCCGGAAAGCTCCGAGTGGTTGATGCTCGAGCGGTCTTCCCACATCGTCTGCACGAGCGATGTCGCCACCGCGCCCGAGAGCGTGCGCAGGAAGTTCTGCAAGCCTGCCGCTGACGCCATCTCGTGCGGTTCAACGGAGCCCAAAGAGAGCGCCGTCAGCGGCACGAAGAAGAACGGAAGCCCAGCGCCCATCAGCAGAAGCGGAATGGAGATCTGCCAATAGGTGGCCTCGACGGTCAGGAAGGCGCGCGAAGCCGTGACCGCAGCGAGCCAGATCAGGCCGATGAACACCAGGCGGCGCGGGTCCACTTTGCTCATGCGCGCGCCAACGATCGGAGCAAACACGATGGCGAGCACGCCGGACCAGGCCGTGGTCATGCCCGCCCACGTCGAGGTGTAGCCCATGTAGGACTGCAGCCAGAGCGGGGTCAGCACGTTCGCCGCAAACATTGCGCCGAAGGCAAAGGTCAGCGTGATGACGCTTGCCGCGAAGCCACGATGGCGGAACACGCGCAGATCGACGATCGGGTTCTTTTCGGTTAGCTCCCAGATCACGAAGACCACGAAGCCAACAGCAGCGATGCACCCAAGCGTGACGATTAGCGGCGATTCAAACCAGGCATGCTCCTTGCCCAGGTCGACCATCAGCTGCAGCGCGCCGACAAAGATGATCAGCAAAGCCAGACCGATCGCATCGATCTTCAGCTTCATGCCGGCCATTTCGTAACGGCGGAGCATTTTCCACGCGACCGGCGCGCAGAAGAGCGCCAGCGGCACGTTGATGAAGAAAATCACCGGCCAGCCGAAATTGTCGCACATCCAGCCGCCCATGATGGGGCCTAGCACCGGCGCAACGAGCGTTGTCATCGCCCAGAGGGCCATCGCGGCGTTGGCCTTCTCTTTCGGGAAGATGCGCAGCAGCAGCATTTGTGACAGCGGGATCATCAGGCCGCCGGTCAGACCCTGCATGATGCGGCCGATGACGAGCATTTCGAGCGATTGCGCGATGCCACAGAACGCCGAGAAGGCGCCGAACAGCAGCATGGCGGCGGTGAATACGCGCACCGGGCCGAAGCGGCCCGCGATCCACCCCGTGAGCGGAACGATGATCGCTTCCGCCACGGAATAGGAGGTGATCACCCACGTGCCTTGTGTGGACGAGATGCCAAGGCTGCCGGCAATGTTCGGCACCGAGACGTTGGCGATCGTCATGTCCAGCACCGCGATGAAGTTCGCGCTGGCGAGGACGATTGCGGCGAGGAAGAGCATGCCGCCTTTCAGCGGCCGCTCCATCTCATATGAGGCGGACATCACAATTCCCCTTGATGTCGGGCGTTTCAGTTGGACGCGGTTTGCGTTTCGGTGCTCTCGCGCTCGCGCACGTCGATGCGCGCTTCCATCGAGAGACCCACACGCAGTGGATGTTCGGCGAGTTCGGCGCGATCGAGCGCGATGCGCACCGGCACGCGTTGGACAACGCGGATCCAGTTGCCCGTCGCATTTTGCGCGGGGATCACCGCGAAGGCCGAGCCCGTGCCGCCGTCCAGACCTTCGACCGTGCCGTGATAGACGACGTCATCGCCGTAAAGGTCGGATGTGAGCTCAACGCTCTGGCCTGGACGCACGCGCCCAAGCTGGCCTTCTTTGAAGTTGGCGTTGACGTACGCGTCCTGCACTGGCGCGACGATCATGAGTGGTTGGCTGATTTCGATGCGCTGGCCGACTTGAGCCGAGAGCTGCGTCACGACGCCGTCGATCGGCGCCCGGATGGTGGTGCGCTCGAGCGCGAGCTGGGCCGTTTCCAGCTGCGCACGTGCGGCGACCGTCTCCGGATGGTTCTCAACCGTCTGACGGCGCGTCAACACGCGTTGCGCTTCGAGGTTCTCGTTGGAGGCCGCGAGGTTAGCGCGCGCGCTGTCGTACGCAGCACGGGTGGCCGTGAGTTCGTCGCCCGAGACAGCGCCAGTTTGCGCCAGAGCACGGCGGCGGTTGTAGTCCGTCTCGGCGCGGGCGAGTTCAGCTTGGCGCGCCCGCACCTGCGCCGCGGCCGAGGCCTCCTGCGCATAGTACTGGCGCACGCGCTGCAGCGTGCGGCGGTAGTCGGCCTCCGCACGCGCCACATTGAGTTGCGCGTCCGCCGGATCGATGACCGCGAGGATGTCGCCGGCGCGAACCATTTGCGTGTCGGAAACGCGGATCTCGAGCACTTGTCCCGAGACCTGCGCGTTCACTTGCGCGGTTTCGGCTTCAACGTAAGCGTTGTCTGTCGACACATAGTGCGACGCAACCAGCGCCTGGTGAATGCCGAAGCCGATGGCGATCTTTGCCAGCACGCCCGCGACCGCATAAAGCGCGATCTTGCGGCGTTTCTTCATCATCGCGGCTTTTTCTTCTTGCGCGCGCAGCGCCCCGGCGTCTTCGTAAGACGAAGCGCTATCGATCGCTTGAAATCTCAAATCGTCAGCCATTGGTATTCCCTCCAAATATCGATGCGTTGAAAATCAGGGCGCGGTGTAACCGCCGCCGAGCGCGCGAATGAGTGTGATGTCGAGCTGGAAGGCGCGCGCTTCGAGTTCGGCATAAGCGCGGCGTTGCTCGATCAAGCTCGATTCAACGCTCAGTGTGTCGATGTAGCTGGCGAGGCCGCCTTGGTAGCGAAGTCGCGCAATGCGGTAGGACGCTTCCGCGGCTTCCAGGCCAGCGCGCTGCTCAATAAGTTGCGCCTCAAGCGCGCGGCGATCGCCGATGGCGTCCGCCACTTCTTGTAGCGCGTTGGCAAGGGACTGATCGTAGGTCGCGACCGCTTCGTCATAGTCAGCACGCGCGCCGCGATATGCGCCTTCGGTCGCGCCGGCCGAGAAGATTGGCAGCGAGACCGCCGGGCCAGCTTGCGCAAAGCCCAGTGAGCCGTCGCCCAAACGATCCAAGCCCAGCGTTTGGATGCCGACGATCGCGGTTAGATTCACGTTCGGATAGAAGTCCGCGCGCGCCACGTTGATGCGTTCCGCCGCGGCTTCTGCGCGGAGGCGCGAAGCAACGAGGTCAGGCCGGCGGCCGACTAGGTCGAGATCGACGCGCCCCGGCAGGCCTGACGCCGGAACGGTCAGATTTTCAGGCACGGCGATCGCCAGACCTCGATCCGGCCCTTTGCCGAGCAGCGCTGCGATCTGATGGCGTGTCCGCAAGATTGCTGCATGCACGCTAATGAGTTCGGTACGCGCCGCCGCCAACTCCGCGCGCGCCTGATGCGCTTGGCCTTCATTTTCCAACCCGGCGCGCACGCGCTCACGCACGAGCGCGAGACTCTCCTGGCGAAGCCGCGCCGCTTGCTCGAGCTGCGCCTGGTCAGCGCTCAGGCGAACGAACTCAGCGTAGGCGAGGGCGATCGCTGTCGAGATTTGCAGCCGCGCCGCCGCCGCTTCCGCCTCCGCAGCTTGTGCACGTGACGTGGCCGCCGCCAACGAAGAGCGGTTGCGGCCGAAGAAATCGAGCTGGTAGTTGATTGAGACAAGCGCTGAGCTTTGTGTCTGCCAATCGCTCGGCACCGCGTCGCGCAGCACGTCAGGCAGATTGCTCGCCTGCAAATCCTGACGCGACGCCGTCGTGCTCGTTTCGGCGCCGACCTGGGGATAGCGCGCCGCGCCGGCTTGCTGGGCTTCAGCCTGCGCGTGCCGCAATCGTGCAGCGGCGGCTTCAAGCGAAGGCGCGCCCGCCAGTGCTTCTTCGATCAATGCGTTGAGCTGGGGATCGTCGTAGCTTTGCCACCAGCGGTCCGAAGGCCACGCCGAAACTGGCGCGGCGAAGCTTTGAATCGTTTCATATTGGGTGGGTGAAGAAATCTGCGGCGCGTCGCCCAGGTCAGGCGGCGTGACGCATGCGGAGAGTAAGGCCGCGGTCGAGAAAAGCATGATCCGCCGGGAGGCGGGCAAAGGCGCAAACATTGAAAACCCCTTCAATTCGGCTGGGGCGACCAAGGCCCGCGCCAGAAAGGAAAGAAAGGCTTTCTTTTATAAAAGTCAACGCACCGGGCTTAAAGAAATGAATGACATTCATTGAGCCGGTTGAAAATAGGGCAATAAATCCTCACTCACGACATCGTGTGTGGCGCTGGGAGGCGCGCCAAGGAAAAGAAACCTACCCTTTTCTTATGGATCGGTGTTATGCTCGGCCCATCGAACAAGCCGCGACAAGCGGCGCCAAGGAGAGTGAATGCCAGCCGTAGCTACGAAGAAGCGCCCGCGTTTAGGTCCCGGCCGATTGTCGGCGGAGGATGCAGCCGGGCTGCCTGACCGGCTCATGGACGCCGCCTTCGCACTCTTCACCGAGCAGGGTTTCGAGGGCGCCACCATGGATGCGATCGCCAAGCGCGCCGGCGCCTCCACAAAAACCCTCTATAGCCGTTACGCCAACAAAGCCGAGATCCTCGAAGCCACAGTGAAGCGCAACGTCGAGCGCACCGTCGCCTCGCACCTGCGCGGCTTCGCTCTACGGCCGGAAGAAACCGAGCCGCGCGAATACCTGGTGAAGTTCGGCATGCAGATCGGGATGTCCAACATTGTCGACGAGACCGCTGGCCTCGTGCGCATCACAATGGCCGAGGGACATCGCTACAAGGTGCTGACGCGCATGTATCGCGAAGTCACCGGCCGCGCCATCAACGCCGTCACTGTGGCGCTCCGCTATTGGCGCGAGCAGGGGCTGATCGCCTTCGACGAAGACGCGGAGCTGTTGGCGCACATCTGTTTCGGCAGCATGACCAATGAAATGCGAATCCGCTCTGTGCTTGGTGATCCCATGAATCGCACGGAATTGGAGCGTTACGTCAACACCTCGGTTGATCTCTTCCTGCGCGCCCTCCCGCCTACGCAGAAGAAGTCCAGACGCAAATAGCCGGCGCGCAGACAAGGCCCACGCACCGGCTATGCCGCGCGAAGAGCTGGTTAGCGTCCAGCCTGCGGCTGCACGATGCGGGCTTCCAAGCTCTGCTGCACCGCTCGTGCATCGTAGACGTTCGGCAGCGGCGGGGGTTCAGCGCTTTCGAACATCACGATCTCTGCCATCGCGTTGTGGTTGGATACCTCGCGGTAGCTCGTGCCCATCCGCGGACGAATGCCGTCGGACTCGAACCGCGTCGTCTCATCGACGTCGTGCCCTACGACGACGAAATAGGTGTAGCCGCGCTGTAGGGTCGTTTCGGCGGCGCGGTAGAGCAGATAGGTCTCCACCGTTTCGCGCGGCGTCAGCGTGTCGCCGTTGTAAGAGATACGGACGCGGTTCGGCTGCACTTGCATTTCCGCGTAGCCGTAGCGTTCGCCCGGTTCGCGGGCGTGATAAGTGGACTGCGTCGCGCAAGCGCTCGCGAGCCCGGCCAGGGTGGCCAGAATGAGTATGCGCATGTGGATCCTCGTTCGGAATCGATGAAGCTGCGGGGTGCAGGTTCGTCCATAAAGAAAGGGAGGAGTTTCTTTATATCAAGAGGGCGGCTTCAAGATTCAGACACTACTCGACCCTTTGCGGCGCCATTGGCTTGTCGCGCTTCCAGGCGCGCCCGCACCTCGCCAGTCACCAAGTCAAACAAAGTCGATAGGGCAGAGTTTGGCGGGGCTTATGCTTCATAAGCAAAATCGAAGACTAGGGTCGCAGTCTGGCGGAGAGGGAGGGATTCGAACCCTCGGTACGCTTGCACGTACTCCGGTTTTCGAGACCGGCCTATTCAGCCACTCTAGCACCTCTCCGGAGCGTTCCCGTTTCGGGAAGCGCGACGGTGTAGTGCAAGGCGCGCGAGCGATCAATTGGCTGGCGCGCGCCTCGGCTGCTTACTTGCGAATAATTCGCAGCCGCCCCACTTGAGCGCTCATGCGCAAAGCCAAAAGCCATTGGCAAGACGTCGTGCTCGTCTGCCGAAAGTGCAGCAAGAAGGCCGATGGCGGCTTCGGCCGCGGTGGTCGCAAGTCGTTGGCGAAGGCGCTGCTCAAAGCGCTTGCTCTAAAGAAGGGCAGGCGCGCGGCTGTCGGGGTGGTCGAGGTCGACTGCATGAAGCTCTGCCCCAAGGCGGCGGTGACGACGGTGGTCGCCAGCCGGCCCGGGGTCATGCATGCGGTTCCCGTCGGCGCGTCGATGGGAGAGCTGGTAGGCCAGCTCGGGCTGGCGCGTTTTCGGCCCAATAGCCCGGCCAACGACCCCGATCCGCCGCCCCGAAACGAGCCGCTGAAATCCCCCGCCGATACACCCGATCGCGGTTGACGGCCCCCCCTCGGCGCCTCTATATCGCCGCTCCCCGCCCGGGCGAGCTGCGTCCGGGCGCGATTTAGTTTTGGACGACGACCCAAAAGGGCGAGAAACGATGTTCGCGGTTATTAAGACGGGCGGCAAGCAATACCGGGTCGCCAAGGACGACGTGATCGTCGTGGAAAAGCTGGCGGGCGACGCCGGCGCCAAGGTCACGTTCTCGGACGTTCTGATGACCGGCGACGGCAAGACGGTGAAGGCGGGCAAGGACATTGCCGGCCTGACGGTCACCGGCACGCTGGTGAAGACCGAGAAGGGCGACAAGGTCACGGTGTTCAAGAAGCGCCGCCGCAATACCTATCGCCGCAAGATCGGTCATCGTCAGACCGAAAGCCACGTGAAGATCACCGCCATCGGCGGCAACTAAAACCAGATTGGGAATAAGAGGGCGTCATGGCTCACAAAAAAGCAGGCGGCAGCTCCCGTAACGGGCGCGACTCGCCGGGTCAGCGTCTGGGCGTGAAGCGTTTTGGCGGCCAAACCGTCAGTGGCGGCGAGATCCTCGTGCGCCAGCGCGGCACCAAATTCCATCCCGGCTCCAACGTCGGCCTCGGCCGCGATCACACCCTGTTTGCCCTCTGTCAGGGCCAGGTGGCGTTCGCGACCAAACGAGATGGCCGCACGTACGTATCCATCGCACCGATTACGGTGGCGGCGGAATAGGCGAGACGGAAGACTTTCTCCGGATCGCCTGAACAGGGCGATCCGGTTCCCGAAATAGCGTGGGGCGCCCGGATCAAGGCGCCCCATTTTTTATGCCCCGCGCGACAGAGCCAGAAGGAGGCTCAAGATGCGCGACGTGATCGAGATCGAAACGCCAAGACTGAAGCTGCGCAACCTGCGCATGAGCGACGCCCAGCGCGTCGCGCAGTTTTGTGGCGACGCCGATGTAGCGCGCATGATTCTTCGCGCGCCGGTGCCTTACCTTTCAGTCGCCGCCGAAGGCTGGATCATGACGCTCAACGCGCGCAAGCCGCTGGGCCATGACTTCGTGTTCGCCGCCGAGCTGGAAGGCGAGGGGCTGATCGGCGTGATCGGCGCGCATCGGCTGGGCGATGAGGCCTATGAAGTCGGCTATTGGTACGGACGCCCGTACTGGGGCCATGGCCTTGCGACAGAAGCGCTCAACGCGTTCGTCGCCGAAGCCAAGACGCTCGGCGCGCTGCAGGCCGGGCACTTCGCCGACAATCCAGCCTCAGGCCGCGTGCTGCAGAAGGCGGGCTTTGCCTATACCGGCGAGGTGGCGAAGCTCTATTCACTCGGCCGCGGAGAAAGCGCGCCGGTGAAGCGGATGCGGTATGCGCCATCGATCGAGCGTGGCTTCGGCCCGCGCGAAGCGATGCTGGTGCACTAATGTTGGGGCGGCTCGCTTTCGCCGGCCTAGCGCTGGAGCAGGTTCGCGACGCCGTCGCGGGCCTGCATCCAGAGCGCAGGCAAATCGAGCGCCCCGACCTGCACCGCGAAGAACAGCGCGTAGCCGATGATGAACATCAGCGGCATGGCGCGTTCCAGCGTGAACCATTTCATGGTTCGGCGCTTGCCCATCAGCGTGTCGTACTCGTCGCGCATGGGATGGGCGCCGAGCTCTTCCTCCAGGGCGTAGATGGTCTTGTACTTCGCCGCCAACAGCAGCGTGTAGTACGAGTTCGACGTCCGCCAGATGATGCAGGTGAGCGCCAGCGCGATGGCGCAGAGCGAAAACAGCACCGGGTTGAGCCGACCGATCTCATCGCCGCGGGCCAGGAAGCCGAGCGCGCCGACGCCGGCCAAATTCAGCGTCATGAACACGTTGGAAAGTTCGCGGCGGGCGCGCTTGGTCTCGCGCACCTCCTCAACCATGAGGCGGTAGATATCGAACGTTCTGTTCTCGGCCATGAGCATCCCCCGACGTCCGCCGATCCTAGCCGCGGCGGCCCCGGCTTGTCTCGCGGCCTTGGAATAGCCCCCAAACTTTCATAGGTAGCCAAATGCGCCGGACCGGAAGGGCCGGCCGGAGGGAAGAGCATGGGTTTGCGCGTAGCGGTTGTCGGCGCCACGGGAAATGTGGGCCGCGAAATGATGAACATCCTCGAGGAGCGGCTGTTTCCGGCCGACGAGGTGTTCGCCATCGCCTCGCGCCGCTCGGTCGGCGTCGAGGTCAGCTATGGCGACAAGACGCTCAAGTGCAAAGACCTGGAGACTTTCGATTTCTCCGGCATCGATCTGGTGCTGATGAGCGCCGGCGGCGCGGTGTCGAAGGAATGGTCGCCGAAGATCGGCGCGACCGGCGCGGTGGTGATCGACAATTCCAGCGCTTGGCGCATGGACCCGCGCGTGCCGCTAATCGTGCCGGAGGTGAACCCCGAAGCGATCTCCGGCTACGACAAGCTCAACATCATCGCCAACCCGAACTGCTCCACCGCTCAACTCGTCGTCGCGCTGAAGCCGCTGCACGACCACGCCAAGATCAAGCGCGTCGTGGTTGCGACGTATCAATCGGTGTCTGGCAAAGGCAAGGACGCCATGGACGAATTGTGGACGCAGACCCGCGCCGTCTTCGTCAATGACGAGCTGGTGAAGGAGAACTTCACCAAGCAGATCGCTTTCAACGTCATCCCGCACATCGACGTGTTCATGGAGGACGGCTACACCAAGGAAGAGTGGAAGATGACGGCCGAGACCAAGAAGATTCTCGACCCGTCGATCAAGCTCACCGCCACATGCGTGCGCGTGCCGGTGTTTGTCGGCCACTCCGAAGCCGTGAACGTCGAATTCGAGGATCCGATCAGCGACGAGGAAGCGCAGGAAATCCTGCGCGAAGCGCCCGGCATCATGCTAGTCGACCGCCGCGAAGACGAAGGCTACATCACGCCCGTTGAGGCGGTCGGCGAGTTCGCGACCTACGTCTCACGCGTGCGCGTCGATCCCACGGTCGACAACGGCCTCGCGTTCTGGTGTGTCAGCGACAACCTGCGCAAGGGTGCGGCCCTCAACGCCGTTCAGATCGCCGAGCTGATGCTGAACAAGGGCTTGTTCAAGCGCTTGGCGGCGGCCTAGTTCGACACCGGCTCCAGCACGACCACCGGAATCTCACGTCCGCCGGTACGCTTCTGGTAGTCCTCGTACGGCGCGTAGAGCTTCACCATGTGCGCCCATAGCCGCTCGCGCTCGGCGCCGGCAGCGACGCGCATGCGCACGTGATGGTGGTCGCGCCCGGCCTGGATTTCGGCCTTCGGATTGGCTTCCATGTTCAAGAACCAATCCGGATGCTGTGGCGCGCCGCCCTTCGAGGCGATGACGACGTAGCCATTGTCGACCTTGTCGAAGATGAGCGGCGTCGGGATCGGCTTGCCCGATTTGCGCCCGGTCGTGGTCAAGAGCAGCGTCGTCAACATGCCTGTGCCGCCGCCCAGGGAGGCGTCCCAATAGAGCGCCTTCTCCGGGTCGCGCTTATAAAGATCGATGTGGTCCTGAATCCATTTGAGGGTGGCCATGACGCGTCGCTCCAATGATCTCTCCGCTGAGATAGGCCTTCGCGTGGCCGCCGCAAAGAGCCATCGCGGAAGCCTTTGACTTGAAACGAAACGTCGCAATTTGTGCGCGCCTATTTCGCGCCAGCGCGATGACGGGCGGCGCGCACATTCCTATTTATCCAGCAGAGCGGGGGATTGCTTGACCGACATTCGCATCGAACAGCCAAGCGCGGCCGATCTCGGCGTCATTCACGCCGTGCTGACCGAGACCTATTGGTCGCCGGGGATTTCGCGCGCGGTGGTCGAACGCGGCTGCGCCAATTCCATGTGCGTCATCGCGCGTGACGAAGCCGGCGGCTTGATCGGCTTTGCCCGCCTGGTCACCGACCGCGCCACCTTTGCGTGGCTGTGCGATGTGTTCGTGCTGCCGGCGCATCAGGGCAAAGGCGTCGCCCGCGATCTGGTGCGCGCGCTGCAGACGCATCCCGATTTGCAAAACCTCCGCCGCTGGCTCTTGGGCACGCGCGATGCCCACGGCGTCTACGCGCCGCTCGGCTTCACCCCGCTCGATGCGCCCGACCGCATGATGCAAATCCGCAGCCCGGCGCCGTACGGGCGGCAAACCGCATGAGCGAGGCAATTTCCGCGAGCCCCTCGGAAGCCGAGCGCCGCGCCGGTTTTATGGCGGCGGCGTCGGCCTACATCATGTGGGGCTTCTTGCCGCTCTATCTGAAGCTGATCTCTTTCGCCGATGTGCGCGAAGTGCTGGCGCAGCGCATCCTGTGGTGCGCGCCAGCAGCTTTGATCGCCGTGTTCGTGATGAGCGGCTGGCGGCCAGGCTGGCGCGAGATCGGCGCCGCGCTGAAGCCGCGCATGCTGGCGACGCTGACGGCCTCGGCCTTTTTCATCTTCTTCAACTGGGGCGCTTATGTGTGGCTGGTGCTGCATGAGCGTGTCATCGAGTCGGCCTTGGCCTATTTCCTGGCGCCGCTTGTCAGCGTTGCAATCGGCGTGGCGTTCTTTGGCGAGCGCGTGCGCGCCTTACAGATCGCCGCGCTCGTGTTGGCGCTGATCGGGGTGATCGTGCAAGGGCTGGCGCTGGGCGCGCCGCCTTGGATGGCGCTCTTCTTGTGCGCCACCTGGTCTGTCTACGCCGTCATTCGCAAGCGCGCCGTTGTGCCGGCGGCGACCGGCTTGTTGATCGAAACACTGGCGCTGGCCCCGGTTGCGGTCGCGCTCCTGTGGTGGACGACGACGGAAGCGCCGCTGTCGTTCGGCGCAGGCTGGGGCGAATCCATTCTGCTGGCGCTTGCGGGCCCTGTGACTGCGGTGCCGCTAATGGCGTTCGCGTTCGGCGCTAGGCGTGTCAGTTTCACCACGCTTGGCCTGTTGCAGTTCCTGGCGCCGTCGCTGCAGTTCGCGACCGGCATCGCTTTTGGCGAACCGTTCACGCTGCTGCGCGGGGTGAGCTTTGCGCTGATTTGGTTTGGCCTGGCGCTGTTCTCCTGGGATACTCTGCGTCGCACGCAAATCACATGAGCGACTGCACCTACTACGCCATCGGAGACGTGCACGGCGAACACGAGAAGCTCGAACGCCTGCACGACTATATCCGCGAAGACGCGCGCCGTTTGGGCGGCGCCTACAAGATCGTGTTCCTGGGCGACCTCATCGATCGCGGCCCAGATAGCCGCGCTGTGGTCGAGCGCGTGGTGCGCGCCAGCGCCGCCGGCGAAGCGCTCGCGGTCAAAGGCAATCACGAAGAGCTGATGCTGCATGCCTACAATCAAAAGGAATCGATCGGCACTTATTTTTGGGCCGAGAATGGCGGCGATGAAACCATCCTCTCGTACCAGATGGCCAATGGCCTGCACGACGATTGGCGTCCATCGATAGACAAAGCCCACATCACATGGTTGCGCACGCTGCCGACCATGGTTCGTGACGAGGCGCGTGGGCTGGTGTTTGTGCACGGCGGCATCGATCCGCACACATTTCCCGCGTGCGGCGACGAGGTGCGGATGTGGACGCGTTCGCCTAAATTCTTCGACCCAGGCCGCTGGCCGCAACGGGCCGAGCTTGAAGGGGTGCTCGTCGTTCACGGCCACACGCCGACGCATGATTTCGAGCCGCACGCCAATCCGCGCCGCATCAATGTCGATACGGGCGCGTGCTTCGGCGGGCCGCTTACGTCGGTTGTGCTGGCGCCGGGCGAAGGGCCGCGCTTCTTGCGCGCGTGACGCACACGCCCAGCATCAGCCATGCCGCGAGCGGGCAAATCGGCAACGGCAAGTAATAGCCGACAGCCACCGTCAACCCCGCACCCCACGCGAACACGTAAGCTGCGAGTTCATACGGCGAGCGCGGCGCGCCCAGCACTGCTGCTGCCATGAGCAGCAATGTGTAGTCGTAGAAGAACATGTACGGCGACATCAGCAAAGTCGCTGCGCACAACGCCGCGCCAGCCACCGCGCGGTCGCCGCGCCAGAACAGCCAAGACGAAACCGCCAGCGCCAGAACTGCGCTCGCCGCGTGGGCGGCGCCGGCGACCGCTGTGGGCGCGCCGAGATCCAACAGGTTCGCGAACACCGAAGCATAAGCCGGCGTGGTAATCTGCTGGCTGCTGATCAGCCGCTGCGAGGCGGCGAGATTTTCAGCGAAGCTGATGTAGGTCTCAAAGCCAAACACGAGACCTGCGAGCACCACGAACGCAACCGTTCCCAGCGCCGCCGCAACGAACGCCACCCAGCGGCGCGACAAAAGCAGGAACAGTGGCCATAGCAGCGCCAAGTGCGGCTTGATCGCCAACAGCGCAACCAACAATCCTGCGAGCCGCGGCCGCTTGTCCAGCATGGCCAGCGCCAAGCCCGTGACGCCGCTGACCAGCAGCGCCGCCTGCACGGTGCCGGCATGATAAACCACTGCCGGGGCGCTGGCGGCAAAAATCAGGGCGCGCGCGTCGGGCAACAGGCTGCGCATCACAAGCAAGAAAAACGCAAGCGTCGCGACCAAGAACACAATCGCCGAAACGCCATACGGCATCAGCGCGAGCCCGCAGGCGACGAGCAGGAACGTCGGCGGAGAATTCCATGGCGCAACGAAACGAACGTCGGGCGCGACCATGGTGTGATACGAGAAGATCAGAGCGCGGTCGTGCACCTCCGCGGCGTGACCGTCGAGCGCCGCGCGTCCTGCGCTCCAGAAGGCAATGAAATCGCCGAACAGGGGCTGGCCGCTGGGCAGGCTCATGTCGTGCGCGCCGGCGAGCCGCCACAGCATGAAGCCCAGCATGGTCGCCGCGACAGCGATCGCCGCCGCTTCGAACATCCAGCGCTTCACAGGCATGAATAAAGCGCGTCGATCAGATTGAGTGAGCGCGGGTCGCCCATGATGTGGTGCGATTGTTTGTTCATCACATAGCCGACGGAAACCCCCGCCACGGGATCGCCGAAGCCGCACGAGCCGCCCATGCCGGAATGGCCGAACGCCTCCGGATTGGGGCCGTAAAAGCGATTGGAATTGCCGATCACGCCGGTGCGCCAATCGACATGGAACGGCAGCACCAGATCGTCGCCGATCCAGCGCCGCCTGGTGAGGGCGTCGAAGCCTTCGTGCGAAATTATCCGGCTGCCGCCGATGGCGCCGCCCGTCGCATACGCTTCGAACAGACGCGCGACCGCAAGCGCGGTGGCGTGGCCGTTGGCAGAAGGAATCTCGATGCGCCGCCATTGCGCCGAACCACGCGTCGGCGCTGACCAAGGCGTAAAGAACGCCGCCTTGCGTGGCGGCGTGATCTCGCCGAAATCACCGCCGCGCGAGGGTTTCTTCATCTCGGCTGCGCGGTGATGATCGCTCTCCGGCGTGCCGATCTGAAAATCTATGCCAAGCGGGCCGCAAATATCGTCGCGCAGGATGGCGCCAAGCGAGCGCCCGCTGGCGCGCTGCGCGATCGCCCCGGCAATATAGCCCCAGGTCAGCGGGTGATAGCCGCTGGCGCTGCCGGGCGTCCACATCGGCGCCAGCGCCGCGATCGCCTCCGCGCACGCCGGCGGATCGAGCCACAGGTCAGGATCGATGCGCTCTGCAAAGCCGGGCACGCCGGCTTGGTGCGCGAGCGTCTGTGCGATGGTGACGCGATCCTTGCCCTGCGCGCCGAACGCCGGCCACAACGCCGCGAGCGGCGCGTCATAGTCGAGCGCGTCCTGATCGGCCAGCAGGGCGATCACTAACGCGCTGACGGCCTTGGTGGTGGAATAGACGGGTACGATTGTGTCGCGCGCCCACGCGCGCGTTTGCGCGCGATCGGCCCAGCCGCCCCAAAGCTCGACCACGACCTCACCATCGCGCACCGCCGCGAAGCCCGCGCCCAGTTCCTCTGTCAGGGCTGCGTCGAACGCCTCGCGCACGCGCTCGAAGCCTGGTGCGACATAGCCTTCCGCCATGCTCATTTCTCCAGCGGCCGCGCGCGCGGCCACGTCACCGGCTGATCCAGCACATCCTGTGCGTCCGGCAACAGCAGATCTTCGCTTTCCGCCGCCAGCGACCGCACGATCACGTCGTACACCGCGCCCGTTGCGCCTTCGAGCGCGATCGCCGGCGCATCGCCGCGCACACGCCGGCCAACGAACAGCGCCGTCAGCAGGTCGCCGGTTCCCTTGGGCGCGCGCGGCAGCCGCGCAGTTTCGCAAAACCAATCGCCCGTGGGCGCGGCGTAGAGATTGCCCAGGCCAAGCGCGGTGCGGATGGAGGAAACCAGCGTCGGCTTGCCGAACCGCGCCGCGGCGTCGCGCGCGCCGGCAAGATCGGCGATCTCGCGTCCCGCCAGTACGCCAAGCTCGAACAGGTTTGGCGTCAGCCAGTCGGCGTGTGGCGCAAGGCCGTTGACGATGGCGTCGGCGACGGCGTCCTTGACGAACAGGCGCCCTTCATCGCCCAACACCGGATCGCAGACGAAGAGCGCCTTCGGGTTTGCCGTCTTGATGCGCTGCACGGCGTCGAGAATGACCGCCACTTGCTCGCCATCGCCCAGATAGCCGGTGAGCACCGCGTCGATGTCCGTGAACACGCCATCCGCGGCGAGGCCCTCAAGCAGCGACGCCAGTGTTTCCGCAGGGATCGGCCCGCCGCCTGGCGGTCCGTGATCGGGGCGGCGGCCCAGGATCGTGCTCGGCAGCTGAAAAACGCGCACGCCCAGCCGCTCGATGGCGAACGCCGCGACAGAATTTCCCACGCGTGCGCCGGCGACCTGACTCTGAATCGACAAAACTGTCTTCACGCGCCAAACAACCCGCCTACGGAGCCGCCAACGATGACCGCACGCCCCCGCCGATCCTGTCTATATATGCCCGGCGCGAATGCGAAGGCGCTTGAGAAGGCAAAAACACTCGCCGCCGACGTGTTGCTGCTGGACCTCGAAGATTCAGTCGCGCCGGAAGCCAAAGCGGACGCCCGCGCGCAAGTGGCCGCGGCGGTGACCGCCGGCGGCTACGGCAAGCGCGAAGTGATCATCCGCGTCAATGGGCTCTCGACGCCGTGGGGCCGTGAAGACATCGCAGCCGCCGGCGGAGCGCGCCCGCATGGCATGCTGGCGCCCAAGGTGGAGAGCGCCGAACAAGTGGTCGCGCTTGACGACGCGATGACGGAGGCGGGCTTTCCCGACGACGCGTCGTTGTGGGTGATGATCGAGACGCCGCGCGCGATCCTCAGCATCGCGGACATCGCCGCCGCCGCGAAAGCCACGCGCCTGCAGGCGTTTGTGATGGGGCTCAACGATCTCGCGAAGGAAACCCGCGCCCGCGCCGGCGCCCAGCGCGCGGCGTTCTTCGCGCCGATGTCGCTCGCCGTCACCGCTGCGCGCGCCGAGGGGCTGACGGCGATCGACGGCGTCTATAACGACATTGCCGATAGCGCCGGCTTCGACGCCGAGTGTCGGCAAGGGCTGGAGTTCGGCTTCGACGGCAAAACGCTCATTCATCCCAGCCAGGTGGACGGCGCAAACGCCATCTTCGCGCCGGCGGAGGATGAAATCGCTCGCGCCCGCGCCGTCATCGCCGCCTTCGCCTTGCCTGAAAACGCCGGCAAGGGCGTGATCAAGGTCGATGGCCGCATGACTGAATTGCTGCACCTGGAAGAGGCCAAGCGCGTCGTGGCGGTGGCCGAAGCAATCGAGGCGCTGAGAGCATGACAAAATCCAATCCCGGCAATTTCTTTGAGGACTTCGCGCAAGGGCAGACGATCGTCCACGCGACGCCGCGCACGTTGAGCGAAGCGGACGCCGCCTTGAATGTCGCGTTCACCGGCTCGCGCTACGCGCTTTTCAGCGCCGATAGCTTCGCGCAGACTTGCGGCCTGCCGGGCGCGCCGATCGATCCGCTGCTGGTGTTTCACACTGTCTTCGGCAAAACCGTGCCGGACATCTCGCTCAACGCCGTCGCCAATCTTGGCTACGCCGAAGGCCGATTCCTGGCGCCGGTCTATCCGGGCGACACGCTGTCGTCGGTGTCGGAGGTGCTTGGCCTCAAGCAGAATTCCAACGGCAAAACCGGCGTCGTCACCGTGCGTACAACGGGCTTCAACCAGGATGGCGAAGCGGTGCTGAGCTACGTGCGCTGGGTGATGGTCAACAAGCGCGACGCCGCCGCGTCCGTTACCGATGCCCCGCCAAAGACGCCGGCGCCGGCCGTTGCGGCCAATGAATTGCTGCTCCCGCCGGGTCTCGATTTCGAGCCTTACGATTTTACCCTGGCGGGCTCGCCCCATGCGTTCGACGATTACGAGGTCGGCGAGAAAATCGACCACGTCGACGGCATGACGGTGGAGGAGGCCGAGCACCAGCTCGCCACACGGCTTTATCAAAACACTGCGAAAGTGCATTTCGACGCGCTGGCGCAGAAGGAGTCGCGCTTCGGCAAACGGCTCATCTATGGCGGCGTGGCCATTTCACTGGCGCGGGCGCTGGCCTTCAACGGCCTGGCCAACGCGCAATTGATGCTCGCCATCAATGGCGGGCGCCACGTCAATCCGCTGTTCGCCGGCGATACGCTTTATGCGTGGTCGGAAGTGCTGGCGAAGGAAGACCTCGGTTCGGCCGGCGCGCTGCGGCTGCGTTTGGTGGCGGTGAAGAACAAGCCTGCCACCGATTTCCCGTTCAAGACCGAGGCCGGCGAATACGACGCCAACGTCGTGCTCGATTTCGACTATTGGGCCGCGATCCCGAAACGCTAGCTTTGCGCCGCGATCCAGGCGCGCACCCGCGTCTCCAGCACGTCGAGCGGCAAAGCGCCGGCGCCCAGCACCACGTCGTGGAAGGCGCGGATGTCGAAGCGCGCGCCCAGCGCCGCCGCCGCGTCACGCCGCAGCGCCTGCAAGCGCAGCTCACCGATCTTGTAGGCCAGCGCCTGGCCGGGCGTGGCGATGTAGCGCTCTAGCTCGGTCTGAATATTGTGCGGTGAGAGCGCGCTATTTTCGGCGAAGCAGCGCCGCGCTTGCTCGATGTCCCAGCCCATCCAGTGAATGCCTGTGTCCGCCACTAGGCGGCACGCCCGCCACATCTCGTAAGAAAGGCGGCCGAAGCGTTCGTAGGGCGTGCGGTAGATGCCCATGTCTTCGCCGAGCGATTCCGCATAGAGGCCCCAGCCTTCCACAAACGCCGTCTCGAACGCGTTGCGGCGGAAATAGGGTAGCTCCGTCTGCTCCTGCGACAGCGCGATCTGCAAATGGTGGCCCGGCACGGCTTCATGCAGCGTCAGCGCCGGCAGTTCGTAGAGCGGCCGTTGATCGAGATGCGTTGTGTTCACCCAATACGCCCCTGCCATGCCGAGCGTCGGGCTGCCTTGCGTGTAATAGGCGGTGGTGGAGCCCTCCGCACTTTCGGCAGGGATGACGCGCA
The DNA here is from genome assembly GCA_050186805.1 of Hyphomonadaceae bacterium. Lineage (GTDB taxonomy): Bacteria > Pseudomonadota > Alphaproteobacteria > Caulobacterales > Aquidulcibacteraceae > Vitreimonas. The sequence continues at coordinate 92,554 of JBFWYC010000003.1, forward strand.
CGCCATAGGGCAGGCGCGGCAAGCGGCCGAACAGGCGCGGCAATTGATCGTCGGCGCGCTTGGCGATTTCCGACGCTTTTTCGACCAGATCTTGCGCCGACGTCGCGTAGAATTGCGGATCGGTGTGCAGGAAGTGCTGAAACGCCGCGAAATCGCCCTCGAAGCCGCTGGCCTCGATCTCGCGCTCCATCGCGGCGCGGATGCGCGCCACTTCGTCGAGACCGATCTGATGGATTTCCTCCGGCGTCAGCGTCGTCGTCGTGTAGGCGCGCACGAGGTAACTGTAATATTCCCGCCCGCCCGGGACCGTGCTGAGCCCGATCTGCGGCCGCGCCGCCGGGAGATACTCGTTCTCCATGAAGGCGATGAAGGCGCGATGCTCGGGGAGGATTTGCTCTTCGATGATGGCCCGGGCGCGGGCGCGAAAACTCTCTTGCTCCGCGGCCGGAATGCTCGCCGGCATTTGCGCCAGCGGCGTCAGCAACGTGCCGCTCATGGTGTCGACTTGCGCTCGCGCCGTATCGAGCGCGCGATCGGCCACGATGCGCGGCTGCGTGAAGCCGCTGGCGACGCCGCGGCGCGCGTTGGCGATATTCTGACGATAATAGAGCGGCAGCGCTTCGAGCCGCGCCAACCACGCTTCGGCGTCCCCCGCCGATTGGATCGGCGTCGTGTAAGCCAGATAATCGGCCAGGGTGAAGAAGCCATCGCCATTGCTGATCGGCATGCGGCCGACATCGAAATCGATGCCTTCGACGCGCTCGCCGATCACGCGCAGCAGATAGGCGCGATTGAGCAAATCTTCATCGGAGAGCCCGCGCGTCGGCGTCCGCTCCAGATTGGCCTGGATGGCGACAAGCTCCGCCCGCAGCGCCGCCTGCGCCTCCGGCGTGGCGTCGGGCAGGCGGCGCAGCGCTTCGCGGTCGCCATCGAACCCCGCCGTCAGCGGATCGGTGCGGCGGTCGAGCTGTTCGTAGGCGTCGAAGATCGCGGTCAGCTGCGTTTGGGCGCGCGATTGGGCCAGCGCCGGCGCGCTGCTCGCAACAACCAGCATGAGCGCCGCGCAGGCGGCGATGTGACGGATCATGGCAGTCCCCCAATCTGGCGCGACCATGCGCCAGGAAGCAAAAAACGCAACGTTTATGCGTCGGTCAGCCCGGGTTCGCGTCCGGCTTCGGCGGCGGGCCGCTGATGGTGACGCCGGCCAGCGCCGCTCCACTCAACAGCGCCGCGACCGCGAGCGCCAATATGGTCACCCAATAGCCCTGCTGCTCTTCGACCTTGATCGCTTCGGCGGCGCGCTCGGCCAGTTCGACTTGCTGTTCGCGGGACAGAAAGTTGGTGTCTTCGGCGTCGTGCTGGGCGTTGCCGAGCTCGCTGCGCATTTCGGTGCGCAGGTTTTCGACGCTGTACCAGCTGAGGCTGGCGCCAAGGAGGGCGCCGGCCAGCACCACGCCCGCCGCCGCCCGCGCGCGCAGCAAAACCGACCCCACGAGCGCCAATGCGATGACGGCAAACGCCGCAATCACCAACGGCGCTGGCTCGGCGTCGTCGGTGTTGATGTCCGACTGCACGCCCGCCAACGCGCCGCTGGCCTCGACATCGCCGGTCATCAATTGCCAGCCGGTCGCTTGCAGGATTTCCGTGCCGGAGCACGACACCGTCACCCAAGGTAGAAAAAAGCCGAGCAGGGCGACGAGCTTGGCCACGCGCGCGAAAACGGTAAGCGACATGCGTCAGCCATGGCCCAGATTGCGCCGCCCCGCCAGTGCGCTCGCCTTGCGCCCGTCTCTCACAAATGGTTAACATGCTGCGGTTGAGGGCTGGCGGTCCGTGGCGGCGGGCTGCTGCGGGCTCGTAAAGTTGGGGAGGCGCGGGATGTGGGCGCGCGTTTTTGTGGCGGCTTGCTTGCTGGCGGCCCCTTTGTTCTTTGTCGCGCAGGCTGACGCGCAGAACCAAGTTTATCTCAACTGTTCGAGCATCGAGAACGCGTTCACGCAGGCGCAGCGAAGCCGCTCGAACGACGCCGCCTTCGCGCAATTACAAACTGCCGCGCAGCGTATGCGCTGCACCCGCGTGCGCGATCAGATCGCCGAGCATCGGCGCGGCCTGAGCGGCGCGGTTGTCGAAGATCACCGCGAAGGCGCCACCGGCAATGTGCGCCGCACCTCCGATGGCACCACCGGCCGCACCACGCCGCCGCGTGAAGAACCGCCGCCCGCCGAGCCGGAATCGGCGCCGGTTTGCACGCCGCCGACCGATGATGAATTGCCGCTGCTGACGTCGACGGTCGATGAACTCGGCCAGCTCACCACCGACGATCCGCAAACCACCGATTGCTATTTCCGCTACGACCAGTTCCGCATTGCGCTGGGCGCCGGCGAGGGCGTGCGGGTGTCGATGCGCTCGACGCAAGTGTCGCCCGTGCTCGCGGTCGGCACTGGGCGGCTGCCGGACACCTTCTCCAGCGAAGCTGGCGGCATTGCCGGGGCTGACGGCGTCGCGCGGATGAATTTCATCGCGCCGCAGGACGGCGAATACACTGTCATCGCGGCGACTTCGGACACCGATCGTATCGGCGCCTATCAGCTGGTGATTGCGTCCTGGGCGCCGCCCCAGCCGCCAGCGCCGCTCGCCGTTGGCTTTGACCAAACGCTCGAGAGAAGCCTGGGTGAGAACTCCGCGCTGCTTGAGGGATCCTTGCAGCCGTACGAATATTTCAGCTTCAACGGCCGCGCCGGGCAGTCGCTCCGCATCGCGATGGAGTCGGAGGCCTTCGATCCGTTCGTCTCCATCGGCCGGATCACGCAGAGCGATGGCGTCGCCGCGTTCGAAGAGATCGCCTTCGATGACGATGGCGGCGAGGGGCTGAACTCCGAACTGCTCTACACCGTAGAGACCGACGGCGTGTACATCGTCCGCGCGCGTTCCTACTCCGCCAGCTCCGCGGGCGCGTATCGGCTCACGGTGTTCCTGCGTCCGCCGCCGACGCGCATCGCCATCTCTGCAGGCGCCGGCTGGATCGCCCGCGGCGTCGAGCTGACGCGCGACTCCGCCACCGACGATAACGGCGCCTATTACCAGGACTTCGAAATCCCGGTGCGTAGCGGCCGCCGCTACACCGCTGCGGTCTATTCGAACATGTTCTCACCGTCGCTGCTGACCGGGCGCGTGGTTGACGGGCTCGCTGTGATCGATCGACCGGTGGTCGCCGAAGGTGAAGAACCGCCGGCGCCGACGCAGACCGCGACCTTCGAGGCCAGTGCTCGCGGCGCCGCCGTGATCCGCGTCACCGGCGCCCAGACCGGAACGTTCGACTTGGTGATAACCGAGGTGGAGTAGGAGCGCATAGCCGCCGCTCTCATGCGGCGGCGGCGCTGATTGACACCCCGGAGGCGGCGCCTAATCTCCGCCGCGCAGATTCACGCCCTATATCAGCTACAAAGAGGCACGCATGGCCGGTGCGACCCGCCCGGGAGACAGACCCGTATCGCCACATCTGACGGTTTGGCGATGGCACGTCACGATGGCGAGTTCGATCCTGCATCGGTTGAGCGGCATCGCGCTTTACGCGGCAGGCATCGGCCTGGCGATCTGGCTGATCGCCGCCGCAGCGGGGCCCGAGGTGTATGAGCCGGTGGGCGTGGTGCTCAACTCCTGGTTCGGGCAAATCGCGCTCTATGTGATCGTCGCGGCGCTCGCCTATCACCTCGCCAACGGCATCCGCCATCTCGTGTTCGACACTGGCGCCGGCCTCACGCCTTCCGACGCCGACACCAGCGCCTGGTTCGCCATCCTGTTTGCTTTCGCAGCGCCTGTGGGCCTGTGGGCGCTCGTGACCTTCGGAGCCTGACGCGATGAGCATGCGTACGCCATTGGGCCGCGTCCGCCATCACGGCGCCAGCCGCGAGGGGACGGGCCATTTCATCGCCACGCGCGCGACCTCGATCGCGCTTGCCGTGCTGGCGCCCTGGTTCGTCGTCAGCGCGGCGCTTTCGATGCGCGGCGGCGCTTACGTGACGGTGATCGATTTTCTGTCGCAGCCGTTCAACGCCGTCGGCGTGCTGCTGCTGCTGGCGGTGAGCCTCTATCATATGTCGCTGGGCATGCAGGAAGTCGTGCTCGACTACATCCACAAGCCTTCCACCAAAGTGCTGTTGCTGGTGCTGAACGCGTTCGTGCCGATCGCACTCGGCGTGGGCGCTGCGTTCGCGGTGCTTTTGGTGAATTTCGGAGTCTGACCTCTTGGCCGCTTACACCTGGATCGATCACACGTTCGACGTCGTCGTTGTCGGCGCCGGCGGCTCTGGCTTGCGTTCGGCGCTGGGCGCGGCGCAGGCCGGTCTGAAGACCGCCTGCATCACCAAGGTTTTTCCCACCCGCTCGCACACCGTCGCCGCGCAAGGCGGCATCTCGGCTGCGCTCGGCAATATGGGCGAGGACAAATGGCAATGGCACATGTTCGACACCGTGAAGGGGTCGGACTGGCTGGGCGATCAGGACGCGATCGAATATCTCACCCGCAACGCGCCGGCCGCCGTCTATGAGCTCGAGCACTGGGGCGTGCCGTTCTCGCGCACCGACGAAGGCAAGATCTATCAGCGCGCCTTCGGCGGCATGACCAAGAATTTCGGCGAAGCGCCGATCCAGCGCACCTGCGCTGCGGCCGACCGCACCGGTCACGCCATGCTGCACACGATGTACGGCCAATCGCTGCGTCATAGCGTCGATTTCTTCATCGAATACTTCGCGCTCGATCTGATCATGGAAGGCGGCGCTTGCCGCGGCGTGACGGCGTGGAAGCTCGATGATGGCACGCTGCATCGCTTCCGCGCGCAAACCGTCGTGCTCGCGACGGGCGGTTATGGCCGCGCTTATCTCTCCTGCACGTCGGCGCACACGTGCACTGGCGACGGCGGCGCTATGGTGTTGCGCGCCGGCCTGCCGCTGCAGGACATGGAGTTCGTGCAATTCCACCCGACCGGAATTTTCCCGGCGGGTTGTTTGATCACCGAGGGCGCACGCGGCGAGGGCGGTTATCTCACCAACTCAAACGGCGAGCGCTTCATGGAGCGCTACGCGCCGACCGTGAAGGATCTCGCGCCGCGCGACATGGTCTCGCGCGCCATGACGCTGGAAATTCGCGAAGGCCGCGGCGTCGGCCCGAACAAGGATCACATCAATCTGCACCTGGATCACCTCGATCCGAAAGTGCTGCACGAGCGGCTGCCGGGCATTTCCGAAAGCGCCAAGGTCTTCGCCGGCGTCGACGTCACGCGCCAACCGATCCCGGTGCTGCCGACCGTGCACTACAATATGGGCGGCATTCCCACGAACTATCACGGCGAGGTGCTGACCAAAGTCGGCGCCGATCCCGACAGCGTCGTGCCTGGCCTGATGGCCGTTGGCGAGGCCGCGTGCGTTTCGGTGCACGGCGCCAATCGCCTCGGCTCCAATTCGCTGATCGATCTTGTGGTGTTTGGCCGCGCTGTCGGCCTGCGTTGTGGCGAGAAGCTGAAAGCCAACGCCTCGCAGCCGTCGCTAGCGAAGGATGCGGGCGACGCGCATCTCGCGCGCTTCGACAAATTCCGCAACGCCAATGGCAAAACGCCGACCGCGCAATTGCGCGATAAAATGCAGCGCACCATGCAGGATACTTGCGCCGTCTATCGCACCGGCCCGGTGTTGGAAGAGGGCGTGCAGCGCATGGCCAAGGTATGGGACGAAGCGCCGGACGTGCGCGTTACCGATCGTTCGATGATCTGGAACACCGATCTGGTCGAGACCCTGGAGTTCGACAATCTGCTCGGCCAAGCCATCGTCACCGTCACTGGCGGCGCCAACCGCACCGAGTCGCGCGGCGCCCACGCGCGCGAGGATTTCCCCGATCGCGACGATGTGAACTGGATGAAGCACACGCTCGCCTGGCTCGATCTCAACACCGGCAAAGCCAGTATCGACTATCGCCCAGTGCACACCAACACGATGACGAACGAAGTCGAGTACATTCCGCCGAAGAAGCGGGTGTATTAAAGTCGTAGCGTCATGTTTCGTTTGAGCGAAAACATCCCCCTCGTCGCGCTCGCGCCGATGGCGGGCGTTACGGACATTCCGTTTCGCCGGCAGGTGAAAGCGTTTGGCGGCTCGTATTGCGTGTCGGAGATGGTGGCGTCCGAGCAATTGGCGCGCGAACGCATCGACATGGTGCGCCGCGCCGCGGGTGCGGGCGTGCTCAGCCCGCTGGTGGTGCAGCTCGCAGGCCGTGAAGCGCACTGGATGGCCGAGGGCGCGCGGCTGGCTGAAGCTGTCGGCGCCGATGTGATCGACATCAATATGGGCTGTCCCGCGAAGAGCGTGACCTCCGGCCTCTGCGGCTCCGCCTTGATGCGCGATCCCGCGCAAGCGCTGCGCCTGATCGAAGCGACGGTCGCCGCCACGAAGCTGCCGGTGACGCTCAAGATGCGCCTCGGCTGGGACGACGCACATCTCAACGCGCCGGAGATCGCCAAAAGCGCGCAAGACGCGGGCGTGCGCATGATCACCATTCACGGCCGCACGCGGAAGCAATTCTTCACCGGCAGCGCCGACTGGGCCGCGATCGCGCCGGTGGTGCAAGCCGTGAGCATTCCCGTCATCGCCAATGGCGACATCGCTAGCGCCGCCGACGCGCGCCGCGCGCTCGCGCTCTCGGGCGCCGCCGGTGTGATGGTCGGCCGCGCCGCGCAGGGCAAGCCGTGGCTGCCGGGCGCCATCGAACGCGCGCTCAAGCATGGCGGCGAAGCAGTGGCGCCGCCGCGCGCACGGCTGCTCGCGTCCTTGCTGGCGCTCTATGACGACACGCTTGCGTTCTACGATGGCAAGCTCGGCGTCCGCGTCGCGCGCAAGCACATCGCCTGGAGCATCGACGCCGTCTTCGGCGCCAACGCCCGCGAGACGCGCAAAGCCATCTGCATGCTCGAAGACCCCCAGCAGGTGCGCGACGCGCTCTGCGCCTTGTTCGGCGCCGAGCCGGAGCGCGCGGCTGCTTGACGCCCATCGCGTCGCGTCATTCTTGACGCGCCGCCGCCGTGCGCCGAACACTGCGCGCATAAGAATAGGGGAGCACCGCCATGGCTCAGATCGGTTATGTTTGCCTCGGCGCCAACGATTTCGAGCGCGCCTGCGGCTTCTACGATGTGCTGACGACGGAGCTCGGCGGCAAGCGCCTGTTTCCGACGCCGCACGGCCAAATGTACCGCCTGGGCTCGGGCGCGATGATCATGGTCACGCGTCCATATAACGAGAAGGACGCTCAGCCCGGCAACGGCACGATGCTCGCCATCAGTGTCGATGCGCAGGAAGACGTGGCGCGCATCTATGACAAGGCGCTGTCACTCGGCGCGACATGCGAAGGCAAGCCCGGGCCGCGCGGCGCGTTTGGAGAGTTCGCCTATTTCCGCGATCTCGACGGCAACAAGATCGCAGTGTTCTTCACCGAACGGCAGAAGAAGCAGTAGCGCTATGGCGTTGCTTCCGTCGGTGAAGCTTCCGATGGCGGCGGTGTTGGCGTCACGCCGCATTGATCAGTGAGATACGCGGTCGCGCGCTGTTCGACATTGCGTTCGTCACCCGACAACGTCTCGATGCCGCGCCCGACGCCGGGGTCGCGGCGCTGGCGTTCATCGAGGATGAATTGCGACAGCTCGCCATAGAGCGAGCGTGCATATGGGCCGAACAATTGCGCGGCGAAGTCGCGGTTGCACAGGTTCTGATCGAGACAAATCTGCACCGCGTCGAACATGTCGATGAACGAATTGATTTCGTGGCGCGTGAGTTCTGGGCGCTCTTCCGCCGGCGGCTCGATCGCCACCGCCGCCGCCTCGACCTCGCCGGCGACCGGATTGGTGTCGCCGACATAGACGTCGCACCAAGCTTCGTTGTCGAGCTTCTCGCGGATGACCATCATCTCGGGGCTATGCAGCCGATCGACGAAAGCGAAAGTCTGGATGATGCGGTCCTCGCGGCGCTGCGCGTTCGCTTGCTGGAACGACAGATAACCGATAATCGCCGCGACGATCGCCGCCACGACGCTGACCCAGGTCGCAACGCTCTTGGACAATGTGTCGATATTCATGGGCGGGCCCCCTCCCGACGCGCGCAGCTAAACTACCAGTAAGGCGCCAGCCTGTCGATTCGGCCTCATTCCCCTGGGGGATCGGCCTTTTCGGCGTCGCGGTCGCGCCCGGCGGCGCGGCGCAGCATTTCCTCGAGCGGGCTCAGCTGGCGCTCCTCTTCTTGCTGCTGCGCTTCGGCTGGCGCTGGGGTCTCGCTGCCGGTTTCCGCCGCCGGCGTTTCGGCGGTGGGGGCGGGGGTGCTTGGCTGGCGGCCGAACAAGGTCTCGCCCAGCGTCGCCAGCGGGCTGCCTTGCTGCTGGCGCGAGAGAATGTTGCGCAATTGGTCCTGCACTACGTCTTCGAGCGCGGGCCGGAAGCTCACACGCGACCATGGCCCCGAAATGCGGAACGGCACGCCAAGCCCGGACACGCCGGCATCGCCGCCTTGGCCTTCGATCGAGCGCACGGCGCGCGGGGCGATGCGCATGTCGATGGTTTGCTCGCCGATATTGATGAGGCCGCGGCCTTCGAGGCGTGCGAACGGATTGAGCAAGCGCAGATTGTCAGTCGCCGCTACGCCGTCGGAGACGGTGAGCGTGGAGGAGAGCTCGGCGAAATCGGTCGCCGCGCTCGGCCCCACCGCTTGGCCCGAAAGCACCGCCTGCACCGTGCGCGCCACCTGCGCCAGGTTCACGCCTTTCCATTGCCCATCATTGAACGAGAACGAAGCGTTGCCGCGCAACGAGCGCATGATCGCCGCTTGCGAATTGCCTTCGCCGACCAGCGACGCCGCCAGGCGCCCGCGGCCCGCGATGCGGTCAAAGCCGATGGCGTCGCGCAGCAATGTCTCGGCTTGAATATTCTGCGCGTTGAGTTCGATGGCCACACGCGGCGTCGCGCCCGAACCATCGGCGATCAGCCGCGCCGAGCCGCCGCCTTCATAAAGCGAAATGCGCGAGAGCCGCGCGTCGGCGGCGCCGTTGGCGATGCGCAGCGCCAGCGCCACGTCGTTGAAACTCATGCGCTGGAAGCGCAGCGAGCCCAAGGTGAGATCGAGGTTGGCGTCGAGTGCGCGCAGACCGGAAAGGTCTAGCGGCGCGGTGCTCCAGGCGGTGTCGACTTCGACGCCGCCGGCATCAGCGCCTTGCGCCGGGGCGGGGAGATAGGTGTTGAGATCGAGGCTCGGCGCGCTCAGCGCGCCGGTCACGCGCAGGCGGCCGCTTTCCTGGTTCAACAATGTCAGCGCGCCGCGCGCTTCGATGGCGTCGAGCTGCAGCGCCAGATCGGTGAATGCGGTGGTTTCGCCTTCGCGCGCCATTTGCCCGGCGACACTGAAGCGCGTGAAACCGCCGCCTTCGCTCAGCGGCGAGCCCATCCAGGCCAACAGATCGCGCAAGCTTGCGCCGCTGGCTTCCACTTGCCCCGCCAGCGCGCCGGTTTCGGCGTCGAAGGCGCCGTTGAAGCTGGCGTTGACGGGCGCTGAGCGGATGTTGGCGGTGAGCGGGGTTTCGCCTTTCTCCATCACTGCGCGCGGCAACCCCAATTCGCTCTCGATTGAGAGGCGCTGGCCGCGATAATCGAGATTGGCGCTGAGCTGCGCGGGCGCATCCAGCGATTCCAAAGCCAGCGTCGCATCGACATCTTCCAGCGTCATCGGCGCGCCGCCATCGCCGCCCTGAAACGTGATGTGGCCGTTGATCAGCTGCACATTGTCGAGCCGCAGATCTTCGATGGTGAACTCGTCCTCGGACGTTTCTTCGGTTGGGAAGGTCCAGTTCGCCGTGCCGTCGGGCTCGGCGACGAGATTGACCTGCGCGGTGTCGAAGATGAGCTCCTTCACCTCCACCGCGCCGCGCAAAAGCGGCAGCACTTTCACCGCGAACACGATGCGGTCGGCGGCGATGAATGGCGTTGCGCTGTCGAAGCCCTCCGGGTTGGAGAGCGAGGCTTGCTCCACCGAGAAGCCGAGCGCCGGGAAGAACGTCACGTCGATGGCGCCGCCCAGCACCAAATCGCGCTCGGTGGCTTCCTCGATGCGCCGCTCGGCTTCGCGCGCGGCCAGCTCTTTCGGGAAGAACACAAAGAACAGGACGATGGCGATCACCAGCACGCCGATCAGACCGGCAAAGGCGATGGCGATGGTTTTCCAATTGAGCTTGATCGACATTGGGCGCATCCCCTGGCCTTGTGAGGCTTACCTAGGCCCTGCGGGCGTCAAAATCGAGCCGCCAAAGCGGCTTTGCGGCAGGCTTGGCGTGGGTTATTTCCCACGCCGATGTCGGCCTTTCTGTCTTCCATGTTCAACGAAATGGGCGCGCGGCGCCGGCGCCTGCGTGCGGCGCTCGGCGATCGCGGGCAGGGGCTGACCGAATTTCTCGTCCTGGCCGGCCTTGGCGTTGGGTCGCTGGGATTGTTCGTGCGCGACTGGATGCCGGCCGCTGCGCCCTGGGGCTTTGCGCTGCCGTTCGTATTCCTGATCGGCTACGTGCTGATCGACGTCCGCCGCCAGTTTGCAATGTCTTCGGCGCGGGTGCAGTTGGGTCACGCCGCCGAAGCGGCTCGCAGCGTAGCCCGCGGCGAGCGCTCCGACATGCCAATGATCGTGGACGAGGAAGGTCGAAAGATAACGGATCGCACTGAGAGCAGCTATGACTGGGTCGTGCTGTTGTGGTCGTTCGGGTGCGCGTTGGCTGGCGCTGCCGCGTTCGTGATCGCCTGGAGCGCCGAACCGCCGGCGCCAGCGGAAGAACAAATCTGGACGCCGCCGGAAAGCTCCGTCTCGGTCGATATCTCGCCTTGATCGCGGCGATGAAATGGTGCGCGCGCCCTTGAGCCGGCGCGCAGGGAGGGACATTCCGTGGCGACCAATTCGATCTCGGGCCTGATCCCGCGTGGATCACTTGGCCTGAAGCTTTTGCTTGTCTGTTTGCTGGTGCTGGCGATGGGCATTCCGTTGCTGGTGGTCGGCGCATTGGTGGCCGAACGCGAAGGCCGCGCCCGCCAGGTGACCGCCGAGATCGGCGCCAATGCCGGCGGCTCGCAAGTGGTCGGCGGGCCGATGCTATTGGTGCCCTACGAGCGCGCCGTCGAAATCAGCGACGATCAAAACCGCGTGCAGCGGCGCATCGATCGCGGCGCCTTTGTTGTGTTTCCTGAAACGGGCAGCGCCGACACAGCGCTTGAGGTGACCGATCGCTCCGTCGGCATTTATCGCGCCGCCATCTATCGGGCGATGACCGAATTCGATGCGAGCTTCCGTCCCGCCGCCGCATTGGAAGATGTGGACCCGTCTTATCGCTTCAACTGGGCGCAGGCGCGCATCGTCATGTTCGTCAGCGACAGCCGCGCCATCCGCAACGCCGCCGAACTTAGGTTCGCCGATGGCAGCACCGCCACCTTGGAGCCGGTTTCCGATCTTTCGCTCGCCGCGCCGGCGCCGGATTATTCGCGCCCCGGCATTTTCTCCTCGCCCGGCGCGCCGGTGTCGAGCAATTTGCAGGCCTTCGCCGCGCCGATGGACTTCAGCAATGGTCCCGCGGATTTCGTGGTTGAGACGCGGCTCGAACTGACCGGCTCGCAGCGTTTTTCGCTGGCCGCGTTCGCGCAGGACACCACCGCCACCATTCGCGGCGACCGCCGCGATGCGCGCGCGGAAGGCTGGTTCCAATCCAATGAAGCGCTCGAATCGACCGACCAAGGCTTCGTCGTCTCATGGCGCGTGCCATTCGTGGCGCGCGGCATGGAGAAAGCCGCCGATCTCGCCAGCTTCAATCTGGGGCTCGCCGCCGGACGCGATATGGCGGTGAGCTTCGTCTCCTCCGACAACATCTATCAGGGCGTCGCCCGCGCCGTGCGCTACGGCATCATGTTCATCGGCATCGTCTTCCTGGCGACGCTGATTTTCGAAGCGGTCAGCGGCCGCAAGGCGCACCCGGCGCAGTACATCCTCGTCGGCTTGGCCCAGTGCGTTTTCTACCTGCTGCTGTTGTCGATGACCGAGATCATCGGCTTCACCGCCGCCTTCGCTATCGCCGCGGCCGCAACCGTGGGGTTGTTGGCCTATTATGCAGGCGCGTCGTTCGGCTCTTCAGCGGTCGGCGTGCGGGCGTTGGCCGGGCTCACCGGCCTCTACGGCGCCATGTACGTGCTGATGACCCTGGAGGACTTCGCCCTGTTTGCCGGCTCGGTGGTGGCGTTCGCCGTCATCGCCGCCACGATGATCGCCACCCGGCGCATCGATTGGTACGGCCGCGCCGTCCCGGGGACGGTGGAGTAGGGACTAGAGCCGGGTGCGGACGGCCTCTTCCGCCGTGCGCACCCGCTCGCTGGCCAAAGCGCTCTCGAAGCGCAGTTGGTCGCCGACGCGCACCATCCATGCGAAGCCCAGCCAGGGGGCGGCGTGCAGCGCGATCTCGCGAACCCCGCCTTCCCAAAGCACGGCGCCGTCGCTGTCCCGGATGCAAACCTGCGTAACGCCGCGCACGCGTGTCGTGTAGCCATGCAGGAAGGTGAACTGACTGGCCCAGTCCGCCTCTGTCCATTGTACGGCGCTTGGCGGCGAAGGTGCGTCGCGGACGAGGCCTTTGGCGCGGCGCGGCCGGCCGCGGCGGCGCTCGATGGCGCGGGCGAGGTCTTCGGCGGACCAGTCCTGCATGGCTGCCTCCAGGGGGCAGTCTAACCCCATTGCGCCAAGCTGTCGCTTGACGCCTGTGTCGGCGCTCGTCAGGTTCGCGTCCGCTATGGTCGAACTTACGCTACCGAAGAATTCCAAGGTCAAATCGGGCAAGCGCCATAAGGCGCGCTCGGGGGCCAAGCGGGTCCGGGAATTCAAGGTCTACCGCTACGATCCCGATACCGGCGAGAACCCGCACTGGGATATTTACGAGCTTGATCTCGACAGTTGCGGCCCGATGGTTCTCGACGCGCTGATCGCCATCAAGAGCGATATGGATTCGACACTCGCTTTCCGCCGCTCATGCCGCGAGGGCGTCTGCGGATCGTGCGCGATGAATATTTCCGGGCGCAACACGCTGGCCTGCACCAAGGGCATGGACGAACTGCCCGAGGGCGTCATCACCATTTCCCCGCTGCCGCATCAGCCGGTGCTGAAGGACCTGGTGCCCGACCTGACCAATTTCACCGCGCAATACGCGGCGATCCAACCCTATCTGCAAACCGTCACGCCGGAGCCCGATGGCGAGTGGCGCCAGAGCCCGGAAGAACGCCAGAAACTCGACGGACTCTATGAGTGCATCCTGTGCGCCTGCTGCTCGACGTCGTGCCCCTCCTATTGGTGGAATAGCGATCGCTTTTTCGGGCCCGCCGCTTTGCTGCAGGCCTATCGTTGGATCGCCGACAGCCGCGACGAAAATCAGGGCGAGCGGCTCGATGCGCTGGAAGACCCGTTCAAGCTCTATCGCTGCCACACCATCATGAATTGCGCTCAGGTCTGCCCGAAGGGGCTGAACCCGGCCAAGGCCATCGCCGAGATCAAAAAGGCAATGGTCGAGCGCAAGCTCTAAGCGAGCTTCAGCCCGCCGAGTTTGACGAAGGCCGCGAAATCCGTGTCGCTGGTGAGCAAGGGCAGGTCGGCATCAATGCAGGCTTGCGCAATGAGTGCGTCCCCCAACGCTGCTTTACGACCGGCCTTGCGCACCTTCGCGCGCAGCAAGCCGGCGCGCTCCCAATAGCCTTGCGCGACGGGCAGGATGGGAAAGGCCACAAGCGCGCCGCTCATAGCGCGCGATCCACGAGGGTCTGAAAGCAGTTCGGTGATCGTCACTGCCGCGATGACGCCCGCGCCTGTCTGCGCAAAGCCGGACACGCGTCGGGTTTGCGGCGTGTCGATCTGATCAAGCCAATCGACCAGCACGCTGGTGTCGACGGCGATCATTCGTCCTCATCCTTGCCGCGCATCTCCTGCCAGGTCATGTCGAACTTGACCTTGCCGCGCAGCGCCGACAGGCGTTCCCAGGCGCGCGCCCGCGCTTGGCGCTCCAGCGCCTCCCGCACCGTTTCAGCCACGCCGGCGCCCTCGGCCCGCGCCGCCTCGAGCACGCGCGCATCGACATCCACGGTAATCTTGCGCATTTCCGCCATGGGCGTACATACCATACCATGAGTATGGGATCAATCCCCAGCCTTTTGGCCCAGCCTAACTTACTGGCGCGCTGCCCAGCCCCGGCGTCCAATCGTAGAGCGGGCGGGCTTCGCCATTGTCGAAGCGGATGCCGTCCGGCGCGGTGATGAGGCCCGGGCGCGTCGGCGCGCCGCGCACGCTGATCGCGGCGACGCCATGCACGTGCGCTGGTGAAACCTCGCCCGGTTCGCTGACGCCGTTGCCATTGGCGTCGCGCCACAAGGACAGGCCGCCCAGCTCGCCGCCAGTCAATTGCCCGTCGCGATTGTCGTCGAGCGCACGCAAAGCCTCGAAGCCATCGCTCCAGAACACGCTCCAGGTGCGCTGGCCGATCATGTCGAAGCCTGAGCGCACTTCGCCGGTCCATTCGGGGTCCCACACCAGCCAAGCGGCGTCGGCGGTCAACCAGCCTTGCGCGCGCCGATCGCCCGTGCCGGCGAAATCGAAGGCCACGTCGGCGTTCACGTCGATGATCTGATCGAACGGCGCATCGGTCAGCGGCACCACGATCGGCGTCACATACTGCACCGGCCGGCTTGCCTCCAGGCGCGCGCGCAAGCGATCCATCCGGGCGCGATCGCTACGCGAAACGGCGATGTGGGCAAGGTGCGCGGCCGCTTCGGTCAGCACGGCGTGGTCTTCCCACTCCGATTGCGCCGCCTCGAGCCGAGGCAAGCCGCGCTTGATGATATTGCGCAATTGCCGGCGCGCATCGTTCAGGCGGCCCATACGATCGAGCACGTAAGCATAGCCCAAACGCGCGCGCAGATTGGCGGGATCGTGCTCCAACGCTCGCGCGTAGTGGGCGCGCGCAGCTTCCAGGCGCGCGGCGGCGCCGTCATTGTCGACGCTGATCTCGCCGGCGGGCAATTCGTCTTGCGGTCCAAGCTGAAACGAAAATTGCGCGCAGCGATCGTTGGGGCCGAAGGTGGGTTCAGGCTGTTCAGGTTGAATGCGCTGATTGCGGGGCGCTTCCGTGCACAACACGCTGCCTGCTTCGTTGAGCTGATTGGTTTCGCGCAGATAGGCGAAGTCAGCGTCGTTGCGCGCGTAAGCGAGCAAGTTCAGCCGGCCGAGCAATTGTTCGCGCTGCGCCGGCTCAAGCCCATCCATGGCGGCGACGTTTTCCAGCGCGCGATCGATCGGCGCTTCGTAGATCGGTTGCGGCGGCGGAATGTATGGAATGCCGGCGGCCGTTGCGGCCAGCCCAGCCCACACAGCAATCGCCAAGACACGTGTCACCAGCACACGGGCGCGCATGGAAGCATCCCTCCGATACCCGCCCCTCGCACGCTTACCATGCGCTGCGCTGTGACCTGCGTCTATGGTTGTTTTGGCGCCTCGGCCTTGGGGGGATCGCGCCAGGCGCATTCCGGTCCTTGCGGATCGAAGGGCATATCGGGCGCATGCGGCAGCACGCGTTCGATATAATGCTTGAGCTTTCTGATCACGCTGGTGGACTCGCCAGCGGAATGGTCGGGCGGAATGAGCGGGCCGAGGGTCAGCTCGTAGGTCTTGCCTTGCTTGTTCAAAAGCTCGTGAAACAGCGTGATGTCGCGCAGCTCTGCCGAAAACTTCGCGAAGGTGTGAAACCAGAACGCGTAGGGCCCGGCGACGTGCACCGGCAAAATCGGCAAGCGATATTTGCGCGCCAAGCTCGCCGCCGTCGGCATCCATTCGGGATCGACCAATTCGCCATCGCGCAGCCGCGCCAGCCGCCCGGCGGGAAAAATCACGATCGGCCGGCCAGCCTCCAGCGCTTGCTCGGTCATTTTCAGCGTCACCCGCGTGCGCTCGCGCGTGCGTTTCGCCACCACCCATTCGACCGGGATCAGCACGTCGTCGAAGCGCTTGCAGACGCGCTGCGCGTCGGAGTTGGCGTAGAACAGCGCGTCGGGCCGGTCGCGCTTGATGGCGTCGTAGAGCGCCACGCCATCGGTGATGCCGGTGGGATGGTTGGCGAGGATCAGGAAGGCGCCGTCCTTCGGCATGCGCTCCAGGCCGCGCATCTGCAGCTTCACGCTCAACAGCTGCGAGATGTGTTCGAGCGCGTCGCGCCCGCCCATCGGGGCAATGGCGTCGGCCATGCTCACCGCCTTGGCGTAGTTGAGCACCGTGTAGAGCGGCGGGCGCACGATCGGCCAGAGAGGGCTGGTTGAAAGCTTCGGCGCGCGCTCTTCGATCAGCACATCGACGATATGGCGACCCGCGACCGCACTCGCGGCGCGTGACGGCGTGGCGGCAATGGCGTCCGTTTGCGTCATCTCTGGGCTCAAGTGACTCGCAGCGCCAAACAAGCACGGCGGCCGGTTCCCGCAAAGCCGCTTGGGCGCTTGCTTTCACAGCCGGGGATGGGCTTTTTGGCGGCGGAAGCGGGAATCTCTTGGAGCAGCAATGACATCGCCCCTGGCCGCGTACCGCGAGCGCCTGGCCGCCGGCGATCTGACGCCCGACCCCAACCAGGAGGCCGCGGCCCAAAGGCTGGACAGCCTCGCCGCCGCTTTGGCGCGCTGGAAGCCGGACGCCTGGCTGGCGAAGGCGCCGCCGCCGCGCGGGCTTTACGTTTGGGGCCCGGTGGGACGCGGCAAGTCGATGCTGCTGGATCTGTTTTTCGAAGCGGCGCCGGTGCGCAAAAAGCTGCGCGTGCATTTTCATGAATTCATGCTGGCGCAGCACGCCGCTTTGCGGGCGGCGCGCGCCGGCGGGGCAGGGCAGGATCAGCTCATCGGCGCCATCGCCAAGCAGGTGGCAGACGACGCGCGGCTTTTGTGTTTCGACGAGATCCAAGTCACCGACATCGCCGACGCCATGATCCTCGGGCGCCTGTTCGAGCGCTTGTTCGCCGAGAACGTGGTCATCGTGGCGACCTCGAACCGGCCGCCGGACGATCTCTACAAGAACGGCATCAATCGCCAGCTCTTCCTGCCGTTCATCGATCTGATGAAGCGCAAGCTCGATGTGATGGAGCTGGCCGGGCCGCGCGATTATCGGCTCGAACGGCTGATGGCGGCGCCGGTCTATTATGCGCCGCTCGGGCCTGCCGCCAATGAGGCGATGGAGCGCGCGTGGGAGCGGCTCACCCATGGCGCGCGCCCGCAAGCGGTGACGCTCGATGTCAATGGGCGGGCGCTGCGGGTGGAGCGCGAAGCGGCGGGCGTGGCGCGCTTCAGCTTCGATGAATTGTGCGCGCGACCTCTCGGCGCGGCGGACTATCTCGAAATCGCTGAGCGCTTTCACACCGTGCTGCTGCAGGACATTCCGAAGCTTTCGCCCTCGATGCGCGAGGAAGCGGCGCGGTTTCGGACTTTGATCGATGCGCTCTACGAAGCGAAAGTGAAATTGGTGGCTTCCGCGGAGGCGCCGCCGGAGGGGCTATATCCCGCCGGCGATCAGAGCTTCGAGTTCGAACGCACGGCTTCGCGGCTCATGGAGATGCGCAGCGAATCCTATCTCGCACTGCCGCGTCGCGACGCGGAGTGGAAACGCGGGATCGTGGAATGATCGGCGCGCGGCGCTTCAGCTGGAATTGAGAAAGCGGGGGAGTGTCGCTTCGGCTGCGTCGCAGAGCGCGTAATAATCGCCGTGTGCGACTTGGGCCGGGATGCGGGACGGCGTCAGCCGGCGCAGCTGTGTTGGCGCGGCGTGGAGCCGGCGCGCGAGGCGCTCGGCGAATGGGCGCGGATCGTTGAACACGCGGATCAGCGCTTCCAGCCGCGCGGCGAGCGGATACGCGGCATGGAAGCGCTTGGCGCCTTGGCGGCGGCCGCTGCGCGCGACCTTGCGCTGCATCGGCGGCAAGGCTTTGAAGCTGACGCGCCAGGTTGCGGGATCGGCCGCTGGCTGTTGCGGTCCTTGCGCTTCTTGCGGTGACACACATTCTTGCGGTGACACACACGCACCCACGCCCGCATCGCGCGTTGAGCGATTGCCGCGCAATGCGTGTGTGTCACCGCAAGAAGACACACCGCAAGAAGCCGCTTCGATCAGCAGCAACTGCCGCATCAATGTTTCCGCCGTTTTGATCCACGGCAACAACAGCGCGCGCGCTTTCGTCGTCAGCGTGACGCGCGCGGCGAGCTCTTCGGGATTGCCGCAAACGCTGAACAGCGTGCGCAGGAAGGCTTCGATGATGCGCCAGAGCGCAATGGGTGCTGCGCGGTTGGGAGCGGATTGATCGGTCATGTGCGCGAGAGTGTAAGCTCGCGCCGAATTCGGTCGGATAGATCGCGGCGCGTTTGCAGTGATTTCAGCGGCTTAAGGCGCGCGGAGTGTTGGATAGAGGGGAGGCGTATCCCCGTTTTCCGGCGCCTTGGATTTTCGCGCCGACACCCTCTTCTTCAACAGGAGAAGGGACGCCCACGACGCGCTATCGCGAGAAATGCATCTTTTGGCCCGAAGCGGACAAAGCGAAGCGCCTTCTTGTTCAATCGGTTCTGATGCCGATTGACGAATAGAATCCGGACCAATCGTCAGGTTCCGGATTGCGAGAAGCGTAGAGGCTCATTGCTTCGGGCGCGAGGCGCAGCAGCCAGTCGTGGAATGTCATCCAATAAATTCTGGGGCCATGGACTTCCCTCCATTCCCAGGATGTGTGGGCAAGCTCAGGATGTTTGCGCCAGGGAGGCGCCATAGGCACGCCAAAACCCAGTGTAGTAGCCCGACCAACTCTCGGGCTCTGCATGTGCCGCAGCGAAGTCAGCCTTTTCATCTGGCGTTTGCCCAGAAAACCACTTCTCAAATTTCGCGAGATAATCCTCGCCCGCGCCCATGCGCCAGCCGAGGTCACTGCGCTCGAAGTGCGGGTATTCATCCCAGGGCGGTTTCATCGCGATCATGCTTTCAAAACGGGCACCCAGGCACCTGCTTAGCCCTGAGCACGGCGCAACGCCAACGGCCGTCTTCGGCGAAAAACAGACGGCTCCTCCGCCATTTCGATCCAAATGAGGTTTTCCCGGCGCTTTGCACCGGTTTGTGGCGGCCTCGGGCGGCGCACTTAGCGTCGTGCTAAATCCCGTGCGCCATCTTCCGTTTGCGCTCAACGCTCGACGGAATGCGCAGGCTCTCGCGGTATTTCGCGACGGTGCGGCGGGCGATGTCGATGCCTTTGTCGCGCAGGATTTCGACGATGCGGTCGTCGCTCAGAATTTCTTCCGGCTGTTCGCTGTCGATCAGGCCCTTGATCTGGTGACGCACGGCTTCGGCCGAGTGCGCCTCGCCGCCGTCGGCGGCGTTGATCGAGGCGGTGAAGAAATATTTCAGCTCGAACACGCCGCGCGCGCAGGAGAGATATTTGTTCGAGGTGACGCGGCTCACCGTCGATTCATGCATTTCGATGGCGGCGGCGACCGTCTTCAGGTTCAGCGGCCGCAAATGCGCGACGCCTTTGTCGAAGAAGCCGTCCTGCTGGCGCACGATTTCGCGCGCGACTTTCAAAATGGTGCGGGCGCGCTGGTCGAGGCTCTTCACCAGCCATGAGGCGTTGGCGGCGCATTCGCTGAGGAAAAGCTTATCTTCCTCGCGCTTGGCGGTTTTCGACACCGTCGCGTAATAGCGCTGATTCATCAGCACGCGCGGCATGGTTTCGGAATTGAGCTCAACCACCCACGTGCCGTCGGGCGCCTGTTTGACATAGACGTCCGGCGCCACCGATTGCACGACGCCGCCGCCAAAGCCGGCGCCGGGCTTGGGCGTCAGCGCGCGCACCTCGGCGACCATGTCGGCGAGATCGTCGCGGTCGACGCCGCACACCGTCATCAGGCGGTCGAAATGGCCCTTGGCCAAGAGATCGAGATTGCGCACCAGCGCTTCCATCGCCGGATCGAAGCGGCCGCGCTCTTTCAGCTGCAGCGTCAGGCATTCGGGAATGTCGCGCGCCATCACGCCGGTGGGCTCGAAGCCCTGCATGACGGTGAGCACGGCCAGCACTTGCGCTTCGCTGGCGCCGATGCGGTCGGCGATCTCGCGCACATCGGCGCGCATATAGCCCCAATCGTCGACCGCATCGATCAGCACGCCGCCGATCATGCGCTCGATATCGCTGAGGCCGGCTTCGGTGAGCTGGGCGTCGAGATGTTCGGCGAGCGTGAGGTCGCTCGATAGCGTCTCTTCGATGCCGGGGAGGTCGTCGAAGCTTTTGCCGGAGGAGGCTTTCGACCAATCGGTGAGCGGGGCGGCGCCCGCTTCGATCAATTCGCCGGCGCTGAGATCGGGCGCCATGTCGGCGACGCTGACATCGAGGCCCGGCTCGTCGGGCGTCATGCCGCTTTCGAATTCGAGCGCCTGGCCCTCGGTGCTTTCGCTCTTCTTGGCTTCGGCCGAACTCTCTTCGCGCTCGAGCAGCGGATTGCGTTCGAGCTCGCCCTCGACGAATTCCTGCAATTCGACGTTGGAAAGCTGCAGCAGCTTGATCGCCTGCTGCAATTGCGGCGTCATCACCAGGGCTTGGCCCTGGCGCAGTTCTAGCCGAGGAGTCATCGCCATCAGCGGCCCCCGGTCTAGCTGAAATCTTTGCCGAGATACCTTTCGCGCACGGTCCGATCCGAGAGCACCTCGTTGGGCGTGCCCTCGAACAACACTTCACCGTCGAACATGATCGAAGCCCGGTCCACGATCTGCAGCGTTTCGCGCACATTGTGGTCGGTGATCAAAATGCCGAGGCCGCGGTCCTTGAGGAACGTGATCAGCTCTCGGATGTCGTTGATGGCGAGCGGGTCGATGCCGGCGAAAGGCTCGTCGAGCAGCATGAACGACGGCCGCGTCGCCAAAGCGCGCGCGATCTCGACCCGGCGCCGCTCGCCGCCCGAAAGGGCGGAGGCGGGCGAATCTTTCAAGTGATCGACACGCAATTCAGCGAGCAGCCCATCGACGATCTCGCGCCGCTTCGCGCCATTGCGCTCATGCAGCTCGACGATCGACATGACGTTCTGTTCGACGGTCAGACCACGGAAGATGGAGGGTTCTTGCGGCAGATAGCCGACGCCCAGCCTGGCGCGCTGATACATGGGCAGTGTTGTGACGTCCTGGCCGTCCAACAAGATCTGCCCCTGGTCCACGCGTATGAGCCCCGTGATCATATAGAAGCAGGTGGTTTTGCCTGCTCCGTTGGGGCCCAACAGACCGACGACCTCGCCGCGGCGGAGAAAGAGCGAAACGTCCTTCACCACTTGGCGGCCGCGATAGGATTTAGCGATCCGAACCGCGCCGAGGCCGCCTTGGGCGACGTCGGTGCTGGCTGAACGGCTTGCAGCGCCCTCAGCGCTCATATCGACCTGCCGCGGCTAAGATTTCGTGAAGGATTGACGATCACCGGCCAGAACGGCCCGAATTTTGCTGGTTGCCTTCGCGGGGAACGAAGACGCCGCGCACGCGCTGGCCGCGATCAGGCCGAATGGTCGTCCGCCGCGAGCCGATCTGCAGGATCAGCGTGTTGCCGCGAATGACGTTTTCCTCCGACGCCACCACGACATTGCCGGTAAAGGTGACGCTGTCCTGGGCCACCTCATAGACGGCGCGGTCGCCGCGCGCCGATTGCGCCGGGCGGACGTAATAGACCTCGCCGTCGGCGATCATGCGCTCGATGTCGCCGGAGGCGAGACCCTGGCCGCCTTCGGTGTTGCCGCTCGATGCGCTGAAGAAGAGGGTGATGCGGTCGGCGCGCAGGCGGGCGTCGTTCTGGACGATGTCGACATCGCCCGTCAGCACCAGGCGCCGCTCGCCGTCGAAGTACTCGAGATTGTCGGCCGAGTAGGACACCGGGCCGCCGCCTTCGCTAAGCTGGGCGTGCGCAGGCGCCGCCATGGCCGCGGCGGCGACGAAGGCGCCGGCTGCGAAGACGAAAGTCGCGGGCTTCATGGCGACGGCTCCCTATCCTGGTTGCGGTCCGGTATCTGGCCGCTGACCCCGCCCCGAAGCACCAGGGCGCGATCACTGTCACGCAATTCATAAGCGTCGGCCTGGAGCACGCCAAGGGGGCCCGCGCCGGTGACGCCGTTGGCGCCGGACAAGGTCCCGGCCTCCAGGTCCACAATCATGTTGGGGGTGGTGAAACGGTTGCCGCCACGGTCGGAAAACAGCACTTCGCCCTCGAAAATGACCCGCTGCTCCTGCTCGTAATACATGCCCCGGGGGGCGAGCATGATGGTGCCGGCTTCGGTCCGGTAGACCGGGGCGATGAGCTCGATGGGCTGGTTTTCGCCGCGCGGGCGCTCGGCCAGCTCGGCCGACAGCTGGTAAGGGCCGCCGCTATCGGTGCGGCCGACGAAGCGGGGATTGATCATCCGCAGCGGCTCGGCCGAGTTGTACTGGCCGGCGATGAAGCCGCCCTCGATGGCGTAGAGGGCCATGAACACGAAAACCGAGGCGAAGGCGGCGCCCGCGCCAGCCACGAAAAACCGCCGCAGGCCGCTGACCAGGCGCGAGCGGCGGCGCGCCGCCTTCAGCGTCAGCGCCCGTTTCGGCTCCCAAACGGACATGTCGGGATGGTGGAGGACAGCGGTAGTCATGGACCTTGATGGCTTGTCACTCCGTTCCGGGGCGGAAGCAAGGCGCGACACCGCCCATGCGCTGCCGGGGCGGCGTTACTCACCGGGCGGCGTGTCGAGCGCGCCTTCGGTGCTCGCGGCTGGGGCGGATGCGGCCGCCGGCGTGACCGGCGGCGGCGGCAGCGGCGGCAGCACGATGTCCAGCCGGTCGGCGCCGTATTCGCCCCGGGCCGGCAACGCCACGCCGCGCAATTGCGCTGACCAGGATGCGATCTCAAGGCGCCGCGCGACGTCGTGGAATTGGTTGACGAGATCGGCGGCGGCGCGGCTCTGGCGACCGTCGAAATAGGTGTAGCCGGATTGGCGCGCGTCGGCGCTCGGCATCACATCGATCAGCACGCGCGCATCGCTTTCGCCGGCGAGTTCGGCGGCGATGGCGTAAGCGGTCTCGGCGTCGTGGGCCGAGCGCACGTGCAGAACCAGCGTGCGCATCGGCGGCAGCGGCGAGAACACGTCGCCGAACACGCGGCGCAGGAGGCCCTGACTCGCGTCATCGGCGGCCGCGGTCTCGGCATCGGCTTCCGCCGGCGCCGAACTGGTCGTGGCGATCTCGGCCTCGTGCGCGTTGGCGATGGGGCCGGGATAAACATTTTGCGCCACCACACGCGGCGCATCGACGATGGTTGGCGCCGCGGGCACCACGATGCCGCGCCCGGCCATGGTTTCTTCGAGCTGAATGACGCGATTACGCAGCCGGTCGCGTTCGCGGATGAGATTGTTGGTGACGCTCATCGTCCAGCCCGCCAGCGCAATGGCGACGATGCTGACGACTAACTGCGTCGTCAGGATCGCGCGCGTGCCGCTGATCAGGGCGCCGAGAGTGGAGCGGGCCAAACCTAGCCTCCCGCCCTGGCGATGGAGCTGTAGCGATGCGCCGCCAAGGCCGCGCAAGCGCCGGCAACGCCGAACATGCCGGTCATCGCCAGCTGCACTTGATCGGGCGTCATCAGGCCATTGACCGCCGCCGTCATTGTACCGGCGAAGGCGGTGAGGACCGCGACGAGCGCGAGCAGCGCCAAGCGCGGCGCGCCGACGGCGGTCGCCGCCGCAAACAATCCTGGCGCCGATGCGCGCCGAACCGGCGCCGCCGCAACGCCGTCGCGCACGAGCTTGGCCAGCGCATCCTCAAGGGGACCCCACGACGAGCGCCCGCCGCTCATGTCGGCGATGTCGTAAGCGTGAAACGGAGCGGGCGGTTGCACCGCGTCGATGGCGAGCTGCAGCAGCTTGCCGGCATCGTGCGCATAAGCGGCCTCAGTCTGAACCCAAGTGGCGCTGCGCGCGTTGTGGCTCCACACCACCAGCACGCAGCGGGCGCTGTCGAGCTGTTGCTTGAGTTCATCGACGAAGTCTTGACCGGAGCGCGTGTGCTTGTCCCACCAGACCGAATAGCCGAGCGAGGCGAGCCGATCCGCAATCGGCTGCACGCGCTCGTGGTCGAGCCGCGAGTACGAGATGAAGACGTCCGCCAACCTGCCGTCCCCTACGCCACACCCCAATAGACGTTACAACGCGGAAAGGTCCCGCGCGAGCGAAAACGGCGCCTACTCATTTGCCGCGGCCGCCGCCAATTCCCTCTCCAGCAAGGCGATTGGACATATGCGAACACTCCTTTTCTCGACAATTCTGATCTTCGCGGCCTGCACAGGCGCTGACAGCAATGGTCAACAGCCCACACAAGCCGCCGAACAGCGGCCGCCCAACACCGAATTTGCGCCGGCTTTCGAAAACCAAACCCGTGCGCCGCAAGTACCGTCGGACGTCGACATCGTGGTTGAGGAAATCGCGCGCGGTCTTAACCATCCCTGGGCGGTGGTGTTTTTGCCCGACGGCCGCGTGTTGGTGACGGAGCGCGCAGGCGCGCTGCGTGTGATCACGCGAGACGGCGAAATTTCGGCGCCGGTGCAAGGCTTGCCTGCGGTCGATGCACGCAGCCAGGGCGGGCTGCTCGATGTCGTGCTTGGGCCGACATTCGCAAGCGATCGCATGATCTATTGGAGCTATGCCGAGGCGCGCGGCGGCGGGCGCAACGGTACGAGCGTCGCGCGCGGGCGATTGAGCGATGACGCGGCGCGCGTCGAGAATGTGCAGGTGATTTTCCAGCAGGTTCCGGCGTGGCGTTCCACTGGGCATTTTGGGTCGCGCCTGGTGTTCGACCGGGAAGGGCGCTTGTACGTCACGCTTGGCGATCGGCAGGGCGGAGATTCTCGTCCGCTCGCGCAGGACGTGAACACGCTCATCGGCAAGATCGTGCGCATCAATGCGGACGGGTCAATTCCCGCCGACAATCCGTTCGCGGGCCGCGATGGCGCGCGCGCCGAGATTTGGTCCTATGGCCACCGCAACGTGCAAGGGGCCGATCTCAATCCGCAAACCGGCGAATTGTGGACGGTCGAGCATGGTCCCCAAGGTGGCGACGAACTCAACGCGCCGCGCGCGGGACGCAATTATGGCTGGCCGATCGTCTGCTACTGCGAAGACTATGGCGGGCGCGCCATGGTCGAGGCGTCGGCGCGCGAAGGCATGGAGCAGCCGCTTTATTACTGGGATCCCATCATCGCGCCGGGCGACATGGATTTCTATCGCGGCGATTTGTTTCCGTGGCGCGGCGATGTCCTGGTCGCCGGCTTGCGCTCACAAGCGCTCATTCGCCTTCGCATGGCGGGCGAGCGCGTTGTGAGCGAAGAGCGCTTCGTGCTCAACCAAGGCCGCATACGCGACATCGCCGAGAGCGAAGATGGCGCGCTCTGGATCATCACGGATGAAGACAATGGCAGGCTCTTGCGGCTGACGCCGCGCGCCTAGTCGCCGTTGGTCTCGCTGAACGTGATCAACCGCGCTGCAAACGCCGTGTCCGCCTGCGCGCGCGCTGCGATCGCGTTGTAGGTGGCGCCGTCGAGATTGTGGCGTGTCAGAATCTGACGAATTTGCTCCGCCGACTGCGCCTGCTGCTCTGGCGTTTGAGTGGCCAGGCTGCGTGAGATGGGATCGATCTCGGCGCTCGCCGCCGTAAAGGCGCGCAAGGTTTCGTCCGAGAATGTGTCTGGCTGCGCCGCCGCCAGCCGGCTTGCGAACGCTTGGTCGGTGTTGGCCATTCGCGCGACGGCGTTGAATTGGACCGGCGTCAGCCCGTGGCGTTCGATCACAGCGGTGATCTCTGCGGTGGTCGCGCGCTGCTGTTCGGGTGTTTGTGAAGCGAAGTTCGCCTGCAGCGGTTCTATTTCTTCGCGCGCGGCGACATAGCTGCGCAGTTGGGCGTCGGTGAAAGTCGTTGGCTGCTGCGTCTGCGGCGCGGCTTGCGCCACGGACGCGGCGGAGGTTTGAGCGGCGTTCATGTCGTCGCCGGTTGCGGCGCATGCAGCGGTAAGCGCCGCCAATGCGGTTGCGGTGACGAACAGGGCCTTGGCCATGATGTTCTCCTTGTTTGGACGAATGAAAGAAAACGCCACTGCGCCGTGTTTGCCGGCGCAGTGGCGCGACCGTGATTAGTTTTGCGCCGGCGGCGTTTCGGTTGCCGGCGACTCCGGCGTCGCAGTCGGCGAAGCCGTGTGCAGCGCGCTGATGCGTGCTGCAAAGGCGGCGTCGGTCTGGGCCTGCGCGGCCATGGCGTTGTACGTGTCGGCGTCGATATTGTTGCGCGTCAGGATTTCGCGGATTTGCGTCGTCGCCTCCGTGCGTTGCTCTTCCGTGGCGCTTGGCAGTGCGCGGCTGATCGGATCGATCTCGGCCGATGCGGCTGCGAACGCGTGCAATTGCGCGTCAGTGTATTCGGCCGGCGTCTCCGCTTGCGCTTCCGCGGGCGGCGTCGTTTCCGTTTGCGCAAACGCGCTCACGGGGCATGCCAAAAGCAGCGCGGCGGCCACGCCGCCGTACCATGAGAGTCGTGCCATGAGCTGTTACTCCTCGAGAGTCGCCCAGACCTCACGAAGGTAAACGCAGAAACCCCGCTACAGTTCCGAAGGAACTGCAGTGGAACTTGGTTAGAGCGTACGCGCAGCTTCGAGCAAACGATCCAGCAGCGCATCGAGTTGCACGCGCTCGCGCGAATCCAACGCCGCGAGCAGGCGTCGTTCGCTTTCCAGCGCCAGCGGCGCGATGCGTGCGTGCACGCTTTCACCCTGTGCGGTCAGCGACAGCATCTGCCGGCGCGCGTCGTACGCGTCCGCCTTGGCCTGCACGCGCTTGGCGGCGACGAGCCGAGCGACGGCGCGCGAGACGGCGACTTTATCCATCTCGGTGGCCTCGGCGATGTCCTTGGCGGTGAGGCCGGGGCGGCGGCCGAGCACGGCGATGATGCGCCATTCCGGAATGCTCAGATCGAACGCCCGGGCATAACGCGCGGCGATGGCGCGCGAGACGCGGTTCGACAGGATCGACAGCCGGTAGGGGAGGAAATCCTCCAAAACCAGAAGCTCCGCCGGGCTGGACTTTCGTTTCGCGCTTGCCATTGGTTTCAAATGAAACTAAATCGGCGTCAGATGCAAGCTTGAGGAAACGCTCATGGCCGATCTGTTCGAAAATCCGATTGGGACCGATGGGTTCGAGTTCGTCGAATTCACCTCGCCCGAACCAGAAAAGCTTGCCGGGTATTTCGAACAGATCGGCTTCACCGCGGTCGCCAGGCATCGCTCGAAGAATGTCGTCCGCTACAAGCAGAACGACATCAATTTCATCCTCAATATGGAGCCAGCCGGCCAAGCGGCGGACTTTCGCGACGCGCACGGGCCTTCCGCCAACGCGATGGCGTTCCGCGTAAAGGATGCGCAACACGCTCTGCGCGAGGCGGTGAAGCGCGGCGCCGAGCCGGTTGAAGGCAAGGTCGGCCCGATGGAGCTGAACATTCCAGCCATCAAGGGCATTGGCGGCGCCTACATCTATCTGGTCGATCGCTACGGCGCGCAGACGATCTACGACATCGACTTCAAGCCGATCGAAGGCGCCGACGAAAAGAAGAACGCCATCGGCCTCACTTATCTCGATCATCTCACGCACAACGTCTTCCGCGGCAACATGCAGACGTGGGCGGATTATTACGAGCGCATCTTCAACTTCCGCGAAATCCGCTATTTCGACATCGAAGGCAAAGTCACCGGCTTGTTCTCAAAGGCGATGACGAGCCCCGACGGCAAAATCCGCATCCCGCTGAACGAGAGCAAAGGCGAGGAAGGCAAGGTCGATCAGATCGAAGAATATCTGCAGCGCTACAAGGGCGAGGGCATCCAGCACTTAGCCTTCGGCACGGACAATCTCTACGAGGTCGTCGATCGCCTGCGCGCGCGCGACGTGCAGCTGCAAGACACGATCGAAACCTATTTCGATCTCATCGACAAGCGCCTGCCCGGTCACGGCGAACCCGTCGAAGAACTCCGCAAGCGCCGCATCCTGATCGACGGCGCGCCCAGCGAAGGGCAGGGCTTGCTCCTGCAAATCTTCGGCAAGGACGCGATCGGGCCGATCTTCTTCGAGTTCATTCAGCGCAAGGGCAATGAGGGCTTCGGCGAAGGCAATTTCAAAGCGCTGTTTGAGTCGATCGAACTGGACCAGATCCGCCGCGGCGTGCTGAAGGCGAGCTGATGCGTGCGCTGTCCGTCTTGGACCGCCGGCGCCTCGCCGGCGCCTTCATTTCAATTTTTGCCGCTCGCCGGCGAGGGCGCCGGCGGTCCAAGAGCGCAGCTTCGCTGGTTGCGCTTTTTCTTCTGGCCGCTTGCGCGACAGCGCCAGAACCAACGCCGCGTTGGTCGATCATCGTGCACGGCGGCGCCGGCGTGATCGAGCGCGCGAACCTTACGCCCGAGGTGGAAGCACAATATCGCGCCGCCATGCAGCGCGCGTTGACGACGGGCGGCGATATCCTTGCGCGCGGCGGCTCGTCGCTCGATGCGGTCGAGGCCGTCATCCGCGAGATGGAGGACGATCCGCTGTTCAACGCCGGGCGCGGCGCGGTTTTCACGGCGGAGGGGCGCAACGAACTCGACGCGTCCATCATGGACGGTCGTACGCGCGCCGCGGGCGCCGTCGCTGGCCTCACGCGCACGCGCCATCCGATCAGCGCCGCGCGCGCGGTGATGGAGCATTCGCGTCACGTGATGCTGATCGGGGCGGGCGCGGAAGCCTTTGCACGCGCGCAGAATCTGGAGGAGGTCGATCCGTCTTATTTCTTCACCGAGCGACGTTGGCGTCAGCTTGAAGAGAATCTGCAGCGCAACGCTCTGCCGATGCCGCCGCGTCCAGCAAACGCGCCGCAAGCGCCAAGCGCTGAACTTTGGCCGGACGATCACCAGTTCGGCACGGTCGGCGTGGTGGCGTTCGACGTGAATGGCGATATCGCCGCTGGCACATCAACCGGCGGCACGACCGGCAAACGCTGGGGCCGCGTCGGCGATGCGCCGATCATTGGCGCGGGCACGTTTGCGCAAAACGGCGTCTGCGGCGTCTCCGCCACCGGTACGGGCGAGTTCTTCATCCGCGTCGGCGTCGCGCGCGATATTTGCGCGCGCATGGAATTCAACGGAGAGAGCGCCCAAGCCGCCGCCGACAATGTCATCGCCGAAGTCGGCGCGACGCTGAACAATCAGGGCGAGGTCGGCGATGGCGGCGTCATCGTGCTCGATGGCCAAGGCCGCCCAGCGTGGGCGATGAACACGCCCGGCATGTACCGCGCTTGGATGCGCGCCGGTGACGAGCCAGTCGTGCAGATATTCGCGGACGAATGATGCGCCATTGTTCCGCACCAAGGGCACAAATCTCGCCGCCGCCCGTTTATAGGCCGGAACTTTTCGGTCTTACGGGAACACGTCATGTCTACGTTCGTCATCTACGCGATCGGTTTTCTTATCCTTCTCGCCGGCTTGATCTACGGCGCGGTGCTGCTTGGCGTCGCGACGCAATGGATCGTGGTCGGTTCGCTCGTTCTGCTCGGTCTTGGCATTGCCATGGGAGTCGGCAAGACGCGCACCAAGGACGTTCCACACGAATAGAAGGTCGCAGCGCGCTCCCGGCGCTGCTACGGGAGTAACGCGCCATGCCCATCACGTCCGGCATCCATCACGTCGCTTATCGCTGCAAGGACGCGAAACAGACCGTCGAGTTTTATCGTGACGTGTTTGACATGGAGTACACGACTGCTTTCGCGGAAGATCATGTCCCGTCGACGGGAGAATACGATCCCTACATGCACGTCTTCCTCGACGCCGGTAACGGCAACGTGCTCGCCTTCTTCGAACTGCCCAACCAGAGGGACATGGGGCGTGACGAGAACACGCCGGCTTGGGTCCAGCACATCGCCTTCAAGGTCGAAAACCTCGACGCACTGATGGCCGCGAAGGCGCGCGCCGAAGCCAAGGGCCTCGACGTGCTCGGGCCGACCGATCACGGCATCTTCAAGTCGATCTATTTCTTCGATCCCAACGGCCATCGGCTCGAACTCACGGCCGACACCGGCACGGCCGAGGAGTACGCCGAGCTGAAACGCGTGGCGCCGGCCATGCTGGAGGAATGGAGCCGCACCAAGAAGGCGCCGCAACACGCCGCCTGGCTGCATGAGAAGGCGCGTGCAGCGCACAATGCGAAGTCGCGGATCGGCGAATAAACGGCATGACGCCAGCATGGGTCCGCGCTAGAACGAGGACATGCTGAAGCTCTACGATTATTGGCGATCCTCCGCCGCCTATCGCGTCCGCATCGGCTTGAACTTGAAGGGCGTCGCTTACGAGAGCGTGCCGATCAACATTATGCCGGGCGTCGACGAGCAGATGCGCGAGCCGTATCGCTCCAAGAACCCGCAAATGCGCGTGCCGGCGCTGGAGACCGAGCGAGGGCTGATCACGCAGTCGCTGGCGATTCTGGGCTGGCTTGAGCAGACCCACCCCGCGCCGCGGCTGATGCCGGAAGACGTCTGGCTTGCCGCGCAAGTGCGCGCTTTCGCGCTCACCATCGCCGCCGACATTCATCCGCTCAACAATTCCACCGTGCTGACGCGCATCAAGCTCGAATTCAGCGCCAGCGACGATCATGTCGGCGAATGGTATCGCCACTGGATCAAGCTTGGCTTCGCCGCGCTCGAGCATCAGGCGGAGCAGCGCGGCGACAGCCCCTATTGCTTTGGCGACGAGCCGACCCTGGCTGACATCTGCCTCGTGCCGCAAATGGCCAATGCGCGGCGCTTCAGCACCGACCTTGCGCCGTTCCCG
Organism: Hyphomonadaceae bacterium; assembly: GCA_050186805.1. Classification (GTDB taxonomy): domain Bacteria; phylum Pseudomonadota; class Alphaproteobacteria; order Caulobacterales; family Aquidulcibacteraceae; genus Vitreimonas. The sequence goes on from JBFWYC010000003.1 coordinate 123,515, forward strand.
CGCCTGGTGGCGTGGGACGAGCGCGCGCGCAAGCATCCGGCCTTCATCAAGGCTGCGCCGGAAAATCAGAAGGACGCGGTGAAAGCATGAAACTCGCATCGCTCCGCCATGGCCGTGACGGCAAGCTGGTTGTCGTGTCCGACGACCTCGCCTGGTATGCGCACGCCGGCCCCGAAGTGCCGACGCTGCAGGCAGCACTCGATGATTGGACGCACGCGGAGCCGCGGCTGCGCGCGGTCGCGGAGGGCGTCAATGCCGGTTCGATCCTGCGCGAACGCTTTCACGAACGCGAAGCCGCGTCGCCGTTGCCACGCGCTTATCAGTGGGCCGATGGCTCGGCCTATGTGAACCATGTCGCGCTTGTGCGCCAAGCGCGCGGCGCAAAGATGCCGGAGACGTTCTGGACCGATCCGCTCATGTATCAGGGCGGCAGCGACGCTTTTCTCGGGCCGCGCGACGCTATCCCGCTGAAGGACGACGCCTGGGGCTGCGATTTCGAAGCGGAAGTGGCGGTCGTGGTTGACGACTGCGAAGCCGGCATCGGCGCGGCGGAGGCCAGGAAGCGCATTCGCTTGGTGATGCTGGTCAACGATGTCAGCCTGCGCAATCTGATCCCGGCCGAGTTGGAGAAGGGCTTTGGCTTCTTCCAGTCGAAGCCGGCCTCCGCCTTCTCGCCTGTCGCGGTGACGCCGGATGCGCTGGGCGACGCCTGGCGCGACGGCAAATTGCATTTGCCGATGCATGTGAGCTTGAACGGCAAGCCGTTTGGCGCCGCCGACGCCGGCGAAGACATGACTTTCGATTTCGGCCAGCTGATCGCGCACGCCGCCAAGACCCGCGATCTCTGCGCCGGCACGATCATCGGCTCGGGCACGGTGTCCAATCGCGGCGCAGACGGCGGCCCCGGCAAGCCGATCAGCGAAGGCGGGCGCGGCTATTCGTGCATCGCCGAACAGCGCATGATCGAGACGATTCAGAGCGGCAAGCCGTCTACCGCGTTCCTGAAGCACGGCGATCGCGTCGAGATCGACATGCGCGACGCCAAGAACCATTCGATCTTCGGGCGCATCGAGCAGGACGTGGTGAAGGTCTAGGTTGGCGTCACTGCGTCAGGAAGAATTGCGGAAAGTCACGCCGCACCGCCTCAGACGCGCGCCTCTTTGAACCCAGCGCTCGCCCGTCGCGCACGGCGCTGGGCATCGGCAGCGAGAACGCGACGTCATAGAACATCAATGCGCTCGGCCAGTCATAGCTCGCGCCGATGCGGTCGCCGACATCGGTCCAGTAGGCTGGATTGTACGGCAGCGCCGCCAAGGCGCGGGCCTGCAGCATTGCGGGGTCGGTGGGCAGGCCGGCAGCCTGCGCTTGCGCCAGCGCCTCTTGATCGAACCGCAAAAGCGCCAGCGCGAACGATGCGCCAAGCGCGGGATCGTCACGCAAGGGAGAGGACTGCGCACGGCGCATCGCATCGATGGCGCCTGCGGCGTTGTTGCTCTGCTCAGCCATGGCGATCTGGATCAGCGCGAGCGGCGCGGGATCGCGCAGCACGCCGGGCGCAAGGCTGCGCGCCACGCTGCAGACGCTGTGTGCGCCGTTGCGAGAGCACATCGCTTCGAGCTCAGGAAACATATGGAATGACGGCAAAACGAGCATCGCCGCAGCGGCGGGATCGCGACGCGCAAGCTGCGACACTTGCGTGTTCCAGCTCTCCAGCGTCGGTGCGCCGCCAGCAGCCCGCCCGGCGATCGCGTCCATCGCTATGGCGCCGCTATTGGTCAGGAGCGCGTCCATGGCGGCGGCGCTTGTGTTCGTGAAGCTCGAGTCGAGGGGATAGGGCGCGCTGATCGTCTCGACGCTGACCAGGCGCCAGGTGCGCTGCGTCATTGCGTTCATGCTTCGGAAGCTTGTCGAGAGCGTTTGCGGCGCGCGGCCGCTTTGGCGAACGCCGGCCGAGAGCGTGGGGTGCGTTGTCATGTCCAACGCGAGCACCGGCCAGAAGGTCGCGAGCGGGATTGTCTCGCTTGCGCTGAACGAGCCGGCGTCGCGATTGTCACAACGCAATGTGTGCACGCCGCCCTCCTCGCGCAGCTCCGCGTTCTCGATCGGTGCGTTTGGCGGAACGACGAGGCCGAGTTCGGCGTCGACATCGCAGGGCTGAAAAATCTGCGCTTCCGGGCCAAGCTGAGCTGTGAAGCGCTGCAGCGCGGCGCGGTTCTGCCGTTCCGCGATCAGGAAGAAGGGCGCGCCAAGGGCGTTCTGCGAAACAAAGGAGCGCTGCGTGGGCTGCAGGACGAACACCCGGTTGAGCCGGAAGTCGCGAAGCTGTGTGGCTTCGGCCGAGGTGACGAGGGCCCAGTCCGGCGCCAGATCGATGATCAGCTCACTCGTTGTTTCAGGCGCGCCGCCCTCGCTGCGCCGCAGTTCGTAGCGCAGGCGCATCGTGGCCGGCGATGTTTCGCCGCGCGCGGCGATAATCTCGGCGGGGCTTAGGAACGGGCTTTGAAAAAACGCCTGCGCTTGAGCAGGCAACGCAAAGACGACCCACAGAGCCAAGACGCCGAACACATGTTTAAGCATACCGCCGCCTCCACCGCGTGAGCCTAGGGCAGGCGGTGACGCGGGGCTAGATGGGCGCCGGTGCGCTCCTGCTTCAGCTCTTGCCGTAACTGTCGCGCAGTTCGCGTTTCAGGACCTTGCCGATATGGCTGCGCGGGAGGTCGTCGATCAGTTCGACGGCGCTGAGGCGTTGCATTTTGCCGAGGCGCGCGTTGGCGAACGCCTTGATCACATCGCCATCGGCGCCGCGCGAGACGACGAACGCCACCGGCGTCTCGCCCCATTCCGCGCTTGGCACGCCGACCACAGCCGCATCGGCCACGTCCGGATGCTGGCGCAAAACGGCTTCGAGATCGCTGGGATAGATGTTGAAGCCGCCGGAAATGATCATGTCTTTCTTGCGGTCCATCAGCTCGAGAAAGCCGTCCGCGTCGAAGCGGCCGACATCGCCGGTGCGGATGAACGCCAAGCCATCGGGCGAGATCCAAGTCGCGGCGTCGGTCTGATCTTGCCTGTTGTGATATCCGCTCATCATCAGTTCGGAGCGGCCGACGATTTCACCGATCTCGCCGCGCGGCAGTTCGCGGCCGTCTTCATCGATGACGCGGATGTCGTGGCCGGGCGCCGGCTGGCCGACCGTGTGCAGCTTGTCGGGATAGACATGCGCGATCAGCACACAGGTGCCGCCGCCTTCCGTCATACCGAAATATTCGACGAGGCCGCCGGGCCAGCGTTTGAGGATGTCGCTCTTCAGCGCCGCGGAAAACGGCGCCGAGGTGCAGAACTTCATGGCAAAGCTTGAGAGATCGTAGGCGTCGAAGTCGTCGCGCGCCATGATGCGGCTGTACTGCACCGGCACCAGCATGCTGTGGGTGACGCGATGCGTCTGCGCCAGCTTGAGATAGTCGCCGGCGTCAAATTTCCGCATCAGCACCGCCGTGCCGCCCCACGCCAGCGTCGGAAAGAAGCTGACCAACGTGGTGTTGGAGTAGAGTGGTGTCGCCATGATCGCGACAGTATCCGGTCCGTAGCCGACAGGAGCGGCGCGCGCGACGTGGCCGGCGCGCATGCCGTGACTCTGCACAATGCCCTTGGGCGCGCCGGTCGTACCGGACGAGTAGATGATGTTGAACGCCATGTCGGGCGTGATGGCGACAGGGGCGGGCTTTGCGCCGGCGGGTGCGAGAAACGCTTGGTACGAGGCGTCATCGAGTGTGACGCGCCTGGTCGCGCCCGCATGAGCGCCGAGCGCCGCTGCGACGGGCTCGTCCAGGAAAAATAGCTTGGCGCCGCAGTCGGCGATCATACCCGCGATACTCTCCGGCGTGGAGGAGGGCGCGAGCGGCGCAACGGCGACGCCGGCGCGCAAAGCGCCGAGGAAGACGCAAGCATACTCGAGCGACGTGCTGGCGCAGATGGCGATGCTGGCGCGCGCCTGGACGCCTTCTCGCTGCAAGGCGGCCGCGACCCGATCCATCGCGGCGTCGAGTTCGCCATAGCTCAACTTGCGGGCGCCATCGATGAGCGCGCTTTTGCTGGGGTTGATCGCCGCGTGCGCGCCGATCGTCGCCGGCACGGATACGAACGCGTCACTCAAGGTCATATCTCCCGCCGTGGAGCGGCCGTGGCGGCGTCGCCTGTGTTCGGCGTGCCTGTCGGTTCTATGAGGAGGACGTGCGCCTCTTCCTCCGCGAACGGCGCGTGTTCGACGCCTTTCGGTACGACAAATATTTCGCCGGGCTTCAGCGCCACATCGCGATCGCGCAGGCGGATGATGACGTCGCCCTTGAGCACGAGGAAAAAGTCGTCGGTGTCGTCATGCTTGTGCCAGGGAAACTGACCCTGAAACTTCACCACCATGAGGTCGTGGCCGTTGAAGGCGCCGACGACGCGCGGTTGCCAATGCCCCTCGAACTGCGCCAGCTTGTCGGCGAGATTGATCTTGCCGCTCATGAGTGCGCGAAGATATCGACCTCTTCCCAGCCGGCGAGATCGAGTGCGGCGCGGCTCGGCAGGAAGTCGAAGCACGATTGGGCGATCTCGGTGCGGCCCTCGCGCGCCAGCATGAGATCGAGCTTGGCTTTGAGCGCATGCAGATGCAGCACGTCGGAGGCGGCGTAGGCGAGTTGCGCGTCGCTCAGTTCGGGCGCGCCCCAGTCGCTCGATTGCTGGTCCTTGGAAATATCGCGCCCGAGCACTTCCTTGGTGAGATCCTTGAGGCCGTGCTTGTCGGTATAGGTGCGCACCAGCTTCGAGGCGATCTTGGTGCAATAGATCGGCGCGGTGACGACCGAGAGATCGCGCATGAACATGGCCACGTCGAAGCGCGCGAAGTGGAAGAGCTTCAGCCGGGCGGGATCGGTCAGCACCTTCTTCAGGTTCGGCGCGTCGTAGGTGTCGCGGTTGAGCTGCACCAGATGCGCTTCCGGGCCGCCATCGGAAATCTGCACCAGACAGAGCGGGTCGCGGATCAGCGACAGGCCCATGGTTTCGCTATCGACGGCGACGGGGCCTTCGAAGCTCACGCTGTCGGGCAGATCGCCCTTGTGCAGATAGACCGCGACGTTCTTGCCATCGACGGTGAGGGACAGTTTTCTGGTCATGCGCGGCAGGGCTTAGTCCAGTTTTTTCCCCGGCGCCAGCGCTTCACCGCGTCCGGAGCCGCAGGCCGACGCGCAGCGCGCGCGGCGGGCCGAAGCTCTCGACGCCGTCGGCGGTTTCAGCCGTCTCCACGTCGGCGTCCAGCGCATTGTCGAGCGCGGCGTAGACGGTCACGCCATCGCGTAGATCTTGTTCGAGGCGCAGGTCGAGCACCGTGGCAGCGCTCAGCACGCGGGAGTTCAGGTCGTCTTCGAAGCGCTCGCTTTCATACGCCAGATCAGCCGAGAGGGTTGTCGAGCCGGTGACGCGCCAGGCCAAGCCAGCGGTGGCGCTCCATTCCGGCGACTGCGCCGGCCTGAGGCCGGTGAGCCCAGGCGCGGTCGAGCCGCCATCCACTTCAGCATCGGTGTAGGCGAACGCCGCACGCCAGGTCAGCGCTTCGCCCAACGCGCCGCGCGCTTCAGCTTCAACGCCCGCGGCTTCGATCTGGCCGGCGTTCTGGCGCTGCCTAAAGGCGCCGCCGGCGGGCACGAACACGCCGGGCGGAAACGTGCCGGGGCCGGCGCCGAGCGTGACATTGACGATCGCGTCTTCCAGGCGCGTGACGAACACGCCGGCTTCCCATGACCAATCGCGGTAATCGCCGCCAATGCCGAGGTCGGCGCCGATGAGGCGCTCGGGCTCAAGTGCGGCGTTCGCTTCGGTGACGTCATTGCCAACGCGGAAGGGGCGATGCAATTCGTTGAGCGTCGGCGGACGGAAGCCGGCGTACACCGCGCCGCGCACGAACGCGGCGCCGGCGTCGCGGCGTAGCGCCAGGCGCGCCGTCGGCGCGGTGGTCTCCGAATCTTCGGGCGCGAATTGCAGCACCGGCGCGCCCGTCGCCAACAAGCGCTCGACGCGGCTGCCGTTGAAGGCTTCGTACGTGTCGACGCGCGCGCCGCCGGAGAACAGCCAGGGCCCGGCCTCGCGCCACGCTTCGGCATAGACGCCCGCGGTCAGCGTACGCCCGCCGGCAATGCGCGAGCGGGTGAACTGGCCGCCGATGAAGGAAAACAGCTCGCGGGTTTCGCCGTCAGCGCTGCGCACGTCAGCGCCAATTTCAACGCCGGATGCGTCGCCGGTCCAGCGCACGGCGGCGTTGCCGCCCCAGCCCAGTGCAGGCGTGGCGTATTGCGTGTTCGCGGGCGTCGTCGTGTTGCGATCGGCGGCGGTGGCGACGGAGGAATTCTGCAAGTCCGATTGCAGCGCCCAAGCTTGTATGCGCCACGCCAGCGGGCCGGAGGGATCGGCCAATGTGAAGCTTAAGCTGGCACTGTCGGAGGCGGAGTCGGCGCCGACGAGCCCGGCGCTGCGTTCGTCGGCATAGCCGGCCAAGCGCGCGGCGAACACCAAGCCGTCGCCGCGCCATTGCAGGCGTGCGACCGCGCTCGCTGTTTCGAAGGCGACAGGCGCATCGGCGGCGCCGCGTCCGGCGCGCACCGGGATCCAGCCGTCGCTGCGCTGTGTCTGCGCCGCCAGCATGAACGACAATGCATCGCCTTGCGCTTCGCCGACGCCGGCGGCGCGAAACCAGCCGGCCTCGCCGCCTTCGACGGAGACTTGCGCGCCTTGGCCGCGGCGTTCTTCAAGCGCGATGACGCCGGTGAGCGCGCCGGCCCCGTAAGGCCCTGCGCCGGCGCCGCGCAACACGGTTGCGCCCGAGATCGTCTCGCTTGGCAGCGCTCCCCACAGCACCCAGCCGCCGAACGGATCGTTGATCGGCTGGCCGTCGAGCGTGACAAGCGCGCGCCCGGCCCCGGACGGAGCGATGGCGCGCACCGAGATGCCCTGAATGGTGGCGTTGGCGGCGCCGCTATCGTTGCGGCGAAACAGCGACACGCCGGGCGCGGTGCGCAGCGCTTGATCGAGGCGCAGCGCTTCCTCAAGCGACGCCTCGTCAATCGCGAAGGCTGAGTAGGCGGCCTCGCCAGGCGCCTCCGGCAGACGCGGGGCGACGATGACGATTTCTTCGGTGGCGGCCTGGCAATCCATGCCCCGATCCTAGCCCGTTCCGACCGGCGCCTGATAGGCGACTAGCGCGAAACGCGCAGGCCGCCCGTCGATCAGGCCGCGCTGTGTTGCGCTGCGATGCGTGCGGGATCCACCTTGCGCAGGCGATTGAGCGCCGCGACATAGGCTTTCGCGCTGGCCACCAACGTATCGGCGTCCGAGGCGAGCCCGGAGGCGGAGCGGCCATCGATGGAAAGCCGCACGCTGACCTTGGCCTGCGCATCGGTGCCTTCGGTGACGGCGTGCACCTGGTAGAGGTCCAGTTGCGCCTCGTGCGGCGCCGCTTCGCGGATGGCGTTGAAGATGGCGTCGATCGGGCCGTTGCCGCGCGCGGTTTTCCAAACCGATACGCCGTCGATGTTGAGGTCGATCTCAGCGGTTTGCGGGCCGTCGGTGCCGGCGACTACGCGCAGGCGCGACACCTGAATCGATTCACCGGCGTGAGCGATCTGATCGTCCACCAGCGCGACGATGTCCTCGTCGAACACGTGGCGTTTACGGTCGCACAATTCCTTGAAGCGGTGGAACGCGTCGGCGAGCGCGTTGTCGGATAGTGTGTAGCCCAGCTCTTCGAGCTTTTTCTTGAAGGCGTGGCGGCCGGAGAGTTTGCCCATCACCAGGCTTGTGGCGCCCTGGCCGACATCCTCGGGACGCATGATCTCATACGTCTCGGTGTGCTTGAGCATGCCGTCTTGATGGATGCCGCTTTCGTGGCTGAAGGCGTTCTTGCCGACGATGGCTTTGTTGAACTGCACCGGAAAGCCGGTGATGCGCGATACGGTTTGGCTGGCGCGCATCAGTTGCGGGGTATCGACATTGGTGGTGTAGGGCAGATCGGCGCCGCGTACGCGCAGCGCCATCACCACTTCCTCCAGCGCCGCATTGCCAGCGCGTTCGCCCAAGCCGTTCAGCGCGCACTCGATCTGGCGCGCCCCGCCTTGCACGGCGGCGATCGAATTGGCGACGGCGAGGCCGAGATCGTTGTGACAATGGGCGGAGAAGATCGCCTTGTCGGCGCCCGGCACGCTTTCGATCAGATCGCGGAAGATGTCGCGGTACTCGTCCGGGAAAGAATAACCGACGGTGTCGGGAATGTTGATTGTCGTCGCGCCGGCGCGGATGGCGGCTTCGACGCAGCGTTTGAGGAAGTCGCGCTCGGTGCGGGTGGCGTCTTCGGCGCTCCATTCGACGTCGTCGGTGAACTTGCGCGCCAGCGTCACGCTCGCCGTCACCGCATCGAGCACTTGGTGCGCTTCCATGTTGAGCTTGTGCTTGCGATGGATGGGCGAGGTGGAGATGAAGGTGTGAATGCGGAAGCGCTTGGCGCCGCGGATCGCTTCGGCGCAGCGTTCGATGTCCTTTGGGCCGGCGCGCGAGAGCCCGCACAGCACCGCGTTCTCCAACACCCCGCCGACGGCGCGCACCGCTTCAAAGTCGCCGTTCGAGGCCGCCGGGAAACCGGCCTCGATGACGTCGACGCCCATGGCGTCGAGCAGGCGGGCGAGTTCGACCTTGTCGCCCAAGGTCATGGCCGCGCCGGGCGATTGTTCGCCGTCGCGCATGGTGGTGTCGAAGATGCGTACGTGGTCTGGCATGGGGCTCCCCGGAGAACTGAACGGATGCGAACTCCCCAGGGCGGCCGCCTATGCGGCTCGGATCGCCCTGGGGCTGCTAAGCAGCCGGCGCGGGAGGCAAAGATTTGCCTGCGGGGGGTTAAAATGGGCCATGTAAGGCAAATTCTTACCGGAATGGCCGCCGCGAGGCAAGCGAACTTGCAGCCGAACGCTGCCGTCAGCCGGTGTTAGGGTCGATTTTTGCGCTAGGACGGGTCGGCCAGGGGGAAAGTGGTGCCCAGAAGAGGACTCGAACCTCCACGATGTTACTCGCCAGTACCTGAAACTGGTGCGTCTACCAATTCCGCCATCTGGGCACGGGGAGCTTTGGGGCTCCTGGGGTAGAGCGCGGGGGTGTAGGGGAGCGCCGCTGGCGCGTCAATCGGCGTCGGGGCTCCCGCGCAGCGTGTTGGCTTTGCGGCAAGCGTCGCCCTGCTATACCCCGCGCGCAATGACTCCCCGCGACCGCATCCGCAATTTTTCCATCGTGGCCCATATCGACCACGGCAAATCGACCCTGAGCGATCGGCTGATCCAGGAAACCGGCGCCCTCTCGGCGCGCGAGATGACCGAGCAGGTGCTCGATTCCATGGATATCGAGCGCGAGCGCGGCATCACCATCAAGGCGCAGACGGTGCGGCTCGATTACCGAGCCGAGGACGGCGAGGCCTACGTCCTCAATCTCATGGACACGCCGGGCCATGTCGACTTCGCCTACGAGGTCTCGCGCTCGCTGGCGGCGTGCGAAGGGGCGCTGCTGATCGTCGATGCGAGCCAGGGCGTCGAGGCGCAGACGCTGGCCAACGTTTATCAGGCGCTCGATCTCGATCTCGAAATCGTGCCGGTGATCAACAAGATCGATTTGCCCGCCGCCGAACCGGAACGGGTCAAGCAACAGATCGAGGACGTCATCGGGCTCGATGCGTCGGACGCGGTGCTGGCTTCGGGCAAGACCGGCGATGGCGTGCATGAACTGCTGGAAGCGATCGTCAAGCGCTTGCCGCCGCCGAAGCATGGCGACGCCGACGCGCCGCTGAAGGCGATGCTGGTCGATGCCTGGTACGACGCCTATCTCGGCGTTGTCGTGCTTTTCCGCGTCATCGACGGCGTGGTGAAGAAGGGCATGCGCATCAAGCTGATGCAGACCGGCGCCGATTATAACGTCGACACCCTTGGCGTCTTGCGTCCGAAGCGGGTTGACGTGGCCGAACTTGGCCCTGGCGAGATCGGCGTGCTCACCGCTTCGATCAAGGAAGTGGGCGATGCGCGCGTCGGCGACACCATCACCGAATATCGCCGCGAGACCGCCGCAGCGCTGCCGGGCTTCAAGCCGGCGCAGCCGGTCGTGTTCTGCGGCCTCTTTCCAACTGACGCCGCCAATTTCGAAGATTTGCGCGCCGCCATGGCGAAGCTGCGCCTCAACGATGCAAGTTTCAGCTATGAGATGGAGACATCAGCGGCGCTCGGCTTCGGCTTCCGCTGCGGCTTCCTCGGCCTCCTGCACCTGGAAATCATTCAGGAGCGGCTGACGCGCGAGTTCAATCTCGATCTCATCGCCACCGCGCCCAGCGTCGTCTATCGCGTGCACATGAATTCAGGCGAGCTGCGCGAGCTGCACAACCCCGCCGATCTGCCGGACGTGGTGCATATCAAGGAAATCGAGGAGCCGTGGATCAAGGCGACCTTGCTGACGCCGGACGATTATCTCGGCGCCATCATCAAGCTCTGCCAAGATCGCCGCGGTGTGCAGAAGGAGCTGAATTATGTCGGCTCGCGCGCCATGCTCGTCTATGAACTGCCGCTCAATGAAGTGGTGTTCGACTTCTACGATCGGCTGAAGAGCATTTCGAAAGGCTATGCCAGCTTCGATTATCAGCTGATCGATCACCGCGTCGGCAATCTGGTGAAGATGTCGATCCTGGTGAATGACGATCCGGTCGACGCGTTGTCGATGCTGGTGCATGCGGGGCGGGCGGAATCACGCGGGCGCGCCATGGTGGAGAAGCTGAAGGAGCTGATCCCGCAGCACATGTTCAAAATTCCGATCCAAGCCGCGATCGGCGGCCGCATCATCGCGCGCGAGACGATTTCTGCGTTGCGCAAAGACGTGACGGCCAAGTGCTATGGCGGCGACGCGAGCCGCAAGCGCAAGCTTTTGGACAAGCAGAAAGAAGGCAAAAAGCGCATGCGCCAGTTCGGGAAAGTCGACATCCCGCAAGAAGCGTTCATCGCGGCGTTGAAGATGGATGGGGATTAGGAGCGGGAGACCCACGACCTTCGGCGCTGCGAACTGAGAAAGCTCCGTCATTCCGGGGCGGCCGCAGGCCGAGCCCGGAACCTAGGGGCTGCCAGCACAGTGTTTGCCCCTGGGTTCCGGAACGCGCTTCGCGCGTCCGGAATGACGGTGGTGATAGCGTGTGTAATGTCGCGCCATGGCGCGCTACGATCTCATCGCGGTTTATCTGATGGCCAGCAAACGCAACGGCACGCTGTATCTCGGCGTGACGAGCGATTTGATTAATCGTGGGTTTGAGCATCGGGAAGGACGCTTCCCCGGTTTTTCACGCAAGCATGGGTGCTGTCTGCTCGTCTGGTGGGAGCAGCAAACGGACATGGCGTCCGCTATCGCCCGCGAGAAGGCGCTCAAAAAGTGGAAGCGCCAATGGAAGCTGAACTTGATAGAGCGGGAAAACCCGCAATGGCGCGACCTATATGAGGACTTCCTGCTGCCGCAGCATCTACTCCGCTACGACGATCCTTGGCACGAAGAGCGTTAGCTCGCTCCATCATTCCGATCGCGCGAAGCGTGGCCGGAACCTAGGGGCAACATTCTAAGACACTCCGGAAAACGGCTGCGCAAGCGATGGACAGGACCGGCGCGCGCCGCTACGGGTCGCGCAATCACACGGAGGGGAAGTCCAGATGATGCGTCAGATGCTGTTGGCCGCCGTGGCGGCTGTGACGTTGGCTGCGTGCAACCAGCAGGCGGGCTCGGGCCCGGCGCTGCCGGCGCCGCAGGAAGGCGTGCAGGCGCCGACCGTGCTGACGCCGCCGGAAACGCCAGCCCAGCGCGCCCAGATCGATGAGCAGACGCGCACGCAGCTGATTTCCAATATCGGCAGCCAGCTCGGCCAAATCCAAGACACCTTCGCCAGCGGCATGACGGTGCCGAACGGCATGGGCGATGAAGTGGTGCCGATGGAGCCGTCGACCGATCACCGCCTGCGCTTCGATATGACGGCCGGCACTGAGTATCGGATCATCGGCGCTTGCGACGGCGATTGCACCAATGTCGATATCGAACTGGTCGATAGCCGCGGCGGCGTGGTGGCGAGCGATGTGCTGCCGGACGATTATCCGGTGGTCAGCTACACGCCGAGCGAAAACGGCACCTATTATGCGCGTCTGATGATGCGGGCCTGCTCGGTGGCGCCGTGCTATGCCGGCATGCGCGTGCTGAGCGCGCCGGCGCAAGCGCCGGCCCCCGCTGTGCAATAAGCGTCAGGCGTACGGAAAGCAGAGGTCGCGGTCGAGGTCGACGCCGAAGTGATCGGCCAAGGCGTCGATCGCGGCTTCATGCGCCGGATACGGGTCCTGATTGTTTGGGCCCACGACAATGGTGCGGAAATTAGCCTGGTTGCGGCCCTGCGGGGGCAGCATCGCGGTGGCCAGGCCCTCGCCGTCATCGGCGCGCAGGGTCAGAAACATCGGCATGGCGCGCGCGATGTGATCCTTTAGGCCGATCGCTTGCTCGAAGCTGGCCGCGCCCTTGGGCGCACGATAGCTTTCGCGCGCCGCGGCTTCGAAGCGCCGGAAATATTTGTCCACGGCATGGCGCATGAGCGCGGATTCCTGCTCCGCCTCATGCTCTGTTTCTAATCTGAACCAGGTCTTGCCGCCCGGCGCATCGCACACGTACCGCATGCGCCTAACATAAGCGCAAAGTTCCCGGAGCGCAGGCGCGCCATGCAGTTGGCTGCACGGCGCTCGCGCTGTGTGGTCAGCAGGGCACGTCTACGGTGACGTACTGGTTGGCGTAGCGGTCCCACTGGCGCTCGCGGCGCGTGCATTCGCTGGCGCGCGGCGGCGGCGGCGGCGCGTAGCCATAGTCGCGCTCATAGGCCGAGCCGTCGTCTTCGTAATAGCCTCGCTCGTAATAGCCGCGGTCCTCGTAATAGGGCTGCGGGCAGCGCTGGTAGTTATTGCTGCAGCGCACTTGCGGCTCGCTGGGCTGACTGGCGAGCGAGCCAAGCGCGAGGCCCAGCACCAAGCCAATGGCGCCGGCGGCAAGCGCGTCACTGTCGTCGTCGCGGTGACGGCGGTGGTGGCCGCGATAATGGTCGCGATAGTCACGGTCGTAATAGCCGCGCCGCTCGCGCGCCTCGGCGGCGGTCACCGGGGCCATGGTGGTCAAGGCGAACGCGAAAGCGGCCAGAACGGCCGTAAACTTGCGGATCATGGTGCTGCTCCCGGCGCCAGTGAGCGCCCGGCCGGCTGAACGGCGCCTGAATCGAAGACGGTGGAACAATCGGCGCGCGTTTGCGTTACAGTCCGTTGGGCCCAGGGGCGGAGAGCGTATGGACACCGCAGACGGCGCGCGGCACGCCGACGTGCGCTTCCAGGAAATGGCGGATTCTGCGCCCGCGCCGGCCTGGATCACCGACGCAGACGGCCGTATCACGTTCGTCAATCAGGCCTTCTGCGACCTGGCCGGGCTGAGCCGCGAAGCGCTCGCCGGCGACGCATGGCTGCGGCTCATGCATCCCGACGACTTACCCGGCGTGGCGGCGCGGCGGGCGGCGGCGTGGGCGGCCAATTTCGCGCCCTACGAGTTCACCGCCCGCTTCAAATCCCAAACCGGCGCTTGGCTATGGATGCGGGCAAGCGCGCAGCCGCGCTTCAGTGAAAGCGGGACGTTCCTCGGCTATGTCGGCATGGCGGTGGACGAAACCGCGGCGCGCGCAGCACTTGCTGAACTGGCTGAAAGCGAGTCCCGCCGACGCATGGTGCAGGAAGCCGGGAGCATCGGCTGCTTCGACTGGGACATGCGCAGCAATCGGATTTATCGCTCGCCCGAATATCTGGCGCTGCAAGGCTTGCCTGCCGACGTACCGACGCACGGCGAGTTCAGCGACGCTTGGACCGATCGCCTGCATCCTGACGACCGCGCCTGGGTCACGCGGCAGTTTCGCATCGACATCGCCCAGCCCGGCGCGTTCGAGCGCGAGTACCGGATCGTCCGGCCCGACAACGGCGAAACCCGCTGGATCTTGAATCGTGGCCGGGTGGAGGGCGACGCCGAGGGCAGGCCGGTGCGGCTCTTGTCGGCGCAGACCGATATCACCCGCCACAAGCAGACCGAGGAAGCGCTGCGCGACGCCAACGAGCGGCTGCAGCAGAGCGTGGCTGAGCGCACGTGGCAATTGCAGCACACGCACGGGCGCCTGCGCGAACAATCGCGCATGCATCAAGAAGCGGAGGCGGAATCGCGCGACGTCGCCGAGCAGTTTCGCCTGTTGGTGCAGGGCGTCACCGATTATGCGCTCTATCTGCTTAGCCCCCAGGGCCACGTCACCACCTGGAACGTCGGCGCTGAGCGGATCAAGGGGTACAGCGCCGACGAGATCGTTGGCGAACATTTTTCGCGCTTTTATGTCGAGGAGGATCGCGCCCGCGGAGAGCCCGCCTTGGCGCTGCAAACGGCGCGCGAGGCTGGCCGCTACGAGCGCGAAGCCTGGCGGTTGCGCAAGGACGGCAGCCGCTTCATGGCGCATGTCGTCATCGACGCCATCCGCGATCGGGACGGCGATCTGATCGGCTTTGCAAAAATTACCCGCGACGTCACTGAGCGCTACAACGCCCAGCGCGAGCTGGAGGCGGCGCGCGAAGCGCTGACGCAAGCGCAAAAGATGGAGATGGTCGGTCAGCTCACCGGCGGCCTGGCGCATGATTTCAACAACATGCTGGCCGGCATCATCGGCGCGCTGAACCTGTTGCAGCGGCGGATCGCGGCGCAGCGGTTCGACGACACGGCCAGGTACATCGACGCGGCGCTCACTTCGGCGCACCGCGCAGCAGCGCTGACCTCGCGCTTGCTGGCGTTCGGCCGGCGCCAATCGCTCGACATCAAGCCGATCGATGTCGCCGCGGCGGTGCGGTCGATGGACATATTGCTGCAGCGTTCGCTCGGCGAGAACGTCCGCTTGCGCATGGAGCTTGCGCCTGCGGTGGCGTTGACCGACGCGAACCAGTTCGAAGCGGCGCTGCTCAACCTCGCCGTCAACGCCCGCGACGCCATGCCGGACGGCGGCGAGCTCATGATCGCCGTCGAAGGCGGCGACGATGGCTTTGTCCGCGTACGCGTGCGCGACACCGGCGTGGGCATGGCGCCGGAGGTGCTGGAGCAAGTGTTCGAGCCGTTCTTCACGACAAAGCCGATCGGTCAGGGCACTGGTCTCGGGCTCTCCATGGTGCACGGCTTCGTCAAACAATCGGGCGGCGACGTGCAGATCGTCAGCACGCCGGGCGCGGGCGCCGAAGTGATCATGCTGCTGCCGGCGACAGCGCTCTCGCCGGAGCACAAGGAAACGGCGCGGCCCGCGGAAAAATCAGGCGCTGGCGAAACGGTGCTGGTTGTGGAAGACGACGCGCAAGTGCGGATGCTCGTACTCGAAGTGCTGAGCGAGCTTGGCTACAAGGCGCTAGAAGCGGGGGACGCGCGCGCGGCGTTGGCGTTATTGGAGCGCAACAAGATCGATTTGATGGTCAGCGACGTTGGCTTGCCTGGCATGAACGGGCGCCAATTGGCGGAGATGGCGCGTGCGCGCGCGCCATCTCTGAAGGTGCTGTTCATGACCGGCTATGCGGAACACGCCCAGGTGCGCTCCACGTTCTTGGGCGAGGGCATGGATTTGGTGACTAAGCCCTTCGAACTCGACGCGCTCGCCGCCAAGATCCGCGAGATGGTGGCGCTTTAAGTCTCGGCGCCATGTCGGCCGCGCCGACGTTGAATCGTCCTATGGGGCGGCAGCCTTGAAGGAGAACTTTATGCCGTATGTGGATGGATTCGTGCTCGCCGTGCCGAAGGCCAATATCGACGCTTACAAGGACATGGCGCGCAAAGCTGGCGAAGTGTGGAAGGAACACGGCGCAATCGATTATGTGGAGTGCATCGGCGACGATGTTCCATATGGCGAAGTCACATCGTTCCCGCGCGCCGTGCAAGCCAAGGACGACGAGATCGTCATCTTCTCATGGGCCACCTACCAGGATCGCGCCACGCGCGATGAGGTGATGAAAAAGGTCATGGCTGACCCGCGCATGCAGGGTCAGGAATACAAATCTGTTTTCGACGGCAAGCGCATGATTTTCGGCGGCTTCGAAAGCTTTGTCGAATTGCACTGAACGCAAAAAAAAGGGCGCGCACCGAAGTGCGCGCCCTGATGCTGCAGTGAGAGCCGCTTAGTTGCCGTTGCTGCTCGCCGCGCCGTCGCCGGCTTCCCCGGTTGGGAAGCCGCGCGTGCGCAAGAGCGCGTTGACGTCCGGATCGCGGCCGCGGAATTGGCGATACGCCTCGGCGCGGTCGGTGGTGTTGCCCGGCGCGAGGATGATGTTGCGCATGCCGGCGGCGGCCGTCGGATCGAAGACGTTGCCGGTGCTTTCGAACATCTCCCAGGTGTCGGCGTCCATCACTTCCGACCAGAGATAGGAATAGTAGCCGGCCGAGTAGGAGTCGCTCGAGAACAGGTGGCCGAACTGCGGCAGGCGGTGACGCATGGCGATCTCGCGCGGCATGCCGAGCGAGGTCAGCGTGTCGCGCTCGAAGGCGTCGACGTCGGCGATCGGCTCAGCGCGGTTGTGGAGCGCCATGTCGACCAGCGCCGAGGAGAGATACTCGACCGTAGCGTAGCCTTGATTGAAGGTCGCGGCGTTGTGCACGCGCTCGACCAAAGCTTGCGGCATCGGCGCGCCGGTTTGGTAGTGGCGCGCGAACTGATCGAGGATCGGGCGCGTCAGCACCCAATGCTCATGCACCTGGCTCGGATACTCAACATAGTCACGCGGGACGTTGCCGAGGCCCGGATAGTTCACCGTCGACACCAGATAGTGGATGGCGTGGCCGAATTCGTGGAACAGCGTTTCGGCGTCATCGAGCGAGATGAGCACCGGTTCGCCAGGAGCGCCGCGCACGAAATTGTTGTTGTTGGAGGCGATCGTGTTGATCTCCTCGCCCATGAAATTCTCGTGGCTGCGATACGTGTTCATCCACGCGCCCGAACGCTTGCCGGCGCGGGCGAAATAGTCGCCGTAGAACAAGCCCATGAATGAGCCGTCGCGGTCGGTGACTTCCCACACCCGCACGTTCGGCTCGAACACCGGCACCGTGCCCGTGATTTCGCGGAAGCTCAGGCCATAGAGCTGGTTTGCCATGTAGAACGACGCGTTGATCATGTTGTTGAGCTCGAAATACGGGCGCAGCTCATTCTGATCGAGATTGTAGCGGGCGCGGCGCACCTGCTCGGCGTAGAAATTATAATCCCACGGCTCGATGGTGATGCGGGCGCGCTGGCGATCGGCGATCGCCTGCATGTCGCGCACTTCTTCGTTGACGCGCGCGACGGCGGCCGGCCACACGCGCATCATCAGGTCCTGCGCGCGCTCAGGCGTTTGCGCCATGGTGTCGGCCATGCGCAGGTGAGCGTGCGTCGGGAAGCCTAGGATCTGCGCGCGCTCGGCGCGCAGGCGAAGGATGTCGGCGATGACGGCGTTGGTGTCGTTGGCGTCGCCATTGTCGCCGCGGTTCTTGAACGCGGTCCACACCTGTTGGCGCAGCGCCCGGTTTTGGGCGAAGGTCAAGAACGGGTCGACGCTAGAGCGGGTGTTGACCACCGCCCACTGGCCGGGCTGACCGCGCTCTTCGGCGGCGGCGGCCATCGAGTCGATGATGTTTTGCGGCAGGCCGGCGAGGTCGCGGCGATTGGAGATGAAGATCGCGGTGTTCTCATCCGCGAGCAGGCGGCGACCGAAATCGGCGAACTTGGCCGAAAGCTCTTCGTTGATAGCGCCGAGGCGGGCCTGCTGTTCGGGCGTGGCGGCGGCGCCGGCGCGCACGAACTGGTCGCGCGTGCGCTCAAGCAAGCGCAATTGCTCGGCGCTGAGGTTCAGCGTCGTGCGTTGCGTGTAGAGCGTTTCGATGCGGTTGAAGAGTTCGCGGTTGAAGGTGATCGTGTTGTAGGCGGCGGTCAGACGCGGCGACCATTCCGCCTCGAGGCCCTGAATGGCTTCGTTGCTGATGTTGTCGGTCATCACGCCGAAGATGGTGGTGGCGCGATCGAGGTGGCGGCCGGCGTTCTGCAGTGCGCCGATCGTGTTGTCGAAGGTCGGCGCGGCCGGGTTGGCGGCGATGACGTTCACTTCCGCGATCTGCAACGCAATGCCGGTTTCGAGCGCGGCGGGGATCAATTCGGCGCGGGCCTGATCCCAGGGCGGAACGCCGCCGTGCTGGCCGGTCCATGGCTTCAACAGCGGGTCTTGGTTGGCGACTTCAGTCAAACGAGCGACCTCCGCTTGGGCGGCTGCATAAGCTGCGGTGGCGCCGGCGGTTTCCGTCGGTGCGGTGGCGCAGCTGGCGAGGAGTACCGGCGCGCTGGCGGCCAGGCACGCGGCGAGAATGTGGACTTTCATAAATCCCCCAAAGGCATGCGCGCCCAGTCGGGACGGCTGGGCGGCCAAGGTTGGGCCGGGTTTTCGCCCCCGCGCGCCGGGTGGGCAAGGGCGAAGGGCGCCTGCGGGCGGCGGATTTGCGACGAACGGGCGTCTCGGGCGGATGAATGGCCCGCGGGTATCGGGCGGCCATCGAGGCTGCTAGGACAGCCGCTAGGCCTTGGCGCCAGGGAGGGACAAAACATGCGCACACTAATTTTGGCGGTGGTCTCGGCGGTGGCGCTGGCGGCTTGCGGGCAGGGCGCGTCGAACGGCGAGTCGGTGGAGAGCAACGCGGCGGACGCCGGCGGCGGCGCATTCCCGAATCTCGCCAACGCCGCCTATCGCGCCGAAGTGACCGCGACCGGCGAGAACGGCGACTCGATCCCGGTGGTGATGATCCGCGACGGCGCGAAAATGCGGATGGAATTCACCTCCGACGACGGCCAGACGACGCTGATCACGGACGGCGCTTCGGGCGAAAGCTTCGTGCTCACCAATGCCGGCGGCAACGTGATGGCGATTCGCGCATCGGGCCTCAATCAGGGCCTGGCCAACCCGACTGACGTGTGGGGCGGCGAATTGGCTGAGCGCGCCACCCGCACCGGGACCTGCAGTGTCGCCGGCGAAAACGGCTCGGAATGGACCGAGGCGAACGGGACCGACACGGCCTGCGTCACCGATGACGGCATCATTCTGCGCGCCACCGATGACGGGCGCACGGTGTGGGAGGCGACAAGCGTGTCGCGTGGGCCGCAGGATGCGGCGCTCTTCCAGCTGCCGGAGGGCGTGCGGGTCATGGACCTGGGCAATGTCGGGGCGGCCATGAATGACGCGCTCGCCCGCGCCAAGGCCGGCAACTGAGGCGCAATCCACAGGCGCCGCCTGTAGAATCTTTCCCCAAGCTGGCGAGGCGCGGCGAAACTGCTGTCGCGCGGCGCCGCAGGCCGTTGTGCGTTGCCACACGGCAAGCTAGACGTGTCCGGCTCGGCAGGGACCTGACGGACGCTAAATGGTTAATTTTGCAGAGGCTACGGCTTTCGCGCCTGAACTGGCGTCGCAAGTCATGCGCGTCCTGCCGCGGGAGTTTCAGGAAGCGTTCGTGCAAGCGCCGAACGTCTTCATGTTCTTCATGTCGATGGGGCTCGCGGCTCTTATCGTCATCGTCTTCTGGATGCTCACCGGCATGGGCAAGGCCAGCCGCATGGCGCGCATCGCGCTGCGCGCGCAGGCGCTGAAGCGCGGCAAGGATCATCGCGCCCTCGTGCTGATCGGTGAGATCGAAGGCGGCGACAGCCTTTTGCGTCAGGAAATGAAAGAGGCGGTCGAAGACAATTTCGGCATGTTCTCGTTCGAGCAAGAGGTGCAGGTCGATCTCTTCCCGATCAAGCTCAAGACGGTCTCGCCGCGCGCTCATCCTGAAGCGCGCCGTCGCGTCGCTGTCGACGCCGCTGATGCGTTGGAGCGCGCCTCGGGCGACGTGATCATCTGGGGCAAGCGCAACATGCTGGGTAAGCTCGACCTGCGTCTGATGACGCTGCCGAGCTATGGCCGCGTGCATGAGGTGCAGGATTTCCAACTCGGTTGGCGCACCGGGCGTCCGGACGAAGCGGTGCAGCGGGCCTTGGCGTTCGCGCTCGGGCGCAAGGCGCGCCCGGTTCTGCATCGTCCGCAAGACTACAAGCCAGAGCGGCTGCAGCCGATCGTCGAGGCGCTGAACGCCATGGTCGAGGCGCGGCCCGCCGAGATCAGCGAAAACCTGCAACTCGATCTTCTGTCCGATTTCGCGTCCGGCGCGCTGAGTCTGGGCGAACGCGGCGGCCATATCAAATGGCTGCAAAAGTCGCTCGATGCCCGTCAGCGTTATCTCGACAAGGTGGATCGCACCACCGATCCGGGCGCCTGGGGCGCAGCCCAACAAGAGATTGGCCGCGCGTTGACGGCGCTGGGTGAGCGCGAAGGCGCGCGCGACAAGCTGGAAGAGGGCGCCTCGCGCCTGCGCCTGGCGATGGACGCGCTGCGCTCGACGGATTCGCTCCAGCAGGCGGAAGTGGCGCTGCGCGCGCTGCAACGCGCCGAGCAAACGCTGCAGCAACGCCGCCGCGTCGGTCTGCGCTGGCCGGGCTGATCAGGACGCCTTGGCGTCCAGCACTTCGCGAACATTGCGGGCAAGCTCAGCCAGCCGGTACGGCTTGCTGAGCAGGCGCTCGCCTAAGCCAAGCTGGCCGCGATGGGTCAGCGTCTCTTGCGGGTAGCCCGACGTGAAAAGGACGCGCAGGCCGGTCACCAGCTGGCGCGCCTGCGCCGCCAATTCCCAGCCGCTCACCCCGCCTGGCATGACGATGTCGGTGAACAAGAGGTCGGGGCGCGCGCCGCCGCGCAACATGTTGAGCGCCTCGCGCCCGTCGCCGGCGACGATCACCCGGTAGCCCAGCGATTCAAGCGACGAGATGGCGTGGCCGCGCACGAATGCGTCGTCCTCGACGACCAGAATCTTTTCGTTGCCGCCAACCGCCTTGGTCTCTTGCACGACGCTGCGCGGCGGCGCCGCGTCCTCCGCGACCGGCAGATAAAGCCGCACGCTCGTGCCGAGCCCGGGCTCGCTGTAGATGGAAATGTGGCCGTTCGATTGTTTGATGAAGCCATAGACCATCGACAAGCCGAGGCCCGAGCCTTTGCCGACTTCCTTGGTGGTGAAGAACGGCTCGAATACGCGGTCGAGCGTTTCGGCGGTCATGCCGGCGCCGTCGTCAGTCACCACCACGCACACATAATGGCCAGGGCGCACGTCCATGCTTTGTCCGAGCGAGGATTCGTCGAGATCGACCTCGCTCGTCGTCAACGTAAGCGCGCCGCCCTTTGGCATCGCGTCCTGGGCGTTGAGCGCGAGATTGAGCAACGCCGACTCCAATTGCGCGGCGTCCGCCATCGCCATCACCGGCGACGCCGACACCGCGACGCGCAGGTCGATGTCCTCGCGCAGCATGCGCCGCAGCAGCGCCTGCATGCTTTCCACCAGCGCGTTGCAATCGATAGCCGCCGGCTGCAGCACTTGGCGGCGGCTGAAGGCGAGCAGGCGTTGCGTCAGCTCGGCGCCGCGCTCGGCGGCCGAGACGATGGTATCGGCGAGATGGCGCAGATCGTCGCGCGCCTTCAGACGCAAGCTCAGCGCCTCGGCGTTGCCCAGAATAACCGTGAGCAGATTGTTGAAGTCGTGCGCGATGCCGCCGGAAAGCTGGCCGACGGATTCCATCTTCTGCGCCTGCACCAATTGCTCCTCGGTGCGCTTGCGGTCGGTCAGATCGTGAATGATGCCGACGAAGATGGATTCGTTTTCCTGCTTCGCTTCGCCGACCGAGAGGTCGATCGGGAAGGTCGAACCATCCTTGCGGCGCGCCGTCACTTCGCGGCCGATGCCGATAATCTTGGCTTGGCCGGATTCACGGTAATTGCGCACGTAGCCGTCGTGTTCGTCACGATACGGCGTCGGCATCAGCATGCGCACGTTTTCGCCCACGACTTCATGCGCGGCGTAGCCGAACAGGCGTTCGCAAGCGGGGTTGAACATCACCACCGCGCCCTTGGCGTCGATGAGAATAACGCCATCGACGGCGGTTTCGACCACCGCGCGCAAACGCTCGCCGCCCTCGCGCAAGGCTTGTTCGGCTGCCTTGCGTTCGGTCAGGTCGCGAATGATGCCGACGAAAATCGGCCTGCCGTCTTCGGACGCTTCACCGACCGAAAGATCCATCGGGAAGGTCGCGCCGGAGCGGCGGCGGCCGAGCACTTCGCGGCCGATGCCGATGATCTTGCGCACGCCGGTTTCGCGATAATTGAGCAGATAGGTGTCGTGCCCGCTCTGATACGGCTCCGGCATCAGCATTTTGACGTTGCGTCCGACAACCTCGAACGCGGCGTAGCCGAACAACCGCTCACACGCCGGATTGAACACCAGGATGATGCCCTGCGCATCGATGAGGATCACGCCATCGACGGCGGTGTCGACCACCGCGCGCAGGCGCGACTCTTCGTGCGCCGCGCCCATCACGCCGGTGGTGCGCCGCGCGCCGCCAAAAGGCGCGTCAACAATTCCGCCAACTGGCGGGCGCGGAACGGCTTGGCCAGCGCCGCATCGGCGCCCATTTCGCGCGCGACTTCGTCGAGCGATTTGCCCTCGACATTGGACGCGCCCGAAATGGCGACGATCGGCAAGGTCGGCCAGCGCCGGCGCGCTTCGGCGATAAGCTGATCGCCGCTCGTGCCGGGCATGTTGATGTCGGTGACGATGGCGTCGATCGGCGTGCGGTTGGCGAGATCAAGTCCTGCCGCTGCGCCGGGCGCGGCCACCACCTCGAAGCCGGCGTCCTGAAGCCCAAGCGCGAGCGCGTCCCGGACCAGGATGTCGTCATCGACAAGGCAGATGCGAGTCATGCAACAACGCTCACGTAGCAAGCGCTATCATAGAGGTAGGCTCGCGTCTCGCTTAGAGCGCGCGAATTTTCAACCCGTTTCGCGCCGGCTCATTCGATGGCGACGCCGATCGGACAACTCACGCCGGTGCCGCCAAGGCCGCAATAACCGCCTGGATTCTTGGCCAAATACTGCTGGTGATAGGCTTCCGCATAGTAGAAGGCCGGCGCCTCGCGGACTTCGGTGGTGATGTCGCCGTATCCCGCGGCGCGTAACTTTGCGCCATACGCGGCGAGAGCTTGCGCGGCGGCGTCTCGTTGCTGCGCCGATGTCGTGAAGATCGCAGAACGATATTGGGTTCCGATGTCGTTGCCTTGCCGCATGCCCTGCGTCGGGTCGTGATTTTCAAAGAAGACTTTGAGCAACTCGGCGTAACTCACGATTTTCGGATCGTAGATGACGCGCACGACTTCGGTGTGGCCGGTGCGGCCGGAGCAGACTTCCTCATAGGTCGGGTTTGGCGTTTCGCCGCCTGCATAGCCGACCGACGTCGAATAGACGCCCTTGGTCTGCCAGAATTTGCGCTCCGCGCCCCAGAAGCAGCCGAGCCCGAACTCGGCCTCTTCGAGGCCCGCCGGGAAGGGCGGCGCGAGCGGGGCGCCGTTGACGAAATGGGCGGCCGGCACGGGCATCGGCGTGGGACGACCGGGCAGGATTTGGTCGGGACGCGGCAGGGTGGTGGATCGGGCCATGGGCTCCTCTCTCCGGAAGCGGCTTGCCGGAATTGGCTTGAATGTAGGTCGCCGCCGCGCCGCGCGCACCCCGGGGAGGCGGGTGGCGGGTCAGATCGAGCGGCACGGGCGGCTTACGGGTGGCTGATACGGCGCAGCCCGTTGCGCGGTTACGCGCCTTGCGCCGGCGCCCCGGCGCGGCCATAACCCGGCGCTCCGGACAGGTGGCCGAGTGGTTGAAGGCGCACGCCTGGAACGCGTGTATACGTGCAAGCGTATCGAGGGTTCGAATCCCTCTCTGTCCGCCAGTGCTTTGCGTGACGGCGTTGAAATCCAGGGTCACGCTTCGCGTTCGTCGATTTTGCCCTGCGGCCACGAACGCACGTGGAGGTCGCGCTGCGGGAAGGGAATTTCGATGCCGTGGTCGCGGAATCGCTTCCATATCTCAAGATAGACTGCGCTTGAGACATTGCGGACGCCGGTCTCGGGATCGTTGATCCAAAATCGTACGTCGAAATCGACCGACGAATCGCCGAATCCAGTGAGAGGACAGACAGGCGGGGGATAGTCCAGTACACGCTCAACCGCGAGCGCGGCTTCGATGCACAATTTTTGGGCCGCTTCGACATCGGTGCTGTACGCGACCCCAACCGGAATGCGGATTTGTACGTTCTTGTTCGTGTGCGACCAGTTGCTGACAGGGCTAGAGATTAAAATCTCATTCGGGATGAGCGTCTCGACCCCTGTGCGAAGGGTGATCGCGGTGAAGCGCCCCGCGAGTTCTGTAACCTCGCCGCGCAATTGGCCGCCGGCAAACTCGACTTCGATGACGTCGCCAGGTTTGATGGACCGATCCGTCAAGAGGATGAGGCCGGCAACGTAGTTGGAGACTACCTTTTGCAGGCCAAAACCTAGGCCAAGGCCGATTGCGCCAGACAGCACCGCCAAAGTGGTGAAATCCACGCCGAGAAACGCAAGCGAAAGAATTATCGCAAGCGCCAAAAGCCCCATACGCATGAGCTTCGCGAATAGCACCTGACCAGAACGCGAAATTACCTGCTCATGCGCCAGCGCGTGTTCGACAAGATTGCCGATATGCTGGCTTGCCCACAGCAGGCCTCCGACAACCAGGAACGCCTTGATCGCAAACCACGGCGTCACTCTAAGGGCGCCAAGCGAAAAGCCAGTGGCGTCTAGCGCCGCAATCGCGGGCGATGCGAGGTGGAGCGCATCGAGCGCCGCAACGAGCACAATCAGGCCAAGGACGCTCCACCCCAGCGGCGTTCGTCCAACCGCTCGAAGCGCAAGACTGGCGCCTGCCCAAGCCGTCGCAGCGAGAGCGGCTAGACGCAAGGCTTCGCTCTGAATACGACTCTGCGTGAGTAGAGTGAACCCGATCCATAACAACAGCGCAAAGAGCGCCAGGGCAAGCGGCCACTTCCGAACGTTCACCAAAGAGGCGGGCGTCGCTTTGGCCACAAGATGCTTCGTCTGCCGGCGAGTGGCGTAGGCGCAGAGCGCGGCGACGAGAATGACGCCAATCTGCCAGAGCCATTCCGAGCCCGTAGTTTGTCGCAAGACAGCGGCGATGTGGCTAAGCTCCGACGGAATGGCGGCGATCAATCTGGATCTCCATGAGGTGGCGCGAGGCGTGCGCCCGCCGAACAGCGCAGCGCCAGCCTGTGACGACAACGCGAGAAACGTCCCGAAATCACCTACAATCTCTTGTGTGATTGAGCGCCGCGCGAGCTCTCGCCGCGCAGTTGCGCGTTACGATCCCGATGCGGATGTGCGATGACGCAAGTCTTATAGCATATCTTACCGCTTATGTAAAATAAGCAGGTTGTTTGCGCTCGCACCGCTTCGATAAGCAACGCTCAAAAGGTTGCGCACGTCAGCGGGGCGACGTTTCATCGATCACATGGAGGTCGAAACATCCCACCGCAGACGTGGCGCGCTTTGCATCGCGCGGGGGCGCGCGGGCCGTGTTGGCTCGTTTCATTGCGCTAGGGAAAAGCGGCAACGGCGAGCGGATGGTGCGCTTCGATTTGAAATCAGGCGTTCAATGGACTAGGTTTGTATTGCGTCACTGCTCCGGCATCGGTCGCGTTAACGCGCGCGTCTTCGAGCGACGCACCCGCCGAACTCTTCGGAGTTCTCCCCGTTGTCGGGCTGCAGGTCTTGCGCGTAAGCGCGTTGCACGCGGCTCATAGAAGGAGAAATCCCAAATGTCTCGCCGCGAGATCGAACGACAAATTCGCAGCAAGCAGCTGCAAATCGACCGGCTGAAAGCCGAAATTCGTGAAGCCGAGGGCTATATCGCCGGTCTGCAGCGCCGCCTCGTCGAGGAACCCGCGCCACGGCTTGCAGCGCGCCCCACGCAGCCTGTGCGGCTTGTTGTCCAAGCGGGCCAGCGGTCACCATCAATATAAAATAAGTATAAAATCGCCACCCCGCGCTGAGGCGATATCTTTTTATTTGCACTATTCTCGGGGGTGATTTTACCCGGCCTGTCGGGGCAGGGTTGATCCCTGGGCGAGTCTGTCTTATATTGCAGTGCAACATTCAGGGGCTTCTCGCACGCCAACGGCGTATTTAAGTTCGACTTGATCTAATCTTGATCGTCGGCGCGACTCTATTTGCCCTTCAACCGGAGAGAGGGGCATGAAGCCACGCCAAAACCCACCGCATTCTTTCAAAACCGCAGCAATCCTGGGCGCCGGCGCCTGGGGCACCGCGCTGGCGCTCGCGCTATCCCGCGCCGGCGTCGATGTCAGGCTCTGGACCTGGCGCTCGGCGCACGCCGACGCCATGAGCGCGCAAGACCAAAACGCTGAACACCTGACCGGCTATCGCTTCGGCGAGCGCATCCGTCCGACAGCATCATTGGAGGAGGCGCTCGACAGCGTGGACGTGGTTTTGCTTGCCGCGCCGAGCGATGCAATCACGTCGCTCGCCGATGCCGCCGCGCGCATAACGCGCGCAGGTACGCCGGTCATCATCTGCGCCAAAGGTCTGGGAGACCGCGGCGCGCTCTTGTCGGATTGCGTGGGCTTGGTTTGGCAAGGGCCTGTGCTTGTGCTTTCCGGGCCAAGCTTTGCCGACGAAGTTGCGCGGCAACTGCCGACGATTTTGACCATCGCGGGCCCAACGCCGCTCGCCGCCAAATTGGCGGAGCGCTTCTCCAATGGCGACTTCGTGCTTTGCCCCAGCAGCGATGTCGCCGGCGTGCAGATCGCCGCCGTGTTCAAGAACGTGGCGGCGATCCTGTGCGGTGTTAGCGACGGTGTCGAATTCGGCGCTAATGCGCGCGCGGCTCTGATGAGCGAAGCGATGCGCGAGGCGGCGGGACTCGTCCGCGCGATCGGCGGCGACGTCGACACATTGCTTGGCCCCGCA
This sequence comes from Hyphomonadaceae bacterium, assembly GCA_050186805.1. Classification (GTDB taxonomy): domain Bacteria; phylum Pseudomonadota; class Alphaproteobacteria; order Caulobacterales; family Aquidulcibacteraceae; genus Vitreimonas. The sequence goes on from JBFWYC010000003.1 coordinate 150,579, forward strand.
GGCTTCGGCGACTTCGCACTGACCTGCACGGACGCCAAGTCCAGAAACTACAGCTTTGGCTGTCATCTCGGCAAAGGCATCGAGCGCGTGACACCCGGGTTGACGGTTGAGGGCGCCGCCAATGTTGCGAGCTTGGTGCGGCTTGCGCGTCGTTTGGGTGTTGATGCTCCGCTCGCCGCGGCGGTGAGTGCGCTCCTAGTTGGCCGCAGTCGGCCCCGTGAAGCGGTCGAGGCGGCGTTTGCTTGGCGGCGTAGCCGCGCCATGGAGGCGGCGCGCGCAGCATGAGCGAAGAGCAAATGAAACCCCTACGCGAGCGCGACCTTCTTTTGGCAGTAGATCTCGACGGCACCTTCTTGGGCGGCTCCGTCCAAGACCGTCGCGCGCTCTATGACCTCATTCGAATGAACCGGAGCGCGATCGCGCTCGTGTTCGTGACAGGGCGCGACATCGCGTTTGCCACTGGGCTCGCGCACTACAGCGAAGCGCCGGCGCCTGACATTGTTATCGGCGATGTTGGCACCAGCGTTGTGATTGGTCCGGAATGGACCCCGCACGTCGAAGTGGAAAAGTGGATCGACAACAACTGGCCCGGCCCCGAGCGCGCCGCGTTGCTATTGAGCGGGCGTTGCGCGCTGGCGCCGCAACGCATTTTTGGCGGACGCAGACTCTCCTACTTTTACGCCAATCACGCCGATGCCATGCGCGCGGCCGCGGATGTGGAGGCGGCCGGGTACCAGGCGCTCATGTCAGCCAACGTCTTCTTCGACGTATTGCCGCCCGGCGTAAACAAGGGTGCGACCTTGCTCAAACTCATCGAGCACGAGGGCTTCGCCCGCGAGCGGGTGCTCTGCGCCGGCGACACCATGAACGATTTGTCGCTGTTTGAAACCGGTCTGCGTAGCGTCGCAGTCGGCAATGCCGAAGCCGCGCTACGCCATGCGATTGCAGACCTCGACAATGTTTATAGCGCCCGCCGCCATGGCGCGGGCGGCATCGTCGAGGCGCTCAATCATTTCGATCTGCTTCCGGCTGCTGCGATTGAGGTTTACGAATGAGTATCGCGAAAAAATCGTCCTTCGTGATTGTTTATCACCGTCAGCCGTATGAAGAGGCCGTCGAGAACGGCCGGCCGGTGCTGCGAGAAAACAAGAGCCCGAACGGCATCGTGCCAGCGCTCAAAGGGTTTTTTTCAAGCGCGAACGATGCCGTCTGGGTGGCCTGGAAGCTCGCGCCGGGTGAGGGCAAACCCGCTTTCGAACGCACAGTGCGGATCAAGGATTCGTATGGCGAGTATGACGTGGTGCGCCTGCCGCTCACGGCAGAGCAGGTGAAGGCATTCTATCACGTCACTTCTAAAGAGGCGTTGTGGCCGATACTCCACTCGTTTCCGGGGCGATTTAACTACGGCCCCGCCGATTGGGAGAATTTTCGCGAAGTGAACCGCCTCTTCGCGGAAGCTGCCTGTGAGCAGGCCGCTGATGATGCTTTGATCTGGGTGCACGACTATAATCTTTGGCTCGTGCCTTACTATGTGCGCCAATTGAAGCCCGACGCGCGGATCGCATTCTTTCATCACACCCCTTTTCCCGCGCCCGATGTCTTCAACGTGCTGCCATGGCGCGAAGAAATTCTCGCAAGCCTGCTGAGTTGCGACGTCGTGGGTTTTCACATTCCGCGCTACGCGGAAAACTTCGCGGCCACCGCATGCGCGATGATGGGCGCAGAACGTGGCCTATCGTCCGCGGCGCAATCGCCGTTTGAGCGGGCGGGCGTGGCGCTGGCCGAGCCCAATGTGACGGAGTCGCTCCACTATCAGGGCCGTCAGGTGTCGATCGATGTCTGGCCGATCGGCGCAAACCCTGCGCTCATCGATCAGTATCTCGCCGCCGATAAGGCGCGGGCGCGAGTCGCCGAAATCGAGCGGGAAATTGGTGATCGCCGCTTTTTCGTTTCGGTCGGTCGTGTCGATTACGTCAAGGGCACCAAGGAAATGCTCGAAGCTTTCGGGCGACTGCTCGAACGCCGGCCGGAATTGCGCGAAAAGGTTAAGCTCTTCTGCGTCTGCGTTGCGCCGGCGGAAGGCATGAGCGCCTATCGCGGCGCCCAGCGCGAGATCGAGCGCCTTGTCGGCGCCATCAATGGCCGTTTCGGAAACTTGAGCTGGACGCCGATCATGCTTTCGACGCGCGGCGTGCCGTTTGAGGATCTGGTCTGCTATTATCGTGCCGCCGACGTCTGTTTGGTGACGCCGTTGCGCGACGGGCTCAATCTGGTCGCCAAGGAATTCATCGCCGCTCAGGGCGACGACGCTGGCGTTCTGGTGCTGTCGGAGTTTGCTGGCGCTGCGGTCGAGCTGCCGGAAGCAGTTTTGGTCAATCCCTACTCAGAACGTAAACTCGACGCCGCCCTCGACCTCGCGATCGACATGGATCGCGGCGAACGGGTCCGGCGTGCGGCGGCAATGTCCGAGCGGGTACGGCGCTGGGATGTCGATCATTGGGCCGGCCACGTACGCGATCGCTTCGACGCGATTGCGCCTGCGTCTGCGCCTGTCACGAAGACAGCGGCCTGACAGAGACCGGGCTCATGCTGCATCCAATCGATCTTGGCGTTATCGGCGTTTATCTTGCGCTCGTTCTCGTCATCGGCTTGGCGGTGTCACGGAGGGCGGCTGCGTCTGGCGAGGAACTGTTTCTCGCTGGGCGCAGTTTGGGCTTCGCCGCAATCGGCCTCTCGCTTTTCGCTTCGAACATTTCCTCTACGACTTTGATCGGCGTCGCGGGCGCAGCCTATGAGAGCGGGATCAGTGTCGCCCATTACGAATTGATGGCCGCGCTGATCCTAATCTTCATGGCGATCTTCACCATTCCGGTGTTCCTGCGCGCCCGTATCACGACGATCCCGGAATATCTCGAAAAGCGTTTCGGACCGATCGCGTGCAAATACGTATCGGCGCTCACCATCTTTCTATCGATCTTCGTCGATACTGCCGGCAGCATCTATGCCGGCGTCTTAGTGCTTCAGACCTTAGTCCCCGGCACGCCATTCTTGCCGGCCTGCATCGGCCTTGCCGTCTTCGCCGGGCTCTACACGGCCGCGGGCGGATTGCGCGCGGTAGTTTACACAGATGTGCTGCAGGCGATCGTTCTGCTGGTGGGAGCAGGGGTCATCACCTACGAGATCTTCGCGCAGTTCGATTTCTCGTGGGCGACCGCGCAAGCGGCGATTCCGGCCGATCACTTATCCCTGATGCGTCCGCTCGACGATCCCAACCTGCCGTGGCTTGGCGTGATCGTCGGCTTGCCGGTGCTCGGCTTCTATTATTGGGGGGCCAATCAATACATCATGCAGCGTGTTCTGGGCGCGCGATCGCTGGACCACGCGCGGTGGGGTGCAATGCTCGCCGCAGCTCTGAAGCTCTCGCCGCTTTTTTTGATGGCCATACCCGGGGCGCTAGCGTTTGCGTTGTTGCCTTCGCTCGACAGTGGCGACCAGGTGTTTCCGGCGATGATTGCGAATTTCCTGCCTGTCGGATTGGCCGGGCTCGTCATCGCTGGGTTGATCGCAGCGATCATGTCGACGATCGACTCAACGCTGAACGCGGCATCGACACTCGTCATGTACGACTTCGTAAAAGCTGACGCGCGCGGCTGGCCGGCGCAGCGCATCGTTGCGGTCGGACGGCTCGTCACTGCGGTCTTCATTGCGATCGCCGCGCTCTGGCCGCTGGTGATCCGCGACTTCCCCGGCCTCTTCAACTACATCCAGCAAGTCTTCTCCTACGCCGTGCCGCCGATTGCCGCCGTCTTCCTGCTGGGCATGTTCTGGAAGCGCATGACCGGCAAGGCCGCGATCACGACGCTGGTTGGCGGACACGCCGTCGGCCTTGGCGTGCTTGGCTGGAAAATCTGGGCTCAAGCCCAGGGCGTGGACGACGGGCTGCCGCATTTCACCATCGTCGCTGGACTGACCACGGCATTCTGTTTCGCGCTCGGTATTTGCGCTGCATTGCTGACGACTGCTGCGGCGCGCAGCGACGACATCGTCTATGCAGGTAGTGGCGCCGCCGCTCGAAAAGGGCTCTTGGACTACAGGCTTCAGGCGCTGGTGCTTGCGGGTCTGGCGTTGGCGATCGTGTGGGTGTTCCGGTGACCTCGCCGGAACCGACGTGCGACGCGCACGGGGATTTGTCGCGCTCCGAGCGTCTCTTTCTGCGCTTATCGCTCTGGCAGACGGTGCTGTCGCTTGTCGGCGTCTTCGTCGCTTGCGTTGCGCTCTATGCGGCGCTCAGCGAATCCGAAGCCGTGCGCCGTCAGACCGCAGCCGGCGTCTGGCCCTATGTGCAGCTTACCGTCAACGACTATGTGAACGACGACGACGCGGCGTTCGATCTTGTCATGACCAATGCGGGCGTCGGCCCAACCCGAATTCGGGATATGCGCGTCACTTTCGGCGGCCGGCCCATGACATCTTGGGCCGAGCTTATGGCGAGCATCGACGCCGAAGGCGTCGGGTACTCTCAAGTCGCCGCCAACCGCCGCGTACTTCGCCCCGGTGAAAGCGTGACGGTGTTCGGCGTTCGCGACCGCGACGCCGTCGAAGCGCTGCGCGCAGCGGTCCAAGATCCCGCGAACGCAATCGAGTATTGCTACTGTTCGATCTTCGATGCGTGTTGGTTGGCTGATAGCCGCGCTCCCGAAGCTATGCCTTCGCCGGTCGACCGGTGTCCTGACTATGGCGCGGCAAGCTTCTCGAACTGAGGTGTTTCAATCGTTCCGGTGTTCGATGCGAAGGAGCCGTCCGCAGGCTTTGCAATGCACGGCGTCTTCTTCGTGCCGCTGCAAGCCGCAGGTCGGACATGGATGGTTGACCTTGTGAGGACGCATCAACACTTGGATAAGTCGAAAGAAGAGTGAGACGCCACCGATCATGATGAGGATCGAGAGCCCGCGTCCCCAAAATCCCGGCAGCACAACATCGCCGAAACCCGTCGTCGTTAGCGCCGTTACAGTGAAGTAGAGCGAATCCATGAACGAGGCGAGTTGAGGCACGCGGGCGGCGAATGCGGTGTGCACTAATGCCGCCATCATGAAGATGAAGACGATAAGATTGGCCAGCGCCTTCACCGATTCTGAAATGTCGGTATTCCTCCACTTGCCGCCGCCAAGCACCCGCCAAAGCGCTTGGCCATGGATGAGCGAATAGGCGCGCATGATCCGCAAGAAGCCGAGGTTCGCCGCATAGGCCGGAACCACAAGCGACATCAACACCAGTAGATCGATCCACACGATCGGGCGTTTCAGCCAGGCGCGTATGTCGCCGTACGACCAGGCGCGGGCGGCAAGATCGAGCGCAAGCACCAAGGCGATGGCGTAGTCGAAGACGAGATAAGCGCCGCCACGCTCCAGAAATGGCGCAACCACGAAGAAGCTGATCAGAAGAATATCGAAAACGAGCCACGCCGATTGAAAACGAACCGCGGCAGGCGTGCGGCCGTGATACAATTCGTGAAGGCGGGCGCGGGCGCGGCGCAGTGCTGTCATGGCCTTGAGAACGCCAGAACGTCGGCGGCGCGAACGCGCGCTTGGCCGTTGGCGGCGAGGAGGCGGGCTGTTGCAGAGTCGCCGATCCGTGTGGTGGCCGTGATGCCGTGGGCGGCCAATGCTGCTTGAACGCTCTGTGCGCGTGCAGCGGCAAGGACACGTGAGCTGCGCGACGCTCCGGTGGCGCGGCCTGAGAACCCCTCGATTGTGACCTCGCGCACGCCCCAGCGTTCGAGCGCCCAGGCGACGGCCGCCAGGTCTCCCTGCTGCTCCTGCCCCAGCGAGACCACATCATCTCCGAATAGGATCGCGATGCGTTCGCTGTAGGGTGGGATCAATTGAATGCGCCAGCCGAAATTCAGTTCGTTAAGCCGCGCTTCCTCGCGCTGGAAGTCCGCGACCGACCAGGCTGAATTGGGCTGCGCCATTAGTGTGAGGGTATGACTTGCAACGTCGGCCCAAGCTTGTGCGGTCGGCGTGCGCGCTGCGTCTCGGACGCTCTGGATGGGCGCAACGCTCATTGTGCCGGCGCCCGTTGCGCCATAAGCGGCGTTGACAATAGCGCGCGACTCCGCCTGCGGGCTTGATGCCACAATTTGCTGCAGCGAGACATCAACCGCTGTGTCGAAGCGCTGCGCCAGCACGTTGCGCAGCTCAGATTCTGCGTCAGCAACGTAGGCCGGCGTTACTGCGGTGGCGGAGACGCTGAGCCGTTCGAGATTGGGCCACACAACGTTTAGCTGTGCGATCTGGCTCGCATCGATTTGCAAAAGGCGCGCGGCTTCGCGCCGCGCGGTCTGTCCCGCAATGGTCTCTTGAGTGACCCGGCGAAGCGTCAGCGCAAGCGGCGTCGCTAATGATAGGAAGACGGCGATACCCAAGATGACATAGCGCCGCTTGAACTCGACATTCGCGAGCGGGCGGATGACGCCACGCAAGCGCGCCACCAAGGCGAAGGAAAAGGCGATCGCCGCAAGGTTCGTCAAAAACAAAAGTCCCGCGCCCAACGCAAAGTCAAAGCGCGCGACGGCGAGACTATAGCCCAAGGTCGCAAGCGGCGGCATGAGCGCGGTGGCGATAGCAACGCCGATGGCGGTTTCGCCGCGCCGATGCACTGTCGCGTAGCCGCCTGCCAAACCCGACAACACCGCCACTGCCAGATCGAGCAGGGTCGGCGCGGTGCGCGCGATGATTTCCGGTGTCGCGTTCCGGATCGGACTGAGCCAGGTCAACACCGCGCCGATGGCGACACCTGTCAGCGCTCCGATCAACACCACCCGCGCGGCTTCCTGCGCGCGGCGCGCATCGATCGATCCGAACGCGAAGCCAAGTTTCGCGATCGGGCCCATGAGCGGGGAGACCAGCATCGCGCCGATGACGACCGCGCTCGATGATTGGAGGAGCCCAAGCGTCGCGATCCCCGCCGAAAGCGCGCACATCAGCGCGTAGCGCTCGGTAAACTGCCCGTCCTCGTCGACGTGCTCGCGCACCTCGGCGGCCTCTTCAGCGTCCAACCTGCGCAGCAGCAAGCGGCGCAAATACCGGAGCCAGACGTCGATTCGTTGACCGACGCTGCGCGCCGGCGCGGGGGTGGGCAGTGCTGGCGTTTCCGTGGCCATGACGTGTTTTAGCAGAAGCCGGTAACGAGCCCTTGCGAACTCGCGCGCCAGGATGGAATTGAGGTTACATGTGCGTTAACGCGCGTTTTCCCAACGGGGAGAGCTTAGGACGTGCTTAGGGAAATAGGCCCATCTGCGCATAGCTTGCCGCGATCTTATCGATCGCAGTCACCATCGCGGCCGTGCGTAAGTCGGTATCGAGCCGTTCGGAAGTTTCCCTCAGGACCGCGAAGGTCGATGTCATTGTCTGATCCAGAGCGGAACGGACGAGGTCGATTTCGCCAGCTCCCTTGAGGGACTCCAAAATGGCGGCGTCAAACGTCCGCCCCGTGGCGCCTTCGACAGCGTCAACGATGCGCAGATAGGCCTGGCGGTCAAACTGCTGCTCAATGCGTCCAAAGCGGACGTGCGCCAGATTCTTCAGCCATTCGAGATAGGAGACGGTTACCCCGCCCGCGTTGAGATAGATATCTGGAACAATGAGCACGCCACGCGCTTCCAGATGCTGTTGCGCATCGGCCGTCACCGGACCGTTCGCGGCCTCTGCGATGATCTTGGCCTTGATGGCGTCCTGATTGCCGCTGTTGATGGTGTTTTCCAGCGCTGCGGGAATGAGAATGTCGCACGCGAGTTCGAGGCCTGCGCAAGAGGAGACAAGCGTCTGCGAGCCTGGGGCGCCTAAGATGGAGCCGCTCTGGGCGCGATGCTGAGCGACGGCTGAGAGATCAAGTCCGCGATCGGCGTAGATGGCGCCGTCATACTCGGCTATCGCGACAATAAGCGCGCCTGCCTCCTGTAAGAAGGCGGCTGCGTGACTTCCCACATTGCCGAAGCCTTGCACGATGATGCGCTTGCCGGAAAGGCCCGGCTCGAGACCCACCCCGCGCATCAGCGTTTTGTCTGCACACACCTCCCGCAGGCCATAGTACACGCCGAGCCCGGTAGCTTCGGTGCGCCCCCTTATACCCGAGAGGGCGACCGGCTTGCCGGTGACGCAAGCCAGTGCATTGAGGTCGCCCTGGTTGAATTGCTGGTAGGTGTCAGCGATCCAGGCCATCTCTTGCGCGCCCGTGCCGAAATCCGGCGCCGGCACATCAATGGCGGGGCCGATCATATTGCGCTTCATCAATTCAGATGTGTAGCGCCGGGTGATGCGCTCAAGCTCGCTTTGCGAGAACGCGCTTCGATCGATCTGCACCGCACCTTTGGCCCCGCCGAAAGGCACATCCATTAGAGCGCACTTGTAGCTCATCAGGGCTGCCAGGCCCATGATTTCATGTTCATCGACAGCAGACGCGAAGCGGATGCCGCCTTTGGTGGGCAGGCGATGATGTGAATGCTGGGCGCGCCACGCATTAACAACAAGCACGCTGCCATCGTCGCGACGCATCGGAAATGCGAATTTTGCGATGCAATTGCACGTTTTGATCTGCGTCAGCAGACTTGGATCGTGCTGGGTGAAGGCGGCGGCGCGGTCGAAGGCGGCGTCCACCCGCTCATCGAGACGAACGCTCAGAGTCTGCGCTGCGCTATTGGTTGTTGACGACACGCTTATCCTTTATCTGACCTCGGCGGGGCGCCATAGCGCATTCTTGGCGCCCATCATCGAAAGTGCGCGCAATGACGCAAGAGCAGATGCTTCTCGCCGGGCTGTTTTTCGCGATCCTATGCACGCTCGTCTGGGGCCGGTTCCGCCACGATCTGATCGCCGCCGCGGGACTGTTGATTGCTGTCGTGCTGGGCCTTGTTCCCGAAGAGCGGGCGTTTTCTGGCTTCGCCAATCCGGCGGTCGTCATCGTCGCGCTTGTGTTGGTCGCGTCCCGGGCATTCGAAAACTCCGGCGCCCTAGGGTGGATCACGCGTGCGTCCGCGCGCGAAGCGCGACCCGTCCCGGCACACGTCGCGGTGACTGGCGCAGTCGCGGCGGCGCTTTCAGCCGTCATCAACAATGTAGCCGCGCTCGCACTATTGATGCCGCTCGATGTGCAAGCGGCGCGCAAGGCAGGGCGCGCACCGGGCGTCACTTTAATGCCGCTGGCGTTCGCGACCATCCTGGGAGGCATGACCACGCTGATTGGCACGCCGCCCAACATTATCGCCTCAACCATTCGCGAGGAGCATCTGGGTGCGCCGTATCGCATGTTCGACTTCACGCCTGTCGGCGCGGCGGTGGCGCTCGCCGGTCTCGCATTCATCGCATTGGCAGGGTGGAGACTCGTGCCCGCGCGCCGTGACCGGGCCGCGGAATTGATTTCGGCGGCGTCGTTTGAAGCCGAATTGCTCGTCGGCGAAAGCGCAGACATTGTCGGCAGGACCTTGGCGGATCTTGATGAGCGGGCTGAGAGCGCTGACGTGGTGCTTGCGGGCGTCATCCGAGCGGGCCAAAGACGCGGGCGCGCCGTGCCCAGCATCGTCATCAGGGCCAACGACCTCCTGATCGTGACCGGGTCGGCCGAAGCAATCGCCGCCTTCATTCGCGCCACCGGGTTGCAAGATGTTTCCAACGGCAATGAAGCCGCGGCTGCCGCGCGCGCCAGTGCTGAAGACGCGCCCGGCGGCGAGCAAGCAGCGGAAGCTGCGAAGGACACCTACAAGCCGCCCGAGATCGTCGAAGCGGTGGTGCGAGCGGATTCCGTGCTCGCCGGGCGCTCGGCTGCCTCTTTCGATTTGCGCCGGCGCCACGATTTAGCGCTGCTCGGCATGGCGCGTGCTGGCTCCGTTGCGCGCGAAGAAGTGCGACACCGCACGATCCGCACCGGCGATGTGCTGTTACTGACAGGGCGCGGGGTCAACGACGCGGCTTTGCTTGATCAGTTTGGCCTGATCACGGTCGATCGCGCGAGTGTGGCGCCGTTTAAGCCGCAGATGGCCGCCATTGTTGCAGGATTGTTTGCAGCGGCGATCGTTGTCGCGACTTTGGGCTGGCTTTCCTTCACAATTGCCATTGCGCTCGCAGTCGCCGCCTACGCCGCGCTTGGCATTGTGCCGGCGCGTGAGTTTTACACCAGCATTGAATGGCCAGTGGTGGTGATGCTCGCCTGTCTTTTGCCGATCGGGGAGGCGTTCGACGCAGTCGGTGGCACGGAATTGATTGCCGGCGGGATCGTTCAATTGACCGAGGGCGGCGCATCGGTGATCGCCTTGATCGCCATCATGGTGGCGACCATGATGCTGTCGGACGTTCTCAACAACGTTGCGACCATGGTGATCACGGGCCCGGTCGCGATCGATCTTGCACAACGCCTAGGCGCCAACCCCGACACGTTTTTGATGGGAGTCGCGATAGCCGCATCGTGTGCGTTCTTGACGCCGATCGGACACAAGAACAATACGCTCATCATGGGGCCGGGTGGGTTTCGTTTCTCGGACTACTGGCGCATGGGATTGCCGCTTGAGATCGTTGTGCTCGCTGTGGCGATACCAATGTTGCTTTGGTTCTGGCCGATTAATGGGATGGCGCACTGAGCTTGATGAGTTCGTCGAAGCGGGGACAAAGCAGCCCCAAATTTACGTGCGACGCGCCAAGCACCTAGGTGTAAGGTTCCTATAAGTCCGCCGCCCCAAGGGTTGGCTCATAAGCTGGGCATGGTTGCGATGTTTGAAGTAGGCGCCCCCATCACGCCGATGGTGGGAAACCGCCGGTGGCGACAATTTCGGTCCTACGTCTTGGCCGCCGGCATTGTGGCGCTGGCGACTTGCGCGGGCCATGCGTGGTCGCTGCTGCCGGATGCGCGCAACCTTTCGCTCGTCTTCTTCGGCGCCATTCTCATAGCCGGCGCATGGCTTGGTGCGCGGCCGGCGCTGTTCGCTGCGGTGCTCGCATTCCTCGCTTATAATTTCTTTCTGATCGAGCCCAGGTTGTCGCTGCGCTTTGCAGCGGCGGACGTGCTTGCGTTCGTCACCTTCCTTGTTGGCGCGCTTTTGGTAGGCGCATTGTCGGGCCGGCTGAGCGATCGGGCGCGCGAGGCGACGAGCCGATTGCGCGACGTCTCGGTTCTCTTTGATGCAAGCCGCGATCTAGCACGCGCGCTCCACCCAGAAGAAGCAGCCGGACGCCTCGTCGCGCAAATAGAACGTGGTGGAGCTGAAGCAGCGGTTTGGCTTGGCGCGCCGCCGCGCCATAGATTGGCGAGCCACTCTCCGGCGCGTGCGCACGAGGCCAGTATGCTCGCTCTGCAGGTGGCGCGCGTATTGGCTGGCGAAGGCGCTCAAGCGGGCGGCGCCGCCGCGGTTTACCGCCTCGCGATTGGCGAGCGCGTGCTGGGTGCGGTGGCGCTCTGGACCCCCACCGGTGAAGCGCCGGCGCCTGGCTGGATCGACGCTATGTTGGAACTGGGCGCCGTCGCCATAGACCGCGCGCGCCTCATCAAGGAAGTGGCCGAAGCCAGTCTGGTTGCGGAGAAGGAGGGACTGCGCACCTCGCTTTTATCGTCGCTGTCGCATGATCTGCGTACACCTATCGCAACCATCGTGGCGTCGGCGACCGCTCTTGAGGAGCACGATGCCAAATTCGACAGCGCGACGCGTTTGGAAATGCTGCACACCATTCAGCAGGAAGGCGATAGGCTGAACCGATATGTCTCAAACCTCCTAGAGATGACGCGTCTTGAATCGGGTGCGCTACAAATCAACAAGGTAGTGATGGCTCCAGGTGAGGCGATGGCGTCCGCGCTCGAACGGGTCTCGGCGCGCCTCAAGGATAGGCGCGTATTGCGCATGTTCGACAGCGACGCACGCCAGATATGTGTTGATCCGGTGCTAATCGAACAGGCCCTGATCAATGTGCTGGAAAATGCGGCCGCCTATAGCCCAGCCGGTTCGACCATTCTGGTCAGCGTCAAGGCGGATAGAGCGCGTGTGCTCATGTCGATTGAAGATGAGGGCGCTGGCATTCCCGCGGCAGATCTGGATCGCGTATTTGAACGTTTTTTCCGCGGGCGTAGTGACCGGCGCGGCGCAGGTGTAGGTCTTGGACTGTCGGTGGCGCGCGGGCTGATTGAAGCCTTCGGTGGTGAGATCAAAGCCGTCAGTCCCGCTGCTGGCGGCAAAGGCGCGCGTGTGGAAATCCGCTTGCCGGCGTACGCGAGCCTGGAGACAGCGGTATGAAGGAGGCGCCTTCTATACTTATCATCGACGATGAAGCGCCGATCTTGCGCATTTTGCGCACGGCTCTGAAAGCCGATGGCTACCAAGTGGCGGAAGCCGCGACAGGCGCGGAAGCGCTATCGTTGGTGGCGCAACATACGCCCGATGTGATCGTCCTCGATCTCGGCCTGCCTGACATGGACGGCAAAGAGATCATTCAAAAGCTACGTGAGTGGTGCGAGGCGCCAATTGTGGTGCTCTCAGCGCGACATGATGAAACCGAGCGTATCGCTGCTCTCGATGAGGGCGCGGACGACTACGTCACCAAGCCCTTTCACATGGGCGAATTGCAGGCGCGCCTGCGTGCGGCGCTCCGCGGGCGAGCACGGCGCGACAGTCTGAAGCACTTTCGTTCCGGCGGGCTAGAAATAGATTTCGACGCGCGCCGCGTCAGCATCGAAGGTCAAGAGATCAAACTCGCGCGTAAAGAGTTTGATCTGTTGCGAACGCTCGCCCAGCATGCAGGCCAGGTGGTGACGCACAAGCAATTGCTCGCGGCGGGCTGGGGCGGGACCAACACTGATACCCAATTCGTACGCGTCTATATCGGCCAGATCCGACAAAAGATCGAAGCTGATCCGAGCGCGCCAAAGCTCATCCTGACTGAGCCTAGCATCGGCTACAGGCTGATCGAGGTAGACTGATATCACACGCGGGGTCGGAAAAGCGGATCGCGCATCAGCGCCGGCCGCGCCCCGTGCTTTACATGGCGATCCGGTTTGCGCCCCTCCAAGCAGAAGCGCTTGAATGCCTGCGAACCCCGACGCCGCTCGCGAATGCTTCAGCAATGTCCGGCGCCCTACGGACACAATGCTCTCGTGTCGTCCACCGGAAACGGCGCGCCACCATCCGATCGCTACAGCCTCGCCTCAGCCGGCCGCGTCCAGGATTTGGCGAAGGCCGGCGAGGCTGTGGATGTTGGGGTCGTCCAGGCGCGCGTCATTGAGGAAGAAGGCCGGCGTGCCGGTGACGCCGCGCGCGTCGGCGGCCTCGATCGAGCGGATGATGCGTTCGCGCCCGGCCGCGTCAGTGAGGCACGCGACGATCTGCGCTTCGCTCAACTGCCATTCGGCGCCGAGCGCCACGAGGGTCTGTTGCACGCCGGCTATGGTGCCGGCGCTGAGGATTTGCGGCTGACGCTCGAACAGAATCGCGACGCGGCGGAAATATTCGTGGGGGTCGGTGGTTTCGCAGCGCGCCACTTGAAACATGCCAAGCGCGACGACCGCCGGCGGCGTCGCCATTTCGCGGAGCGTGTATTTCACGCGGCCTGTATCGATGTACTCCGCTTTGAGGGCCGCCCAGGCCTCGGCATGAAAGTGCGCGCAGTGCGGACACGTCATCGAGGCGTACTCGACGAGATGTATGCGCGCATTGTCCGCGCCGACCGTCACCTCATCGCTGCTTAGGCTCGTCGCGTGCGCGTTGCTGGCGCTGAAAAGCCCAGCGACGCTCCCCACCACGATTGCACGACGCGAAAGCATGCCAGTGCTCATCCAGAACGAGTCTTTCCGCGCCTTGCCTGGACGGGCGCAGCGCGGCTGGCAAGCGCTTACTGCAGGGCGGCGCTAGCCGGCGGGCGATGTTTGGGCCGGAAAGCGATGCGCGAGCCGATAGCGGCTGGGCGACATGCCGAGCGCCGCCTGGAAGCGCCGCGCGAAGGCGCTCTGATCGGTGTAGCCGCAAGCGTGCGCGATGGCCGCGAGCGGGGCGTCGGTAAGGAGTAGCTCCAACGCCGCGTCGAGCCGCACTTTGGCCAAATAGCGGCGCGGCGGCATGGCGAAGAGCGCGATGAAGTCGCGCTCCAGCTGCGACACCGACACGCCGGCGCGGCGCGCCAGGTCGGCGACATCAAGCGGGGCGCCGATATTGGCGTTGATGTGATCCACGGCGGCGGCGATGCGCCCGTAGATCGGATGGCGGCTGTCAGGTTGCGCCAGCGCGCGCGCCATCACGGCCACGCCGAGCGCGCGTCCCTCTCCATCGACGATCGGCCAGCGGTGCTGCAATGCCCACATCGGCGCGCCACGTAACGGAACCGTGAGGTCAAGCTGGTCGCGCACGGGGCGGCGGGTCTGCATCGCGCGCCGGTCCGCTACCTCATAGCGCCGCGCCGATTCGCCGGCGAAGAAGTCGCCCGCTGTCCGCCCGACGATTTCAGCGCTGCTGCGTGCGCCGCAAAGGCCGAGCATCGCCTTGTTGGCGCCGGCATAGCGGAGCTTGTCGTCCTTCACGAAGAAGATCGCGGACGGCAATCCATCCAACAGCGCCTCGACAAGCTCCATGGAGAGCGCGCTCGGCATGTTCGCGTACGCCATCGTCGTCGACATCATCGCCTCAAGGTTCACGCGCGAGGGGAAGAGAGATCACGCACGCGGCGATTGAAGGAGCATCCATGCAATCGCGCCAAAGCAAAGCGACGCCCGATGAATTGCGCAAAACAAACGACGAGCTCGCAACGCACCATGCTCAAACACGCGTTCGTGATGGCGAACGCGGACAATTGCCGAGGCTTGTTTGAAATCGCACGACCTGTTGCGTGTGAGTCGTTGCACAACGGCGAACAGCAGGCATGCTGGCGAGGCATGGCGGGCATGGTTGAACCTTGAACCAAGGGACATGCTCAATTGACCGTAACCTTCGATGGCGTGCAGCTTCCGCCTCGACCGTTGAGTTCTCTATCGCTCAGTCTGGTCGAAGCCCTGTTGGATCACCTGCATTCGGCGACCTTTTCCACCAAGGACAACGCGCTGCGCTACACCGGCGCAAACCGCGCCATGCTGGACCTGTGCGGGGTTGCCGATCGGCGCGAACTGATCGGGCGAACGTCTCGCGACTTCTTCGTCGATCCGGCCCGGCGGCGGTATGAGGACGCTGACCGATTGGTCATGCGAACCAAACGCCCGCTGCAGGATCAGCTTGATTTGACGCGCCGAATTGGGGCCGCGCCGGTGTGGGTTTTGCTCAGCCGCTGGCCCATCGTTGCGCCGAGCAACGAAATCGTCGGCGTTGCCGTGTTGGGCAGATTGCTGGAAGAGCCAGAGCGCCGCGCGCCTGTTTACGAGCGCTTGGCGGAGGCCATCGCGTTTGTTCGCGAGCGGCTCGACGCGCCCGTCGATGTCAGTGAGTTGGCGCAACGCGCGGGCGTGTCGATCTCGCAGTTCGAGCGCGATTTCGTCAGCGTGTTCGGCACGCCGCCGCGGCGCTACATCACCAAGGTGCGTTTGGAAGCAGCGCTCGAATTGTTGGCGAGCGACACGCCGATCGCAGAAGTCGCGCAGATGTGCGGCTACGCCGATCAAAGCGCGTTCACGCGCCGATTCCGCGCAGTCATCGGCATGCCGCCGAGTCAGTACCGTCAATTGGGTTGAGCGCGCGCGATCGTGCCGAAATCGTCGTAAGCCGCGCGTATCCCGCACAAGACCCGCGCCGCTCGCGTGACCACAATGTGGTTAAGTGAGGGCGCGATCCGTGGTGGCCCCGCGGACCGTCAAACCCGGAATTGGAACCCCCTGGTTGCGCCGGCGCGCCCTCACTCTCCGTTTCGGGGATGCAGAAGAATGCCGTCAACGGCAGGGGGATTTTACATGTCAGCAAACACGAAGAAGTCGGCCAACGTGCGTTCGGTGCTGTTGAAGAGCGCGTCCGCGCTCGCGGCGGCGGCGGCGGCGGCCGTGAGCACGCCTGCTTTGGCGCAGGACGAAGAAAGTGAGGAAGAGGCGATCGTCGTCACCGGCACGCGCCTCGTGCGGCAAGATTTCGAAGCTATCAGCCCGGTTGCGACCGTGGGCGCAGAACAGCTCGAAATGACCGCGACTTTGTCGACGGAAACGTTGCTGAACGAGCTGCCGCAATTGGTGCCGAACAGCACGTTTACGTCCAACAATGCCGGCGGCGAGGATTTCGCCACGCTCGATCTGCGCGGCCTGAACCTGGGCGTTGGCGCAGCGCGCACGCTGGTTCTGGTCAATGGCGAGCGCGTGCCGGCGTCATCGACGGCAGGGGCCGTCGATATCAACACCATTCCAGCGACGTTGATTTCGCGGGTTGAAGTGGTCACCGGCGGCGCTTCAGCGGTTTATGGTTCGGACGCCATGGCCGGCGTCGTCAACTTCGTGCTGAAGGATGATTACGAAGGCGGTGAAATCAACATCACCAATATCGCCGAACTTGAGACTGGCAACGCACGCGAGTTTGAAATCAACGGTCTCGTCGGCAACAATTTCGCCAACGGCCGCGGCAACATGACGGCCTACGCGTCCTATTACTCGCGCGATCGCGTGCTGCAGAGCGAGTACGACTATTCACGTGTGTCCGGCGCAGTCTGCTATGACATCTCGCGCGGGCCGGACAACGCCTACTTCATCTGCGACACCGCGGCCGAGGCCGCGGCCGTGCAGGCGAACGGCGGCTTCCTCAATCCCAACCTTCTCGGCGGCTCGGGCACCCCGTCCTGGGGCTGGATCGCCAACGATCCGGCCAATGCGTTCACAGCGGCGACGCTGAACGCCAATGCGCTCACGAGCGGGCAATTCGCCAGCTACGATCACGACTGCAATCCCGCCACGCCGAACATCGCCTATGGCGGCGGCAATTTGTCGTTCAACGACGCCGGCGCGCTTGAGCCGCGCAACACCACTGGCGCGTGTTTCGTGCCGGACCGCGCTGCGGGGTCTTCGTACTACAACTTCGCGCCCGACAATTTCATGGTGCTGCCGGCCGAGCGCGTGGCGCTCTCCACTAGCGGGCATTACGACATCACCGACACCGTGCGCCTCAACGTGCTGCTGAACTACACCAACAGCCGCACCGAAGTGCAGCTCGCGCCTACGCCGGCGACATCGCTCAGCGTCACGCTGACGCCGAACATGCGCAATCTGATCCAGACCAACGCGCCGGATCTCTGGCTCGCACTACAAAGCCGGCCGCAGCCCTATAACAATTTCACCATCAGCCGCCGCACCAACGAAGTCGGCACCCGCAACTCGCTGTTCGAAAGCAACTCGTTCTTCTTCATCGCAGGCCTGGAAGGCAGCATGGGGGACAATTGGGACTGGTCGCTGTCGGCCTCCTACGGGCAGACCTTGTTCAACACGCGCAGTCTCAACAGCGTCAATGCTTCGGCGCTGGCGCAAGGCCTTGCTGGATGCCAGCAGCTCCAGCCTGGACCGGACGGCGTGCTCAACACGGCGGACGATACCGGCGCCCCGCTCGTTGGCGCGCTGCCGGGCTGTGTGCCGCTCGACATTTTCGGGCCGAACACGCTCGACGCCAACATGCAGTCGTTCATCCGCGTGAACACATTCACGGATGTCACCATCGAGCAGAGCCGGATCAGCGGCTTTGTCCGTGGCGATCTGTTCGAACTGCCTGCCGGTCCGGTGGCGACGGTGTTCGGTTTCGAGTATCGCGACGACTATGCGGGCCAATTCAACGACAATGAGCAGCGCACCGGCAACATCTTCGGCTTCAACGCCATTCAAGACCAGGAAGGCTCGATCGACGTCTATGAGCTGTACACGGAGATGTCGATTCCGCTGATCGCGGACGCTTCCTTTGCGCGCTATCTCGGCCTCGAAGCAGGCTTCCGCCGCTCGAACTATTCGTCGGTGGGCGATGTCGACACTTACAAGATCGGCGGCGAGTGGGCGCCGACGGATTGGCTGCGCTTCCGCGCGGTGTTCAACGAAGCAACGCGCGCGCCGAATGTGTTCGAACTGTTTCGCGCCGGCGATCAGGGCTTCCAGACGACGCAGGATCCCTGTCGCGACGTGGCGCCAGCCGATGGCGTGCCCGATGTCGCGGGCGTCACGCAAGCGGAGTGCATCGCAACCGGCATTCCGGCGGCGTTCTATCCGGGCTTCTCACAGCAGAACCAGCAGCTGCAGGTGTTCGCCTTCGGCAACACCGATCTGCAGCCTGAAACGGCCGAGACCTGGACCTATGGCGTGGTGTTCGATCCCGACTGGTTCCCAGTTGGCGATTTGCGCGCGACGATCGACTATTACGACATCGAGATCACCGATGTGATCGTCGGTCTAACGGCGGCGTTCTACCTGAACGATTGCTACGTCAACAACAACCAGGCGAGTTGCGATCGCTTGAACCGCGGGCCCGATGGCCAATTCCAAGGCCTGGGCTTCGGCATCAACACGGCGCGGTCGAACCAGGCGTCGCTGGCGACGCAGGGCTACGACATGCAAGTGGAGTGGTCGGTTCCGATCGGGCCGGGGCAGCTTACCATCAACGAGCTCTACTCGATCCTCGACTCCTACCAGTTCAACGGCGCGGAGTTCGCCGGCACCACCTCGGCCGGCATCGGCGCGACGTTGCCGGAGTACAAGTCGGTGTTCTCGGTGACGTACAATGTCGGCGATTGGACGCTGATGGGTCGCTGGAGCTACACGCCAGAGGTGATCAGTAGCGCGACCAACGGATTCGGCGTGGCTGGCGATGCCTTCGACGCCAATCCTACCGTGTCGCCGGAAGCGAGCTATATCGATCTGGCGGCGCGCTGGGCGGTCACCGACACCTTCACGCTGACGGCCAATGTCGACAACGTGCTCGACGATTATCCGCCGCAGACCGCCGACGGCTATACCTCGCAGGCCAACACCGACCTGCAAGTCTATCGCCCGCTTGGGCGGAGCTTGTCGATCTCCGGCCGGTACCGGTTCTAGCACTTGAGACAAACCGGTGGCGGCCAGGCGCAAGCTTGGCCGCCATTGTCTTGTCGATTGTGCCGAAATCGGCGCCAGGGAAGGCGATAATGCTCAAGACGGCCGCCGCCGGATCGCCTTAGGCTCCCGGTCAATCATGTCGACGCGCGCGAGCTTCGCGCGCCCGCCCTTCGTCTTGGCCGAGACGGGAGGGGTGTGACTGCATCTTCGTCGCTGCGGCGACGCGTATCTTTGTATGGGCGCCGATCATGGCCGCCCAGTGAGAGCAGGCGCCGTCATGAGTTCAGTGCGGAAATCGGCCAAATCCATAGACCCGGCAGGCCGCAGCTTAGACGCTGCATGAGTTCCGGCATGAGCGATCGGAGACGGCGCAAAAGCGTGGCCGCGATCACGCGTGCGTTCGAGACCCTGCTCGACGAGCGCGGGCTCGACGGGTTCGGCATCGGCGACATCGTCGATCGCGCCGACATCGCGCGCTCAACCTTCTATCGCTACTACAGCAATAAAGAGGATGTGCTCTGTGCGATGCTTGAGCCGATCCTGCTTGACGTGGCCGCTTGCGTGGCGAGCCGCGACACGCCGCCAGGACTGGCCGCTGGCATGGAGCAATTGTGGCTGAAGCGAACGACGGCGCGCAGCTTCTTTACGGCGCCGGCGCTGACGGCCCAGCGCAGGATGCTCGCTCGCCTCATTCAACAGCAGCGCGGAACGCATCCGCCGGGGCCCATCCCCGAGCGGCTGTTGGCGACGGCGCTCGCAACCGCGGCGCTGGGCCTGGTAGAGGAGTGGTTGAGTGGGCGCGACAAGTGTTCGCCCACGACCATAGCCGGGGCGCTCCACACCTTGCTCTATGGCGCGGCCCGAGCGGTCGCCGGCAAGCAGCAGCTTTAGCCTCGGCACGCTGCGACTGCCGATGGGCAAAGCCGGTTACGCTCGCGCGCGGCGGGGCGGGCTGTACTATCTGATCCCATGCCTACGTCCGCCCAAACCGCCTCTACGGTGGGAGCGCCTGTTGTCACCATCGCCTCTGGCGCTCTGCGCGGCGCCGAAGAGGGCGGCGTGGTCAGATTTTTGGGCGTGCCCTTTGCGGCGGCGCCGGTTGGGACATTGCGGTTTGCGTCGCCCGCGCCGCACGCGGGATGGAACGGTGTTCGCGACGCGATGGCCAAAGGCCCGGTCGCGCCTCAGCCCACGCCTTCTCCAGAGGAAATGGAGCGCGCTCTGCCTGGCCTCGATATCACGCCGTTAATCGGCGACGGCTGGGTCGAGGGCGACGAATATCTGCTGGCCAACATCTGGGCGCCATCCGCCGCCGTCGCCGCGCCAGTCATGGTGTTCATTCACGGCGGCGCGTTCACCGGGGGCTGCGGCAGCGCCGATGTCTATGACGGCTCGGCATTTGCGCGTGCGGGCGTCATCTGCGTGACCATCAACTATCGCCTGGGCATTGAGGGTTTCCTGCCGATCCCGGGCGCTCCCACTAATCTCGGGCTGCGCGATCAGATTTTCGCGCTGGCGTGGGTTAGGGACAATATCGCCGCGTTTGGCGGCGACCCGGCCAACGTCACTGTGTTCGGCGAATCCGCGGGCGCCATGTCGGTCGCGAACCTTGTGGCCTCGCCGCTGGCGCGGGGTCTGTTCAAGCGCGCGATCATACAAAGCGGCCACGGCCACATGGTGCGGCCGATCGATGTGGCCCAGCGCCTGGTCAAAAAGCTGGCGGCCATGTTGCGCATCACGCCGGATGTCGCCGGCTTCCGCAGCCGCGCCGTGGCCGACTGCCTGAAAGCGCAAGCGAAGATTTCGCAGCCGACGGCGCGTATCAATCTCCGCAACGCCGATGGTCGCGAGCCGGCCTTCGGCTTGAGCCGCTTCCTGCCGGTGTACGGCGACGACGTTCTGCCACAGCATCCGATCGTGGCGCTGCAAAGCGGCGTTGGCGCTGAGGTGGATGTGCTGATCGGTACGAACACCGAGGAGATGAATCTCTATTTCGTGCCGAGTGGCGTACGCCGGAAGATCGGCAAATTTCTCGCTCATTTCGTCGTGCGCGCCGCCGAGCCGCGTGGCGGTGATGTGCTGAAGGCCTATGGCGTCAATCAGCGCGGCAAGCGCCCTGGCGACGCGTTCACCGAGGCACTGACCGATTTGGTGTTCCGCCTGCAGGCGCGCCGCTTTGCCCGCGCCCATCGCGGCCGCACGCATATGTATGAGTTTGCCTGGCGCTCGCGCGCCTACAATGGCGAACTTGGCGCGTGCCACGCCATCGAGCTGCCGTTCGTGTTCGATACACTCTCGACGGTGAGTGGACCGAAGGGGCTGGCCGGCGAAAATCCACCGCAAGAGCTGGCGCTGCGCATGAACAAGCTCTGGGTCGATTTCGCCAAGACCGGCCATTTGCCATGGCCGGCCTATGACGATGCAACGCGGCTTGTTTGTACGGTCGATACTGGCGCGATTGCGCGCGAAGCGGCGATGCCGGCGGAAGCCATCGTCCCCTGACAGAGAGAAAAATGTACCTCGACAGATTTAAGCTGACCGACCGCGTCGCCGTGGTGACGGGCGGGGCAAGCGGCATCGGCTTCTGCACGGCGGAGGCGCTCGCGGAGGCGGGCGCGCGCGTCATCATCGCCGATCGCGATGGGCCCGCGATCGACGCCGCACGCGCGGCATTGGCCAAAAAGAACTACAATGTCGATGGCGCCGTGATGGACGTCACCAGCTCGGCGCAAGTCACGGACGTGCTGGACGCCATCGTCGCGCGCGAGGCGCGGATCGATATTCTCATCAACAATGCGGGCATCGCCCGTAGCGAGACAGCGGCGGAGGATGTCGCCGACGAGCATTGGCTCAACGTGCTCGATGTGAACCTCAACGGCACGTTCTGGTGCGCGCGCGCCGCCGGCCGCCACATGCTGGCGCGCGGCAAGGGCGCGATCGTCAATGTCGGCTCGATGTCAGGCTTTATCGTCAACCGGCCGCAGCCGCAGAGCTATTACAACGCCTCCAAGGCGGCGGTGCACCATTTGACCAAGTCGCTCGCCGCCGAGTGGGGCGCGCGCGGGGTGCGCGTGAACGCGGTGGCGCCGACCTATATAGCCACGCCCCTGAACGCCTTCGCCGACAAATCGAGCGAGATGTACCGCCGCTGGATCGACGGCACGCCGATGGGCCGGCTCGGGGAGCCGGAGGAGGTCGCCTCCGCCATTCTATTCCTCGCGTCCGACGCGGCGAGCCTGATGACGGGCTCGGTCGTCCTGGTCGATGGCGGCTATTCTTGCTGGTAGGAGTGACTTGATGCGCTATGTCAGCCTGACGTTCGCGGCGGCCCTGCTTTTGTCGGCGTGTGCGCATTCTCAAACAGATGCATTTGCGCCGGGGTCCCACTATGTGAACATGGGAAGCTCGTTTGCGGCGGGCGCCGGGACCGGTCCGGCGCCGGCCGGAAGCACGCTGCGGTGCCATCAAAGCATGGCCGGATACGCGCGCTTGCTGGCCGCGCGCCTGCAACTTTCGCTCGACGACGTCAGCTGTGCGGGCGCCGTCTCGGCCCACCTTCTATCGCCATGGAATGAACTTCCAGCTCAGATCGACGCGGTCACAGCCGACACGCGGTTGGTGACCATAACAGTCGGCGGAAACGATATCGCATACGCAGGCAATCTAACTGCTGCGAGCTGCGAACAGGGCGAGACGATTCGCGTGGCGGGCATGGCGCTTCCATGTCCGTCGTCCTTTGCAGTGCCGGAGGCCGCTTATGTTACGCTTGAGCACAATCTTCGCGAGGCGGGTCGACAGATCGTCCAGCGCGCGCCGCGGGCGCGCATTATTTTCATCCAGTATGTGACGCTTGTGCCGGAAACCCAGTGCGCGCAATCGCGATTTTCGGATGACGAAGCTGCGGCGCTTCGCGTAGCGGCGGAGAGGTTGGCTGAGATCACGACGCGAGCGGCGCGAGCGAGCGGCGCCGACGTGCTGGACATGAATGAAATCTCTCGTGGTCACACGCCCTGCGATACCGACCCTTGGAGCACCGGCCTTCCGCGCGACTATGAAGGCTCGCTCGCGCCTTGGCATCCCAACGCCCGCGGCACGGCGGTCATTGCTGAACAGCTGGCGGCGCTGCTGACGGACTAAGGCGCTCGAAGAGTCCGCGCTGCAGCGCCTGCGAGCCGATGAGCACAGCACTTCGCCCCTTCGGCACCTTTCAGATAGGTCCGACAAGCGACTAGGCTCCTCCCCAACGAACAGGGCCAGGACGGGCCGATGGGGAGATGAGAACATGCGGCGCATTCAAACGCTTTTGGCCGGCGCGGCCCTCGCTATCGTAGCGGCCCCTGGTGTGGCGCTGGCGCAAGACACGGACATCGCTTCGGCCGACGACAGCGAGGAGATCGTCGTCACCGCTCGCCAGCGTGAGGAGCGCCTGCAGGACGTGCCGGTCGCGGTGACCGCGATCGATGCCGCAGCGCTCGAGCGCGAGCAGATCAACACCGTGCGCGAAGTGGCGACCATCACTCCAGGTCTCAACATCACGACAGACGCCGTCGGCCGGGCGTTCCTTTCAATCCGCGGCGTCGGCACCACTTTGATCGACTCTGTGCAGCCCGGCGTCGGCATCTTTGTTGACGGTATCTATCAAGCCAACACGTCCTATCTGAACAACCCCGTGGTCGACGTCGCGCGTGTCGAAGTCCTGCGCGGTCCGCAGGGCACGCTGTTCGGCAACAACACGTTGGGCGGCGCGATCAATGTCATTACGCGCGCGCCAACCGACGAATTCTCCGGCCGCTTCTCGGCCTCCTACGCTGACGCAGACAATTATCAAACGGTCGCTGGCAGCGTGAGCGGCCCGCTGATCGAAGGCGTGCTTCGAGGCCGCATCGCCGGCGCCTATCACTCGCATGACGGCTTTTCGGCCAATGTGCTCGCCGGTGGAAACGCGCGCCCGATCGAGAACCAATCCATCAACGGGACGCTAATCTGGGACGCACCGCAGAACGCCGAGATCA
The DNA here is from genome assembly GCA_050186805.1 of Hyphomonadaceae bacterium. Classification (GTDB taxonomy): domain Bacteria; phylum Pseudomonadota; class Alphaproteobacteria; order Caulobacterales; family Aquidulcibacteraceae; genus Vitreimonas. The sequence goes on from JBFWYC010000003.1 coordinate 174,578, forward strand.
CGCTGAACGCCTACTGGGATCGGGTCGAAGGCTCGCAGACCGCTTATTCCTCCCCGTCCGGCCCGACGGACTACGTCGATGACGTCGCGCTGAACGTGAACAGCATCGCGGCCTATACCTACTACGGCGCCAATTTGCGCGGCGTTTTCGAGTTCACTCAAAACACCGAGATGACGGCGATTGTCGCCTATGACTACCGACTGGGCGAAGCGACCGGTGACGGCGACTTCGGCCCGGTTCCGTTTCTCCGCGTAATCGACGGCAACAACCAGCTCAACACTTACACAGGCGAACTTCGCTTCGATACGCAATGGAGCGATCGCTTCAGCACCCTAGTGGGTGTCTTCGCGAGTTCGTCCCAGACGGATACCTCGATATTGCGAGGCGTTACTGTTCCGACGGGTCTGCCCGCGCCGGCGCCGCCGACGATTGAGGTGGTCCCGCCGCCGACGCTCACCTCATCCGAGACAACGCAAGAGGCTATCTACCTCAACGCATTCTACAACATCACGCCGACACTTGAATTCACGGCCGGCATTCGCTTCGATCACCAGGAGGTCTGGACCTCCGGCACAGGCACGTACGAGGCGAGTGAGTGGCAGCCGCGTTTCACGCTGACCCAGCACTTGAGCGACGATCACATCGTCTATGCATCGATCGCGCGCGGCTTTCGCGGCGGTGGCGCCAATGTCGCCGGTTCGCCGCTGCCGATCTATGAGGGCGACTCGGTTTGGACCTATGAACTCGGCGACAAGTTCACCTCCAGCGACGGCGTCTTCCGTCTCAACACGGCAATCTACTACAACGACTATCAAAACTATATCGGACAGAACTCGCTGACGCCGGCGCTTATCGCCGTGAACTTGAACACGGGCGATGTCCAATCCTACGGCGTTGAGGTCGAGGGCGCCTGGCGTCCCAACGACATGTTCCAGCTGCAAGGCGGGCTTACCTACAATCACGCCCGCATCACCGACGACTCGCAGTTCGAAGCAGTCTTTCCGGGTGGACTTGCGTCGGATTTGATCCTGTTTCAGCCCGACTGGAATTTCTTCGTGACGCCGACGGTCACCATCCCGGTGGGCCAGGGCAATGTCGTCTTCAACACGACGGTGAGCTATAAGGGCGAACGCGCAGGATCGAGTCTCGATCCGACCTTCCAGCCGCAGCTTGAAGGATATTATCTGGTCAACGCCAACCTGGCTTATGAACTGAACAACTGGACCATTGCGCTCTGGGGCACAAATTTGACCGACGAGCAGTATTACGATTCATACCTCGACCAGTCGCTGCTCGCGGCTTTCTTCGGGCCGCCTGGGCCGGCGAACCCGCTGGTGCATAATCTTGGCATCACCGGCGACGGACGCCGGGTCGGCGTTCGCGTCAGCGCGCGGTTCTGACGATGGGCGCGCCCGCTCGCGCCGAGCAGCGCCAGCCGTTGGCGCCGGCCTTCACCGATGCGCTGCGCGGCGTCTTCGGCGACCGGCTTCACCTCGGCGAAGCCATGCGCCGGCAGCACGGCGCGAGCGAGTCGCACTTCGAGATCATGCTGCCGGACGCCGTCGTCTTCGCGCACTCCACCGAAGAGGTCGTCGCGCTGGTGAAACTGTGCGCGGCCAACGACGTGCCGATCGTGCCATACGGCGCCGGCACTTCGGTGGAAGGCAATACGACGCCGGTGCGGGGTGGCGTCTGCGTCGATCTCTCGGAGATGAACCAGATCGTTGCGGTCAATCCCGACGATTTCGATTGTACGGTGCAAGCCGGCGTGCGGCGCGAGGAGCTCAACGCCTTCCTGCGCGACAAGGGTCTGTTCTTTCCGATCGATCCGGGCGCCAATGCCACGATCGGCGGCATGGCGTCCACGCGCGCCTCCGGCACCAACGCGGTGCGCTACGGCACCATGCGGGAAGCGATCCTGTCGCTGCGCGTGGTCACTCCGGACGGGCGCGACATCCGCACCGCGCGGCGGGCGCGCAAATCTGCGGCAGGCTACGATCTCACCCGCCTGATGATCGGCTCGGAAGGCACGTTGGGCATCATCACCGAAGTGACGTTGCGCCTGCACGGCATTCCCGAACAAATCTCGTCGGCGGTGTGTAGTTTCGCGACGATGGCGGGTGCGGTTGATACGGTGGTGCAGGCGATCCAGCTCGGCATTCCGCTGGCGCGCGTGGAAATTCTCGACGACGTGCAGATGCGCGCGGTCAATCAGCATTCAAAGCTCGATTATCCCGAGCTGACGACGCTGTTCTTCGAGTTTCACGGCAGCGAGCATGCCGTGAAGGAGCAGATCGCGACCGTGGGCGACCTCGCGCGCGCGAATGGCGGGGGCGAATTTCATTGGTCGAACCTCGCAGAGGAGCGGGCCAAGCTCTGGAAGGCGCGTCATCAGGCCTTCTACGCGGCGACGGCGATGCGCAAGGGCGCGATTGGTTGGCCGACGGACGTGTGCGTGCCGATCGGCCGGTTGGCCGAATGCATCAACGAAACCAAGCGCGACCTCGAACAGGCGTCGTTTCCCGCGCCGATACTCGGGCACGTCGGCGACGGCAATTTCCACGTTATCTTTGTCATCGATCCGAACAACCCCGCCGAGCAGGCCGAGGCGGAAGCGCTGAATGAACGCCTCGTGGCGCGTGCGCTCGCCTTGGACGGCACCTGCACCGGCGAGCATGGCATTGGTCTTGGCAAGCAGGCTTGGCTGGTGCGCGAACTTGGCGAAGACGGCGTCGATATGATGCGCACGATCAAACGCGCGCTCGATCCCAAGAATTTGTTCAATCCAGGCAAAATCTTCGCCAATTGAACGCTGCCGAGAGCGGAGCGAGCGCATGGATACCCGCCATCTCGTTGATCCGGATCTGTTGCCGGTGCTGGATGCTTTCCCAACCGTAGCACTATCGGATGAATTGCTTGGACCGATGCGCGAGGCTGAGCGCTTCGCGCAGCTGCCAGTACAGGTCGATGCTGCGGTGACAGAGGCGATCGAGCAAAGCGTGCGCTCGGCGCCAGGTCCGGTCGGCGCGCCTGACATCGCTTTGACAATCTACAAGCCGCGCGGGGGGCAGGCCGCGCTGCCGTGCATCTATCACATCCACGGCGGGGGTTACGTCGGCGGTGCGGCGGCGCAGCTTGAGCCTTTGCATCGGCCTTTGGCGCACCAGCTCAACTGCATCATCGTCTCGGTCGATTATCGGCTGGCGCCAGAGCATCGCTTTCCGGCCGCGATCGAGGATTGCTATGCGGGCTTGGCATGGACGTTCGCCAATGCAGTCGCACTCGGCGTCGATGCGACGCGCATCGGCGTCATGGGCGAGAGCGCTGGCGGCGGCTTGGCGGCGGCGCTCGCGCTGCTCGCGCGCGATCGTGGCCAGTATCGGCTCGCTTTCCAGCATTTGATTTACCCGATGCTCGACGATCGCACCTGCGTGATGGCGAAGCCGAATCCAGTCGCGGGCGAGTTCATCTGGACCCGGCACAACAACGCCTACGGCTGGCGCGCGCTGTTGGGTAAGCCGCCAGGCGCCGGCGACGTCTCGCCGTATGCCGCCGCCGCGCGCGCGACTGATCTGGCGGATCTGCCGCCGGCCTTTATCGCCTGCCCAACGCTCGATCTCTTTATCGACGAGGACATCGATTACGCGGCGCGGCTCAATCGGGCCGGCGTGCCAGTGGAGCTGCACGTCTATTCCGGTGGCTTTCATGGCTTCGATATCTTCGGCGGCGCCGCCCCGCTCAGCCTCCGCGCCCAGAGGGATAGCGTCGCCGCCCTGCGGCGCGCCTTACACGGGGCCTAGACTGCAAGACCTATCAGACAGGTGTTGCAAACCTATCAGATAGGCGCCAGGGTGGACTTCTCCGGACAGAAAAAACCGCCGGGGGAGGAAAATATGCGCGAACCGGTCTTGGCCGCCGAAGCGGTCTTCGATGTCGTCGAAGTGTCTCCTGAAATGACGCTGCTGCTTGGCGCTTGCCCGGACGGCGCGCCGCTGCCGCCAAACCCCCTGGTGCTGGTGTTCACGGTGGGTGGCGAGGCCGCCACCCCGTCCCTCTCCATCGATGCGCCGCAGCGCGGCGGCGCGGACGAACTGACGCTGGTGATCGACGCCGCCGCCTTCGCGCGCATCGGCGGCGCCCGCCCGGATGAGGAAACCGCCTTTCATCTGCCCAGCGAACTGCGCGCCATCGTCATCGCTATTCGAGACTGCGTGCTCGAAGGGGAGGCGCGCAAAGTCTACCGGCTGGGCAAGAGCATCGAACTTGTGTGCGAGACCATCCGCCTGCAGGGCAATGGCGAGTTGGTGCCGCTTTCGCCCGAGGGCGAGTTGTCTCTGGAAGATACGCGCCGTGTCTTCGCCGCGCGCCGCCTGATCGATGAGCGCTGGGGCGAAAAACTGACGCTCGACAAGATCGCGCGCGCCTGCGGCCTCAACCGCGCCAAGCTCACGCGCGGCTTCCGCGACGTGTTCAACTGCACCATCGCCGAAGCGATCGCCGAGCGTCGCTTGAGCCAGGCGAGCCGCATGCTGTTGACCACCGACTTGCCGGTGTCCTCAATCGGCTACGAGAACGGCTATCTCAACAATGCCAGCTTCGCGCGCGCGTTCAGCCGCCGCTTCGGCCGCTCACCGTCCGATTTCCGCGCCTGCCAGGCTGCCGCCTGATGAGTGTCTCGACGACAGCGCCGCGAGGCGGCTCGCTGGTGAATACGGCCATGCAGGCGGTCACCACTCACATTCGCGATCAGCGCCTGCGCGTGGGCGATACGCTTCCCGGCGAAGCGCATTTCGCCGAGGCGCTGGGCGTCAGCCGCGCGGTGATGCGCGAAGCGTTCGGGGCCTTGGCGGCGCTGAAGCTGATCGATGTCGGCAATGGCCGCAAGCCGCGTGTCGGCGCGTTGGATGGTTCGGTGATCGCCGCTTCGCTCGATCATGCGGTGTCCACCGCCCAAATCAGCGTGGCCGATGTCTGGGACGTTCGGCGCACGATCGAGCAGCGCACCGCCGCGCTTGCCGCCACGGCCCGAACCGAGGACGAGGCGCGCGAGATCGGCCAGCTTGCCGAGGCGATGGCGCGCGATGGCGATGATCTCGCCAGCATGACGCGCCACGATGTGGCGTTTCATCACGCCATCGCGCGCGCCAGCCATAATGTGCTGTTTGCGCAGATCGTTTTTTCCTTCGAGCCGCTGATGGAGGTGGCAGTGCCGACGGCGTGGCGCACGCGTGTCGCCAAGGAACAAAAGGACCTGATGATCGCCCGCCACCGCGCCGTTGCGCGCGCTATCGCCGAGGGCGACGCCGAGGCGGCGGCCGCGGCCATGGCCGCCCATTTCGACACCGCCATCGGCGACTTGCTGAAAGGGCAGGCCGCGCCATGAGCGCACGCCTCGACGCAGGGTTCGCGCCCGCCGCTCCGCGCAGTTCGGCGCTGCCGGCGCTGATGCTCCTCGGCGTCACCATTCTGAGTGCGGCTGCGATGCGCACTGTGTTCAGCCCGGTTCAGGATTTGGCGAAGGCGGAGCTGCAGCTCAGCGACTTCCAACTCAGCTTGGTGCAGGGGCTCGCCGCGGCTCTTCCGGTCGCGCTTCTGTCGATTCCGATCGGGCGCATGACCGATCGCGGCAACCGCATGCGGCTGCTGACCGCGCTCGCCGCGCTGTGGACGCTGGGAACGATCGGCACCGCGTTCGCAACGGAATTCTATAGCCTTTTCGTCGCGCGCATGTTCGCAGGGCTCGGCGCCATGTGCGCCATTCCGGTCGCCATTTCGCTGGCGGCGGATTTGAGCGCGCCCGAGCAGCGCGGCCGATCGCTGCTGATTTTGTCGATCGGCAACACGGCTGGCGCGGCCGCCGCGTTTGCGCTGACCGGCGTGGTGTTGACCGCGGCGCGCGCGATGCCTGATCTCGCCCTCGGACTAGCGCCGTGGCGCGTCGTTCACATCGGCTTCGGCCTGGCGAGCCTGGCGCTGTTGCTGCCGCTCTTGGCCATGCGCGAACCGGGGCGACGGGAAATGGGCGAGGCGGTTCACACCGCGCTCAAGCCCGCGCTGGCAGCCATTTGGAAGCGGCGGGCGCTGTTGGCGCCGCTGTTTCTTGGTCAGGTCACCGTTGTCATGGCCGATACCGCCGCCGGCATCTGGGCAGCGCCGGTCCTGTCGCGCAGCTATGGTCTGGCGCCGGAAGACTTCGCCGGCTGGATGGGGCTGGTCATCCTCGCTTCGGCGATCATCGGCTCCGTCATTGGCGGTCTCGCCGCCGACGCCGGCCACAAGTCCAAGATCAAAGGCGGCATCTTATTGGGCGCTGTCGTCGCCGCGGCGCTGTCCATTCCCGGCGCATTGTTCCCGGTCATGCCGAGCACCACCACTTTCGCTCTCTCGCTGACCTTGTTCCTGACCTGCGGCGCCATCACGGGCCTCGTCACATCGACGGCGATTGCGGTGTTGGTTCCCAACGAAATTCGCGGCGTGTGTCTGGGCGCGTTCATCGTGCTGGGCGCAATTGTTGGCTTGGGCATCGCGCCGACGCTTGTAACCATGATCAGCGATTCGCTCGGCGGTGGCGGCGCGATTCGCTACGGGCTTGCGATAACGGGCGCCGCGACAAGCATCATTGCTGCACTCGGTTTCGGCGCCGCATTTCTGTCGCAACAGCGCGCGGATTAACCATCGCTCATAAACTGGCGTAAATGAGTGACGTGCGACGCCTTGTTGGCGGACGTACTTGCGTGTCGCGCGCGCACGCGCTCAATGGAGCCGTGTATGCGCCGCAATTTCCGCGCGTTGTTGATGCCCTGATGGGGACGTTATGCTGAACGTACGTTACGCCACTGCCGCCATCGCGCTGCTCACATTGAGCGCAGCCGCTTGTTCCCAGCCGAGCCAGGACAAGGCCGCTCCGACTTCAGGCGCGCCAGTAACTGGGCTTACCGCCGAAGCCGTCCGCGGCGCGACCGTCGCGAAGAGCCCAGGGCTTATCAGCGTGGAAGCCACGTCGCGCAACCAGGGCGTCAATATCTTTCAGGGGCCGGTACTGGTTACCTTCGCCGTCGAGGGCGAGGGGGCTCGTGTTCGTGTGCGGCAGGGTCGCGATTGGATTGAACGGCCAGCTGGGGAGTCTAACTCGGTTATGCTCGGTCGTGGCGGAGCCAGCGTTATCCAAGTAACATCGAGCAGCGGGCAACGCATCGATGTGCGCGTCTTAAGTGTGACGGACTGCGAGACCGCAACCTGCGCTCCCCTGCCGCTGACCAGCACCGCACCCTCTCCTTAGCGTCGTATTTGACACAAGTCAGGATGGCGAGGAGAGGCTCCGCGAGCTCGGATCGCGACCCAAATTTGGCCATTTCGGGAGATGGACGCGTCGGGCGGGTGGCCTTATCTCTGCCGAAAGTGCTAGCAGATGAGAGAGGGATCTCGTCAAAGAATGCGCCGAATTTTTCTCGTCGACGACATGCAGCACACGCCTTTTGTGGATGAGGCCTTCCTAGAGCTGGCTAAGCTGGAAGTTGTCGCTGCGCCGCGCCTGGCCGATTTTGTTGTGTCGCGTCGCCTTGCCTGGATCACGCCCGAAATAATGGACCACGGAAGGCCAGCCATCGCGTGGAGTCACGAGCCCTTTTTTGCGCCTGACGTGCCACCTTACGTACGTTCGCACCATGGGGGTCGCGAAGCGTTTGTTTTTTCAGTGTGGAACAGGAATGTCTACACCGACAATTACTACTATGCGCCACGGCGGCGGCAAAATCTCGATTTCGTTCGACCCGGCGACGCCACGCTCACCAAGTTGAGCAACAGGCGCGCCATAGTACTGGCCCGCTACTCCGAAAGGTCGCTGATGATTGGCGGCAGAGACGTTTCGCTTTACAGCAAACGATCTCGCTTGGCGCTTGCGCTGAACGCTGCAGATGCGTGCGAAATCCATGGACGCGACTGGCCGGGAAATGTCTCTGTTTCGGACAGTCGTGATGGAGGGCGAACAACAACTAAACTAGCGGAACTGTCGCGCTTTCCGTTCGCGCTCTGCAGTGAGAATTGCATTGGCGATTTTTATGTGACTGAAAAAATCTGGGAGGCGATCGAGGGCGGAAGTCTCCCGCTCTACTATTCGCAGCCTTCATTGGCGGGACTATTCCCCGAGGACTCGTTTATCGATTTGAGTTCTCGAGAGTATGCCGAACCCGAGCGTCTCGTTGAGCTCATGAAAACCATGAGCGAGGACGAATGGATTGAGCGTATGAACCGCTGCATCGCGGTATATCGAACGGCGTGCCAGCGATCGCTGCAGCGACTTTCAAGGGAGCGCACAAGGAAGATTCTGATCAGTTTTATCGACTCCATCTGACCGAACCAAGGGCCCCGCTAGCATGAATCCCTATTCCGATTTACCGAAAGCAGCGTTTTGGAGATCTGGCGTACAAGACTCTGCTCCGACCAATATGGCGGGATTATACCAACGCAAATGGCCAATTCGGGCCAACGAAAATGTTGCGACTGCAGGCAGTTGTTTTGCGCAGCACATCGCCCGCTTCATGAAGAAGAACGGCTTTTCGGTGCTCGACATGGAGCCGCCGCCGCGCGGCCTGCCCGAAAAGTTCGCCAAGAACTACGGATATTGCCTTTATTCAGCCCGTTACGGAAACATCTACACCGTGCGTCAACTGCTCCAGTTGATCCACGAAGCAGAGGGTAGATTTGTACCAGTCGATCCGGTTTGGGAGAGAGGTGGGCGCTATTTCGATTCGCAGCGACCGAACGTCGAACCACAAGGACTGGATAGTCCCGACGAGGTGCTGGCCCATCGTCGTGTGCACCTTGAAGCACTTAGGGCATTGCTGCGGCGTCAAGATATCTTCGTGTTCACGTTGGGATTGACGGAAGCCTGGATCGATGCGCCTACCGGCACCGTCTATCCTACGGCGCCTGGCGTCATCGCGGGAAGTTTCGACCCGACGAGACATCAGTTCAAGAACTTCGGCTTCAATGAAATCTACGCCGATCTTGTGGCGGTACGCCGCGCATTGCGGCGCTATAGGCCTCAGTTGCGCATTCTCCTGACTGTTTCGCCGGTGCCGCTGACGGCGACAGCCTCGGGCAGGCACGTGTTGCAAGCCAGCACGTATTCGAAGGCTGTTCTTAGGGCTGTCGCGGGCCAGTTTTCCGCTGAGCACGACGACGTAGATT